>NZ_DKST01000001.1:0-681501 GCF_002472835.1 Sphingobacterium sp. UBA7249 | reverse complement strand
ATTTTTATGGGACACTAGTGAACAAATCTATTAAATAAATAAATTCGATATGAATATGTAACTTTGTAATGTTATGGCATTAAATCTAACAGTAGACATCGATAAAGATTCAGGCTTTTGCTTTGGCGTGGTATACGCTATCGATATGGCGGAAGAGATTTTGGAAGAGGATGGTTACCTCTATTGTTTAGGTGATATCGTACATAATGATGAGGAAGTGGCCCGTTTGAAAGCCAAAGGATTGCGTATTATTGATCATGCTGTGCTTCCGACCTTACAAAATGAAAAGGTGCTGATCCGTGCACATGGCGAAGCTCCGGAGACCTATCGTACCGCTTTGGAAAACAACATCACTTTAATTGATGCTTCTTGTCCGGTCGTGCTCAAGTTGCAGAACCGGATCAAGACCTCTTTTGACCAGGATGAGAAGATTTTGATCTTCGGAAAGCACGGGCATGCGGAGGTTATCGGTTTACAAGGACAGACCAATAATGAAGCGCTCGTTTTTCAGGATATTGCTGAACTGGATGATGCCGATTTACCAAGTTCATTTACCCTCTATAGCCAGACGACAAAAAGTGTGGATAAATTCTACGCCATCAAAGAGGAGCTGATCAGAAGAGGGTACGAAGTCAAGGCAAATGATACCATCTGTAGACAAGTTTCTAACAGGTATGAAGATCTTGGCACATTTGCAAGGCAATATGACAAAATTGTTTTTGTGTCCGGGAAAAAATCTTCCAATGGAAAAGTTTTGTTTGAAGTTTGTCAAAAAGCTAACCCTGAAAGTTACTTTATTTCTGATGCTGCCGAACTGGACGCGTCGGTTTTTGCCGAGGGCGACCGTATTGGTATATGCGGAGCAACTTCGACACCAATGTGGCTGATGAAAGATGTAAAAGCCGCTCTGGAAGCACTCTAGCCTAATCTACCCGTCATAGATATTTCATATTATCGCGAGTAAATCCGCAGTAAGTGCTTTTTTGTTTATTTTTGTAGGCTATGAGCAATAAAGCCAAAAAAGGTATTCTTTTAGTACAGTTAGGTACACCCGATAGTCCAACTACTCCAGACGTAAAAAAATATTTGACCGAATTCTTAATGGATCCCCGTGTCATAGATATCCCTTATTTCCAACGGACTTTATTGGTGAAAGGAATCATTGCTCGTACCCGTGCACCAAAATCAGCAAAGATTTACGAAACAATCTGGGATAAGGAAACTGGATCGCCATTGATGTATTATAGTATACTGCAGCGCGACTTATTGCAGGAATCTTTAGGCGAAGAGTATCATGTGGAATTGGCCATGCGTTACCAAAATCCATCCATAGAATCTGCGCTGAACAAGATGGAAGGTATGCTACTCGAGTCTATCCGTGTCATTCCATTATTCCCTCAGTATGCTTCGGCTACCTCCGGTTCAGTCATCGATCGTGTTATGGAACTCATTCGCAAGTGGAATTATCTTCCTGAGGTGAGTTTTGTAAGCAATTTTTGTACGGATGATTTGATGGCTGAGACCATTGCAGATCATGCCCGAAAACACGATCTTGCACATTTTGACCATTTTGTTTTTAGCTACCATGGTCTTCCTGTTAGGCAATTGGGTAAGGTGGACCCCTCGGGCAAACTAAAATGCCCTGAGTCTGGCTGTGATTCCTGTAAAACAAATGTCAATACATATTGTTATGTTTCTCAGTGTTATGCAACTACCCGGACCATCGTTGAAAAATTGGGCTTGCAGAAAGAGCAATATTCGCTGTGTTTCCAGTCCCGGTTGGGCAAAGAACCATGGATTCAACCCTATACTTCTGATTTGTTGCATGACCTCGCAAATAAAGGTTATAAAAAATTATTGGTCTTCAGTCCGGCATTTGTGGCCGACTGTATAGAGACGATTGATGAAATTGGCGTGGAATATGCTAATGAATTCAAGAATTTAGGGGGAGAGGAAGTCTGTCTGGTTGAAAGTCTCAATGACGATCCCAAATGGATCAAATCTCTGAAGCAATTGGCACTCAATGCCAAAAATTAAAACGAATTGATGATGTTGTTAGTAAATGCATGTGTTTTACTCATTTTAGATTTTTATATCTTTTTCGCCCTTCGCGCTACGAAGATTAAATTTCCCAAGACAAAAATATTCACCGTGTTGTGGTGGTCGTATACCGTCCTCCTGCTATTGGGTGTTTTTATATCTGCCAAATATAATATTCCGCTGATTGTAAGATCTGTTATTTTGGTTGGATTCTTTCTGACTGCAGCTTCAAAGATATTCTTCTTCCTGATCCTCCTGATCGATGATATCCGCCGGGGTGGAGTCTGGATCAAACGTTTATTCAGCAAGAAAGAGTCTGTTGAGGATCTTGTTGAAGATGCTGGCGATCCATTGCCTGAAAATCCGGTGAAGGGAATCAGCCGATCTGATTTTTTGACCAAGGCTGGTATATTAATAGGTGCTTCACCGCTTATTCCGCTGAGCTGGGGAATTATTTCCGGGTCATACGATTATCGTGTCAGGCGGGTGCCGTTATATTTACCTAATCTACCCAAAGCATTTCACGGCATGACCATCGCACAGATATCGGATGTACACTCGGGATCTTTCTATAACAAGACTGCTGTGACCGGCGGGATAGATATGCTGTTAAAAGAAAAGGCAGATGTTACATTCTTTACAGGTGATATCGTGAATGCGCAGGCATCTGAAATGCGGGATTACCAGGATATTTTTGCAAGAGTGAAGTCTGATCTGGGGGTATTTTCTACCTTGGGTAACCATGATTATGGAGATTATTATTACGGAAAAGAAGATTCTCCGGCAAAGCGAAAAAATTTAAAGGATGTGATCGATGTGCATAAAGTCATGGGCTGGGACCTGTTGATGGATGAGAATCGTAAGATCAAGGTGGATGGCGAAGAACTGTGCATTGTTGGGGTTCAGAACTGGGGAACTGGTCGTTTCCCAAAACATGGGGATATCAAAAAGGCTTTAGCCGGAACCGAGGAACAGGCTGTTAAATTGCTCTTGTCCCATGATCCTTCCCACTGGCGTGCACAAGTATTGGATACTGATGTGGATGTGATGTTTGCAGGACATACACATGGCATGCAGTTTGGTGTTCGTTCTGAAATGCTGCAATGGAGTCCTGTACAGTATATCTATAAGGAGTGGGCGGGATTATATCGTGCGCAGGAAAACAAGCGCTTATATGTCAATGTTGGATATGGATTTTTGGGTTATCCTGGCCGGGTTGGTATCCTGCCTGAAATTACAATCTTTGAACTGATCAAAGGACAGGATCCGAAATCTAAGGCTTAGTGTTGCATATTTTAATTTTTACTTTTGACTTAAAAAAGCTAATATTGTGTATTCTGTACACCAGTTATACATGACATGCAATCAACTTTAAACTTTGGGGACTCTCCTCACACACGCGTTAATATTCTTACCGGGGAAAAAGTACTTGTGTCTCCACATCGGAGTAAGCGACCTTGGCAGGGTCAAGTGGAAGATCTACCAGGTGATAATCGGCCTGCCTATGATCCCCAATGCTATTTGTGCCCAACCAATAAAAGGGCAGATGGTGATATCAATCCAGATTATAAAGAAAGCTTCGTTTTTGTCAACGACTTCTCGGCCTTATTGAAAGATACCAGTCAGCAGGAATTTAATGAGGACGAATTGTTTATTGCGGAGACTGAAAAAGGAATCTGTAAAGTTATCGCGTTCACTCCACGTCACGATCTTACGTTGCCTGAAATGGAACAATCTGCTATAAAAGCTGTTGTTGACCTTTGGCAGAAGGAATTTGAAGAACTTTCTAAGGTGGAATGGATCCGTTATATTCAGATTTTTGAAAATAAAGGCGCTATTATGGGCTGCAGTAACCCGCATCCACATGGGCAGATCTGGTCTCAAAATCATTTGCCGGTAGAGATTCAAAAAGAATGTGTCCAGCAAAAGAAATATTTTGACAAATACCAGCGTACCCTGCTATCCGATTATATCAACGCTGAATTAAGAAAAAAAGAACGTATTATTGATGAGAACGATTCTTTTGTTTCTTTGGTTCCTTTTTGGGCGGCTTGGCCTTATGAAACTATGATCGTCAGCAAACGATCTGTTCAGAACATTGCCGCGTTCGACGAAAAGGAAAAGGAGGATTTCGCAGCAATGCTCAAATTATTGACCACACGTTACGACAATCTGTTCAAAACTTCTTTTCCCTATTCTGCAGGAATGCATCAAGCTCCAGTAAACGATGGAGATCATCCTGAATGGCATTGGCATATGCACTTCTACCCTCCATTATTGCGCTCAGCAACCGTGAAGAAATTTATGGTCGGCTATGAAATGTTGGCAAATCCACAACGCGATATTACACCAGAAATTGCAGCAGAACAATTGCGGAGTTGTGCTACTATACATTATAAATCTATATAAGAATGATCGCAAAAGAAACTATAGTAAATAAATTTAAAAGCTTATATCAAGAAGATCCTATTGTTGTAACATCTCCGGGTCGGATTAATATTATCGGCGAGCACACCGATTATAACGACGGGTTTGTCTTACCTGCGGCTATTGATAAGGCGATCTATGTCGCTGTCAGCAAGCGCGCTGATGACAATATTGTGCTTTATGCCGAAGATTATCAGGAAAGCCATGAGGTCAAATTAACAGATATCGCTATTTCAGAAAAGCATTGGCCAAATTATATCCTTGGTGTGGTGGATCAATACCAGAAAAGAGGAGCAGCACTGGGCGGATTTAATCTTTATATTGATGGTGATGTCCCGCTAGGTGCAGGATTGTCCTCTTCGGCAGCAGTAGAATGTGCCGTTACTTTAGCGCTTAGTGAGCTGTTCGGTTTGGATGTCAAGCAGATTGATATTCCGCAGATCGCACAAAAGGCTGAGCATACCTATGCCGGCGTGATGTGTGGTATCATGGATCAGTTTGCTTCTGCCTTTGGTAAAGAAAAAAATGTCATTAAGCTCGATTGTCGCTCCTTGGGATTTGAATATGTACCACTTGACCTCAAAGGTTATGAAGTTGTTCTGTTGAATACGAATGTGAAACACTCCTTGGCTTCCACAGCGTACAATAAACGCCGTGAGCAATGTGAGCAGGCATCGGCATGGGTGCGGGAGAAATATCCGGACGTTAAAAACCTGCGTGATGTTACGGTGGATATGCTGGACGAACTGGTAAAAGAGAAAGATGCAGATATCTACGCCAAGGCAAGTTTTGTTGTCCGCGAGAACGAACGGGTAGAGAACTCTTGCGCTGCATTACGCTCGGGCGATATTGCTCAGCTAGGACAATATATCTTCCAGAGCCATGAAGGATTGAGCAAAGTTTATGAGGTCAGTTGCCCCGAGCTGGATTATCTGGTTGATTATGTCAAGCAATTCCCCGAAGTGATCGGCGCACGGATGATGGGTGGTGGATTTGGTGGTTGTACCATCAACATTGTTAAAGAAGGAGCTTTGGACTCTATTTTGCCGGCATTGGAGAGAGAATATCAACAAAAATTTGATAAGGAACTTTCGGTTATTCAGGTCAAGATTGCAAATGGTACGCGTGTACTTTAGATAAGAATCGCCTAAAACAAAAGAGAGTGGGTAGTATGATAACTATTCACTCTCTTTTGTTTTATCCTCTACCAGAAAGTAGGTCTCTAAATTTTTAACCAAGTTTCCTTAAGGCTTGATCTAAATCGTCAATCAAGTCTGCAGCATGCTCAATACCGACGGAGATCCGCAACATACCCATTGTGATTCCCGAGATTTCTTTTTGCGCTTTGGTATGGTGTCCACCCCACATGCTTGCCGGATGTACGATAAGCGACTCGACACCGCCCAGACTGGCGGCATTGATAAATATGCTGAGGTTGTTGATCAAAGCCTGCGCATTGTTGAAGGCCTTTTCTTCGTCCTGTCCATCAACCTCAAGGCAGATCATTCCGGAGAAGCCTTTCATCTGGCGGGTCGCCAGTTCATGCTGGGGATGGCTGGGAAGCCCCGGATAACTTACGCTCTTGATCTTCGGATGCTGATCCAAAAACTCAGCCAGCTGCAGGGCATTGGCATTGATCTGTTTGACACGCAAGCTCAATGTTTTCAGCCCGCGGAGCAACAGCCAGGAATCCAATGGAGCCAGCGATGCGCCCAGGGTCACGGATCGTTTCCAGACTTTTGCGATATATTCCTGACTTCCACAGACAATTCCGGCAGTTAGGTCACTATGACCGCCCAGATATTTTGTGGCACTATGCACAATGACATCAATCCCAAAATCCACCGGTGTCTGATTGATAGGTGAAGCAAAGGTATTGTCAACCATACTCAAAATACCCTGCCGCTTGGCAAGTTCGCCGATAGCTTTGAGATCGGTGATATTTAAATTCGGATTGGAAGGTGTTTCAATATAGATAAGTTTGGTATTTGCCTGAATAGCCTGTGCAAAGGCTGCGGTATCCGTTTGGTCCACGGCAGTGACTGTAATACCATAGTCGGTCAAGAATTCCTTAAAAAAAATCGCTGTACCAGAATAATGGGCAAGTTGTGCAACGATATGATCCCCAGACTTCACAATGGCCAATATGGCGTTACTGATCGCGGCCATGCCTGTGGCAAAGACAAGCGCATCTTCCGTTTTTTCCAGTTTGGCAACCACTGCCGCAACCTGGCTATTCGTTGGATTGCCATGCCGGTGATAGAAGTAAGGGTGTTTGGCTTCTGTCGCTGCTTTGATGTATTCCGCAGGATCACTGTCCGCAATATAGGTTGAAGTCTGAAAGATAGGGGCCGTTACTGCAGCAGTTGAATTGAAGTGTTGTCCTTCATGGACGAGAATCGTTTCGGTATTGGATGCCATGCTAATTTTATGGATAAGTGTTCTTTTTTTCGGTACAAATCAACTTGTTGCACGCTAATATTCAATGTGCTTGTTCCTGATAGCCAATCATAACCTTCCATAGCCCTTCAATGCAGCCTGCATGGATCGCTTTAGGAAGGTTTTGTTGCTTAATCAAATATAAATAAAATCTACGCAATAAGTAGATTTTATTTATAGCGCGTGTTGAGAATACTAGGATAACATCTGTTTGAGCAGGTTTAACGCATAACTTATTGTGTTTACATTGCTCAATGCAAGACGAAGTTGCCCTTTAACTTCTTTGAGGTTGCTGATCTCCGGGTGGGACTGTACAAAAGATAGCACCCGGCCAAATTGATCCGATTCGAAATAGCTCGATTTGGGGTTATTGACAAAATACCCTTTTAAAGTATTTTTCTTGTAGGATATCTTTTCAAACCCAATTGTTTTTCCAAACCATTGCAGGCGTAAAGTATTGAACAGTTCGAATACTTCGTGCGGGATAGGGCCAAAGCGGTCTTCGAGTTCTTTTTCAAAAGCCGCGAGCTGCTGTTCGTTTTCAAGTTTGGAAAGTTCTGTATAGAGATTATAACGTTCGGTAATATTGGTCACATACTCATCGGGGATCAATACCTCCAGATCTGTGTCTATTTGTGTAAAATTAACGTATTTGCGTTCTTGCTCATCGGCAAATACCTCTGAAAACTCATCATCTTTTAATTCTTGAATAGCCTCATCCAGGATTTTATGGTACATCTCAAACCCGATTTCAGCGATAAAGCCCGATTGCTCACCACCCAATAAATTTCCTGAACCCCGGATATCCAGATCGCGCATAGCAACATTAAAGCCCGAACCTAATTCCGAAAATTCCTCGATGGCCGAGAGGCGTTTATAGGCCTCAGGGGTCAATGTCGATAACGGTGGACTCAATAGGTAACAGAATGCTTTTTTATTCGAACGACCCACACGACCCCGCATCTGATGCAGGTCACTGAGGCCGAACATATGGGCGTGATTGATGATAATCGTATTGGCATTCGGAATATCCAGACCAGCTTCGATAATTGTCGTTGCAATCAGCACATCAAAGTCATGATTAATAAATTTGAGCATTACATCTTCCAATTCATCCCCCTCGAGCTGCCCATGAGCAACACCAACGCGTGCTCCGGGAACGAGCTTGCGAATTAAATTGCCTAGCTGGGGAAGATCTGCGACACGGTTATGGATAAAGAAAACCTGCCCGCCACGATCGAGTTCATAGCTGACCGCTTCTCCGATCAATGCCTCATTAAAGACATGCAGCTCGGTCTGTACAGGTTGCCGATTGGGGGGTGGTGTTGATATAATGCTTAGATCTCGCGCTCCCATCAAAGAGAAATGTAAGGTCCTTGGGATCGGAGTCGCTGTTAGGGTCAGCGAATCGACATTGGCGCGCATTGCTTTTAGTTTCTCTTTAGCGGCGACACCAAATTTCTGCTCTTCATCAATGATCATCAGACCAAGGTCTTTGAATTTTACATCCTTGCTCACCAGGCGATGGGTACCGATAATAATGTCTATTTTTCCTTCCGCAAGCCGGGCCAAGGTATCTTTTATCTGTTTTGTCGTTTTGAAACGATTGATGTAATCAATGTTGCAGGGAAGCCCTTTCAGGCGCTCTGTAAACGTGCGATGATGTTGCAGGGCCAGGATCGTTGTCGGAACCAAAACAGCAACTTGTTTGCTATCTGCTACAGCCTTAAATGCCGCGCGGATAGCAACCTCTGTTTTTCCAAAGCCGACGTCCCCACAGATCAACCGATCCATTGGGTGCGGTGACTCCATGTCTTTTTTTACATCTGCAGTAGCCTTTTCCTGATCTGGCGTATCCTCATAAATAAATGATGCTTCCAGCTCATTCTGCAGATAGCTGTCCGGCGAGAAGGCGTTGCCATGTTGCGCCTTCCGTTTCGCATAGAGCATAATCAGGTCGCGGGCAATATCTTTGACTTTCTTTTTGGTCGTTTTCTTTAATTTGTCCCAGGCATCTGTACCGAGCTTGTTCATCTTTGGAACCGTGCCTTCCTTGCCGGAATATTTTGAAATACGATTTAATGAGTTGATATTGACATAAAGGAGGTCATTGTCCGCATAGATCAGTCGGATCATCTCCTGTGATTTTCCATTGACATCGACCTTTTCCAGTCCGCCGTATCGCCCCACGCCATGGTCAATATGCGTAATAAAGTCTCCCGGTTTGAGATCCCGTAGATCTTTCAGCGTGATCGCCTGTGAGCGTTCATAAGCTTTTTTTCGTTTGTATTTGTAATAGCGGTCAAATATCTGGTGGTCGGTATAACAAGCCAGTTTTAACGTGTCGTCCCTAAAACCTTCACGCAGCGCTTTGTGAATAGGGATAAAAGTAGCCGCCTTGTCGAGATCTTCCAATATCGTATAGATCCGTTCGACCTGTTTTGTCGAATCTGAAAAGATCAGATTCTGGATCCTTTGGCGCTCATTTTCTTTAAAATTGTGAATCAGCAGATTAAAATCCTTATTAAAAGAAGGCTGTGGATGAATGTCAAACTTGAGTACAACTTCCCCTTTATAGAAAAACTGCTTCCCGAATTCAATGATCGGGAATTCAAAAAATAAGGCGTTGAGGTTTTTCTCGTCGGTAAATTCGTACTCGGGATTATGCCATTCGGGATTTTCTTTCTTCTGTTTGTCACTCAGGCTCAGCCACAGCTGTTTTGCTTTTTTTAGTCCATCCTTGACAATATCAAGTGTGAATTGGGCATCTTTGATCCAGATCGAAGCATCCTGATCGATATATTCCAGCAGGGAGATATGTTGTGAGGTCAGGAACTTGGCCTGCACATTTGGCACGATGGTGACCTTATGGATTTTATTGACCGAAAGCTGAGATTCAATGTCAAATGTTCGTATGCTTTCGATATCATCACCAAAGAATTCGATACGGTAGGGAAGGTCGTTGGAGAAAGAAAAGATATCTACAATACCGCCTCGTATAGCAAATTGTCCGGGCTCATAGACGAAATCTACCCGGTCAAAATCATACTCGATCAAAAATTCATTGATGAAATCAATACTTAAAGCCGTATTTTCTGTAATCTCTAGGGTATTTTTCTCTAGATCCGTACGATTGATCACCTTTTCGGCAATCGCCTCGGGGTAGGTGACCACCATCTTGGGCAGCTCCGAGGTATGGTTGAGCGAACTTAATGTTTCGGCACGCTGTAATACATTTGCAGAATCCGTCTGTGTGAAATCAAAGGCTTTTCGATAGGAAGAGGGAAAAAAAAGTACCTGCTTGTCCAGTAAGCTCTCCAGATCGCTTAAAAAGTAAGAAGCATCTTCGTGCGTCGGTAAAATAAAGACTATCGGACGCTCCTGCAATTTATAGGATGAAACGGCAATAAATGCGTCCGCAGAACCGATGAGACCTTTGAGCTGAATCTTTTGGTTTTTGGATTGCATAGCCTTTGTAAGCGATTGGACGGATTCGCTTTGACTGTATTTTTCTAGTATTTCTTGAATTCCCACGAGCAAAAATTTCGAATAATTGCGAATTTAATTAAATCCTCTTAAGTATGTGGTATGTTGTGCTAAGTTTTTTGGTAAAAACTTATCGAATGGAACATTATGGCTATTAGGACAAAGAGGGAGGTGTCGCCCGGATTTAAGCAGGGGTAGGGTTTGACAAAAGATAAAATAAGGTGATTTGTCTCGAAAAACTATTCATTGAACCTGTTAAGTAAGCTATTTTGCCAGATGAAGTGTATAGACGAAGGCCAATAACGCTAAGAGGATCGCTAAATAGATTAATTTATGTTGCTCGTAAGCTGTGACACGATAGGATCCAATTTTAACACGATTTTTGCTGTTTCTCATAATTAATTCAGGTCGAGATCAATTCTCTGCTCACTAATATAGCTTTTTAATGTTGTATTACCAAAAGCGTTGAGTGTGTTTTGGAAATCTTCCCGATAATCGAATTGAAAGTCCTCATGGAGCTTATCATATTTCCCGACGGCATGTTTAATACGGCCTGTGATATATTTATGTAATTTATGGGCTGCCGATTGGTAGGATGAATCAAATAGTCGCCCATAATCACTTATGACCCGTTTTAGAATATAAAAACGAAATTCAGCTTCACTCGTTTTGTCTTTCGTAACTTTCTCATGCTCATTAACCAAACCGCTTGCCTGTTTGACCAGCTTACTAAGTGAAATAAAATTGCTGTGATGTGGTGTATCGGCAATCTGACTTGTTCCGATGTCAAATAATTGGGCGAGCTGCTTACGCAATTTCTCAATACGTTCTTCCAGATCATATTCATTTTCCAGCAATTGAAAATGCAATTGTTTCATCAGCATTTTGTCCTTACTGACTAGGCGGACAAGCAATTTGTCTTTTTCCTTTTGTGGCAGTTCAAGGATAGCTTTCTTTAACTCGGCATCTTGATGTAGAGACATAATGTTTACGTAAAAATTATTTTGTTATTAGAGATTAAAGAACAAAGATGAAAGACTCCTGATTGTTCAGCTAATAGTCCGTCATCTTTGCTCTTTAATCCATTATCTTATTTAATTGGAGTCACCATCATGGCGTAGATACCCGATCCAATGATCTAATACAATATTCTAAACTTTATCGTATTTTCAATCTGTTTCAATTGCTTCAATAGATCTTTATCATATTCACCTTGTATATCGGTGACAGCGTAACCGATATCACTTTTAGTCATCAAGAACTGTGCAACGATATTGATATCATTCTGTGCATATACCTTATTGATTTGGGCCATAATACCCGGAACGTTTTTATGGATATGCAGCAATCTTGTCACCTGTTTTACTTTTGGTAAGACCAAATTCGGGAAATTACGGCTTAAATATGTATCACCGTTGTTGATAAATTCGGCCATTCGACGTGGGATAAATTCCGAATTTTTCTTCTTGCTTTTTTTATCATCAAAGACGACAATTCCTTTGGCATTACAGATATCCTTATTGATATGCCCCTTGATATCGCCCAGATATCCGATCGTTTTTAGTTTATCTGCCTGTTGTAGTTGTTCATCGGTAATGTCGATATTGTTACCCAGCAAAAGCATCCCAACATCCTTCACATATTTTTCTTCGAAAGTCTCTTTTGTGCGAACCGAGAATCCATCTCTCTTTAAAATATGCGCTGCAATCTCTGGTACATCGCCGACAATGAGGCAAAGAATCCGATTTTTGGGGTAAGAGATCGCACGTGGTAAATCATTCACGTACAAGAATTCATCAAAGCTCGGTGTAATGAAGTCTGCTTTTTCAGTGACACTTTTGCGCTGGATATTCTCTGTAAAGGCAAAGAATTTTTCAATCAATCCAGATTCTTTTAGCTGGAAATCCGAATAACCATCGCCGATGCCAAAAAGCCGTCCCTCGATATTGAGTTGTTTAAGAAGTTGTACTTTTCCACCTTCATTGGACAAAGGATTTTCTTCATCAAACCCGATAATATTACCCTCCGCATCGAATCTGAACGTATTTGCATAGATATTCTCGGTTTTGATATGATAGGGCGTCACAACGGGGGTGATAAATTCCTTAAAACCTCCAGAGACGATCCAAGCCGTATCTGAATGTTTTTTGAAAAATTCGCGGTTACGGGAGAAGGATGTTGATACCTTTTTCTTGAGGTGAGATACCAGTTTGTCCAAGTGACTTCTGTTGGCATTCAATAATTTTACCCGACCGGCAAGTGCTTCGCGGAAAGAAAGTTTGCCTTCCATCGCAAGGTTGGTATATCGTTCGATTTCTTGATAGATGGCTTCGCGGTCAGGATGATTTTCAAGTGAGATCCGGGCGAGCTCATCGAGCGCTTCTACTTGTGTAAATGTACTATCAAAATCAATGATGTAATAATTTTTCATCGTATAACTTGTTTTTTAATGGTGATGAAGCGATCATGAACGGTACGTATCATTAATCGTGATTTGGTTAAACTCATGATGGTTTCATCGTAATAACTTTTTTTTAATGACGATGAAGCTATCATGGGCAACTAATCATTCCTTAATAAGCATTGGAGGTTTGTGATTGTTTCACTGGAATACTGTTTAGCAAATGAATCAATCATAAACATGCAGGCTTTATTTTTTTATCGGATAGTTTGATACGCTCATGACGGGTTCAGGGTTCGGTTGTTTATTATTTATATCGTTTTACTGTTTGTTGTACAAATTTGCAATTTCTTTTAATGTTTGTTCCAATGGACGATAGCTGTGGTTCAAGAGTGATTGGACCTTTGCATTGGAGTATTGTAATTTAGCACTTGATGCCGCGGCTGTTTCTTTGGTCAGCGAAGAGCCCGATTTCTTGAAAACAGATAACATACCCGAGACAGTGGATGCGATCTGAAGAAGTGTTTCGGAAACTTCAATCGTAGGCTCAGGCTTGTTCATCAGGACACTGGCTATACTGAGTAAATCTCTGTTGAGGATGTTGATGTGATTGATGATATAACGTTCGGCGGTAATATCACTTTTTTCCATTAATTGGATCATGATTGTTGCAACATCCTCTACGTCAACTATCCCAACACTCCCCTTGGGATAAAACTTCAATCCTTTATTGATCATTGAGAACAATGCTCCTGATCCCTTGTCTTTGGCCGCTGCCCCCAATATGACAGATGGATTCACAATAACAGCGTCCAGCCCCTCTGTAATACCGCGCCAGACTTCCATTTCTGCCTGATATTTAGAAAGCGAATAATTGGAAGTCGTCGGACTGTGCTCCCAATGGTCTTTCTCCGAGACTGGCAGGTTGTCCTTATTTGTCCCCAAAGCCGCGATTGAGCTGACATGAAGCAAGCGAATGCCCTTTTCTAAACATAGATTGACGATATGTGCCGTCCCTTCTACATTGACCTTAAAAAGTGATTTAGTGTCTTTCTTCTGATAGGAGACCAGCGCCGCGCAATGATATACTTTTGTCACTCCTTCCAGCGCATCTTCGAGCTCAAAATAATTATTGATATCTGCATCAATCCATTGAATCAATGATGAGGACAGTAGGGCTGCCGGAATAGTCGATTGAGCTCTTTTGATGGCAATGACGTCAATTCCGCGGTCTATCAATTGTTTGATTAGCGTAGACCCTAAAAAACCTGTTCCTCCAGTTATTAATATCACTTGATAAAGATACTGTTAAAAATAATGTTTTCAAAAGTTAGTTAATAAATGGATATTTGTGTGAGTTGCATCCCAAAAAATGAGGTGTCTTAAACAAACTATAGCTTATGTCGTCATTGTCCGTATTTTTCAGTCCGATCTCAACTACAGGTATCTCCCCTGAGCATGGTTTCCTGAACTCCCAGTTAGGGAATGTGATCCAGGCTTATGAGACTGATTTTCCTACTTGGGAGGAAAGTGAAAAACCCCAGTTGGCGATTGTCGGTGTACAGGAAGATCGGGCATCCATCAATAACAATGGGACCGACAAAGCTCCTGATGCGGTACGCAAACATCTTTATACGCTGTATCAAGGTGATTATAAGATGAATATAGTTGATTTGGGCAATATAAAAGCGGGCAATACCATACAAGATACCTATGTCGCATTGAAATCTGTGGTAGAGGAATTGGTGAAAGCCAGCATCCTTCCAATTATCATTGGTGGCGGACAGGATTTGACTTATGCACAATATCTAGGCTATCAGAATTTAGAACGAAAGATTGAGCTTGCTATTGTGGATCCGCGTTTTGATCTCAACCAGGAGGAAGCTGAAAATGTCAGCCTCAACTCGCGGTCTTATGTTAATCACATCATCCTACATCAACCTGATTATTTGTTTAACCTGAATTCCATTGCTTATCAGACCTACCTTGTCAGCAAGGAATCGATCAATATGTACGACAAGCTGTTTTTCAACGCTACGCGCGTGGGTATGATTGCAGGTAAAATGGATCAGTCCGAACCCCTTATCCGTGCTGCCGACTTGATTAGTTTTGACATTGGCGCCATCCGCGCCTCAGAAGCCCCTGGAAATGCCAATGCGATTCCAAATGGTCTGTATGGCGACGAAGCGTGTCAGCTGGCACGCTATGCCGGTATGTCGGACAAATGCACCTCTATTGGTTTCTATGAATTGAATCCCACGTTTGACCCCATGGAACAGACTGCGATGCTGGTTTCACAGATGATCTGGTGCTTTATTGATGGCTATTACAACCGAAAGCAAGATACCCCGTTATATCCTAAATCGGCCTATATCATTTATCGTACTACACTGGAGAATGAGGAACATGAATTGGTTTTTGTGAAAAGCAAAAAATCCGACCGGTGGTGGATCCAAGTACCTTACTTTGGGTCAAAATCAGTCAACGAACGTTATTATCTCGTGCCCTGCCGTTACGAAGATTACCAGCTGGCTATTTCTGGCGAGATGCCCGATCTGTGGTGGAAGACGCATCAGAAACTACAATAGGTAGCAACACAGGGCGATCTATCGTCATTAAAAGATTAAAAATTCATAGCAGCTAAGCGGTCAATAAGAAGCAGAAGCTGTTATTCTCCTAAAATATAAATCATGGAAATATTTTTCTTTGCAGGAATTGTTTTGCTGTTGGTCGTTTTGATCATCTTGGTATTGAAAAGAAGTGGGGCTCCTGCTGTAGATATTGGTCAGCGTAAAGAAATAGAGACGTTGAAAATAGAACTGGCGCGTTCCCAGCAACGGGAACAAAGTTTGTTGGAAGAACGTCTGATGCTGAGAGATGAATTGGACAAAGAACGTGAAAGTGTGTTGGTTGCCGAGCGTTCGCTGGAAAGTACTCGTTCTTTTTACGAAGCGCAGCTCGATAAATTTCAGGAGCAAAAGAACGAAATAGCTGAAATTAAAAGACAGTTCAATACCGAATTTCAGGTGATTGCCAATAAAATTTTGGAAGAGAAAACCCAAAAATTCACCGAAACGAACCACCGTTCGCTCGGCCTGATCCTCGATCCTTTAAAGGAAAAAATCAAATTGTTTGAAGAGAAAGTCGATAAAAATTATAACCAGGAAGCGGCTGAACGCAATTCCCTGAAGGGCGTTGTATTGCAATTGGTCGAACAAAGCCTCAAAATAAAAGATGAAGCCAATAGCTTAACCAAAGCGTTAAAAGGAGATACGAAAAAACAAGGCAATTGGGGTGAGGTAATTTTGGAGAGGGTATTGGAACGTTCGGGACTGATGAAGGATCGTGAATTTAGGCTACAGGTTTCCTTGATGGATGCAGAAGGCCGGAGAATGCAACCCGATGCGATTATTGATCTTCCAGAGGATAAACATCTCATTGTAGATTCTAAAGTGTCCTTGATCGCTTACGAGCGTTGGGTAAATGCCGAAACCGATGAAGACCGGGCGATTTTTGCGAAGCAACATGTTCAGTCCGTTGAAAATCACGTGAAGGAACTGTCCGCTAAAAACTATCATGAGCTATACGGAATAGAATCGCCCGAGTTTGTGTTGTTGTTTATGCCGATTGAATCGGCCTTGAGTATGTCGGTTTTGCAAAAACCGGATCTATTTAGTGATGCCTGGGACCGCAAAGTCGTGATCGTAAGTCCATCCACGCTGCTGGCGACATTGCGTACCATAGCCAGTATCTGGAAGCAAGAACGCCAGACACGTAATGTCATTGAAATCGCCAAGGAAGCCGGCAGTTTGTATGATAAATTCGTGAGTTTCCTGACTGATATGGAACAAGTCCAGAATCAGCTGGAACGTGCTTTGAGGAGCCATGAGGATGCGACCAAAAAACTGTCAACAGGTGCTGGAAATGTCATCGGGAAAGTAGAGAAGCTGAAACGCTTAGGTGCAAAGGCAAACAAGCAGATCGACGCTAAATTTCTGGACGAAGACGAATAATGAAGTCCTCCTGTCCGACAGGTTCCGCAGGAATAACAACAAAGATTGAAGAGCTGATCATAAAAGCGCTTGGCTTCTTGCAAGCAAGCTCTTCAATCCTCAAGCTAAGGTCGTAAGCCGAAGGCTTGACCCTACTAAAGTCTCAATACTCATATCTCCCTACAGTTCTTTCATACGTTTATTGATTGAAACATCCACATAGGTATCCTTTAAGCGATCGACAGCCTCTTTCTCGACATTGAGGTTCGTATCCGATTCGTAATCATGTAAGGTTCTTAGATTTTGAATAGCATTGTCATAAGGATCACGTCCGGCCAAAAGCTTGACAATGACAGGAAGACATTCCAGAAAGACAAAGAGCAGCGCGATAAAGAAAACCGCATTTGCATTGGACTCGTTGACCTTGCCGTTGGCGTCGTAGCGTAGATTGCCCAGTGCCGAATTACGGTCCGCAAAACCTGCTACATTGACTGCGCTGTCCAAAGACGCATTTGATAAAACCTTGTGATCCAGTATCCCTTCAAATTTTTGCTTTTGACGGATGGCATTTTGTTGCCCCGTTATTTTGTTACGTAAGGTATCCAGATAAGCTTCTTTCTTTTTAAGCTCTTCTTCCTTCATTTTAGCGTACGGACCATAACCCATCACACCTGATGTCTCTGTCGTTTTATTGCCGAAGATTTCATAATTCAATTTGGTTCGGTCGGTTTTGATACTTGATTCCAGTGAATCGCGTTCTACGGTCATCGTTTTTAGCTGATTGACCTCATTGCTGTATTTTTTATTGAATGTACTGTTAAGGGTATCAATTTTTGCACGCTGGTCGGCAAGGAAACGTACCCGCAAATTCTCCCGGATCTCTTTGTCGAAAATTTTCAACTCCAATGGTCGTGAAATGACCAAACCAATTAAAATAGCCAACAAAATACGGGGCAAGGCCTGTAAGAGCTGCATCCAACCACTTTTGGATTTATTGATGCTCAATACGATATATCGATCCATATTGAAGATCGCCAAGCCCCAAATGATGCCAAATGCAATCGCCAGAAGCCAATCTAAGGTTCCTCCGCTGAATACAAAATATAGCGCATATCCACCAGAAAGACTGGCAAATAATCCGGTAAAGAAGATAGTAGCACCTATGGCTGTGTACTTACTATGCTCCTCGGGATACTTTTCAAGAGTTTCTTGATGTACACCTGCACACCCCCAAAAGAAACGGTTAATAGCGTTCATTAAAATATTTTTATCCAAATTGACAGAATATTTTTAACAAGATTTGCGAATAAGTTTTTGTTTTACAATAGGATGACGGTTTTTAGGGTGCTTGCTGATGTCCAGAAGAGCAGTCCCGTATTTGCCTAATTTTATTATCTTTGAAAAAAAAATCAGGAATAATCAGACGATATGAAGAAAAGACAACTTTTGCCATTCTTAATCATAGTGGCAACTGCATTTGTTGGTTGTGAGGAAAAAAAAATGATGACAGATAATCCTCTTTTATTAGCCTATGAAACGCCCTTTAATGTTCCACCATTTGACAAGATCAAAACCGAACATTTCAGACCTGCCTTTGAAGAGGCAATAAAAGTACATAATCTGGAGATTGACTCTATTGTCAACAACTCCGATAAAGCGACTTTCCAAAATACGATAGTAGCCCTCGAAAATGCGGGAGGTTTATTAAACAACGTATCTACTGTATTTAATAATCTCAATAGCGCCAATACCAATGATAGTATTCAAGCTATTGCAAAGGAGCTAGCTCCAGTATTATCGAGTCATTCGGATGAAATTTCGATGAACTCCAAGTTATTTGATAAAATCAAAACGGTATGGAACAGCCGTAATACGCTTGGCTTAGATTCTCAGGATAATAAGCTACTAGAAGAGACTTATAAGAGCTTCGTACGTTCAGGTGCAAATTTGAAAGATGCGGACAAGGAAAAAATGAAAAAGATCAATGCCGAGCTTTCGACATTGACAACACAGTTCGGCCAGAATCTATTGGCTGAAACCAACGCTTATCAGCTTGTGGTTGATTCAGCCAGCCAGTTGGAAGGCCTACCCGAGTCACTGAAGACAGCGGCTGCTGAAGAAGCCGTCGCCAAGGGTAAAAAGGACAAATGGGTGTTTACCTTACAGAATCCTTCGATCATGCCTTTCTTGCAATATGCCAAAAATCGTGAGCTGAGAAAGCAGATCTGGGAAGCGTATCAGATGCGTGGTAACAATGACAATACGAATGACAACAAAGCACTTATTCAGAAGATTGTTAATCTGCGCCTTCAAAAAGCTAAACTATTGGGTTATTCTTCGCACGCAGCTTATGTGCTGGAGGAATCCATGGCCAAGACACCTGAAAATGTATATGCCTTATTGAATAAATTGTGGACGCCAGCTTTGGCGAAAGCAAAAGGCGAAGAAGCCGATATCGCCAAAGAGATAAAAGCAGAAGGGGGCAGTTTTGCGGTAGCACCTTACGACTGGAGATATTATACGGAGATTATCCGTAAAAAACGCTTTGCTTTGGACGAGGATGAGATCAAGCCTTACTTGAGCCTACCAGCCGTCCGCGAAGGCGCATTTGCTGTGGCAAACAAACTATATGGTCTGACATTCGTTGCTTTAAACAATGTACCAACTTATCATAAAGAAGTTGAAGTATATGAGGTGAAGGACAAAGATGGTTCACATTTGGGACTTTTATATGCGGACTTCTTTCCACGTGAATCTAAGCGTGGCGGTGCCTGGATGACGTCTTACCGCAATCAATCAACAAAAGATGGCAAACGTGTTGCTCCAGTAATTTCTATCGTATGTAATTTCACAAAACCTGTCGGAAAGAATCCGGCATTACTGACATTTGACGAAGCGACTACCTTGTTTCACGAATTTGGACATGCCTTACATGGTCTGCTCTCCAATGTGAGATACAGATCAATGGCCGGAACTTCAGTACCACGTGACTTTGTGGAATTGCCATCCCAGGTCATGGAAAATTGGGCTGCAGATCCCGAGGTATTAAAGACCTATGCGAAACATTTTAAGACCAAAGAGGCTATGCCAGATTCCTTGATCCAAAAAATGGAAAAAGCAGGAACCTTTGATCAAGGCTTTGCAACAGTAGAATATCTTTCAGCAGCATTGCTGGATATGAACTACCATGCCACAACAAAAGAGATTTCCAAAGATATCAATGCGTTTGAAAAAACGGCAATGAAGAAAATAGGCATTATTGATGCAATTATTCCGCGTTATAGAAGTACTTATTTTCAACATATCTTTGCCGGGGGTTACTCTGCAGGGTACTATGCGTACATTTGGTCGGAAGTATTAGACTCAGATGCTTTTGCTGCCTTTAAGGAGAAATCTTTATATGATCAGGCAACAGCAGACTCATTCCGTAAGAATATCCTTGAAAAAGGTGGAACGGATGATCCGGAAAAAATGTACCGTATTTTCAGGGGGACAGATCCTGATCCGAAATATTTATTGATAAAAAGAGGCTTGAATTAGTCTAGCATTCACAAAAAAGAGGCTGTCACCTATGTTTGTATTGAGCAAATGTCGGAGACAGCCTTTTGTATTTTTATCCTTTATAAGGTTTTTTGGCAGCTTCGATGAGCTCCTTCATTTCTAATTTGATATAGTCCACGTTTGGCGTAGATCCGGTCAGAAAGTAACGAATATTTCCTTCTTTGTCTATGATAAATTTGGCTGGAATACCTTTGACGCCAAATTTCGCTGCCATGACCTCACCAGTTTGCGGATCTTTTTGATCGTCGTAAAGCACTTCAAACGGATAATTATTTTTTGTGATAAAGGATACAACATTTTCTTTATAATTCTTATCGCGTTCCCAAGTGTTCATGAATAAGAATTGTACATCTTTATCATTTGCATAAGATTCTTGAGCCGCTTTCATACCGGGGAATGAGCGGACACAAGGTTGACACCAAGTTGCCCAGAAGTCTAAGACTACAACTTTTCCTTTTAGACTGGCCAGAGATACTTTTTCACCCTTTAGATTGAGTAGTTCAAAATTGGGCGCTGGTTTAAAGGTTGCCATCTCCTTGATATGATTACGGATATTTTGGGTCAACTCCTTTTTCAGTGAAGCATTAAAGTTCTCGTATCCCTGTATTGATCCATTCAATTCCGTATATAGTTTTTTAAGATCATTTTCAATAGCAAACTGTCCTTTAGCATACAATTTGGTCAAGATGTTGTATGCTTCCAGCTTTCTGCCTGTACCCATTAATGATTTGTAATACACCATGGCAAGACCGTCCGCTTGCTCTGGCGCAGCTTTGAGCGCATTTTCAATATAAGTTAGCGCGTCAGCGTATTTTTTCTGAGCAACAAGAATATTTACATAAGCTGACATGGAGCTTGCATACCCCATCGCTGCAAAGCGAGCTTTATTGTCTTTTTGATCCTCGGGAAGGGTTAAATAGTAATAGCTATCATCCATAGCGGTCTTTAACAGTGGAGCCGCTGTAGTCGTGTCGCCTGCGCTCAATAGAATTTGACCGACAGGGATATATCCATTTCCACGCCAGAATCGTTCTTTCATTTCCCCTAGGTAATGAACTGCTTTTTGTGCATCTCCGTCGTTGGCAAAACTCTGTGCCAGATTAGCTAATACATAATCGTATGTCAACGGTTCTTCGCTAAAGGTTTTAATTGGCCATTTTTTTAGGAGCTCATTATACGCTTTTTCTTTCTGTACTGGCATACTTGCATTGTAATAGACATCTGTGATAAAGGCATCACGTGTCAGTGATCCTTTTGGATATTTTTTCTTTGCCAATGTTTCTACCGAAGCCTGCATATCTTCTTTACCTAAAGAGCGTAAAACGTTGATCGTGGTGCGATAGTCTTCTTCTGATTTATATGTTTTTAATTCGCTCATCAATACATTGGCGAGTGAATCCTTTTGTACCAACGTACCTTTTTCAATAATAGGCAGGTATTGTTGGTATTTGTTTTTTGCAGGCTGCTGCGCAAAGGCTGCCGTCAGCGAAAATGCGAAAGCAGCCGTTAAGATGTTTGTTTTCATTTTATAATTTTTAAATTCATTAATCTTCGTATCCCGGATTCTGTGTCAAGTTCCTGTTGATCAAAATCTGTGTTTGCGGAATCGGGAATAAGACATCTGTGGCTTGCCAGTTTGATTTGATCGGTGAAAGGACAGCCGTAGCGCGGTCGGTCCGCTTGAGATCAAGCCAACGATGGCCAAATTCACCAAAAAATTCATGGAGGCGTTCGGTCTCTATTGCAGGCAATAATTGCGTTTGGTTTAACGCTTTACTAAGCCCAGCAAGTCCGGCACGCGCACGCACGGCGTCCACATCAGTCCGGGCTTCGGCAAGCTTCCCTAGTTTGGCTCTTGCTTCAGCCCGAATAAGATACTGTTCGGCTAGGCGAAGCACGATGTGATATTCGGATCCTGTTCCCGAGGCTACTTTATATTTGGTTATGGCATAATAGATTTTGTTTGAGACCGTCTTTGGACTTGTCCAATTTGTCTTTCTTAAGTCCATTGTAGGCGAGGTCTCAAAGCTGTTGTATACTGCATCAGGCAAGGTGTACCCCGGTGCAACTGTGGCTGTCGTTATGTAATTGGCACCAAATGTGGTCACTCCACTCTGGCTCGCAAGTTGTAGAATAACCTCATTACTTGAGTTGACAAAGTTTTTGTCTGGTGTAGGCATACCATAATCAGATGATTGCAGCACTTTGGTTGCGTATGACTCTGCATTTTGATAGTCTTTTTGATAAAGGTAAACTCTCGCTAATAGTGCGCTGGCGGCAGCTTTGTTGGCACGGCCTCTTGGACTTGCGGTTGCGTCATAGGTGGTAGCCATTTTGCTCTCCGCATCTTTTAGGTCTGCAATGATTTGATCATACACTTGTTGTACAGGAGCCCGTGAAAGCGTTGCGTCTTCAAAAGCGTGTAGGTCGTCGCGTAATTGCAAGGGCACATCGCCGTAAAGATTAGCGAGATAGAAATAGGCATAAGCCCTGAAAAATTTAGCTTCGCCCAAAAGCTGATCTTTGACAGCTGGGGTAAGAGTATTGGATGCTTCGAGACCTGAAACTGCATTATTTGCATTCTTGATAAGTTGGTAGCAATTTGACCAGAAATTTACGACATTGCCATTCGTGTTCAATAGGTTATTGCTGGCAAATTCGGAGGTATTCGGATCAGCATTATTGTATTGAAGGTCGTCTGCAGCAATCCCCGTATAGAAGGTTGAAGTCCCGGCGAGATTGATGCTTAGTGTTGTGGCATATAATCCACGTATGACGCTATTCGCGGAAGCGTCTGTAGCGAATGCTTCGCCAGCGAGTACCTGATTTGGAGGAGCACCCAACTCCACAAATTTTTCGCAGGAACTGACAAGAAGAGTTCCACTTGTAATGGCTAATAGTAATATATTTTTATTGATGTTTAATTTCATGATCTCGAGTTTTAAAATTGACAGTTAAATCCAAATACAATGGTGCGCAATGGAGGCAATACCTGGGCGATCGTTCCGGTACCTAGACCAGATGGCCCCCCTTGGACGGTTGTTTCGGTATCCAGAACATATTTATTCTTGGCCCAGGTAAAGAGATTTTGTCCTTGCATAAAAACATTACAATTGGACATTTTTAATTTCGAAGTCCAGCTTTTCGGTAAGTTGTAAGATAGATTGACAGATCTTAATTTAATATAGGAAGCATCACCATAAACTGCGTCGGAGTTGGTATATTGATTGTAAGAATTGCTTAGCTCAGCTCCATCATTCGACACGCCAGGTATTGTTGGAATAATAGCACCTGGGATGGTTGCGTTGGTGTTCGTTGGTGTCCATCGGTCCAACCAGTAATCGTTTTGGTTGACCAAAGCGCCAGGTCTTGTATTGAGGATTTTGGTCACACCAAAGCGGTGGTTAAATTGAAAGAATACGCCCAGTTCAAAGCCTTTGTAGGAAAAGGTATTGTTAAATCCGCCATAGAAAGGCGTACCTAAATCTGCTACATAGCGGTCGTCAGCTGTAATAGCTCCATCACCGTTACGATCCTCAAACAGTGCTCTTCCTGTTGCCGCGTCCACACCTTGATAGTGATACAAACGAATCATATTGAGCGGCTCACCAACTAGAAAATTACTTGAGTAGAATGTGTTTTCAAGCCCAGGAAATTCTACGAGCTTGTTTTTATAAAATGTAAAGTTAGCTGATGTTTTCCATGTAAAATTTTCATTTGTCACATTGGTGGTATTCAACTCCAATTCCAAACCTGTATTTTGGATCAACGCAGGTAGGTTTTCCATATAACTATTGTAGCCTGTCTGGGTACTCAAAACTAAATCAGTGATTTGATCAGAAGAACGATTTCTGAAAAAATTCCCCGTAAATAGGATTCGATCCTTCAAGAAACCCAGATCGAGTGCAAACTCCAGTTTTTTTGTTGTTTCCCATTTGATATATTCATTGGGAAGCCTCCCGATATTCATGGAAGGATTGTTTAGATAAGCCGATGACGTAGAGTAGAGTGGGAGATAGAGATAATTGGGAATCTGATCGTTTCCTGTTGTTCCGTAGCTCGCTCTCAATTTACCAAAGCTCAAAAATTGGAGATTATCCTGCACAAAATCTTCTTTTCCAAATACCCATCCAAGTCCTACGGCACCGAAATTTCCAAATCTATTTTTAGGACCAAAGCGAGATGAGGCATCTCTTCTGAACGTTCCATTAAACAAATATTTCGCTTTCCAGTCGTAATTTACTTTTCCGAATACTGCATTGTATTTGTAGTATACGAGGTTGTTGCTGGCGGTGAATGATCCTGCGGCACTGAGTGAACCCAAAAGGGCATCGTTTGAATAATTGGAACCATTGGTTGTCTGAGAGCGCGACGAATTCTGCTGAAAACTTGTTCCGATCAAAGCCGTCAATTTACCCTCGCCGATATTTTTTACATAATCCAATGTCGGTTCAATAATCCAATTTTCGGCCTTTGTATTGGAGAAACTGGAAAAACCAAGCGGGTTGGAGACGGTATTGTTTAAGGAAGTAATTGGCCGTTGGTCATTTTGATTCAATTGTGTGATGGTATAACCAAAATTTGCTTTTGCTGTCAGTCCTGGTACTATTTTGTAACTTAAGTTAACATTTGAGATCAGATTATTGGTATTGCCAAAGTATTTCCGTTCAAGCATGGCGATGGGATTGTCTATAAACGCCGAGGATGGTAGCCAATAGTATTTTCCATTGTCGCCATAAATTGGATAATTTGGCGCCAAATTGTAGAGTGATGTCACATCCGATGAAGGCATATCCGAATTATCATTGGCATAGCTAACTGATAGGGCGGCATTGAATTTTTTGTCGGAAGAGGTGTGATCCAGATTTAAGCGGGATGTAAACCGACTATTTTTGCTGTCCCCATAAAATACGGTGCTTTCACGTCTATATCCCGAATTGAAGAAAAAGCGGGTGGACTCGTTTCCGCCAGACATATTCGCCTGCACGTCGGTTATATGGCCTTTGTTTCCAATCAGCATTTTCTGCCAGTCTGTCGATTTGTTCTGATCCCATAGCATAAGATCCGGTGCATTATCGGCAGTGGGCGTAACTCCAGCATTGGCAAAAGCTTCTTTTCTTAAGGTCAGATATTCATCCAGATTTAACATGGGGATAAAGCGGTTGACCTCAGTAAATCCCGTATTGAAGTTGACACCGATACGGGTACGGCCAGCTTGACCTTTCTTGGTTGTGATTAATACAACACCATTAGCTCCGCGGCTACCGTAGATCGCTGTGGCATCTGCATCCTTCAAGACATCGATGCGTTCAATATCTGCGGGATTGATCATGCTGAACGGGCTTAAACCACCAGAAGAAGCTGAGATACCAAATGAATTGAGGTTATCGGTAGCTGGTTGTCCACCATTAAAATTGGTGAAAGGAACCCCATCAACAACATATAATGGGATTGATCCTGAAGTTGTTCCACTTAATGATGCCTGGTTTCTGATCTGAATCTGAACAGCACTTCCGGGTACACCGTTGTTTTGAGCGATTAATACGCCAGACATTCTTCCGGAAAGCGCTGCAAGGGGATTACTTACAGGTTGGGAAGCAATGTCTTTTGCAGTGATCGAAGCAACTGAACCTGTATTCAGTCTTCGTGTTGTTGTACCATAGCCGATAACGACCACTTCTTCCAAACTACCTTCTTCGGGTTTAAGCTTGATCGGGGTAGGACTAGTTATAAGTTGTTTCGCTGGTATATCAATCTTTTGATACCCTATAAAAGAAAAGGTTATAATGACATTGTCATTTGGAATACGGAGCCCCCACTGCCCATTGACATCAGTTGCGGTACTGGTTTGCATATTGCGGTATTCTGCTTTTTGCC
The DNA here is from genome assembly GCF_002472835.1 of Sphingobacterium sp. UBA7249. Lineage (NCBI taxonomy): Bacteria > Pseudomonadati > Bacteroidota > Sphingobacteriia > Sphingobacteriales > Sphingobacteriaceae > Sphingobacterium > Sphingobacterium sp. UBA7249. The sequence continues at coordinate 655,278 of NZ_DKST01000001.1, read as the reverse complement.
AGTCTTTTATCATGACCGACACGCCAGCTAGGGGCGTTCCATTTTCGTTGACTACTTGACCCGCTATGTGTTGCTGATTTTGTTGTTTTTCCTTTACAGCGATGATATTGTTGTCCAATATTTCCCATGTTAAGTTGCTCCCTGCTAGCGATTGGGAAAGAATATCTTTGATACTGATTTTCTTTCCTACAATATTGACCGTCGCATTAGGTAGGCTCGCTTTGCTAAAGAACATTTTGTATTTGCTCTTGTCATTGATTGTTTGAAAGACATCTTCAAGCTTTCCGCCTCGGATGGAGACATCAATTTTTTCAGTTTGAGAATAGGCAAAGCTCTGTACATGCATGGTGCTTAGACAAACGAGCAGTAAAGCCAATCTCGATTCTTTTCTAAATTTGGGTTTTGTTTTGTTCATGGAGTTATGTAGGTTGATTGTTTTTAAAATAGCTGTAGTTGATTTTTCCCCGTTGTTTTTATTTGAAAGTAATTGACAGTTTGTAATGCTTTTAAGATATTTTCAAGTTGTTCGTTCTCGAATGTCGCTGAGTAGCGTTGGCTAGCGATTGCTTTATTTGTAATTTTGATCTCTACTCCATACATGCGCTCTAATTTCAGCGCGATATCAAGCAATCTTTCATCTTGAATTGTAATTCGATTTAATAACCATTCGGTTTCTAAAGCAGAACCATCCTTTTCAGATACAGAGAATGGTTGGATAGCTATAGCCGTAGGAGTTGCTACAGTTTTAAAATCTGTATCGGCGGATTCCTTAACAGATCCATCTAACTTTGTGATCACAAATTTTTCTTTGGGTTTTAGTATAAATTTCTGATCGTGGCTCCCTGTTTTCCAAATAGATACTTTACCACGCACCAAAGCTGTTTCGGCATTGTTTTCTTCAGCATAATCACGGACATTGAATGCAGTACCCAATACACTGATTTCCATTCTTGGTGTGTGAATTAGGAAAGGTTTGGAAGGATTTTTTGCGACATCAAAAAATGCTTCTCCTATTAAGGTAACTTCACGTGTATTCGAGTCCTTGAATGAAGTAGGGTAGATTATCTTGCTCGAGGCATTTAGTGTAATCTTTGTGCCATCCTCAAGCACAATTTGACGTTGTTGTCCATTGGTTAGCATGATTTCTTGATTGTTGGGCGCTTTTATTTGGTATAAATATAGACTCGCAAAAGCGAAGCACAAGAGGGCAGCAGCTGCGGCAATTTGAGCGAAACTGAATGTACGTTTCTTTTTAGGCGCTAGTTTGTTCATAATGCCACTATGAATACGTGTTTTCAGGGCTTCCTGTACCTCATCAGGAAGTGTTTTGAGTAAATTTGGCCGGGATGAGAATGAATCGAAAAAACGTTCTACAAGCTCTACTTCTTCCGAACTGGCTTCGCCGTTTAAGTATTTGTCAATGAGCTTTTCAAGCTCTTGGTTAGGGTATTGCATAGGATTAGTACAAGTTCACTTAAATAGTGCCCCTGAGTGAGGAAAATGTACTAGTCTAAATAGATTTTTATTTGTAAGTAGCTTATTTACAGGTGTAAAAAATCATAAGTAATGTCAAAAAGTGCTGGAGAACAAGTTTCTTTAGTTTTTGAATCGATACACCGAGATGATTTTGGACGGTGTTTTGGGAAGTTTTCGTCAGGTCGCTGATTTCTTTTGTTGTGAGTCCATCCAGATATCTCATTTTAAAAATTTCTTGCCTTTTTTGCGGAAGATTAGATACCCATTGTTCGATAAGCGATTTTAGATCCTTTTCCCCATAGGTATTGCCATCCACAACTTCCTGACCTTGATAGAGTTGCTTATTTTCCGCTATCAATACATTTCTGCGTTTGCTTTTTTTATACGTTTCGAAGACCTTGTATTTCATGCAGGTAAAAAGATAGGCCTCCACATTAAGGATTTCTCTTTTTGAACAGTGTTCCCAAAGGTCGATAAATACATCTTGAACAATCTCCTCACAAGAAGCTAGATCTTCGAGCCTTTTGTAGGATTCATCTAGCAGCACAGACCAATACCTATTATATAAAATATTGAAAGCCTCTAAATCGCCTTCTCGAAGCCTTGCTAATAGGCTTATGTTATTATGAGACGCATATTTATCGTTTTTCATGATGTGGTAGTGTGAAGCTGAGTTCCTTAGATTGGTAGTTTAAAGGAATGTAACTTTTTTCAATTATACAGATTTTATTAAATAAGGTCAAGGCCTGTTTATAATTTTTACTTAATATTAATTGATTGATATACATTTTTTTATCAATGTCAAGTGGAGATGGACAACGGTTAGTAATAAATGCCAGCGAGGGTATCTCCATAAGTAAACATTTGATATGTTTATTTGGGTTTATTCATAATACATTGGTTTCTAGTCTGTAATTATTCAAAATTAGGGTTAATTACATGAAAATGGAATTCACTTTTAATTTTTTGAATAAATTGTCAAATAACCATTTATTTATGTCAGCATACTGCGTTTTGTTTGGTTTTTTGATAAATCACAATAAAATTTCCAGTTTTTCAATATTAAACACAATCAATGGCTTTTTTTAAAAAAATACTTGTTATTCTAAAAACAATGCTTACATTTGGATGTTATTTATAATGAGTCTAAATAAATATGTATAGTATGTGTGATACCAAGATTCTAAGTCAACGCGGAGATACCCACATTAGTGTTTGCCATAAGTGCAGAACATATTATATCTGGCAGCAAAGTTTTGTACTGACATTTACGCAGAATAAGTTTATCGATTTTCTCAATATTATCAAGAGCAATGGGGATGAACTTTTTTTCAGTACATTTCCTGATGGTGAATTTCGCTTGATTATGAAGACACCTTATCCCGATATTGTTTTTTCATTCGATGAGGAGCAATGGCAAAACTTTCGGGATGCGCTACAAGAATCTTATTACATGAACGAATTTTATGGCATGTTAAACAATTAAGATAAAAAGTCCTGTTGCTTCGCTTGTGTTTCATCTCTCTTTCCTTATGCGTTGCTAACAGGCACAAACAAAACCCTCAGCGCTATCCATATTTTAAATACGGATAAAACTGAGGGTTATTTTTTACCTTTGCAAAGGTTATTCCCCAATTGCGTAGTATTTAAAATCAGGTCTTCAAGTTGTTTCCTATTCAATCACTTCCGTCCATCAAATACAAAAGCAGGTTTCTTCATCTCATCTTTGATTTTTTTCGAATCATAGGTTTTAAATTCATCCCATTCTGTCAATATGGCGACAGCGTGCGACTCGTTACAGGCTTCGTAAGCTGTATCGACAACATTAATTAATGCCCTGTTTTCTTCAGACGAATGTGTTCAGATAATCTAAGTCCGCATAGATTCGTTTTGCTGTACTTTCTGATCGTATACCGTAATTTCGGCCTGTTCATTTAAGAGATAATCGGCAACATAGATCGCTGCTGATTCACGGGTATATTGGTTTCTTTTTTGAATGTCCAGCCCAGAAAGGCAATCTTTTTCCCTGACACTGTATTGTATAGCGTTTTGATAATGTTGTCGGCAAAGCGGTGTTTTTGGTAATCATTCATTAAGATGACCTGATCCCAGTATGTAGCAACTTTCGTAGGTCCATAGCTGCGTGCGATATACACAAGATTGAGGATGTCTTTTTGGAAACAAGAACCCCCGAATCCAACAGATGCTTTTAGGAATTTGGAACCGATACGCGTATCCATACCAATAGCTTTGGCGACCTCATCTAAATTGCCCCCAGCTTGCTGCGAGCGCCATTCTTATGCCCCTCCGTAGATTAGCTGGCAAGCTCCACGCTGGACAACGCCGAAGAATCCCTTTGGAACGATTTGATTATAACAGAATAGGTTGGCATAAATAATTGCATTGCAACTGAAATCTATCAGATTTATATTATTTTTACATTAAAATAGGAGCACGATTTTGATAAAGCAAGAGGTTATTGATAAAGTACTGGAAACGGCACGGATAGAAGAAGTGGTGGGTGACTTCGTTGATTTAAAGAAGCGTGGTACCTCATTGATCGGAAACTGTCCATTTCACCACGAAAAGACACCTTCGTTTCACGTTTCTGTCTCAAAAGGTATTTACAAATGTTTCGGTTGCGGTGTTGGGGGCGACTCGCTCAAGTTCGTCATGGAACTAGAGAAGTTTTCCTACCCTGAGGCGATTCGGTACCTGGCTGATAAATATTCTATTGAGATCGAAGAGGTTGAACGCTCTCCTGCGCAGTTGGCAGCCCAAGATAAAAGAGAAAGCCTTTATGTGCTGAGTGCCTGGGCAGGCAAGTTTTTCGTGGAGCAACTCTGGAAAAGCGAAATGGGGCAGGTTATCGGACTTAATTATTTCAAAGAACGCGGATACCGCGAGGATATCATTAAGAAATTCGAACTGGGCTATTCGCCAGAAGAGTGGACGGCCTTGGTGGATAAAGCACAGGAAGCGGGCTTCCATCCGGATTACCTGGTAGCAGGTGGACTTGCTATCGAGCGTGATGATAAGTCGCTCTACGATCGTTTTAGGGGGCGCGTCATGTTCCCTATCCATAATTTGACGGGACGTATTATCGGTTTTGGTGGTCGTACGCTAAAAACAGATAAAAAGGTAGCCAAATATGTAAACTCTCCAGAGAGTGAGATTTACCATAAGTCAGACGTACTCTATGGCTTGAACTTTGCCAAAAAGGCGATTATGGAAGAGGACAACTGCTACCTTGTCGAAGGTTACGCAGACGTCTTATCTGTACACCAGGCAGGGGTGGAAAATGTGGTCTCTTCTTCAGGAACTTCCCTGACGACAGGGCAGATTAAATTAATCTCAAGGTTTACCAAAAATGTAACCATACTTTATGATGGTGACGAAGCTGGTATAAAGGCTTCATTACGCGGTACCGATATGTTGCTCGAGGAAGGTTTGAACGTCAAAGTATTACTCTTTCCGGACGGAAATGACCCCGATTCATATGTGCAAAAATATGGCGCCACAGCGTTTAAGGACTATGTGAAATCCCATCAGCAGGACTTTATCTTCTATAAAACCAATATTTTACTTCGCGATGCCAACAACGATCCGATCAAGAGGGCCGAAGTCATACGGGATGTAGTTGAAAGTATTGCGCTAATTCCCGACGAGATTAAGGTTTCTGTTTTTATTCGGGAGTGTAGTAGCTTATTGGATATTGAGGAGCGGATTCTGCTTGCCGAACTCAACAAAATAAGGTTGAATAAAGCAAAGAAAGCGGATAAGGATGCCGCGCGCAAAGCACAGAGCAGTTCCGCAAATACAGGGATGCCTCCTTTTGGAATAGACGGCCCACCACCTGATTTCTTCATGACGGATGATGAACGGGGCGGCATGCCGGCCATAGAAGCGACAGAACAACCTACACAGTTGACTGCTGAGATCCTACAGGAACGTGAAATCATCCGCATCTTGATCAACTATGGGGATTACCTGGCGACCTGGGAGGGAGACGGTGATATTCCTGTTGCAGGTGTATTGTTAGGAAATATGAGCGATGTTGTCTTTAAAGATAAGGCGGCGGCATTTATTTTGAAAGCATATCGGGATGCTGCCGAAAATTATGAAATTCCCGATCCAAAATTATTTTATTCTAATGCCGATGCGGCAGTTTCTGAATTGGCAATTAATTGCGTGGCAACGAAATATTCGCTCAGCGAAAACTGGAATGATGATAAACGTAAGATCTATGTAAGCCAGGAGTATGAACATCTCAAACAACTGGTTGTTACGGCCATCTATCGGATAAAAAAACGTAAGATCGAGGCTGAAATGCATCATATTCGTGAGGAAATGAAACAGGAACAGGATGTTGCTAATTTGGAAGTGCTTATCTTTAAGTATCAAAAGCTCAAAGAAGCAGAGCGTCTTCTGGGGGGATTTTTGGGTAATACGATCGTAAAGTAACTGTATAGTATGGCAAAACATCTTGAAATAGGAGCGCAGGGTGAACAATTGGCTATGGAGTATCTGATCAGGATGGGCTGTAAAATTGTGTTAAGAAATTGGCGATATAAGAATTTAGAAGTAGATTTGATCGTCAAGGATGGCGATACGCTGGTATTCGTGGAGGTGAAAACAAGATCGAGAACAGATTTTGGCGAACCTTTTGAATTTGTGAATATCCCGAAACAGCGGCGGCTGATTCGAGCAGCTCAGGCGTATATCTTAAAACATGCTTATGTCGGGGAGGTAAGATTCGATGTTGTGGCTGTGACTAATGGAGCGCATTCCGAACTTACTTATATAAAAGACGCATTTTGGGATGCCTGATATGCTTCGTAAATTATTAGATTTAGGATGAGCCCGCTCATGTTACATTCAAGTAGCTTACATACCGTCTTTTTTGAGTTTGAGTTTTTAAATTATAGAAATGAAGCCATTGTATTTTTATTTGAACACCCAGCTGTGCGAATAAATCAGATCGTTTCATCCGCTTTATAAATAAATTATATAGATGAAAAAAATCACGTATTTTATAGCAATAGCAATACTTGCTTTTACTTCCTGTAAATCGAAAAAAACTGCCTTGGAATTTGCATCTCCAGAAGCGAACCAGGCCGTGTTAAAAGGCAGTCAAGTACAATTAAAATTAAAATTTGACGCAATTACCATGGATTCAGTCGCTTATTTTGTGGACGATAAACACGTGGGTTCTACAACCGATACGGTGGCCATTATGGTAGAAACCAAAGATATGGCCTATGGTACGCGTAATATTTCTGCTACGGTCTACAGTGGTGGTAAGGCCGATTCTGTATCGAGCACTTTCTACGTAGTTCCAGCAAGTGCCAAGAACTATGGGTTTGAGGTTGTCAATAGATACCCGCACGACACCACGGCATTTACCCAGGGGCTTCAATTTGCCGATGGAGTACTATATGAATCAAATGGGCGGTATGGTGAGTCAAACCTCAGAAAAGTTGATCTCAAGACTGGTAAAGTATTGAAAGAGATTAAATTCGATGAAAAAACCTTTGCTGAAGGAATGACATTAGTGGGTAATAAACTATTTATGTTGACCTGGCAGCAAGGCGAAGGATATGTATTTGATAAAAACTCATTTGCAAAAGAGGGGTCGTTCAAATACGAAAATAGCAAAGAAGGCTGGGGGATTACTTATGATGGAAAACACTTGATCAAGTCGGATGGTTCCAACAAATTATTCTTTTTGGACGCAGTGACGGGAAAAGAACTGAATGTGATTGGTGTATATGACGAGAATGGACCTGTTGATGAACTGAATGAACTGGAATATATTGATGGAAAAGTTTATGCCAACGTTTATCAGAAAGACGTTATCGTCATTATCAATCCGGCAACAGGCGCCGTAGAGAGTAGGATTAACCTAGTCGGGATCTATGAGCATACCTCCGCTTATGACAATGAACTGAATGGGATAGCTTATGATCAAGCAAATAAACGTTTGTTTGTGACGGGTAAGCTCTGGAATACCTTATATGAAATCAAAGCGATTGAAAAATAGTGGTAGACCAGGTAAAATATTTTGAAAAGCCATATCCTCGGATATGGCTTTTTTCTTTTGACACCATCGATATATCGGCGGTACATTCGAAATAATGAAATCATTTGAATATATATTCCCTTATGACACTTGACGTGGCCGAAGGAGCTTTATTTGAAGCCGAAGCGATGCCCCCCCTGCACAGGGGGATCATCGCTTCGGCTAAAGGTAACTTCGCAGTAGTCATGAAGATTTCTATTGGGTTCCTAATATAGGAGTCTACGAGTGAAATTGATTCGGATATCTGTTTGAGCCTTCGAAATACAGCATCAATCAGCATAAAAAAGGGGGATGAAAACTTAGTTTTCATCCCCCTTTTTTATGCTGATTTTAGTTCGATTAATAAATCGGAGTAAACATCCAAGTATCGTCAAAACGAGTCGATCCGTTCAGACCCGTAGTTACATAACCATTGTTTTGTACTGCGAATCCAATTGCATCCTGACGTGCTGAACCAGCAAAGTTGCCATTGTCATTTGTCCAAAAATCGCCACCGATATTATATTTCCAAACGCTATTGATGACCGCATTTTTGTAGCCACCCACAACAAATGGAGTACCATTAATCGCAAATGCAGCAGCACTAGAACGTGTTAAATCATAAGTGTATGAGTTGTCAGCTCTGTTTAAGTCGTTCAATTTAGTCCATTTGCTACCATCAAATTTGTAGAAATCTTTCGGGTAAGAACCATTTGAAATACCACCACCAACGTATGCTACATTACCTACCACGAAAGAGAATGCTGATTTTCTTTTTGCAGAAAAAGGTGCATCACTGATCGCCTGCCATGTGTTTGCAGTTGGGTCATATTTATAGAATTCATTTGTATTAGTTATTCCACCGTTAACAACAGTTTCACCTGTACCCACATATGCTGCTCCATTTAATGTAAATGCAACTGCATTTGATAAGGCAATTGGTAGGGGAGCAATAGGAGACCATGTACCTTTGCCACCATCAGCTGTAGGATCAAATTTGTAAAAATCTTTTAGGTTATTGGTTCCATCATTTCCACCGCCAATATAACCGATATTACCGATAGAAAAACCGATAGCGCCATTTCTTGCTACACCAGTAAAAGGAGCTTTTTCTGCCCAGGTATTGGATGCAGCATCATATGCATAAGTATCTTGAACACGGAAAGGTTTACCTCCAGCATTACTTGCTAAACCTGTTGAAACATAAGCAATGTTATTTATCAAAAAGCTTGCAGCAGATGAAGTTTGTGGCCCTTTAAATGCAGCTTTTTCAAACCATTCGTCTGATTTATCAGAATCGTTATCGTCGTCACTTTTTTTACAAGAAGAGAAAGTTGTAACTGTAAATACAAAAGCTAATAAAACGAGTAGCCAATTTTTCTTGTTCATAAATTATTAAAATTTAGTATAAAGGATGTTTAATTTAATTTTAGGATCATTCTCATTATCTTTTGCCAGGATTAATCTGTTTCCTGTTGAAAATAGCTCCGATGTTGGTAAAGATAGATATAATGATGTGTTTTTATATGCTGTTGTTTTAATTTTTGTCAAATATTCAATCAAATTGAACGTATACTTGCCATTTGAACCGAAATCGTTGCCAGGAACTAATGAGGCAGCTTGTATACTTCGAGTATCAGTAGCATATGGTGTTAATACAATACTGATGGGATTCCCATTGTTACTAGCAACCATTAATATCAGATTTTTTGGCTGTGCAAAATTTGTCGAAGAAGCATTTTCCACTTCGATTATCAGTTCAGCCTTATTTATAGAAACCGAAGGATTATTCACTAATTCTAATAACGTAGGGAATTCCAGTTTTGCTACAACACCCGTAGATCCTTCTAAAAATGTATCACCATCAGTTTGTTGACTTGAGAGTTGTGGATTCACCAGTGTCAATGGTGCAAACTTTGTCGCTGAGCGGTCAGTCTCAATCTGATTATACTGGTAGGCTTTGTTGTCTATTGAAAAGTACTGTTTTCCACTGGACTTTGTCCCTTCATTGTTTAAAAATGAATAGTGGACCTGTAAATAGACTGTGTCTTTAAAGCCAATAAGTGTACTATTGTTATTATCAGGCACAAGTGCCAAACCTTTGAAATATTCTTGAAAGCTTGTGTTGCTCTGAATTCTGTTGTCGTTGTTTTTGATCATCGTAAACAGCTCATTGCCGATCGTATTGTTAAATCTAAAATGTAAAGAGTCAATTGATTTAACACGGGGTTTGAATGAAAGTTCTGCCAAAGCAGCATTGTCAAAAGCAAATTTTTGTTTACTGAATATCGCTGCTGAAGTGACAAATACAGGGCGTTCGTCAGCAGGTTTTGTCAGGTCAATCTGTGTTTGGGTAATTTCTTCTGATACGCGATGGACAGAAATTTTTTGAACCTGAGTCGTATCACCGTAATAATATTTATTTAAAGGAACGACTAAGCTAACTGAATCCAATACTGCGTCATCAGGGATGCCCGCACTATTTACTGTACCAATTCCCAAACGCATATAAGACGTTGATTTGGTGCTTCCAGTAACCAAATTGCTGTTTTTTCCGACCAAAATCGTCCCTGTGGCTGACGTCGGAATGTTGTCCAATTGATAAGTCGAAACTTTGACTGAAACCGTATCAATTGGTACTACGCCAATCGTTTCATCTCTTGAATTATCCAAAGAAAGTGAAATGTCCTTATTACAACCGACAAAGGCTGCCAGCGTAAAAATTGGAAGTAAAAATTGTATACTACGTCTCTTAAAGTTTTTGATCATATTAATTTTTGAATAGTGCAAAAGTAATCAATGCTTACTGTTAATCAGTGTTATATTTTGTTAAATATGGTTAATTACCACAGCGATTGCAAATCTAGTAATTTAAATTTGTTTTCATTATGGGTAGAAGATTTAAATTACTGATCAGCTTGATCGTATTAATCGGTATAGGAATTACCATTGTGCTGGGGATTTGGCTTTATGGAAGTTACACCAATCGTCGGGATCTTTTTCTGTCCACTGCCGAACGTTCACTTTTTAACGCTGTACAGGAAGTGTATCAGGCTGAAAATGGCAACCAGCGTCTGGATGGGCCTGAGGTCGAAAGAGATCGCCTGCTAAGCGACGTGAAAAAGGAACTTCTAACCTTTCTATCCGAAGCGCAACTTGATCAAGCCTTGCGAAAAGTGCGCGCCAGCCAGCCCAAAAAAGAACATGGTTTTCGGGATGATTCAAATCGAAAGGGAAAGATGTATTTCAAAGACCGCGATGGCCAGAATGCCATTATTCCTCCCTTTTTGTTCCGTGATTTTGAGATGAACAAAACCAATCTGCACCTGATTGACAATAAATTTAAGGAGTCACTCAACAATAAGGGCATCTCAGTGCCCTACGAATTAAACATCGTTACGATCCCACGCGAACAGGTAAAAGATATGCGGCGCCAATACCGGGAAAAAAACTTGGCTTGGACACGGCCAATGATGGTCAATCCTTTAAAAAATCAGTTCCTGGTGGTCAAATTCCAGGAGGACTGGAAATACCTCCTGTATAGCCTAAGCTGGCAACTATTGATTTCGCTGCTGCTGATTGGACTTTTGTTAGGTACTTTTTTCTACCTCATGAAAACTATTCTTAACCAAAACAAAATGGCCGAACTGCGAAAAAATTTTGTGGATAATATGACCCATGAGTTGAAAACTCCAGTTTCAACCGTGATGGCGGCGATTGAAGCCATACAACGCTACGGTGTACGCGAAGATAAGGAAAAGATGGACCGTTACCTCGAGATTTCAAAGAAAGAACTTGACCACCTTTCCGGCATGATCGAAAAAGTATTGCAGATGGACATCGATGCCACGAAGGGCATTGTTCTCCAACGATCTGACTTTGATATTGTCGCGATGATTGAAAGTGTTATTGAAGTGGCACAACTCAATAAAACAAAAATAGTTGACGTCGAACTACTTGCCGATCCGGATTCGATTTTAATCAAAGGGGATGAATCTCATTTGAAAAATGTCATCAATAATTTATTGGAGAATGCCATTAAATATGCTGGGCACCATGTTAAGATCTGCGTGGAAATCAAAGGCGGCAAAGAATATGTGCAGATCCGAATTACGGATAATGGGAAAGGCATCGCTCCGGAATACCATCAGCGGATTTTTGATATGTTTTTTAGGGTCCCCTCAGGGAATTTACATGATGTGAAAGGTTTCGGATTGGGGCTTGCTTATGTCAAGCAAGTGGTGAAACGCCACGAAGGTAAGATCAGCGTTGAAAGTGAATTGGAAAAAGGAAGTACTTTTATCGTTCGATTACCATATTAACGTAAACTATGCTATCTTCAGCAACGTGATGGCATGGAAAATTAAATTGTTATTGGACTACATGAGTTATGATTGATATTTTATATGTAGAAGACGAGCCAAGTCTGGCAATGATCGTCGCGGATAGCTTAGAAGCAAATGGTTTCCATGTTGTGCACTGCAATAATGGGCAAGAGGCTTTGGAGTCATTCAACACTGCAAGACCCGACATTATGGTGGTGGATGTGATGATGCCCGTCATGGATGGTTTTACATTGGCGACAAAAATTCGGGAGATGGACACATTGCTCCCTATTATCTTCTTGACGGCTAAAGTACAGACAGAGGATGTGGTTCGGGGATTTCGTCTGGGTGGAGATGACTATGTCAAAAAACCATTTAAAATCGAGGAACTGGTAGTCCGGATAGAATCTTTGTTAAAGAATAGTCCCAAAATGCTGTTTGGACAAAAACTGATGATCGGAAATTACACCTTGGATAGCCTGAAACATCAGTTGATTTATCAGGGAGAAACACTGAAATTATCCTTTCGTGAAAGTGAACTCCTTCGTAAACTGTACGAGCAGAAAGATAAGGTAATCCCTAGAGAAGAGATTATGCGTGCCTATTGGAGCTATGATAAGTACTTTACTGGGCGTAGTCTGGACGTGTTTATTAGTCGTATCCGAAAGTATTTAAGCCAGGATCCTAGAATCAAAATTACCAACGTCCGCGGCGTCGGATATATGCTGACAGTAGATTAAAAACGGTGTTTCACGTGAAGATTTTTAATCTTTTCGCGGGCGATTTGATTTTCCGCCCATACCCCTTATATGATACGTAAAGCTTAAGATTGCATAACGGGTAATCGCGTTGGACTGTGATACACGTACCCAAAGGTCATTGACCTGTTGATTGACGTTTTTATTATCGTTGAAAATATCAAAAACAGTCAGATTAATCTCCGCATTTCTCCTTTTGAATAATTTCTTCCCAATAGAGACATTCCACAGCAAGCTTGTGGTGCTTGGGGCATTGAGGATGCTGCCGTTGTATAGGTAATTGAATGTAGAATTTAACGTCCAACTTTTCAACAATGTCAAAGCAATGGAATTGCCGATTGTATGCTTGTAAACAGAATAGTTGGATTTCTCCGTTGCAGAGTTTTTTGAATAGGATAAATTTCCGTTGTAGTCCAGCCCAATAATGACATCTTTGCTGAAAGCGGTATTCACCCCGACACGTTGATTTATACCGTATGTTTTGGCGTTTACTTTTTCCAGATTCAACAACGTGTAATTCTGATTGAAATATACATTGTTGTTGAGGTTGATATTCAGTTTTAATGGTTCAACCCGATAACCAAAACTATTATGCCATTTCAGGTTATATACCCCGTCAAAGTTTTCCGGTTTGATATACTGGCCTCCCGGTCCGAGTATGATATCCTCGGCGATGGCAAATGCGGAATCTGTCGTAAAGATGGTTGTTGAAATTTTATTCTGAATAAAATCGGCCGTAAAATCTGATGTAAAGCTTCTACCCGAAGCTTTGTTGATAGACCTAAATTGCATGACCAGGTTATGGTCATATTCTTGTTTCAGGTTTGGGTTACCCGAACTGATGCGCAATGGATTTTGATTATCGATAAAATCTTGCAGCTGTTCAATAGCCGGTGTATTGGTTTTAGCATTGTACCGTATCTCAATACGGGTTTCTTTATTCCAATTGTATTGGAAATTTAAGTTGGGCAATAGGCTGTTAAAATGACTTTTGGTTTTCAATGTGTTCGGAAATAGTTTGTCATTCACCTGATTTGCTGCTTGGTAATCCAATCCAATTTGGAAACGTATGCTGTCTTTTTTATGAAATAAATAAGATAGGCCAGCACTATGGTACACAAAGTCATTGCGAAATTCATTCGATAGCCGGTTTTTTAATTCCCCCAATTGCTCAGTCTCCGCGAGGAATTCATAGGTTTTACGGTCAGAATACCGTGCCGTATTCCGAAAAGTATAATTAGCCTGCAAACGCGAGTATTTGCTCAACATTTCCGTATAGGCAATTTTTGTGCGAAAGCCGTTGTTGTCTCCGTTCGAGTAATTGCGGTTGTCTACCGTGTCAATCCGTTGAGGTAGGCCATCCCGATAATAGGAGTTGAGGGCATAATTGGCAGCATGGCTTTTGTTGGTACTGAAAGAACCGTTGAAATTGATGCTGAGCGTACGACCAGGTTTGTTCAGTCTGCGCATATAAGTCAGGTCTCCGCCCCAATTAAAGTTCTCACCGAAGCTTTTATTGTTGCGATTTGATCTATTGAGCGTGTCCTGCAAATTTAATAGTGTATTGCCCATGGAGCCACCAAGCCTATCGTTGCTCTGGTAGGAGAAATTAGGCTGTATATCCAGCCTTTGGATAGAATCTATCTTCCAGTTTGCGCGCAGGGAAAGGGCATGATTATTTGTGTACGTACTGCCAAATTGCTGCTGATTGTTGATTTGATTAGCTCTGTTGCCTGCGGTATATTCCGTTTTGCTTTGGCTGATCGTATTATTGTCGGTATAGTTGTAGGTGTAATTGGCGTTGAAATCCATACGGTCTGCCAAAAAGCGGTCGAGGTAGTTGAATCCGGCATTGAATCGCGTTGTAACTCCCTGTCCTGTACGTCCGCGCGTGTTGCCACGTGGCGCAAAACCATTGGGCTGGTTGACGTTATTGGTGTTGATATCGATGGAATACTGCCGCTTCGGATTCATTTTGGTGACTTGCGTATTGACTGCATATTTGTTGTCCGGGCCAGCTCCGCCACTGATCTTGCCAAAGTAGGATTTCCTCTTATCCGGTTTGGTGACAATATTGATCACTTTCATGCGCTTGCCATCATCAAATCCGCTGAATTTTGCTTGCTCGGTCTTGTCATCAATAAGCTGAACTTTGGCAATGACATCTGCCGGCAAGTTTTTGAGCGCAACTTTGGGATCAGTGCTGAAGAATTCACGACCATCAACAATAATCTTACTTACGGCTTCCCCCTGCGCCTTTACATTACCGTCTTCATCAATTTCTACACCGGGTATCTGTTTGACCAGTTCGTCGGCATCAGCAAAATCCGGGGTGACATATTTTTTTGCGTCAAATTCCAAGGTGTCGCCCCGCACCTGTATACTCGTTGGCGAGATACTGATTTCATCTAGCACGATCTCCGAGCTGTTGAGCTTAAAATTGATGTCTATGGGTTTGCCCGCTAATTTTATTTTTCGAATGTCCGCAGTATAGCCCATTGGCTGTACCGATACGAGATAATCCCCATCAGGAAGAGCCGTACTGACAAACTTGCCCAAAATATCGGTTGGTGTTTGCGTCTTACTGGAATCCTTTAGCGCGATAATGGTAACACTGGCGCCTGAAATAGGGTTCGAATTGTTGCTGTCTGTAAGCTTTCCAGCGATATGTTGCTGGGCATGAGCATTCATCTTTATTAGCATTAAACTAAGCGAAAGGATAACAATTGTCCAGGTGTTGATTTTCATTGATTGAGGTTGTCTGCGTCGTTTAATGCGCTGTTATTGGTTGTAAATATTTATTTGTCAAATTTATGCGACTATTTGATACGAATTACTATCATTTTAGTTACAATAATCCTAACTGAACGGAAAGATTAGATATATTTGCAGTAGAATTAAAAATCAACTGAACGGCATAGTATATGAAAGAAAGTGTTTTGAGTAGAAAAGAGCGTATTATGAAAGAAGCGTTGTTGCTTTTTTCAGACCAAGGCTATACCAATACCTCTACCAAAACAATAGCACAGAACGCTGGGGTTTCTGAGGCGTTGATATTCAAACATTTTGGTAACAAGGACGCGCTTTTGGTCTATTTGATTAAATCGGGCTACCGTAAAGTCCTCACCCATCACCGTGGAATGATGACTTACCGTGAACCAAAAGAGTTCCTGCGGACGATGATCAATCTACCCAACAAATTGGTTACCGCCGAACCCCTATTCTGGAAATTACAGGAGCGTCTGTCGCACCATCCCTTTTCCAAACAACAGCACGAGCAGTTCATGAAACCCGTGCAACCTATTATTCTTCGTGCCTTTCAAGATCTGAACTATGAAAATCCAGATCTTGAAACTCAATTTCTCTTGTTGATTATCGACAAGTTGTGGAAAAAGGAGGCAATCGGTGAATTGGAAAACGTGATGGAATTGACTCTTTTTCTAGAGAAAAAATATAATTTGATTTAGTATCTAGTATCGAGATTCTGGTTGATTAAGCTTATTGCAGATACCTAGCCTTCTCTCCTTACACCAACTCTTGTCTACGCGTTGCTTTAGCGTTGACTTTCTTCTTCACTGCGATTATTGAAACCGCATGGCCCAACGAACCCCAATGATAGAACAAGGCAACTATTCGCCATCTCAGTATGCACATAATCGCTATTAATTACATGATATCCATAACGGAACTTATTATGGAATTGATTCACATAATCAAGGACAAATAACAGGTATAGCTTGCATCTCTTCTTATTAATTCGAGCATGCTGTTTCATACAGTCCTATGTGAATTGCGTCTTTATGCGTGTTTATATGAAATTGTTGCAAAAACAATTTCATATTATCCAAAATAATAGCGTTATTAGTAATCTATTTAAGACATTATACAAACTAATTTATGTTCAAAAAATTCAGTCTGGGCCTATTGGCATTGGTCGGTGCGCTATCCATTGCGAAAGCACAGGACAAGAAAGATTTTGTAAAATACATCAATTCCCAGCACGATTGGGTGGATGCCGTATTTAATATCTTGACGCCAAAGGAAAAAGTAGCACAGTTATTCCTCGTGCGGGCTCATACCAATTTAGGTCAGAAGTATATTGATTCCGTTGCGCAGGTTATTCAGGACGAACATTTGGGTGGTCTTGTTGTTTTTCAGGGTGGTCCCGTGCGTCATGTGGACATGTTCAACCGCTACCAATCTCTTTCTAAAGTACCTTTGATGATGACTTTTGATGGTGAATGGGGGCTTGGTATGCGTATGCCGGATTCTACCTTATCTTTCCCTTACCAGATGACACTTGGTGCCGTGCAGGATAATCAATTGATCTACCGCATGGGACGAGAGGTCGCACTGGACTTTCATCGCATCGGTATGCATTTCAATTTCGCACCGGATGTGGATATCAACAACAACCCGAAAAATCCAGTGATAGGGATTCGCTCTTTTGGCGATAATAAATACAATGTCACCCAAAAAGCAAAAGCCTATATGGACGGCATGGTGGATGGCGGTATACTGGCCTCCATCAAACACTTTCCAGGACACGGTGATACAGACGTAGATTCACATTATGATCTCCCACAACTCCCTTTTGATAAAAAGAGATTGGACTCACTTGAAATGTATCCCTTCAAGGAGCTTATTAAAGCAGGTGCCCCCGCAGTTATGGTTGCGCATATGAATATCCCCAGCTTGGATGACACCCCTAATATGCCGTCCTCTATTTCTAAAAAAGTTGTTACCGACCTACTACGGAATGAGCTTGGTTTTAATGGTTTGACAGTCACCGACGCCATGGATATGAAAGGCGTTAAAAAGTTCTTCCCGAACGGTGAAGCGGATGTACAGGCGATCATTGCTGGGCACGACTTGCTGGAGGTCTCCGAAAATAGTAAACGGGCAATTGATCTTATCCTTAAGGCGATCGAAGAAGGCCGTATTTCGCAGGCGGATATTGATGCAAGGGTGAAAAGAGTATTGGCTGCCAAACTATGGTTAGGATTGGATAAGTATCAGGCTACAGCTCAGCAAAACTTATATGCCGATCTGCACAGGGCATCCGCCGTGCAGTTGATCGACGAACTTTCCAATGCAGCCATTACGGCACTCAATTCAACCGAAAAATTGAAATCCTTCAACAAAGAGCTGCCTACTGCGATTATCAACATCGGTATTTCTGCCAATCAAACCTTTCAGAATGAACTGGCAACTGCATTGACCAATGAAACGCAATATTTTGTACCCGACAGCTTGAGTAAAGAAGACATGAAACGTCTTGTAAAAGAAATCAAGAAAAACAAACAATACGTCATCGCAGTACACGATACCAGACTACGTCCACGTCCAACAATGCAGTTACATGAAAACGTGCAGGACTTGATGAGGAAGTTTGCGAAGAAATCCATTTTGACACTATTTACAAATGTATACGCCTTAGATGCTGTCGAAGCCTCGAAGAAAGCAAAGACCATATTGCTGGCTTACCAAAATGATGCTTTTATGCAGAAGGCTGCTGCCAAGACCATCCTAGGGCAGAATATTGCGACAGGGAAATTGCCTGTGACCATCAACAAGAAATTCAAATACGGGCAAGGTAAATAGATTCGCTTTAAAATCACACTAAATAAAAGAGCCTCCTAGATTGCTAAGCTGACAACAGCTGCGATTTGGGAGGTTTTTTGCAATCATTAGGTATCTTCATTTGCCTGCCGACTATCTGAAGGGCGGCTTTCATTTTTCATTCGGTCTATCGCTGTGACGACATATTTATACTGTTGATGTTGTTTGATGTCATCGTCGGTGTACTGAAGTTTATCGGCATTGTAGGTGATAAAAATAATTTTGCTGGGGTCCTTGATGTTAACGCGTTCGCCAACCGCAAAGCGGTACACAACATAACCATATGCTGATTCACCATCGCTAGCGGCATCTGGTTTCTGCCAAAAAAGCGTATTCATTTTCCCGTTACCGGATGGTTTTACCAGTAAGCCGAAAGGAGCATTGGGTGGAATGCTATCCAGCCAGGGCATTGTTGGGGGAAGAGCAGGTGTACGATACAGGTCATTGCGCATAGAGTCTTGCAGTCCAACCAAATTGTCGGTGAGGGATTTGGAACTGAAATATATACTACCCGCTACATCATGTTCCTCCCGTAGATGGCGTACCTGTCGTGGAATCTGACTTTTGTCCGTCCATCCGGCCTTATGCTCTGTTACCCGGTAAGCACCATGCCCGACATAAAAATGCCGCCCATAGGTATGCTGCTGCCACCAGGATACCAGCACCTCATACGCCGCGGCACGATTTTTAAATGGAAAATAAATCTGGGGGTTGATGTAGTCGATCCAGCCTTCCTGCATCCATTTTACTCCATCCGCATACAGCTCCCGGTAAGCACTTAGTCCGCGAGTTTCCGAACCCATATGATTATTTTCTTTGTTGTCCCATACACCACATGGACTGATGCCATATTTGACATAGGGCTTTATTCTTTTGATGGCGATGCCAAGATCGCGCACAAGCATGTTCACATTATTGCGCCGCCAGTCTTCAATATTTTCAATTCCATTGTTGTATCGAGCAAAGGTCAGTTGATCCGGTACGGATGTATTCCGGCTGTCTGGATAAGGATAAAAATAGTCGTCAAAATGGACGCCATCGATATCGTAATTTTTAACAACATCCATGATAACATCAATGATATATTTGCGGACATCAGGTAGCCCGGGGTTGAAAAGCTTTTTTCCGGCATATGTAAAAAACCATTCGGGATGGCGCTTGGTAATATGATCTTCTGAAAAATGAGCCGGATTCAACGTTGTTGAAGCGCGGTAAGGATTGAACCAGGCGTGCAATTCCATTCCTCTTTTGTGTGCTTCCTCAATAGCAAATTGCAAAGGGTCATAGAATGGGGCTGGGGCCTGACCTTGTTTTCCGGTTAAATATCGGCTCCAGGGCTCCCGGCTTTTAGCATAAAATGCGTCTGCAGCAGGCCGTACCTGTAGGATGATCGCATTTAAGCCAGCACTTCGATGCTGATCCAGCAGGTCGATAAATTCCTGTTTTTGCAGGGTTACATTGTTGCTAGCTCTGACAGAGGGCCAGTCTATATTGCCTATGGTGGCAACCCATACACCACGAAACTCCCGTTTAGGTAGCTGTTGGGAATATGTTCTAATCGAAAATAAACAAATAAAAAAGGTAAAAAATGAATATAAATATGTTTTTCCCGTCATGCTATGAATTGTAGCCAACAAAGATAGGGAAGCATTTCTTACTTTTTCCCTAAAAAATGTAAGATGTTTGTTGGATACTTGTTAAAAGAATGTCAGCTTAGTTCTCAAAATGATAATAATGCAAATACAGTAACATTGTACACTTATTTGTGCTAATTTAGATGCGGTTTTCACAAAAGCTATGGAAAGCGAGCTAACCGCAACAATAAAGATGATGAGCAAAGAACAAATATCCGTTTTTGATATGTTTAAGATCGGTATCGGACCTTCCAGTTCGCATACCTTAGGCCCTTGGCGTGCAGCCCAGCAGTTTACGCGTGTCCTGCAGGCAAAAGGAGTATTGAATGAAGTGGAACAGGTCAAGATTTTGCTTTATGGATCTTTAGCCAAAACAGGAGCTGGACATGGTACGGATATCGCTGTATTGCTTGGATTGAGCGGAGACGACCCGGTTACCTTTGATGTAGATCGCGTAACACCAAAGGTGGCGCATATCAAAGCCGTTGGTGAACTTGAAGTTGCTGGTCAATGGACGGTCCCATTTTCCTATCAAGAAGATCTTCTTTTTTTATATACCGAAAGTTTGCCTTTCCATCCAAATGCTGTCACATTTCAGGCTTTCCTATCGAATGGTAAGGCCATTACCGAAACCTATTATTCTATAGGTGGTGGCTTTGTTGTTCAAGAAAATGATACTGAAAGTGTCTTGTCCGAAGTTGACCTTCCTTTCCCGGTAGACACTGCCCAGGAGCTGCTGCATTGGACTATGAAAACGGGGCTGAAAATATCGGAGCTTGTTCTTGAGAATGAGTGTGCCTGGCGCGAGGAAAGTGAGACTGTTGCAGGTGTTTTGAATATCTATAAGACGATTTATGAATGCATCTATCGCGGTTGTCATACAGGAGGAACATTACCCGGAGGTTTGAATGTAGAGCGTCGGGCGGCTAAACTAAATAAAAAATTGATGCAGGGACGCAGCTATCAGGATTATGAATCTTGGGTTACAGCGATTCGTGAAGGAGGACAAAACTTTCAATATATCCTGGATTGGGTGAGTTGTTTTGCCCTAGCGGTCAATGAAGAGAATGCGTCCTTTGGTCGTGTTGTTACTGCACCTACGAATGGCGCCTCAGGTGTAATACCAGCTGTTTTACAGTATTTTATTACTTTCCATGATGGCATGCGAGAACAAAAAATTGTTCAATTTATTCTGACAGCTTCGGAGATCGGATCGATCTTCAAAAAGAATGCAACGATTTCTGCAGCCATGGGCGGTTGTCAAGCGGAAATCGGTGTGTCCTCGGCAATGGCTGCCGGAGCATTGACAGAGGTGCTGGGCGGATCACAACGCCAGGTTCTGATGGCGGCGGAGATCGCGATGGAACACCATCTTGGCTTGACCTGCGACCCGATCGGGGGACTGGTACAGATCCCCTGTATTGAACGTAATACCATGGGAGCGATAAAGGCTATCACCGCGGCTCAGCTGGCTTTACAGTCCAATCCTGATAAAGCGAAAGTAAGCTTGGACACTGTGGTCAAAACCATGTGGGAGACAGCGTTGGATATGAACGTCAAATACAAAGAAACAGCAGATGGAGGCTTAGCCGTAAATATTCCGTTAAGTTTACCCGAATGTTAGGGTCTTACTGAATTTTCCTGTTTTTCGTATCTTTGACGCTGTTGAATATAAATCCTTATAAATTAATACAGGCAAATGAAATATTGTGCGATAGCTTCCGGTAGTAATGGGAATTGTTATTATATAGCAAAAGATGACTCGGCCATCTTGATTGATGCCGGTATCAATAGCAAGCATATCCATCTACGGATGTATAATTTAGGGATTATACCTACACAGATCAAAGCAATTTTCATTACGCATGAGCATTCGGATCATATCCGTGGATTATCTGTCTTCGCCAAAAAGTACAATTTACCGGTGTATATCACCAAAGGAAGTTATGATGGATCCCGGCTGCATTTGCCTTCCCACTTGGTGCATATCATCGCACCTAATGAAGAGGTTGAAATAGGCGGACTTAAAATTTATGGAATTCCCAAATATCACGATGCAAAGGAACCCTGTAGTTTTCTTGTTTCGGATGGTATTCATAATATTGGCGTGTTGACCGACATTGGACGGCCTTGTGAAAATGTGCAACAGGTTATACAACATTCGGATATCCTTTTGTTGGAGTCCAATTATGACGAGGATATGCTGCGTACTGGGCGATATTCCTATTTTTTGAAAAACAGGATTAGTAGCGGATGGGGACACCTTTCCAACCGGATTGCCGTTGAACTGTTTAACCAATATAGAACAGATCGCCTCAAACACTTAATCTTAACGCACCTCTCCGGTGAAAATAATACAGTCGACCTTGTTCATGCCACATTTGAGCCTCACTGTGAAAATATTAAGCTTCATGTTGCTACGCGCTATCAGGAAACAGAATTATTCGATATTGCTCACATCAACAATTTGGATGTAGTTTTTTCCTGATCGTCTTTACGACGCGCGTTTATCGCAATGCTTTACACCTCCTCTCTTTCCTAGATCCTTGGCTAAGTGGATATCGATTTTGTTCAAAATAGCTGAAAATAAGATTATTGTGTTTCTTTTTTGTTCTTCTTTTATGTACGGTGATAATACCCAAAGGAAATTAAATCTGAGGTAAATCTACGCCATGAAGCGAAAAATGTAAAATATCCTTGATATCCAAAGAATTCCTTTTATATTTGCTCTGTTTTTAATCAGTCTAAATAGTTTTAGATTGATTAAAATATGGTATTTAGACAAAAATATCATGTGATAGACAATCTGTCACGTAGCAAAAATCTACAGACCGCGACAATTGGCTGTAGTGGACCGAAGCAGAAAGTTGTGGCAGTCACCATGGATAAAGGATATAGAAGGACTTACAAAATGCGAACTTTAATGGTTTTTATTGTTTAAGGTTTGTTTTTGGCGGGTAAAATCCTTCCTAATAAGTTTTAATACTATACGCATCAATCAATTTAATATGAAAATTTTAGTTTCGCTTTTTACATTTCTTACAGTACTATTTTACTGTAACAGCAGTTATGCTCACGCGCTTTGGATCGAATCGGCGCCCTACGGTACTGTTAATCAATCGCATGAAGTAAAGGTCTATTATGGTGAATATGTGACCAACGAACGAGATGATATCGCAAAATGGTATTCAGATGTAAAGGATTTTAAATTGTTGGTACATGTACCCGGAAAAGCACCTGTTCAGGTACAGTTGACCAATAAAGGGGATCATTTTGCTGGTTCATTCCAACCGACCGAACAGGGGACTTACTTTTTATCTGTTGTAAAAGCACCTAAAGATCTAGGTGGTCAAACCAAATATGAGTTTTCCTCTTTAATGCCTGTTATTGTTGGTAAACCAGGTAAATTAGACTATAGTGCAGTAAAAAATCCCTTACAGGTAGAGCTGCTTAATTCAATTAATGCAAAAAAAGGTGCTAGTCTACAGGCAAAGATAACCAGCGCAGGGAAAGTTGTTCCAAATGCCAAAGTATCTGTTTTTTCATCCACGGGATGGGGTAAAGAATTTGTAGCTGATGCCAATGGTGTGGTTACATTCGAGGCACTTTGGTCAGGTCCTTATGTGCTCGAAGCAAGTACTTTCGTGGAAAAAGCAGGTGAGCATGAAGGAAAACCTTACGCATCATCTTGGCAGGGAAGCACAACATTTTTGCAAGTAAAATAAATCGTTGATACCTACAACTTAGATGGATTCATTTTAAATCCCAAATTCAAAATGAATCCATTCTTTATTACATATCTACTAGTAAAACATTTATGAATAAAACTTTATCCTTTTTAGCTATTCCGATGATTAGTTCAATTTTCTCTGTAGCGCATGCGCAGAGTAACATGAAAATTGACGGAATCCTTGTTAATGAAAGATCCGAACCTATTTCTGGCGCGACAATTAAATTATCGAATACAGGTGTGACCACGAGTACCGACAGTGAGGGACGCTTTGTATTCCATAAATTATCTCCGAACACCTACACGATCGAGATCAAGGCATTTGGCTATAGTAAGCATAACTTTAAAGCGGTTTTGAAAGATCAAGATAATCATTTGGGAGAGATTAAGCTCAGTGATCAATCGGAGTCTATTGATGAAGTGGCTGTTTATGGAAAATATTATCAAAACTATAAATTTGATAGCATATCAGGCTCTTTACGTCTGAAGACGCCTATCTTGGAGCTACCTCAAAATATACAGGTGATTTCCTCGGATCTAATGGCTGATCAACAGGTTTTTGATATTGTTGACGGAATTACACGTAATATCAGTGGGGCAACACGTCAGGGGCACTGGGATAATCAGTATGCCAATATCCGTATGCGTGGATCCAAGATCCCAGCCTTTCGTAATGGTATGAACATCGAAGCATCTTGGGGTCCTACAGCGGAAGATGCATCTATGATCGAGCGTATCGAGTTTGTCAAAGGGCCGGCTGGCTTTATGCTAGCCAATGGAGAGCCTGGTGGATTCTATAACGTTGTCACCAAAAAACCGACAGGAAATACAAAGGGGGCAGCTACGTTTAACATGGGGAGCTTTAGTACGTATCGTGCTGCGGTTGATTTTGATGGCAAGTTGAGTAAAGATGGCAAATTGTTGTACCGACTAAATATGGCTGCGCAGCAAAAAGATTATTTTACAAAATACAATTATAGCAACCGTGTAGTGATTGCACCAGTGGTGACTTATAAATTGGATTCATTAACTAATTTAACATTTGAATATACCTACCAAGGGTCAACTTATTTAGCTAATGGGAATTATACCTTTTCACCAAAAGGATTCGCCGATCCAGATATTTCTAATGATTTTTTCTATGGAGACCCATCTATGGAGCCAGGTAAACTGAGAGATCACAGCGCTTATATCTATTTAGATCACAAATTGAATGATCGCTGGAAGTTGCATGCACAGATGGCTTACTTTAATTTCGATATGAAGGCCACAAGCACTTGGCTTACTTATATAACAGCAAAGGGAGATATGCCACGAACTTATTCAATAGCGGATGAGCATGGTGAAAATCGTTTTGGTCAGATCTCTTTGAACGGTGAAGAGTATACAGGTAGCATCCGTCACCGAATTTTGGTCGGTGCCGACTACGGGAACAAAAAGTTTTGGGGTGATTTTAGGGATCTAATGCCAAAGGACAGTACCGGATTTGCGCCGATCCCTTGGACCCCGTTGAACGTGTATAAACCTGTTTACGGTATACCGGGGAATTTACTCCCAACAGTCGATCGTTCTAAAAGCGTGAAAGTGCGTGCCGGGGGCAGCAATTATGTTACCTCGACAAACTATATCTCTTTTTACGCCCATGATGAAATGGCATTTTTTGAAGAAAAGTTCAGGTTATCATTAGGCTTGCGTTATACAATCAATGAAGTCATTGGAAAGACTGCTGTTGCAGACAGAACGGATAAAGCGTTTACGCCGCGTGTGGGATTGAGTTATTCCATTAACAAATCTATGAGTGTATATGGACTATTTGATCAGTCGTTCGTTCCTGTAGCTGGTACAGATTGGGAAGGTAATGCATTCAAGCCGGTAAGAGGTAATGATTTAGAAGCAGGAGTGAAGAAAGAATGGATGGATGGAAAATGGATTTCAACGCTTAGCGCTTATACGATTGCCCGTAAGAATGCTTTAGTTGCTGATCCTGATCCCAGCCATGTTGTTAATGGAGTATCTTTTCAGACGCAATTAGGAGAAACAAGATCAAAGGGAATTGAGTTTGATATCACGGGTGAAATTCTAAGAGGATTAAATGTTAACGCTAATTATGCATTGACGGACTCCAAAATCTCAAAAGATACGAAAGCGGAAAACATTGGAAATATAACCCCTAATACAGCAAAGCATACAGCAAATGCTTGGATATCATATCGTTTACAGCAAGGGAGACTAAAAGGAGTAGGTTTTGTTGGAAGTGTTCAAGGAATGTTTGATCGTGCAGTAGGAACAACAAAAGAAAGTAATTTTAAGAACTATTTACGTACTGACGGTGGTATCAGTTATCAAAAAGGTAAATATAATATTTCTCTTATGGTCAATAACTTGTTAGATAACCGTAAGCTGTTAACAGCTGGTTCTACTGGAACTGCAAATGCAAAAATTGCCGGAAGTGTAAATTATTATTCATACATCGTTGAGGCAAGACGCAATTTTCGTATGGGTATAACATATAAATTTTAATTAAGCGATTCTATATTAATCATTTATCCGATGTATAGCACTCTTTTAATAATCCTACTCATTGGGGCTTATCTTTTTTACAACAGTAGTAAAAAAGTAAAATTTCATCATAGACCCGACTGGTTGAAAAAGCTTTGCGCACAGACTCAGTCTGTGCGCATCTTGAGCATTGGGATACTTCTGCTGCCATTTGGGATAATTCTTTACTTGCAGGGATTCGGTGCTGGATTTTTTGCTTTTTTTGCCTATGCGATGTGCATGATGAGCCTTGTCGTTTTATTGAATCCTTACCGCTATTTAACCGGGTACCATGTTCTCGGACTGTATGCAGTCAGTCTTTGTGTCGAATTTTTGATATCGTAATTGATTCGTTCTATGCCAGCAAATAAAAAATACCTTAGCTCACCTTTTCAGCGGTTCCTAAAGATAACGGCAGGTTTTATTGGTGGGTATGTTGTTATGCTCTCATTTCATGTATTGCTGACAACTTTCTTTGAAAAAAAGGATGTCGTTATGACTGCCGGATTTACGGGTTACCTGCTTTGGGCGGTTCTGATGCTGCTGGCCTTTCTTTCCAAAAGTGGATGGAAGATATGGGGGGTCTATATACTCCTGGCGACAGTCTTTTCATTGCCTTATTTGTTAAAGATGTGATCAATCATGAACAACAGAAATTATAATATTTATTTTAATACCCATACCATA
Organism: Sphingobacterium sp. UBA7249; assembly: GCF_002472835.1. Taxonomy (NCBI): domain Bacteria; kingdom Pseudomonadati; phylum Bacteroidota; class Sphingobacteriia; order Sphingobacteriales; family Sphingobacteriaceae; genus Sphingobacterium; species Sphingobacterium sp. UBA7249. The sequence continues at coordinate 628,447 of NZ_DKST01000001.1, read as the reverse complement.
AGCGGGATTATCATCTGTGCGCTCCTGTATGTGATATTTTTTGCAGGTTCATTTGCCTTTTTTAGAAATGAGATTGCGGCTTGGCAAAATAATGCATCATACAAAACTTACCAAGAAAACCATGAGAACTTTGATAAATTTTTGGATTCGTTAAAAGGAGAAACCAACCTACATGGACGTGATATCAATTTCTATATGCACAGGGAGGGGACTTCTGCTTATATTGGCTACACGGCGTCAAACGATACGATCCTAAACAAGGAAAATTTGTCGAAGATAACACCTGAACAGAAAGCGGAAAAAAAGAAAGGCCGTAGGGGTAGAGGGGGCGATGACGATTCGAAGAATTTCATGTATAATTTTGCCAATAAAACAGCAGGCGACTATACAACGAACTATGATATGGGCGAGTTTTTATTCCGCCTACATTTTTTGGCACAGCTCAATCAAGTACCCATCAATATAGGGATTGCACCATTTGGATACCTTATTGCTGGCCTCACAGCTTTTATTTTCTTATTTGCTTTAATTACCGGCTTATTATTGCATTGGGATAAGTTAGTCTCAAACTTCTTTGTATTCAGACCATTCAGCAAATGGAAGACCGTGTGGACAGATATGCACACGGCCTTGGGGGTGATTGGGTTTCCTTTTCAGTTTATTTTTGCCGTTACGGGAACATTTCTGATTGTCAACGCTGTTTTGGTTCTACCATTTAGCAAGTTGCTGTACGATGGTGACCAGCAAAAAATGTATCAGGATATCGGCGTAACTGCTCATGACAATTATCCTTATAGCTATAAACCTTTGACAGTGGATGTGAAAATTGCACCTTTCTTAGAGCTAGCGAAGAAAAAATGGCCAGAAAGTGAGTTTAAGCGTATTGTCGTAAAAAATTATGCGGATTCGAATATGCATGTTATTATGGAACTCGAGCCACATTTTAACAGCAGCTTTGCAGGATCTGGTATATTAACGGTGAAGGTTGCGGATAATAAAATTGTTGAAGAGAAATCGCCGTTAACGGATACAAGCTATGGAGACTATGTCCGAAGTGTTATTTACCGCCTGCACTATGGTGATTATGGTGGATATTCACTCAAAATGGTTTATTTTATCTTAGGGGTGATGGGCTGTCTGGTTATTATTTCGGGAATTTTAATCTGGCTCGTGGCACGGGATAAAAATAATGTCATTCCAAGAAAACGTAAATTCAACTTTTGGGCGGCCAATATCTTTACAGCGATATGTCTGACAATGCTTCCAGTCACAGCGATCGCATTTATCGCGATTAAAATAAGTCCCAAAGTTGACCAGGACTTTATCTATCGGGTCTATTTTTATACTTGGTTAGTCCTGTCGCTGTATTATATCGCTCGTCGAAGTATACGAAGAACAAATCGCGAAACGCTTTTGGTCGGCAGTATTCTCGCATTTATTGTTCCCCTCGCTAATGGGTTGGTAACGCACAACTGGCTTTGGAAAACTTTTGTGAATGGACAACGCGATTTATTTATTGTCGATTTTCTATGGCTGATGATCGGTATCATCGGGCTGTTAGCTTTTTATAAGACAAAAAAATTCTTTCAGAAAATACAGTAAAATGAAGGCGACCTTTTTGGTCGCCTTCATTTTTTAGAGACATGTGAGATATCTGCGCTATTATTTTTTACTTCTTCTTCGAGGCTTAGGTAACTATATACGATGTATTGCACATTATATGCCGGAAAGATACTCGTATAATGCGGAGACCAGGCCATATATCATATATAAGGTGCAGCAAAAGCACTGGTAAAGCATTTTTTTCTTTGTACAATCTGCTAGGGAACAGGCTACTGGGTAGGTAGGGGGTACTTATATAACAGCTTTAAAAAAGCGGCCCAACCGCATCAGGTCATGCGCTGTTTTTTCATTCCAATCGACAGCGTAATTCAACCGGATACAGTTTTTAAATTGATCATGTTGCGTAAACATTCGGCCAGGGGCAAAGCTCAATTTTTGCTTCAGTGCGTAGTCATAGAGTACCGTTGAATCAATTTTTGGATCCATTTCCAACCAGAGTACAAATCCTCCTTCGGGTTGAGACATCTTCGTGTTTTCGGGGAAATGAGCTTCTATACTGTTCCTGAAATTGATATAGTTGCTGTACAGTTTTTTCCTAAACGTATTGAGGTGATGATCGTACCTTCCGATCTGCAGAAATTTGGCTACCGCTTCCTGATAAATCGCTGGCTGCGAGATGGTCTGGATCAGTCGTTGTTTTAGAATTTTGTCTTTGTACTGTCCAGGCTCGACCCACCCGATTCGAAAACTCGGAGCCAATACCTTGGTGACAGAACCACACCACATGACCAGTCCTTCCTCATCAAAGTATTTACAGGGCTTAGGTCTGGAGGTTCCAAAATAAATATTCCCATAGAGGTCATCTTCAATCAAGGGGATATGATGAAAAGCTAAGAGCTTTACAAGTTCTTTTTTATGTTCATCCGGCATGAGTGCACCTAGGGGATTGCTGAAATTGGAAACAAAGCAGCATACATCGATTTTATGAATTACCTTTTTCAATGCGTCCAGTTCAATGCCCGTAATGGGGTGGGTCGGTATCTCAATGGTCTTTAGCCCTAGTACCTGAAAAGCCTGGATAAAGCCAAAATATAAAGGACTTTCCACGGCAATGGTATCTCCGGGGCTGGTGACCGCGCGTAGGCAGCTATAGATGGCGTTCATGGCGCCAGAAGTGATGATCAGATCTTCATCACTGATCTTCCCCTCCAATACGAGCGACCATTTGGCAATTTCTTTACGCAAAGTCGGACTACCCTGCACCTGTCCGTACTGATCGCCGTAATCGTGCTGTTCATGCACCGTTTCCAGGATACATTTATTGAGTTTCTGAATGGGAAGCAACGATGGGCTGGGCAATCCCAAAGAAAATCGTGTAATTTCCTTATCCTCCAAGGAGTGGAATACCTTGTCGATCAATGCTGCAGGATCCTGCTTCTTTTCGTCAATTTTAAATGTCGAGATGGAAGGGATCGACATCCGGCGTTTTCCGGCCAGGCTGACAAAAAAGCCAGATTTGGGACGTGATTCAATCAGGGATCTGCTCTCGAGCTCCATATACGCGCTCTTAGCTGTATTTAAGCTCACATTATAAAGTTTTTGCGCACTACGGACAGAAGGGAGACGATCACCATACGCCAAAGAGCCATTTTTGATCTGGTTCTCCACGATGTTTGCAATTTTCTTGTATAATTGTTTCTGATCCATACTTATACTAATTTACTGTTTCCGTTTGGATTTGCCCAATTGTGGAAATGACTGATGCCCCTTTTTAGCGATTCTTCACTACCAAACATGGTCAATAACTGTTGTTTAAAATAAAGCTGTGCTTTGTTTTTAAATATGGTTGAGAGTTGTTCGGAGACATTGGTACTATAGCAAATTTCAACAGCCAGGTTATTATCTTCGGAGACGGTAGCCAAGGAAAAGGCAGCTATTGATTCATCTTGTGTAAGCAGCAGAAAAGGCATGTGCAACAGGCTTTTGTTTTTCACAGTATGCTGTACCTTTTTTAGTAAGGATAGATCAGAGAGGTCGACCTGTCTGATGGAATACGGTTGAAGTGTTTTAGTCGACATGGCAATAAATCTTTTTGCTAATTTAGGAAGGGTACAGGCTGTATTTGAGGTACAGAATCATTTAGAAATTAGGGTACAGATGAGAATTTGTTGTCCCTACATTTCATACCAGTATAGAGCCGATACTATAAAAGTAAGGATTGGTCGCGGGTGAGCTTCCAGAACTTGATAAGACTAGGTAAGAATCATGCTATTCACCAAAAGTAAAGCTTTTTGGTGAGTTCGTTCAGTAAGAGGCTTTACTTTTGGTGAATGGGGTAAGATTTTGATGCAGCAATTGAGCTTAGGGTACACAGGTATTTATACCTCTTCTATTTTCTCGACCTGAATAGCGCTCACTATGTTCTCTAAGTAATCTTCCATCTCTTTGTTACATCTTTTGATAAATAACTTTGTAAGTTCCTGTAATCTGAGAATGGCGGACGGATCCCCTTTGTAGTTGGCGTTATATCTAAATTCGTGTTGGGCCTTGGTAATTTCTTTAAAGAGTTTAATATGATCAGTATTATTGAGACAAAAGGTCGCGTGTGCTTCAGGGACAATTAATCGACAGAGGTTCATTAAGAAGGGTAGCCCGACGGTTTGGGGTTTGTATTGAAGGACAGTATTGATCACGCCGAGACAGGTTTGTTCTAAAACTTGTGATAGTGAATGATATCCGGCCTCGACACTAAGAGTCCAATTATCCTCAAAAGCATAGTAGATGCAAAGGGCGTTATTATAGCGACTATCCCATTGTTGACGTGCATAATTCAAGTCTAATTGTGGGGCGACGATACTGTCAGGGTTGATATTTTCAACTATTGCATTTTGAAACCAGATATCACCGACTTTCATCAATGATAGAAAGAAAGGATGGCCTTTGGAGAGTTTTTTGATAAAGTGCGCTGTTTCTTCCGTCACTAAGGTCAGCGAAACATTTTTTGGCAGCAGATCCATTGTCTGTTGTTGTAGATTGGCTAGGTCTGTATTTAGTCTGTCATACGCAATAAAGAGGTAGTAAGCATGCGTTATCTGCTCTTCTTTATTGTTTTGGAGTAGACTATTGTACTTATGTTGATCTGAATGATAACCGAAGCAGGCAACTAAGGATGGGGTGCAGTATAACTCCAGCATATTTAAGATCAGGTCTCGATAACTGCTGTTGCAGTTATATTTGTTGTAAATAGCAATGTTATTTTTGAATTTTTCAATCTTCCCGATGTGGATTTGTTTTGGGCTAAGTTTTTCTCTGATTTCTTCGAATAAAAGATTGGAATAATCGTAGATCCAGTTTAACGCGTTTATCGCAATTTGATAGGCTGTTTCCAGTAAGCCTTCTTCAATCGTATAATCGTGATTATATCTGTAGTCAATATAAGCTTTCTCAATCTTATTAAGCGCTCTTTTTTTATCTGCTGTATCCGCCAATTTTGCTAATTTGGAATCAAATGTTTTGAGATAGTTGATATTTGCTTTAAGCGAATGTGATTTTTTTTCATCACTTATCAATAGATTTTCTGCTGTTCGGAGCGATAGTTCAATGGCTTGATGTAGCATAAATGCTGCATGTGAATGGTCTCTGTGCTCCAGATAAAAATTATAGCCATCAATAAAAGAACGGATCTTGGTTTTCTCTTTAGTGATATACACTTCAGTTTTCTCAATGACTTGTTCAGCGGAATCGTTCGGTACTACAAGTTGTATTTCCTGCGCTGGGTTTTGATAAATGCGGTTCCCGGTTTGACATATGAGGTGGGTGCGGCCCAGTCCTTGGTTGATTTTCTTTTGTATCTCGCGAGGTAAATGCATGTTGAAGTAAAGATTAGGATAGTTCCCAATTGCTTTGTTGATTAGACTACGGGCTTTGTCAAATCTGGTAGCAGAATTTGATGAAAGATTAATCTGTAGCATTTGATATTTTTTGCCATCATGGTCAAATGACCATAAATAGATTTCATCAACGGGGACGGTACAAAGTATTGCCTCGATAATATGTGTAATTGTAGTAATCATAATTGAGTGTTAATTAATAATTGTATCTTATTTTTACGAATTTCTTAAGGAATCGACTTGGTGAATGTTATCTCATCTTGATTGACTAGGAGATAGCAGAGTTCAATCAATTTTTGAAAGTTGAGGAGGAATTCAGGGATATCCAACTCCCCATAATATACATTGCCTTTATCCAATATAAATCCTCTGTGAATGAGATCTGTAATGTTGTCGCGCCAATCAACAATTGGATAGGTAAATAGCATTTTAATGAGATAATACTCTGGATAACTCGTTTCGAGCAGTGATAGAGCTTTGAAATTTCCGGTTTTATTTTTATCCCGGAACAAATAATATGAGGAAACCTCTTGACGTGGAGTTAATGCTATTTCTGCATTTCTATCAACAAACCAAAAGATTTCCTCGTATAAGATATCTAGGAGTGCTATTGATTGTGTGAATAGCCAAAACCTACTTTCTGGAATATATACTTCGAACGCCTTATCCCAGTTTTTAAAGCTTTTTTCTGCTGAAATATATAAGCCGTTAATGAAGGCCTGCCAGTCATGTAAATCTTCCCCACCCAGAATGTTTTTGATTTTTTGGATGGTCTCAATCTGATGTGGCCTTTTCTCAATTTCAGTGGGAGATATATTGATCTTTTCTGAGGCTGAGGCCTCTATGGTCAAATTTTCAGAAATTTCGTTTTCTACTGTGTCAGAGGGTCCCTCCGTTGTCTCTATGTTGTCGGTCTGTTCAAAAGACTTTTGGTCTTGGTTTTCCTCATTTTCAATATCTTCTTGATTGTTCGCTATATTATCCGGAAGCGTTTTATGTTCATATATTTTATGGAGAGATATAGCTAATCTTTGTATTAATTCTCTAACAGCTAGGATTTCATTGGCTCTATTGCCCAAAAATTCATCATCGCTGTCACCAATCTTTATCCAGAGATTATCAAGCGTTTTATACCATTGTTTTAATGTTTGATATGAAAAAAAGCGACCTATATTGTCCACAGGGGACTCTATGTCATTGCTGGTAAAGACTCCATCCCTAACGTAATTCCAATAATCTGCCTTATTGGCGAAGAAGTCTAGCGGATTTTCTAAAAGTTGGATGTTGCATTTTTTGAAAATCACATAGGCGATTTCTACCTGTTCAATGAGTTGCTTGACATTGTAATTATTGGCTTGTACCGGAGGATTTAATTGTGCATTAGCGGCGACGTTGATTAGAATATTTAGATCTCTTAGCCAATAGTCTATTTCCGTCTCGTGCACAAAAAAATCTTCGAGATATTTTAACGGATCGTCGATATACTCCCTGCTTAAATAGCGAAAATGTTTCGCTTTTAGTTTCTTTTGCGTATTTTTCATGCTAGGAATGTTTTTTGGTTAAATATTTGGTTTATAATTATCATCGGTAAAGCTAATTTAGGAACTATATTTCATCAAAACAAATTTATAATATTAAAATTTTCAGAAATGAGTTCTATTTTGAAGAGAATTAAGATTATTTCAGAAAAAGAGGGGATAAGTGTGTCCGCTTTAGAGGCGTCTATTGGTGCAAGTAAAGGCGTTTTTACACGGGCACTGGCTAATGATACTGACATACAGGCGAAGTGGTTGGTAAATGTCGCTGAAAAATATCCCGATTATTCCTCGGAATGGTTATTGAGGGGAGAAGGTGAGATGCTTAAACCTGCTTTAGCAAAGGAGGACGGAGAAACATATCTTACACCTGAATTGGAGGGAATTGCGAATGGAGAGATTAATACGTTAAAGCAATTGATTGCTTCTCAAAGCATGACTATTAAATCGCAGGAGAAGACAATTATGTCATTGGAGCGATTGTTGTCTTCATTCGAGCGTGAAATTGAATCGTTGCGGAACAAATAGATTCTAACAGGACTTGTGTTTTTTCTCGAAGATGAAGGTTGATTGATTATTATTTCCATGGGAATAAGTTATTCAATCGGAGTGAAATCAATACGAATTACCAAGCTTCGTCTTTTTACGAAGATAAACTCCTATACAAACAGGGAACTGATTTGTAGTTTGATGTAAAATGATACTCTCTTAAAAGTAGAACAATTGTGAATGTAAAAGAACGTGTATTGCTGATTGCCGAAAGGAAGGAAATCAGTAAAACTGAATTTTTCAAAGATGTGGGGCTTTCCTACGCCAATTTCAAAGGCGGCCAGAAAAATACAGCGCTGAGTTCGGATGCGATGATCGCCATATTGACCCGTCATCCGGATATTAGTCCCGCTTGGTTATTGTTGGGTGAGGGGAAAATGATGCGTCGCGTTGAAGCGGTTAGCCCCGCAACAGGCACCGGCGTTATGAACTCCGAAGGTCTATCGGTCTACAAACAATTGATTGTTGCATTGGAGCAGACGATCAAAGCGCAAGAAAAGACAATTTCCGCTTTAGAGGGGCAGGTGGTACTGCTGAATCGGAAGTAAAATCCAGGACAAGATCTTTTTGGGTTCTTACCGAAAAATCTATTTGATATTGTTCCATACATTTTTGGAAGTTACTGTGATCGTCATTCCTTCTTTTAGATCCTTTCTTCCCTCTTCAATCAACTGCGTTAGTTCAGATGAGAGTTCTTTTTCTTCAACGGAGACATTCTTTACCCCAAGAGCTTTTAAAACAGCAATTATTTTTTTTCTTTCCGAAGAACTAGCAGCGTGCTCAAATGAAAATACTGTTGTTGTCATAATGTTTTACTTGTTTAAAATAGGGATTGTGAAACTTATGCCTTAATGCAAAGATGCGAAAACTATTTTTCAATCGTACAGCCGCTTGATGCTTGCAATTGGAGCAGATCTGCTCTTCATTTGCGAAATAGCTGATTACAGCGATTTCCTTGGCCTCCTTTTTGCCTATTTTTGTATAGAGAAAGTACATTAGCCGGTTGGCCTTATATGCTGAGATGTCCATAAGGTAGGGCGCTTCATTTTAATGCCTTGGTCAATGCTTATTTGCATCGTTATTAAAGAAATAAAGCTGTATGTTTAGAAAAGTATTACTCCTGTGCTGTATCCTATTCAGTTGTTTTGTGAACCGTAATATGGCGCAGCCTGCCGGTGAGCGACCTGTGTATACTTCCAAGTGGGGCTATCTCTACCGTGAAGCGGAAAATAAAAAGGACCGTCTGGGGGTATTTGCCACCGAGGCGGCTGTTTACCTAATCGATTCGACTCAAACCCATTATAAAGTGCAGGTCAATAACGGTGATATCGGCTTTATCGACCGGCAGCCGCTGAAGAAATTCATGGACGGAAAAAAATCAGCAGATGAACCTGCGCAGTATTTTTATCGGGGTGTCGAAGGGTATCAGTGCCCGCATTATTATGTACGGGTCGCCGAACTGCGTGTCCGTAAAGCACCGACCACAACAAGCCTTGCTGTTCGTCGCGCATCGCTCAATGAGCTGTTATGCATTGATTATGTTCCTTTATATACCGACGGTTGGGTGTATATCGGTGATCATTTTCATGAGAATCCTGAATATGTGCAATTGAAGTTCTTAGGCTCGGAACTGACCTACGATAAAGTGCTGGAAGATTATTTGGCGGTAAAGGGCAAGGATCAGGAAAAAGAACTGATGCAGGTGGGAAGATTGCGCGAGCTGGCCTGGAGAAGGGAGGAAAACCTGAAACAAGCCCTGTCCTATTGGAAGGAATCTTATGCCGCTTATGGGATCGAAAATTCGAAAGTCGATATTGATTTTGAATTGTTATTGGCGAGTAAATTGGATAAGAAGCCAGATTTTGAAGCATATGAAAGGAAAATGAAGACGCTGAACTTGCATTTTATCTGGAAAGGGGTATCACTCGTCGATGGAGAGATCAAGGATGCGCAGATGAACCAATTAAAGATGCAACGTGTATCAGATATACCGGATATGTCTGAATGTGGGTGGGAACCGCGTTATTTTTATAAAACCCCGAACATGATCGTGGCTTTTGAGGAGAATTATAAAAAGAAGATCGTCGGTACGGTCTATAAACTATATTTTACGGACGGTGAAATCTTAGCACTAGGGGATCAACGCATGGATGCCAACTACGACGAAAGGGATTTTATCCATCATTTTGGTGATATGATCTCTACGAATATGGTCGAAGAACCACATGTGTACCGTTTTCAAAATGGCGATGCAGGCCAACTGATCATCACCTTTAAAGATGGTAAACTGTTTCGTTATGACTGCATGTATTATTGTTAGCCGACCAGAACAAGATACTCAATAAAGCAATGTATTCTACAGGGCTTTTCTGTTCTTAAGCGCATTATAAACAAATAAGGACCTGCTCAATACAGGTCCTTATTTGTCTATATTATTTTCTGTTGCTATATTATTTTCATTTCAAAAAGTCTGGCAATGTGTCCACGAAGTTTTTCCTTTACTTCTTCCATATCAACTTCATGGCCAAGTTCACGTTTCAAGGAGGTCACGTCTTTGTCGTCTATACCACAGGGGATGATATTTTTAAAATAATCCAGGTCTGTATTGACGTTAAAGGCAAAGCCATGCATGGTGACCCAGCGTGAGGCACGTACGCCCATCGCGCAGATTTTGCGGGCTGTGGGCTTGTCCGGTTCGATCCAAACTCCCGTAAACCCGGGGTATCTCCCTGTCGAAACCCCATAATCGGCGCAGGTCAGGATAACCGCTTCTTCGAGTGTTCTTAAATAGAGGTGGATATCAGTAAAGAAATTGTCGAGATCCAGAATCGGATATCCCACAATCTGGCCCGGTCCATGGTAGGTGATGTCACCACCACGGTTGATCTTATAGAACTTCGCTTCTTTTTCTTCAAGACCTTTCTCATCCAGGAGCAGGTATTCTTCGTGCCCGCTTTTTCCTAAGGTATAGACATGGGGGTGGGCCGTGAAAATCAGATAATTTGGTGTGTCTGTCGTTGTCGCATTGACCCGATTGTCGTGTTTGACGTCTAATACGCCCTTGAAGATGGATTCCTGTCTGTCCCAGGCTTCCTGATAGTCTACAAGTCCCCAGTCTTGGAACTGCACCACTTTACTCATTGCTTATTTTATTTAAAGAAGCGGACCGTCTGAAACGATCCGCTATCATGTTTGTCAAATTAATACAACAGGTTGTTGTAGGGATAACGTTCATTATGCATCTTCACAATAATATCGTAAAGTTTTTGTTTGAACTCTTCAATATTAGTCTTGTTTGTTGCAGAAAGGAAGATCGCCGGATCGGAGTTTTTCGCCATCCATGAATTGCGGAAATCATCCAATGTAATTTCTACCTCTTCACCGTCATGTCCTTCTTCAACGGCTGGTTTATACAGGTCAATCTTGTTGAATACCGTAATAACGGGCTTATCTAAAGCTTTCAGATCTTTCAATGTTTCATTTACTGCCTGAATATGGTCCTCAAAGTTGGGATGTGAGATATCCACTACATGGATCAGCACATCTGCTTCTCTGACTTCGTCCAGCGTAGATTTGAAACACTCCACCAAGTGATGCGGTAATTTGCGGATAAAACCGACCGTATCAGACAGCAGGAACGGTAGGTTGTCGATAACGACTTTACGTACTGTCGTGTCCAATGTTGCGAAGAGTTTGTTCTCGATCAATACATCGGATTTGGAGATCATGTTCATGATCGTTGATTTGCCGACGTTCGTATAGCCCACCAGAGCTACACGGATCATTTCGCCACGGTTTTTGCGCTGGGTTTCATTTTGCTTGTCGATCGCCTTCAATCTTTCCTTGAACAGGGAAATTTTATCGAGGATAATCCGTCTATCCGTTTCGATCTGCGACTCACCGGGACCACGCATACCAATACCCCCGCGTTGACGCTCCAAGTGGGTCCACAGTCGGGTCAATCGTGGTAATAGGTATTGTAGCTGTGCCAGTTCTACCTGGGTTTTTGCCTGTGCGGTCTTTGCATGTCGGGCGAAGATATCCAGGATCAGATTGGAGCGGTCCAGGATTTTGCGTTTGAGCTCTTTCTCAATATTGCGCAATTGGGATGGGGATAACTCATCATCAAAGACAACAATGTCGATCTCTTCAGCTTCAACATAAGCTTTGATCTCTTCAAGCTTTCCGCTACCGACAAATGTTGCTCTATCGGGAAAAGCTAATTTCTGTGTAAACATTCCTTTGGTCTCGCCGCCGGCAGTCTGCACGAGAAATTCAAGTTCCTCCAAGTATTCCTTCGCTTTTGTTTCAGTCACGCCTTGTGGGATAACACTCACCAAGACGGCTGTTTCGGGTTTTATTGCTGTATCGTGTATTTTAATTCTGGCCATTTTGTACTATTAAGTATATTGTAGCGTATGGAGCGCGTCCGGCTATTCATTCATAGCGACCGTCTGTCTCTTATCATACTTCCACTTTTAATTTTTGTTTTGAAAAGATGAATTTAAGAAAAACCAATAAGTTTTTTGTGATTTGCTTACCAGGGCAACTCAAAATAAGTAAGCGGTCAGTCGCCATCTTTTGCCTAGTAAAAGAAGGGGATATTTTCTATATCATGTTCATAATGATGCAAAAATAAATAATTTTGATTTTATATACAAATGAATTGAACGCTGTTCGCCCATAAGTTATTTATGACGGTTTGTTTACTTTATTGATCATCGGGTCTCAGGGGGAATGGAACTCTAAAAAGTTGTATGTTACTTGGACGATGGTAGAGAATACCTTTGGTAGGTTCCTTGGATCTATTGGGATCTGGACCGCGTCAAATAGCTTATCGGATATTGACTGAGTGGTGAATGGCGTTGTCAGATGGATTGTGCCGAAGAGTTATCGTTCTAATTTTGAATTTGAGCGAGGCAATGCTGCCCGATGGTGATCAGGATATTTTGTCCCAGGCGATGCCATCTGTTTTTCTCGATAAAAAGCTACGAAGGAGGCGATTTTTGTCGCTCTGAAGCGTAGGGTCTTCTTTGAACAGGGCAATTACGGTATTTCTGCAATCGGTTAACAAGGCCTGATCTGTTGCCAGGTTGGCCATTTTAAGATCGAGTACACCGGATTGCTGTGTACCAGAGATATCACCTGGACCGCGTAGTTGCAGGTCAACTTCTGCAATCTCAAAGCCGTCGTTGGTACGTACCATGGTATCAAGCCGGAGACGTCCCTCTTTACTGAGCTTGTTGCCCGACATCAGAATACAAAAGGACTGTTCGGCTCCACGCCCCACACGTCCCCGTAATTGGTGCAGTTGGGAGAGACCAAACCGTTCGGAGTTTTCAATGACCATGACCGACGCATTCGGGACGTTGACGCCAACTTCAATCACCGTTGTTGCCACCATGATCTGTGTTTCATGCTTCACAAAGCGCTGCATCTCAAAATCCTTATCTTTTACGGGCATCTTGCCATGGACAATGCTGATCTTATATTGTGGGAGGGGAAATTCGCGTTGCAAATTCTCTAAGCCCGCTTCCAAATAGATCAGATCCAGCTTTTCACTTTCTTTGATCAACGGATAGACGAGATACACCTGTCTGCCTTTGGCGATTTCCTCCCGCATAAAGCCAAACATGCGCAGACGGGAGCTTTCAAAGAAGTGCACCGTCTTAATAGGCTTACGTCCGGCAGGAAGTTCGTCGATCACCGAAATGTCGAGGTCACCATACATGGTCATGGCTAGGGTCCGTGGAATGGGCGTGGCTGTCATGACGAGCATATGTGGTGGAATAACATTTTTGCGCCAGAGTTTTGCACGTTGCTCTACACCAAAGCGGTGCTGTTCATCAATAACGACGAAGCCAAGGTTTTTGAATTGTACTTTATCTTCGATCAGTGCATGGGTACCGATCAGGATATCGAGTGTGCCATCTTCGAGGGCTTGATGGATCAGCCGACGTTCTTTGGTGCTGGTCGATCCGGTGAGCAGTTTGATGCTGACCAGATCATCACCGATGAGCTGTTTGAGCCCATGGTAATGTTGTGTGGCTAAGATCTCTGTCGGTGCCATCATACAGGCCTGGAAGCCATTGTCGACAGCGAGAAGCATACTCATTAGGGCAACAACAGTCTTGCCGGAGCCCACATCGCCCTGCACGAGACGGTTCATCTGCGCGCCGGTATTGGTATCGATACGGATTTCTTTAACAACGCGTTTCTGCGCACCCGTCAACGGAAATGGAAGCCGTTCATTAAAAAAAGTATTGAACTTTTCGCCCACTTTATTGAAGCGTTGTCCCCTGAATTTCTGCGTATTCAACTGTTTATTGTTGAGCAGCTTGAGCTGGATGAAAAACAGTTCTTCAAATTTGATCCGTTTGATCGCCTGATTCAATTCCTTCTGGTTGCTCGGAAAATGAATGGAAGCTAGCGCCTGCTGACGAGAAATTAACTCATGTTTTGCCAGTATCTCCTGGGGAATCGTTTCATCGATACTCCGAAATACGGTTTCCAATGCCGTCTGTTGCAAGCGTTGAATGCCCTTGGTGTCCAGATTGAATTTTTTGAGTTTTTCAGTAGAAGAGTAGACTGGCTGTAAGCTCATGTTGCCCGCCTGTTTGACCTGGGGATTATACAGGTCCATTTCGGGGTGGGTAATGGACAGCTGCCCATTGAATTCGCTGGGTTTGCCATAGATAATATAGGCCGAACCTACCTTCAATGATTTTTGGAGCCAGGGAATGGACTGGAACCAGACAAGTTCCATGGAACCCGTTTCATCTTTGAATGAGCCGACGAGGCGTTTGGTTCTTTTTTCTCCTACCAGCTGTAGTGAAACCAGACGCCCTAAGACCTGTGCCGCCATCATATCGGGATGCAGCTTCCGTATCTTGTGGAATTCTGTTCGGTCGATATAACGGAAGGGGTATTGAGTCAAAAGGTCGCCAATGGTAAACACCTGCAACTCTTTTTTGAGCACATCTGCCTTTTGGGGACCAACACCTTTGAGGTATTCTATTGGGGTAATTAAACTTAATTCAGCCATTTTTCTCGAATGGCTAAAATACGAAAAATTTAATTTTTTAGGGTTTATCCGCGCTACAAGTGCTAGTTTGTCTGAGGATCTTCATATTTAATTGCAGCTTTTCCTTCCTTACAGATAATATCTAATGGTTTTTGATAGGGGGTGCAATTTATTCGTGGAGCCATCATGGGCTGATATATCTCCATCAACTTATTGTAGTCATTGATCATGTTTTGTAAGGTCATCTTGTCAACTGAACGATGGTAAGGGATATGACTGGTTCCACATACGGTTTGGATGTCTATTATTTTCCAATCTTCTGGATCAGTACATTCTTTTGGGCTGGCTAGCGCTATAATTTCACTGTATTTTTCATTTGAAAGCGTTTCTAGTTCTTTCTCAGTCTTTTCTTTATAAGGATTTTCAAGATGGGATTCCGATTTACAGACGACAAAGAGCATGGTACATGCGAGCAGGGACGTGATACCTAGGACGGACAGATTTTTCATAATTGCGTGTTTGGTTTAGTAATAGAACGGACAATTTTAATCGATTGCTACATCACTATCTTGAAATTTCTCTATAGTGTGATTTTTATGTAATATAGCTGATTTGAACGAAAGAATAGTGACCCCTTTCAATGTAATAGGTTAAAAACGACCAAAAAAAAAGCGGCTTAACTTTGTCGTTAAGCCGCCTTCGCATAGCGAAAAAATCAGTGTTAGAAATTTCCTTTCGCTACATCCCACCAAAGTCGGGTGCCACCATTGTCAGGACCACCTAACAGGGAAATTGCGGTTTGCACTTCGGCTGCGTTTGTATTGTATTCATTCTGAGGGAACGGTAAACGACGGATTTGTATTTTGGTATCAATCAGTCCACCGCTGTTGTTTACTACGACAGGAAATAAGCGTGGGTAGCCTGTACGACGGAATTCACTCCATGCTTCCTGCCCCTCTGGGAAGATGGCTAGCCATTTTTGCGTGATAATGCGTTCCAATTTTTCTTCGTTAGATGCACTTTCATTCCATTTGATTGTCAAGGAACTCGGCGAATCAGCATTGTTTTCTGCATTGAAAGGATCTACATAGGCAGCTGCTTTACTTGTATTGTCATTGAGGTAAGTGCTTGCTCCTGCTGTTACCCCCCACTGAGTGAAAGATGTCTCTACACCTTTTTCATACAGGGATTGTGCTGTTCCACCCGCGTTGTTCCACCCTCTAAGAGCTGCTTCAGCGCGAAGGAAGTAAACCTCTGCGGCAGTCATCAATATAGGAGCTGTTGTTGCAACAAAAGTTGGTGTTGTACCTTCTGTATTCAAAGCCGATAGCTTTTGGTATTTATCCTTTTCGATACCTTCAGCACCTGTACGAATTCCGATGTATTTACCAGCGAAAGCTGTTGTTGTCGCATCTTTAGCCACGGGAGCCATATATTTGGAAATACGTGGATCCTTTAACCCAACCATATACGACGAAAGTGTTGCATTGATACGCGTATCAGCCCAGTTTTTAGAAATAAACCAAAGCGGGTTGCTATAGGTCCCGTCTGCTGGAACTGTGATCTTAAAGTTGTCGCTATTACTCTCCATTACACCTCCGTTGGCAGGATCCAACGCTTTTTCAGCTTGTGTTTTTGCTAATGCTGCATCAACTTTTACCAAGCGCATTGCCAAACGTAGACGCAATGAATTGGCAATTTTTAACCAATTTTTAAAACGGACCTGATTATCGGAATTAGGAAATACAAGATCGATCTGGTCAATTTTAGCAGCCATTGGACTATCCGCTTTGTACGATTTTAATGCTGTTACAGCCTCGTCGAGCTCTTTGAAGAAAGCTGCATATACATCGGATTGTTTGTCGTATGGTACAGTGTTGGAGGTACCTACTTTACTATAAGGAATAGGACCATAGATATCTGTAACACGGCTGGCAGCTGCTACTTTGATGACCAATGTCGAACCCCATAATGCTGGATATGTTTCTGCAAGTCCATTGCCTTTTAACTTTTCAATGGATTTGATAACGTTAAGATATAATACCTGGAAAGGTTCGCCATTCCATCCATTAACCATCGCATAATTCAGGTTGTTCTGGCCACTATTAAAAGGTGTAGGGGACATGAAAAAGCCTGAGAAAACATCTGCATTTAGGTTTTGTTGGACCTGATAAGAGTTCGGGTCTCCGGCGCCTGAAAAGTTATAGATTGACATCTGGGCATTTTTTAGAAAAAGTACAAGATCTTGTCCATCACCTTTTAGATCTTCATCGGTCAATCCAATATTGTTCTTGTTGTAATCTTCAAAATTCTTTGTGCAACTGGTCATTATTCCGCCAAGGAGTAAAATTGCAAGTGAGAATTTGGATATATGTTTGCTATTAAATTTCATTGTTGATCGTTTAGAAAGTTGCATTTAATGTAAGTCCGTAGTTACGGGTTGCAGGCATCATAAAGATATCTACACCGCTTAACGCATTTCCTGTTGACATGGTTACTTCTGGGTCGAAAGGAGCTTTTTTCGAAATGTAGAATAGGTTTCTTCCCACAGCATTTACACGCAGTTTTTTGAAGAAGCTATCTTTGATGTTGAAGTCATAACCGAAAGTCAATTCGCGTAATCTCACAACCGTTCCATCATAAATATATTGGCTGCTGACTGGACCTATACCGCCAGTTGAGGTATACCATTTCTCCGCATCCACGACAGAAACAGGGGTTCCATTTGGTGTGACACCGTTTACAGAAACACCTCCATTTGCACGGGCCGCTCCACTTGCTTCAGATACTCCGTAGCCATCCATCACAGACTGTGTAATTGACATGACATCATAATTAAACTTTCCGTCAATCAAGAAACTTAAATTGAAATTTTTGTAATTGAAACTGTTATTCCAGCCCATTTGCCAAATTGGATTTGAATTCCCTAATTTAGTGTATGCGCTTGTTTTCTGAGGGATGCCGTCTTCTGAAATAATAATTCTCCCTTGGTCATCACGAACAAAATCCTGTCCATAGATATCACCAAAAGAACCTCCCACTTCAAGTTTGGAAGCAAAGTTGTTTTGATTTTCACCTGTTAGATTAAATTCAGGAACAGCATCTGCTAGTTTTTTTATTTTGTTTTTGTTGTAAGTGAAGTTAATACTTGTTGTCCATTTGAAATCGTCATTTCTGATGGCATCCAAAGAAACCAATGCTTCAACTCCTTGGTTTTGGATGTCACCAGCATTAATAGCATATTGTTTGTTTAATGATGCCTGGCTTGCGGCGACTTTAAAGAATTGATTCGTCGTGTTTGTTTTGTAGTAAGTTACATCAACATTCAAACGGTTGTTCCACATACGCCATTCTGTCCCGATTTCAAAAGATTTCGTTTTTTCAGGTTTTAATGTTTTTAAGAAGGCAATATCGTTCACTGTCAATACAGCGTATGGATTCACTGTATTTGTTAATAAGCTCGTGTAAGGAGGTAAGTCATTACCCACTACCGCATACGAACCACGGACCTTGGCCATATTGACAAATTCAGGTAAGTTTAATTTATCGTTCAATACGATGCCCAATCCTGCAGATGGATAGAAGAAAGATTTGGTTCCTGTGAATGCTAATGTACTCGACCAGTCATTTCTAGCGGTCAGATCTAAATAGATCCAG
This sequence comes from Sphingobacterium sp. UBA7249, assembly GCF_002472835.1. Taxonomy (NCBI): domain Bacteria; kingdom Pseudomonadati; phylum Bacteroidota; class Sphingobacteriia; order Sphingobacteriales; family Sphingobacteriaceae; genus Sphingobacterium; species Sphingobacterium sp. UBA7249. Next base: position 610,229 of record NZ_DKST01000001.1, on the reverse strand, counting down.
TTGTCGTAAGCTAAGTTTGCAGATGCAAATACCGATTGCAGCTGTCTCCGGTTAGCGGATAATGTCGAAGTGACAGGTGTTGTTGTGTTTTGAATAAAGAATTGATTCGGGATTTTTAATCCATCAATACCTGTATTAAAATCTACACCTTCGGTTTTCCAGTCAGTGATGCTTGTTCCGACCAATCCAGTGATCTGAAATTTATCGCTGACATTAAAGTTCATATTGGCAACGACATCACCGTATTGCTGTGTAATGGTGGTATTTGTATAATTATAGTTACCATTTGCTTTTCCTAAAGGATTTGGCGTGCTCGCATAAACTTTGCGGTCCCAAACCTCTGAAGTGCGGTCGACACTTCCTCTAGCCTGAATGCTAATCCATGGGGCTACCTTATATTTTGCACTACCATTTAAAAGCAAACGGTTTCGGGTTGAGCGTGTCGGGTTCCTATTGACGATCCACCATGGATTTTGTTGTGTTGTAGGACTATCACTTAGGCTGAACCAGTTTTGTTCATTAAGGTTGCGGCTTGTATTGAACGTTTCGTAATTTTTGTAATCTACGATATTTAGGCTACGAGGTAATAGATAGGTTCCAACCAATGGATTGTAATAAAAACCTGAAGAAGGCGCATTATCCAATTTTTGGGTAATGTAGTTGGCGCTACCTTCAACGGTCAACTTATCATCGAAGAATGTAGCACTTTCTTTGAGATTGAAGTTGTGACGCATCAGGTCATTTTCAGGGAGTATACCTTTTGCAAGGGTGTTGGCATAAGAAAAGTAAGTCTGATTTTTTTCGTTACCTCCAGATAATGTCAATGAATTGGTGAAGTTGCTCCCTGTGCGGAAAAATTCACCTAGATTATCATAGTTGGTGCCATTGGTTTTGTCACCCCAGCTGAATACACTGGTATTACTGTTCTTGCCACCTGAACCTTGGCCATATTGATTTTGGAATTTAGGCGTGGATACAGCTTGTTCTATCTGTGCACTTGAAGAAAAATTAATCGTTGTGCGGCCTTGTTTACCTGATTTTGTTGTCACCAAGATAACTCCATTGGCTGCTTGGCTACCATATAAGGCTGCAGCGGATGCCCCCTTTAATACAGAGATATTTTCGATATCTTCTGGGTTGATCAATGAAATAGGGTCACCGCCGTCACGCTGTCCTCCAAAGACGTTGTCTGGCTGGCTTGCCAATGTCTGGTTGTTGATCGGGACACCATCGACAACATATAATACTTGGTTGTTGCCGGAAGCCGATTTATTACCACGTAAAATGACTTTCGCGGAACCACCTGGTCCTGATGAGCTGGAAGCAATATTGACCCCTGCTACCTTACCGTTCAAGTTGTTGGCTAAGTTGGTACTTTTTACCTTGTTCAGTTCATCCCCGTTGACCTGTTGGGTAGAGTAAGTCAATGATTTCTGTGCACGGCTGATACCAAGAGCGGTAACAACAACACTTTCAAGCTGACGGGTCTGTTCATCCATGCTTACGGTAACTGTTGTTTCGCCTGGTCCAAGTGTGACCGTTTTATTTTCGTAGCCAATCGTGCTGATATTCAGAACACGATTTTTATCGTCTACATTGATTTGGAATGCTCCTTTGCTATCTGTAGAACTAGCTGTTGATGTGCCTAGTACTTTGATAGTAGCACCCACAAGTGGAGCTTTCGTTTTAGCATCGACAACCGTCCCTTTCACTTGGCTGCTTTGCGCATGAAGTAAAGATGCCGAAAAGAGCATTGTCGGAACAATACTCAACATCCTTAGTGTAGTGTATAATTTGTTATTCATATAGTATATGTGTTATATTCAGTTTTATATACATATTTTTCATAACAGTAGATTTTTTCCACGGTAATGGGCTAATTCCATTTAGCATGTCGGTTAGGAAAAACGTATTGAATATGACTGGAAAGCAAAATCAGTGATTATTGTATGCTATTCAATACTGAAGTGATAGGAGCAAAAGGGGGTGTGATTCCCCTTAAATTGAGCACTAATTTACTACTGTTGATGAAAAATCAAAAATTTTGGGAAACAAAGTTGATACAAATGCCTAGGTATTCTGGTTAAGTTGTTGATTTTTAATTAAATGTGTTTTGTCATTTTTTGTTCCTTGCTGGAAATGTATCTTCCTTTGAAAGGAAAAGTGAATAATCTGGCTTATCACCATNNATGGTGATAAGCCAGATTATTTATAAAGATTTAATTCCAGGTGTAGTTGACCTTTGGTTTTCCGTTTTCACAGGTCAGCGATTTAAAACTTGGTGTAGGACCTTGTGTACAAGCTGGAGACTCTAAAGAGGATAGCCTGAGGTAGAGCGCATTGTAAAGGCTCACTGTTTTTTTTATTTCACTGTAATCATTAGCTCGTGAAAAGGGCAAATAGGTAGTATAGCATCCCGGAATGGGGGTTACGTCCCACTTGTCCGTGCCGGTGCAGGTCAGCTTATTTTGATAATCGTCCATCTTCTTCTTAAGATCAGGCAAGAGTTCGCGGCATTTTTCGGCGGTGAGATCTTGTACAAAAATTAATTTGGCTTTTTGATTCTCAACAACTAATTCCAGAGGGGAATAATCATACCAATAGTAGTCATCACACGGCTCATAAATAATACCTTCCGTGATTCCGGCATCAAATTCTTTTTTTACAAGATCCCGATATTCCTGCCACAGCTTGTCAAAATCCTTTTCAAGCGACTTGTGCATGGCAAAATAGCTTTCGCCACACCAGTAATTTTGCACTTTTTTTACATACCATTCTTCCTTGTCTATGGCTTTTTTAGAAGTGATTAACTGTTCGATTTCCGTTCGTTTTTTTGCGGCTAATTCTTCCCAATATCCCGATGAAAGGCTCTCTTTTTTACAGGAAATCAAAGCGATGAACAAAAACAGCGCAATGTACAATAACTTGTCATGTTTCATGATTTGTATTTAATTGATTAGTTATTTATGATATAAATACGTCTGCACTGTCGGTTTCGCTACAGCTTTGTAGAATTTTTCCTGGTCTGGCGGAAATTGCTACTATTAAAAAGAACGATCGCAACCAGTATTATACCGTAAGCCAGATACTTGACGAAGGGAACAGGTTCCTGAAAATAGGTTGCTGCCAAGGTGAAGGCAATGATTGGATTGATGTATAGCAATACACCTGTGGTGGTAGAGGAAATACCAATCAAAGCGTACATACTCAGAAATAGTGGAATAATGGTGAATATAACTGCAATCAGCATGATTGTACCCCAGAAGACAGGATCTGTAGGGATCTCATGATGATTATAGATCAATTTGGGGATAACAAATAGTGCACAGATAGTCAATTGCACAACCAACAGGTTGAGTTTATTAAAACCTGTGGCTATGCGCTGTATGATAAGATAGAATGCATAACAAGTGGCGATAGTGACTGCCCATAAAACATCATTCAGCGATCCTTTGGCCAGCAGACAGACACTGCCAAAGGCAATGAGGAGAGCCACCTTCTGAATCGGGCGCAGTTCTTCTTTTAAGATGAAATAGGCTGCTGCTGCGGTAATCAAGGGGCAAGTCAGATAGGCGAGAGCTGCAGACTGGATACTGATATGGTTGACGGCATAAATATAGGTGAACCAGTTGCCGAAGATCAACAGGGAAGCAAGGACAATCAGGACCGTCTGCTTAATTTTACCATTTTTCGATAGATCTCTAAATTTCTGAATGTCTGAGCGCAACGTTTTCCGTTGGAACAGCAAGAGATAGAGCCAAAGTACAGCTAAGGCCGTAACTATTCTAAAATATAGAATGTCCTCGGCAGGGTATTCCCGTATCCAGCGGACGGGGATGGACATGAAACCCCAAATGAAGGGAGCCAAAAAAGCCGCGAAAAGATATTTTCCGCGGCTTACTGTTTCGTTGTTATTTTCCACGGATTAATCTTTCCAGGCAATGACCGAAATCTCGACATTGACATTCTTTGGCAAGGTCTTCACAGCTACACATTCACGTGCCGGTTGGGCTTCCTTGAAATATTCGGCATAAACGTCGTTCACTAGGCTAAAGTTGCCCATGTCGCTTAAAAAGATTGATGCCTTGACCACATCCTGAAATGTGTATCCAGCATGCGTTAAAATGGCTCCGACATTTTTCAACACCTGATGAGCTTCATCTTTTACGCCCGATGAGATCAGCTCCATTGTCTCTGGGACAAGTGGAATCTGTCCGGAAACATAAAGGGTATTGCCGGCTTTAATTGCTTGGTTATAGGGGCCTATTGCCGCAGGAGCTTTGTCTGTGTTGAAGATCTCTTTTTTTGACATGGTTGCTTGTTTAGGATGAAAAAAATATTTTGTAGATCAACCCCAATAAAAAGACAATAATGGCCGTTGCATTAATGATATGCATGGCTTTAATGCTGCCATTTGTAGGGCGATCGGCATTGCGCTTTCTGAAAAAGTACATGGAACTAAGTTACAACAGTAAATTAAAAAGTTAAAATTAAAAAGCAAAAATTTTGGGATAACGAAGACACAAATCCTAACTTTAGCTGAGGAAGTGTGATGAATTGTGCCGTCAGACCGGATAACATGTAATAATTATTTTTAATGAAAAAAACAGCATTGATTGGCGGTAAGATCTATACCGGTAGTGAAATTATGGAACAGCGGGCGTTGCTTCTGGATGAAGGAAAAATTGTTGGTATCGTCGACGAGCAGGATCTCCCAGAAGGATATCAGCTCCTTGATGTCAAAGGAACCAATATTTGTGCGGGCTTAGTCGACCTGCAATTGTATGGTGATGGTTCGGATTTGTATTCTGCCGAACTTACCTTGGACTCTTTGGAACGGATCTCCAACGGATTGATTGATAAAGGGACGACTTCCTATATGATGACTTTGGCAACAAATACGATTCAAGTATTCAAAGAAGCCATTCGTATCGCTGAGGACTATCATCATGATGCCTTTTTAGGCCTGCATCTAGAGGGTCCCTTTCTGAATGCAAAAAAACGGGGAGCTCATCCTGAAGAACTGATTATAACGCCAACAAAGGAAAGGATAAAAGATCTGCTGCAGGGAAATAAAGTTGTCAAAATGATGACCATTGCCCCTGAATGTTTTTCGGACGAGGTGCTGACGTATTTGCAAGGTTATCAGCTGCTGCTCAGTGCGGGGCATAGTAATGCTACTTTCGAGGGAGGAACACATGGTTACGATTCGGGAATTCCAACGAGTACCCATCTGTTCAATGCCATGTCGCCGCTGCATCATCGCGAAGTAGGTTTGGTCGGTGCTATTTTTAATCATAGCAAGGCCTGTGCGAGCATCATTGTGGATGGACATCATGTCAGCTTTGAAGCTGTAAAAATCGCCAAACGGCAAATGGGCGAGCGTTTGTTTATGATTACCGATGCGGTTGCGGCATGTACTAAAGGGATCTATCAGCATGTCTTGAATGATGGCTATTACGCCTTGCCGGACGGAACCATTTCAGGTGCGGCAATTTCCCTATTTGAAGGAATCAGAAACTGTGTGGAACATGTCGGGATTCCCCTGGATGAGGCAATCCGGATGTCTACGACTTATCCAGCTAAGCTATTGCAACGAAGCGATATTGGGAATTTAAATCCAGGAAGCATTGCTAACATCATTGTATTTACGGATGACCTCAAGCTCGAGCATGTTATCTTTAAAGGAGAACTACGTTATTGATCTGAAGATTCGCATAGCTTGCTTTGCAGTCTTATGAGCAACTATATGCAGTGTCTTTTCATTGGACCGAAATATATTTTTAAAACGGATGAGCAATCGCTAAATTTCTTTTCTATTGAAATTTAGCTTAGTTTTGGGATTAGTTTGAAAAAAACACAATATTCTATAGCTTGATGAAACGTTCCTTATTATTTTTAACTACGGCACTCTTTCTTTTGTCTTCTTGTTCTTCCAAGAAAAATAAAAAACAAGAACCTGTGAATACGAATACCAATGTTGAAATTGTAAAAAAAGATCCCCCTTCAGTTCCGAAGAGAGAGCGGATGAAAAATACGATAGAAACAAAAGAACAGCCGACGGTTGAAAAAAAGAAGGATATCGTTGTTGATCTTCCACCCGTGCCCCGTGAGTTTCGTGCGGCCTGGGTTGCTTCTGTAGCCAACATCAACTGGCCGAGCAAAAATAATCTCAGTACTGCCGAACAGCAGCAAGAAGCGATTGGTATCCTCGACTTTTTGAAGAAGAATAATTTCAATGCAGTTATCTTTCAGGTGCGCCCTTCGGCAGATGCTTTTTATAAGAGTGATCTTGAACCCTGGTCTTATTTTTTGACAGGAACGGAAGGCCAAGCTCCCTCACCCTATTATGATCCACTTGATTTTTGGGTTGAGCAGGCACACAAGCGGGGAATTGAACTCCATGTTTGGTTGAATCCTTATCGTGCTCATCATACTGCTGGTGGGGCTGTAACATCGGCTTCGATGGCGCGTAAAATGCCAGAGTCTGTGGTTAAGCTAAAACAGGGTTATTACTGGTTTGATCCATCCAAACAATCGACGCAAGAACATGCGGCACATGTTGTGATGGATATCGTTAAGCGTTATGATATTGACGGGGTGCATTTCGACGATTATTTTTATCCCTATGCCGAATATAATGGTGGACAAGATTTTCCGGATTCGGACAGCTATAATGAGTTTAAACGCAACGGTGGAACCTTGTCACGTGGTGATTTTAGAAGAAACAGTGTAAACACCTTTATTGAGCGTATCTATAAGGATATAAAAAGGGAAAAAAACTTTGTGAAATTCGGTATTAGCCCTTTTGGAATTTGGAAGCCGGGATATCCTGCTGGAATTCAGGGATCGAGTCAATATGATATGTTATATGCGGATGCTAAATTGTGGTTGAATAAAGGCTGGATTGATTATTTTGCGCCACAGCTTTATTGGCCTATCCAACCTGTGAAACAAAGCTATACGGCTTTATTAAAATGGTGGGAAAGTGAGAATACAATGGGGCGGCATCTTTGGCCGGGTATTAATACAGTCGGAAGACGAGGCCCTGAATATGTGAAGGAGATTGTGAATCAGGTTGCCGCAGCACGTAATATTTTGCCGGATAACCGCGATGGCGTCATCCATTGGAGTTTGGCCGGACTGACCAAAAATCCAGCAATGACTCAGGCGCTTGTGGAGGGTCCTTATCAATCTAAAGCCTTGGTTCCGCCAAGTCCATGGCTCAATGCTAATCCTTTGCTGAAGCCCACTTTACTATTGACGCCACAAGGAAATAATATGTTCTTAAAATGGCAACATCAGCAAATTGACCAGGTCGCACAATGGGTGTTATACCTGAATTATGGTGGCGAATGGAAATATGAGATCTTGGAACCCGGAGTTACGACGAAAGATGTACCGACGGCATTGAATAATAAAAAATTGCAGTATGTTGCGGTAAAGGCTATTGATCGTTTGAGCAATGAAAGTCCTTATATCGCTGAAAAAATCAAATAAAGAGTTTTTGTACTATTTGGAAAAGGGGTATCTGACATTTCGGATATCCCTTTTGCTTTTTTTAGATCTTACTATTCGTCTGAGATATGCTTCTATACCGAATGGCAGAACGAATTTGTCTTTTTTAGATCACAAAAGACCGTATTTGCTGAAACAGACTGATTTTGTTTTGATTTTTGGCCTGTCCAGAGTAAATTTAGGGATATGGAAGAGATTTATAAAACCGTTAGTGAGTCGGTGATCCGAATATCACAGTTGATGTTACCATCTAATGCTAATTTTGGAGGAAAGATCCATGGGGGATATATTTTGTCTTTGATGGATCAAATAGCTTTTGCGGTAGCATCTAAGTTTTCGGCACATTATTGCGTCACAGCTTCTGTTGGCAAGGTTGATTTTTTGAAACCAATTGAAGTAGGAGAGCTGGTTACGTTAATTGCTTCGGTTAACTATGTCGGTAATTCATCGATGGAAGTGGGAATCCGTGTGGAGGCCATGAATATTCAGACAGGTGAAACAAAGCATTGTAACTCCTCTTATTTTACCATGGTTGCCAAGGATGAAACCGGTAAACCTGCCCGGGTACCGCGGTTGATTCTGGAGACTGAAAAGGATGTGTTCCGATTTTATCGCTGTGTTGTCAAGATGGAGGTGGACAAGGAGCGTGATCGTGCTATTCATGATCTGGAGACAGATTCTGTCGAGCAACAGGCCTATATTAAAAAACATTATGATGTTAAGATTAACTTGGCTCCTTAGGTTTGTATCTTCTGCCATTCGAAGGTGCCAAGATATTTACTGTCTGTACATTCATTACTTCCATTTGTTTTATAGAAATATACATAGATGTGGTATGTTCCGATATGTTGGGTTTCGCTTAACTCGACAGATTGCGACTTATGCTTGAGGATGTTGCGGCTTTCATTTGCAAAGACATTGCTTATTAGCATCTCCTCAGCATTATACAAAACGATCTGGCAACTACTTGAGTCCTGATGGTACTGTGTAGCAATATTTGCATCGTATTCCCATGAGAGTGTAAATGTGCCGTTCTTCCTATCAAGGTCAAACATGAAGGATGTAATGGGATTGGGAGACCCTTTACTTACGCGAAAATCCTCATAATTGATCCTATAACCATTTGCTGTTTTTTCTGTGCCATTGTTAAGGTTATAGGACATTGCATTACTATGTGCCTTTTTACTAGGATTATAATTTTTAAATCCAATCCTTATAAAGGGGAGTATCGGTGACATGAATTTTTGAATAATGGAAAATCGCGAACGTGCCACAACCTGCTCAGAAGTGGGCTTTTTGCTGGTTTTCTTTGGTAAACCTCTTGCGTAAGTTGTGTTCCCATTTGTAACGAAAACAACTGAACCAGCTTTACCCGAAAGCGTGCCGTTCGCTCCGTTTTTAATAATTGCCATAATTTAAGTTTATTGTATTTATTTCTGCTTAAGGTACAAAATAAATACATGTTTATCAATACTATAACTTCTACAATAATACAAATCTTGCAGGGATATATAACGGAGATTACACAAACCTTAAACGGTTATAACCGTTTGAGCACCGAATAATAACCGTATCAGCACCGAACAAGCACCGTATAATTGTAGAAATTAATTAGTTTTTTGTATTAAATAATAAGCGTTTCGTGCATTAGTATGGCTTTTTTGTTTGTGGAGTTTGCTGTTTCATTAGGTTTTACTTGATATATGCATTCAATATGCGATTTAAATGGGGTTTAAGCGAAGTCAGATTAGATGAAAATGCTGTTTAATTCTAATTTGGCTTTAAATTTTGCTGATACATGCGTTTTTGTATTGCTTATGCGATCTGTTTTTGGGTTAATTTATGTCGAATCGTGCGTTAATATTTTTATTTTTATTTCTTTTTCAAATAATTACGCATAAACTTGCATAAATACTTCTCTTTTTATAGTATTGTAATATAATTGGTGTAGACCTCGGGTTGGAATCTCCCGTTATGATCAGTTATTAACAACTAACTAAATACCATGAATAAAAAATTACTCTTAATCTGCTCAGGAGTGATGCTATCTACCAGTTTATGGGCACAGACCAAAACAGTTACTGGTAAAGTAACGAATGCCTCAGATGGTGGATCGATGGCAAATGTTACGGTAAGCATCAAAGGTAAACCTGTCAGTACACAAACTAATCCAGATGGAAGTTTCACAATTAAAGCCGAGTCCGGAGATATTTTAATTTTTAGGGCTGTTGGTTCTAAAGAAAGGCAGCAACTCGTAGGCTCGGATGCTACAATCAATATTTCTCTTGCTGGTAGCGAGGAAGCTCTTGAGGAGGTTGTTGTGACAGCGATGGGGATTAAAAAAGAGAAGAAAGCCTTAGGTTATGCTGTTCAGGATATCAAGTCTGATGAATTGATGAAGAATAAGACTGCCAATGTGGTTAACTCATTGGCGGGCAAGATAGCCGGTGTCAACGTAACGCAGGCTTCGGGCTCAGCGGGGGCTGGAGCACAAATTATCTTACGTGGGGGTACATCTTTAGAGCGGGATAATCAACCCCTGTTTGTTGTAGATGGGGTAATCTATGATAACTCTACAGTTATCGGAGGAAATAGTGCATTCGATGGGGCACAAGCTACAGCAACTTCCAATAGTAACCGTGTGATGGATATTAATCCAGAAGATATTGATAATGTCTCGGTATTGAAAGGACCTGCGGCGGCGGCATTATATGGGTCGCGAGCGGCGGCGGGAGCTATTATTATTACTACAAAAAAAGGACGGGAAGGTCGTACTGAAATTGGTTTTTCAAGTAGATTTTCTAATAACTGGGTGAATCGGTTGCCCGAACAACAGGGGAAATACAAACGTGGTTACTACAATAGTGCCGGTGTGCTGGATGATTATACTACTCAATCCTGGGGTGAAAAGTTTGGGAGTAATGATGTTGTCTATAATAACGTGAAAGATTTTTTTCAACATTCAACAGTATTTGATAATTCTGTCAATTTGTCGGGTGGTAATAAAAATGGTTCATTTTATCTTTCCGGTTCCCGCTTTGATCAAAAGGGAATCGTGCCCAACACGAGCTTTGACAAAACAACTTTTCGCTTTAATGGGGACCAGAAATTTGGTAAACTGACGGTGGGTGCCAATGTAGGATATTCGCTAGCAAACACAGATAAAACCCTGACTTCTGCCGGTCTATGGGGATCAGGCGGCACAGGTGCCATGGAGTCTCTCTACAGCTGGTCGCGAAGCGACAATATGAAAAAATACCTCAACGATGATGGGACAAAATATCGGATGTTTGAAGGGCGTCAGCCTTTGGAAGACGATATTGAGAACCCTTATTGGACAATCAACAAAAATATACTAGGAGATAATACCGAACGTATTACCGGAAGCATCAATGCTACAATGCCTATTTTTGACTGGTGGAACCTGACCTATCGTGTGGGGATGGATAGTTACCTTACAAAAAACTCAACGATTATCGGTGAAGGAGGTGCGATCAAAAAACCATGGCAACAGGGGATGATGTCAGAAAGTGATTTTAAATACAACTATTGGTCCTCCAATATCATGTCCAATTTTAATAAAAAAGTAGGCGATTTTGATTTAGGGGCTTTAATCGGATTTTTCTCTGAACAAACAAAGACGACGACAAATCGTCGTATGGGATACCATTTTGAGGTTGATAATTTTTATAGCTTTGAAAATATTGCGGCCGCTAATAAGCAATTTTCGGTAAACAATACAAAAAAGCGTCTTTTTGGTTTGTATAGTGAGCTAAGGGCTTCATATAAAAACATGTTGTTCTTGAATGTAACCGGAAGAAATGACTGGACTTCGACACTACCTGTAGACAATAGATCTTATTTTTATCCATCTATTGGAGGTAGTTTCGTGTTTACTGAGTTGATGAAGGATAATCGTCCTGATTGGTTGGACTTTGGTAAATTACGAGCCTCATGGGCCCGCGTGGGAAAAGATGCTAACCCTTATGTGACAAACACTTATCTTTGGCGGCCAGTTGAATATTTAGGAGGAATAGTTGGAGCGGGAAATAATTGGCAGAAAGGCAATCCATTTTTAAAACCTGAAACAACAGGTTCGTTTGAAGTAGGTGCTGAATTGCGCTTCTTTAAAGGGCGATTGGGTGTGGATTATGCCTATTATACCAACAACTCCTATAACCAGATCTTATCTCCTCGTTTGGGACAGTCAACAGGTTATATTTTTATTTCACTCAATGGCGGTGATATATATAATAAGGGAATGGAATTGTCTTTGACAGGTAAGCCAATTGTTAAGAACGATTTTGTGTGGGAATCGACCTTGAATATGTCCAGAAATAAAGGAACTGTAGATAATCTGTTGGCAGGTGTAAATATTTTGTATGTGACAGATGTTCAGGTTGGTAATGCGAAAGCAGCATCTTTTAACGGCGGAAATTTTATGGCGATTTCGGGCTCAAAATGGACACGCACTCCAGATGGGAAAGTCGTTTTGGATGCCAATACAGGTATGCCGACGAGTGATAACCAAACGACTTATGATATTGGAAATCGTGAGCCTAAGTTGACCGGCGGATTTAATAATAGTTTGACCTATAAAAACTTTAACCTTTCCTTCTTATTTGATTTTCGTATAGGTGGAGATATTTACAACGGTACAGATTATGCCATGACAATTAATGGTATGAGTAAGCGCACGGAGGATCGGGATAAGTTGATATTATCTGGGGCTATCCGTAATGGTGGAACCAATGAGTCTCCAGTTTTTGAAGATAAAACGTTTACGTTTATGGCAGATCAAATGTATGATATTAAAGGTGTGCCAACGAGCGGTAAAAAAATTATCCAAGATTATTGGAGTGATTTTTATGCTCGCGAGAGTGCTAACTTCATGGTGAATACTAACTGGTTGAGATTGCGCAATATTTCAGTCGCCTATAATTTTTCGGATGGTGTTTTGAAAAATGCTGGTATTTCAAAAGTAGTTAAAGGCTTAACAGCTACATTAACAGGTACGAACCTTTGGTTATTGACAAATTATAAGGGGCTTGATCCTGAAGCGTCGGCAGCGGGATCTGGTGTGGCAGGTTCCAGTTCGGTCGGCATAGATTACAATGGTGTACCAAGTACAGCAGGTGTTATGTTTGGTTTAAATTTTAGATTTTAAGATAGAAAAGTTATGAATAGCTATAAAAAAATACTTTCGTTTCTGTTGGTTCTCACTTTGTTTTCTTCATGTAGTAAAGGTTGGTTAGATATCAATGTTGACCCCAATACACCGTCGAGTACAGTGGCTTCAGTGCAAAGTCGATTAGCTTGGATACAGCATTATTACTTATATGCGCAAGGAACGGCGGGTACACGAGCAGGATTTGTGACCCAGCAACTGACGTTTGTCAATAGCACGAGTTCAAATAGTCTGGTTGCCGGGTGGAACCCCGCAGCAGGCATGTCGACAACGCCGTATCAGTTTTTCTTTGTTGGTGCAGGAGCTAATTTTAAAGACCTGGAAGATAAAGCTACTGCAGAAAGTGCTTACCATTATCTAGGTGCACTGCATGCTATTAAAGCAATGGGGTTTATGCTCATGGCGGACTGGTACGGAGAAATGCCTTATACCGAAGCCTTAAGTACCATTATTACGCCAAAATTTGATAACGGCAAGGTAATCTTTGAAGGTTGCTTGGCAGATATTGACAAAGCTATTGAATATTTTAGTATGGCTCAGCCGAATACGGCGGCTCCGTTGTCTGCAGGTGATAGTTGGAATGGAGGGGATGTTAATAAATGGTTGAAAATGTGCTATGGGCTGAAAGCACGATGGTTAAATAACCTTTCAAAAAAGAGTGCTTTATACAAACCAGATGAGATCTTGGCAGCATTAAATAAGGCTCCATTAGCAATCGGCGAAAGTACCGTAGTTTCCCATATGGACGATGCTACGGATAATATTGGCGATATTCTGTTTGCGGATCCCGTAAAAACATCCATTGTGTTCAATAATGCAGGTATGAATATGAATACTTTACTAACAAAATGGTATGTCGATCTGTTGACTAACTTTGATAATAAAGGTATTGAAGACCCACGCGCAGATAAGTTAATTCCTTGGGCGGAATTTGGTTATCCTAAGGAGCTCGTTCGGTCAAAAGGGGTTGATATGTTGTCAAAAATCCGTATGGAATCAGGGCCTATAACACCTTCTTTTAACGAGAAAGATGAGGAAATCGAAAGTAATGGACGCAAAGTGGCGCCGCATTCTTGGTACATAAATACAGCGAACACTGCGCGTTGGGGAGATACCGTTTATGTTTCAATTAAAAGCAGCTCTAAAGGATATGATAGCGATAAGTCTGATATTGCGAGATGGAAGGATTCGCCGGAAGAGGGAGGCGGGACGATCGCAGCTTCCGGAACTTTTTATTCTCGTCCAGATGCACCGACTCATTTAGTTGCTTATCCAGAAATGTGTTTTATAAAAGCGGAGGTTTTGTTCAATAAAGGAGACAAAGCTGGTGCTTTTAACGCGTATAAAGAGGGAATTAAAGCACATATAGATTTAATGAATGCCAAATTAAACACTTACGGAAATGTTAATGTGAGTAAATCCCCGATGGACCAAACTAAAATTGATAATTTCCTTAATAAAGGTATTGGCACTGCTGGAGATATCACACTGGCAAAAATTATGATGCAGAAATTTATTGCCCTATCATTCTCACAACAGAATTGGAACGATATGCGTCGTTATGATTTCAGTAATTCCGTGTATCCGGGTTGGGCTGTGCCTTACGAATATACAGTAACCGCCGCCGCTCAGACGAAAATACCAATCGGAAAACAGTTTAGAAGAGTACGTCAGGTTTCTCACGAAATCAATTATAATTCAGATAATCTGAAAGCATCTCATCCAAATGCGCTAAATGACGATATATGGTCATTCCCGGTTTGGTGGGATACCAAAGAATAGTTTAAATTTGAAAGCCGCAACAGCGGCTTTCTTCATATAATATTTTTCGTAATGAAATACTTAATAAAATTTTTCTTTGTCGTACTTCCATTTTCGCTTTTCGCCCAATCACCCACGATTGTCCAAAAGCCAATCACTTGGAATCAAGAACGTATACAATTGTCCCTGGATTATTTGAAGAATAGACATGGGTTAAGCCAAGCTACGCCAACTATTCATCCTAAAATAGTTGTGGTGCATTGGACTGCAAACAACAGTGTAAAAGCAACATTCAATACTTTCAATCCGGTGAAACTGCCGGGAAGACCTGAACTGACGAAAGCCAGTGCCCTGAATGTTTCTTCTCAATTTGTCATTGATCGCGATGGAACAATCTATCAATTTTTGCCCGATACCGTTTTTGCCCGACATACTATTGGACTCAACTACTGTGCGATCGGTATCGAGAATATAGGTAGCCGTCAGAATCCCTTGACTGATGCCCAATTAAATGCAAATGAAGAACTTATTCGTTACCTCAGTAAGATGTATCCCATTGAATATGTGATCGGTCATCATGAGTACCAGCGCTTTAAAAAGACTGCCTTATGGAAGGAAACTGATCCGAAATATATCACAGGTAAAGATGATCCGGGGGATAAGTTTATGCAGCGATTGAGAAAACATCTTGCTGATCTTAAATTAAACCCTCTGCCTTAATTTGACTTTCTCTTATAAAATCGGATTTTATAAGCTGTTTGCTTTTTTTTGCGCAAACAGTGAGGGCATGTGCTTAATGTGACAGCTTTATTATATACTTTGCAGGTTTGCCGTGTCATGCTGTATTGTTAACGAGTTGTTAAATATTAATCTTGCTATTTTTTTCTGTTGTTTTATATATAGATAATTAAATAATGTATCGCATTTAATTGTCTGTATATAAGGCTTGTATGTCTTTAAGATTGATTTTTTTTTGCTTTCCAAGTTGCGGATTTAACACTCTTTTTTTTATTATTTGTAAGTGTTCACTTACTTTCTTTTGCGTTTTTATAAGGAATTTTGTTTTAAAAACGAAAACTTCTACTTACTTTTATTCTGATTTTCAATTATTCATGCATAAAACTGCATTTATGTGTGAGCAAATAGTCTATTTATGATGAAATATACCTTACTAACGTTAACCTGTGTGGTTGCTCTTCTTTCTCTAGCCTCTTGTGGTCAAACACGAAGATCTGTTCAGGTGGGTAAAAACAATACGATCGGCGCTGTGAAAGATATTGCTGGTGTTGCTATTACTCCCGGAGCTGATCAATTATCGTCTTATTTACCGCAGCTAAAAGGCAAGAAAGTTGGTATTATGGGGAATCAAACTTCCATCGTGGGGGTGGATAAAAGGCACTTAGTGGATGTTCTGCTTGAAAATAAAGTGGATCTGAAGTTTGCCTTTGCTCCAGAGCATGGTTTTCGTGGTAATGTTGAACGTGGAGAGAAATTTAGTAATGACATAGATCGCAAAACGGGCTTGCCTTTGTTTACGCTGTATGGAGGAAATAAAAAACAAGATTCGATTGTCAATTCCATTGATGTGATGATTTTTGACTTACAAGATGTTGGTGCGCGTTTCTATACGTATATTACCTCACTACATCGAGTTATGGAGTTATGCGCAAAGCACAATAAAAAACTCATTGTGCTGGATCGCCCCAATCCAAATGGTGACCAGGTGGATGGGCCTGTGCGGCACGACGATAAATTCAAGTCTGATGTTTCCTGGCATAAAATCGCAATGATCCATGGGTTAACGATCGGTGAACTCGCGCAGATGATCAATGGGGAAAAATGGTTAGAGAATGGGCGTCAGGCTAACCTAGAGATCATAAAAGTTCAAAACTGGGATCATAAGAAGATGTATGACTTGCCGGTAATTCCATCTCCGAGTTTGCCTAATCAACTTTCCGTGCGTCTGTATCTGTCTTTATGCTTGTTTGAAGGTACTGATATCTCGGTAGGCCGCGGTACTGACTGGCCTTTCCAGGTTCTCGGGTATACAAATCCAGTGTATGGATCTTTTACGTTTACGCCTGGTGAACGTCACGGTATGTCAAAACATGTGGAAGGAAAAGGAGTCAAAAATTATGGTATAGATCTACGTGAGCTGAATCCTGATGAGCAAAAATTCACACTAAAATATCTTTTAGACTTCTATCAGAAAACACCCGACAAAGCAACTTTTTTTGCGAGACCTGAGTTTTTTGACAAGCTGGCTGGTACAGACCAACTGCGCAAGCAAATTATTGCGGGGGAGTCTGAATTGCGGATCCGGGATTCTTGGGCTGCGGACTTAAAGGTTTACAAGCAAATGCGTAAAAAGTACCTGCTATACAACGATTTTGAATGAGGTATGGCAAACAATGCTAACGAATAACTAACAATACTAACTAGAATCATTTATTTTTAAAACTCTATAATCAATGAGAAAATTTGTACTATTTTCTGTTGCTCTTGGATTGAGTTTTCCTTCTGAATCCTATTCTTTCGTAAAGAAAGAAGGCGCGTTGAGTAGCTCTAACTTACCGAGCGCTCTTCTTCGCTCTTTATCGAAAACTACGGTTCAAAATACGGTGCAAGGTACTGTAACGGATGGAAAAGGTCCAGTCTCTGAAGTAAGCGTTTCTGTCATCGGCGGAAGTGCATCTACTAAAACCGATGCAGAGGGGCGTTTTAAGATTACAGCTGCCGTAGGAAGCAAATTGCGTTTTTCTTCAATCGGATATATTACGCAAGATGTTACTGTCACTTCGAATTCCATTAACGTAACGTTAGCAGTCGATAATCAATCGTTGGATGAGGTGGTCGTGGTTGGTTACGGTACCCAAAAGAAAGGGAATTTAACCGGGGCGGTTTCATCAATTAATGTAAAAGACAATTTGCAGGGACGTGCTATCGCGGATGTGGGGCGTGGTATTCAAGGGACTACTCCAGGTTTAACCGTGGTCGTTCCGAGCGGCGAAGTTGGTTCAGATCCTGTGATGAAGATTAGGGGGCAAATTGGATCGATAGCAGGCCAGTCGAATCCTTTGATCTTATTGGATAATGTGGAGATTCCGAGTATTCAATTGGTTAATCCTGCGGATGTGGAATCTATTACCGTATTGAAAGATGCAGCGGCAGCTTCCATTTATGGTGCGAAGGCTGCATTCGGCGTTGTTTTGATTACGTCAAAAAAAGGCGCCAAAGGTGGAGATACCTTCAATATAAGTTATAATAATAACTTTTCTTTCCAGAATTCTGCAGTTGACTATAACATGGGTGATGTGAATGCACTTAAGTATTCACTTGAAGCTGCTGAAAGGATTGGCGAAACTGAAGCAGGCGCATTCTATAAAGTCAATAGACAGAGTTATGACCTTGCTGTTAAATGGAAAGAAAAATATGGTAGTACAATTGGGGCCAATGATCCTACTGTTTATGGACGTGACTGGTATGTAAATCCTGCTGAGCCTACAAAAAAATATGGTGTACGTACCTATAATGTGGAAGATTATATGATTCGGAAGGCTGCGCCTACATCGCAACATGATCTAAGTATCTCGGGTACTTCTGGGAAAACAGATTATAATTTAAGTATGGGATTGTTGAATCAATCGGGGATGATGAAGCCTACTGACCATGATAGATTCAGACGTACAAATGCTGCTTTGCGATTATCTACTGAGTTGAATAAATATGTGACTGTCCGCGGGGGTGCAATTGTGTCACGTCGTAAAAAGGAATATCCATATACAACAAGCTCAACAACTGCCGATCCTTGGTTGTACCTATATCGTTGGAGTTCGCTTTACCCGATGGGCTATGATGAAAATGGTAAGATGATCAGAAGTCCGTGGAGCGAGGTTTCTTCGGCGAACACGGCTAGCTTCCAGAATAATTATTTGAATTTGAATTTGGGAGCGACGGTAAATATTATGAAAAACTGGAAAGTAGATTTTGATTATACGTTCTCCAATCAAGAAGAAATTACGACACAACCAGGCACACGTTTTACTGCTGCTGATTCTTGGATCGCTGGTGTGGCGCGTAAAGATGCTGCGGGAGCTCCAGTCTACGTCAATTCAGATGGTCAGGTTGTGGCTGCGGGCGCCGCAGGTGCTATGGCGGCTTATGATTTGAATTACTATATGTATACGGCTAATGGCGCAAATCCGGACCATTTTCTGCGCGCAGCAGGTAACCGACGTAACAATACAATCAACGCCGTTACAACGTATAATCTGAATATCAATGATGATCATGAGTTCAAGTTCTTGGCAGGTATCAATAGGGTTACCTTAGATTATGATATGAACTCCTCTCAGACCTTCAATTTGCTCGACATTAAGAATCCGCAGTTAGGCTTTGGTGTAAATACATCATCGCAGCAAGCCAAAGGTGACGCCTTATGGGAGGCGCAGTTGGGCTACTTTGGTCGGGTAAATTATGCATATAAAAACAAGTACTTAGTTGAAGCAAATATCCGTTACGACGGTTCTTCGAAATTTCCAAAAGACCTGAAGTGGCAATGGTTTCCTTCCTTTTCTGCTGGCTGGGTCGCATCCGAAGAAAGTTTTATGGAATGGGCAAAACCTACATTAAATCAATTGAAATTTAGAGGATCTTGGGGATCAATTGGGGATCAGACGGTATTGCCAAGTTTGTATACTTCAACGATGATCCCTAGTGATATCAATTGGTTGGGTGCAGACGGAAGTCGTTACTATAATATTGGTACACCATCGGCGGTGCTAAGCAGTTTGGGCTGGCAGCGTATCGAAACTACTGATATCGGTTTGGATATGCGAATGTTTAAGAACAAATTCGGCGTGGTGTTCGACTGGTACCGTCGTGATACAAAAAATATGATTGTGCCTAGCGGTAATGTAAGTGCCACTTTTGGCGCTCCGCCACCGCAGGGAAACTTTGGAGCGTTGCGTACCCAAGGTTGGGAGTTAGCGATGGATTTCAATCATCGCTTTGAAAATGGACTTGGATTCAATGTTCGCGGAACATTGTCAGATGCAAAGTCAACTATTCAGAAGTATACAGATACCAAGGTGATTTCTGATTATTATGTTGGTAAAGATGTGGGTGAAATTTGGGGGTATCGTACAGATAGATTGTATCAAACTTCTGATTTTGAATACGGCACCGATGGTAAAATCATACAGATCAATGTAGCTGGTAAAGACATGAATAAATTGTCGGATCCAAATGCTGCCTACAATACATTTGCCACGGATAGTAAATTTAAGTTTGGGCCGGGTGATGTGAAATTTGCGGATTTAAATGGTGATGGTAAGATTGATAAAGGGGCAGAAACCTTAAGTGATCATGGTGATTTGGAGATTATTGGTAACGAAACACCACGTTATGAGTACGGTTTCCGTTTAGGACTTGATTATAAGGGTTTTGATTTTTCAGCCTTTTTGCAAGGTGTCGGTAAGCGTCAGCTTTGGGGGAATGGATTTCTTACGATTCCTGGTTATAATTCTTCGGACGGCGCGATGCCAGCTGCTATTGCCGATAATTTCTGGACGAAAGATAATACAGCTGCTTTTTATCCAGCAGCGTTTAATAATACAGCAAGCAATGATGCCAATAATATGGTAAAACAGTCGCGTTATCTGCTCGATATGTCTTATATGCGTATTAAGAACATTACATTAGGTTACACCTTGCCTTCGTCACTGACAAATAAAGCTTATATCAAAACGGCGAGAATATATACTTCGTTAGAGAATTTCTTTACGTTTGATAAGTTGAATGGTTTGCCTGTGGATCCTGAAGCAATCAACGGCTTTTCTATATTCAATGAGAAGAACTATAATTCAGGAAGAACAGGGGTTGGTACACCAATGTTTAAATCTGTTTCGTTTGGTGTCCAAGTTAACTTCTAAAATTTACAAAAATGAAACTTACAAAGAAAATAGCTTTTTTGGCGATGGGGGCAACACTCCTACTGTCATCTTGTAATAAGGATGTTTTGGATCGTAACCAGTTGACTAATATTGAGGATCAAAATAGCTGGGGAAATGAATTGGCTTTGCGTCTTTATGCGAATGGATTCTATCCAAATTTTTTTACCGGGTATAATTCGGGCTATGCAACGGCCTATGCTCCTGTGACGGGATATAATTTTTCCGATGATCTGACGAAGAGAAATATTCAGGATAATTTCGAAAATACGGTTCCGTCATCCCGTAAGAATGATTATTCAAGTACAATTGCTTTGATGGAAACGCCGCAAATGTTGCGGGAATATTCAGGTCCTACCTGGAACTTTGTTTACATAAGAAAAGCAAATATTTTTGTTGACCGCATTGAGCGTGTAACTAAACCAAATATTAATGATGAGACCTATCGTCACTGGATGGCTGTGGCTCGTTTTTTCAGAGGATCGGAGTATAGTCGTCTGGTAGAGGTGTTTGGTGATGTTCCTTATTATGATAAGGAGCTGAAAGATACTGAAACGGATCTTTTGTATAAAGACCGGGATAATCGTAGTGTGGTCATGGACCGTGTGTATGAAGATTTCCAGTATGTTTTGGATAATATGCGTACAAATGATGGGAAGCAATATCTAAATAAATATGTGGCGGCGTCCTTCATTTCGCGTTACATGTTGTTTGAAGGATCTTATTTATACTATCACAATATAGATAAAGAAAGAGCGAAGAAATATTTGGAATTGGCGCAGAAAGCTGCTGAAGTCGTGATGAATGCTGGGGCATATAAATTTACAAGTGACTTTAAAAGCTTATTTGCTTCGGAAGATTTAAGTGCCAATCAAGAGGTGATTATGTACCGTGCTTATGATGCCACTAAAAGTGTGACGCATAGTGTTGGTTCATATAGCAATGGTACGGAGCGTCAAGACAATGCATCGAATCTTGTTCTTGTCAAATCATTTCTATGTAATGACGGAAAACCTTGGCAAAATTCGTCTATAGCAAATGCAAGCAGTTTCTCCATTAAAGATTTGGCAGTTACAAGAGATCCGCGTTTTGAAGCATCATTTTATGAAAAGCCATTAACTTCATCGTCAACTTTATTCTATGCCTTTAAGTTTGCGTCGCGGGAAGCTTTGACCTATATCGGCGGTAAATATCCTGCAGCTTGGGCTTCCAGTACAAACACATCGGATGCGCCAGTTATTCGTTTGGCTGAGGTGGTGCTCAATTTTGTCGAAGCGAAGCAAATTTTGGCCGAGGGATTTGGTGGAGCGCCCGTTACACAAGGAGATGTCGATAAGTCCATAAATGCAATACGTAATCGTCCTTTGGATGCTGTCGCTACTGCTAAAGGTGTTCAGAAAACAGCACCGCTGCAAGTTGGAGCAATCGCAAACGATCCATCAAGAGATGCGGATGTATCTCCATTAACTTGGGAGATTCGTCGCGAACGCCGCATGGAGTTTGTGTATGAAGGACTTCGTTTGTTGGATATCAAAAGATGGAAGAAATTGGATTATATGAATTTTGATAAAAATCCAGATTATTATCGTGGTCCTTGGATTGATGTTCAGAAAGATATCCCAGGTTTATTGGATCCTTCGAAGATTGGGGTTCTTAAAGTAGTGGATGCCAATAATAAGGTGATTATTTACGACGGTAAGAATGCTAATCAAATGGTTGGTTTCTATCTTGTCGAAACGGTGACAAACCGAGAGTCTTTCAATGATCGATCGTATATGGCGCCAGTAGGTCTAGAGCAGGTGAATGAATATGCTGCAAAAGGCTACAAACTGACCCAAACAAAAGGTTGGTAATTTGATACTAATTGTTATTAAGCCTTGTCTAAGAATTTAGGCAAGGCTTTTTATTAAATAACCAATTTATTGGTATATACTATCGTGCATAAAAACGCATTTTTATTTTTTATTTGCGCATAAAAACGCTATTTTTAAGAAAACTTAATCCATGAAACCGAAGTGTACTGCTGTTATTATTGCATTATTATGCATTTTCAACTTCTCCTTTGCGCAATCTTTTAAATTTGCCCATGTGACTGATACGCATGTTGGTGGTGCAACAGGAGAGGACGATCTGCGACGTACTGTAAAGGATCTAAATACATTTACAGATATTGATTTTGTTATTCTCTCCGGGGATATCACGGAGTTTGGCGCTGATCAGGAACTGAAATTGGCAAAGCGGATTTTGGATAGCTTGCAGCTACCCTGGTACGTAATTCCGGGCAATCACGATGGCAACTGGTCTGAAAATGGAGCCAATACCTTTCGTACTGTCTTTGGGGGAGAGACTTTTTTCTTTAAACATAAGGGCTATCAATTTATAGGCACCAATTCCGGTCCGAA
Organism: Sphingobacterium sp. UBA7249; assembly: GCF_002472835.1. Classification (NCBI taxonomy): domain Bacteria; kingdom Pseudomonadati; phylum Bacteroidota; class Sphingobacteriia; order Sphingobacteriales; family Sphingobacteriaceae; genus Sphingobacterium; species Sphingobacterium sp. UBA7249. Next base: position 587,409 of record NZ_DKST01000001.1, on the reverse strand, counting down.
TATGCGTATGAGTCCCGGTCAGATCCCGCGTGAAAATTTGGTGTGGATGGATTCTGTCTTTGCAGCGAACCCCGACAAGCAGACGCCATTAATTTATATCAATCATTATCCACAAGATTCCTCCTTGAACAATTGGTTTGATGCATTGAAGCGCGTTAAAACACGCAATGTTCAATTGGCGTTTTGTGGGCATGGCCATACGAATAAGGCCTACGATTGGGAAGGTATTCCGGGGGTGATGGGACGATCTAATCTACGCGCAAATAATGCTGTGGGGGGATATAATATCGTCACCATTGCTGATGGAAAAGCTGCCTATCAGGAACGTAATCCAGGCGTGGGGACGCAAGAAAAACCTTGGCTGGAGGTGCCTTTGTTTGATCATCATTATGATAAGGAGACTGCTGTTTACCCGCGCCCAAGCTATGCTGTCAACGAAAAATATGCGGGTGCCGTTCATGTGAACTGGACTTTCGAAGATGCAAGCGACATAGGTGCTGGACTGACCATCGATAAAAACAAAGTAATTACTTCAAATACAGCTGGGGATATTTTTGCACTGGATCTTAAATCTGGTAAAAAACTTTGGTCTTATAGGACGGGAGGAAAGGTGTATTCTACTCCTGGAGTTTGGAAAGGTATTGTTGTGGCAGGATCTTCAGATCATTTTATTTATGCTGTCGATGTAGAAAATGGAAAACTGCTCTGGAAGGTGCAAACAGATAAAGCTGTGTTGGGGTCACCCCTGATTCAGGATGGTGTTGCTTTTATCGGAGGCTCCGATGGTAAATTCAGAGCCTTGGATGTAAAGACTGGACAATTAAAATGGAGTTTTGACGGAGTCAAGGGGTTTGTCTCTACTTTGCCAACGTATTATTTGGGCAATGTCATTTTTGGCTCTTGGGGGAATGGATTTTATGCATTGGATGCAGAAACCGGAAAACTGTCCTGGGAATGGAATAACGGACACGCGAACCGGATGTTTTCAGCTGCTGCCTGTAATCCTGTTGGGGTAAATAATCGTGTTTTTGTTGTTGCACCGGATCGCTTTATGACTGCTTTGGATGCAAAGAATGGTGCTGTAATCTGGCGCGAAAAGAAAGATTCGATTCGTGTGCGTGAGTCTATGGGACTTGCCGCGAATCATGAATTTGTTTATGTGAAAACAATGGATGGCGATTTATTGGGCATTGCTACAAAGGGGGAGCAGATGAATGTGGTTTGGAGATCAAAGCTGAAATTACCATATGAGCTGACTCCTTCTGCGATCAAGACAAACCGCAAATTGGTCTTTGTGCCGAGTCATTCGGGTTTGCTTTCCGCGGTGGATGCAAAAACAGGCGCGGTTATCTGGCAATACAAAATTTCCAATGGAATGGTTAATCCTGTTGCTGTTCACGGTAATAAGGAGGTGATTGCTAGTACGATGGATGGGAAAATAGTTTCTTTGCGATTCTAAACAACCGTTTGAATTGATTTTATTAAAAATAAATGCCTTATTATGATAAAAGAATGTCTAAACTTCTTAAATTTACGTCAAGCTTTTTTGCTTGTTTTTGCATGTTTTGTTTTTAACTTTGCGCAAGCACAGCAAAATGCTTGGATTCGAATAAACCAATTAGGCTATACTCCGGCGGGCAAAAAGGTCGCAGTATGGGGCGGGAAATCAATCAGGCAGCTTCGTTCTTTTGAGGTTAAGAATGCAAAGACGGGCAAAACAGTCTACGTCCATCCTGTAGGAAGGGATTATGGCGAATATGGTCCCTTCGTTCAAAGTTTTCGATTTGATTTTTCGGCTATACAAGATACGGGAAGTTTTTTTATTCAAGCGGCTGAGATCAAATCTCCAAATTTTAGAATTTCCCCTGATGTTTATAAGGGTGCCGCAGACTTTGTATTACGCTATATGCGTCAACAACGAACATTGTTCAATCCTTTTTTGAAGGATAGCTGCCATACGCACGATGGTTTTACACTGTATGCAGGTAAAGTAGGGATTGCGGATAGTACACATATCGATGCTGGCGGAGGATGGCATGACGCGTCTGATTATTTGCAGTATGCGACTACCTCGGCCAATGCGACATTTCATCTGCTGGCAGCCTATCGGGACTTTCCACAGGTATTTGCTGATCAAAAGCAGGCCAATGGCTTAGATGGAAAGAATGGTCGTGCTGATGTGTTGGATGAAGCCAAATGGGGATTGGACTGGTTGTTGAAGATGCATCCAAAAGCGAATCAGATGTACAATCAGATCGCGGATGATCGGGATCACGCAAGTATGCGTATGCCTAAGGAAGATCCGTATTATGGTAGGGGCTACGAACGCCCGGTGTATTTTATTGATGGCGAGCCGCAACAACGGGGTAAGTTTATGAATAATACGACGGGGACAAGCTCTACTGCAGGGAAATTCAGCAGTGCCTTCCGCTTGGGATCGGTACTTTTTGGAAAAGATGATAAAAATTATGCAAAGCTGTTGTCTCAGAAAGCCGAGACGGCTTATGCGTATGCAAATATAAAACCGGGGGTGACACAGACGGTGTCCGTCAAATCACCGTATATCTATGCCGAAGACAATTGGGTGGATGATATGCAGCTGGCGGCAGCCATGGGGTTTTCGGTAACAGCGAAAAGGAAATTTGCTGAAGAAGCGCTGCGGTATGCCAGACAGGAAAAAATAACGCCTTGGATGGTAACAGATACTGCCGCACATTATCAGTGGTATCCTTTTATCAATTTGGGACATTATGAATTGGCTAAAAAATTAAAAGGACAGGATCGCGAGGAGATTGTCTCATACTATAGGCAAGGGATTGAAGAGGTGACTAAGAGGGCTGAGCAAAATGCATTTTTAAGAGGAATCCCTTTTATTTGGTGTAGCAATAATTTGACGGCTTCTTTCGCTATTCAATGTCTCTGGTATAAAGAGTTGACAGGAGATAATCGTTTTGATGAACTGGAGCAGGCCAACTTTGACTGGCTTTTTGGTGCCAACCCTTGGGGAACAAGTATGGTATACGGACTTCCGTCATGGGGCGACACACCCGTTGATCCGCATTCTGCTTTTACCTATTTGGGCAAGCACCCGATTGACGGGGGATTGGTGGATGGTCCGATTATGGCGTCTACTTATCGTAACTTGATCGGTATTAAGTTGAATAACCCCGATAGTTATGCAGATTTTCAGAGTGACTTGGCTGTTTATCATGACGATTATGGTGATTACAGTACCAATGAACCTACGATGGATGGAACGGCTTCACTGATTTACTTGTTGGCAGCGAAAGAAGGAAAGGCGTTGGGGGAGCCTGCTGGAAAAAAGTAAGCAGGGATCTCTTCGGAGCTATTGTCCGTGGCGATTCCCTAGTCAAAAAAGTGGCTTTACTTTTTACGGGGCACGATTTATCGGAGGGAACGGATGCGGTTTTGAATAGTTTAAAGCGTTATCATGTGAAAGGGAATTTTTTCCTTACAGGGGACTATCTGCGGAATGCAGGTTTCAGACCTTATGTTCGACGGATGTTAAAAGATGGACATGTGGTGTCAGGGCATTCCGATAAGCATCTCCTGGTCAGTGACTGGGGAAGCCGTGATGAATTGCTGGTCAGCCGGGATTCGTTCCTGCGGGATTTGAAGACCAATCTGGATGAGCTGGCACTTTCGGGGATAGATACACGACGACTGCACTATTATATGCCGTCTTATGAATGGTATAACAGTCAGACGGTTGAATGGGCAAAAGAAATAGGGCTGTCTTCCATCAATTATACGCCCGGAATACGGACTGCCGCTGATTATACCTTTCCAGAAATGGGTAAACGTTATCTGTCTTCAGAGGCGATTTTGGAGGGACTTTGGTCTTATGAAGAGAGGTTAGGCCTGAATGGTTTTATGATGTTGATCCATATGGGTACCGATGCCAGACGAAAAGATAAGCTATATCATCATTTGGATGATATCATCACAATATTAAAAAAGAAAGGTTATCAAATAGTGGATATACCAAGTTTATTGAATTAAGAAATACAATATATATTAAGAATGGTTAATACAACGGAGAAAGATTCGAATTATCAGGATTTGGACAAGATGTCTGTACATGAATTATTGACTAATATCAATAACGAGGATAAATCTGTGCCGCTAGCTGTTGAAAAGTCAATTCCTCAGATCGAAGCATTGGTTAAGGTTACTGTGGAGAAAATGAAAGCTGGAGGCCGAACGTTTTATATCGGGGCGGGTACCAGTGGTAGACTTGGGGTCTTAGATGCATCTGAATTACCTCCAACTTACGGTGTGCCATTTGAATGGATCATTGGATTAATTGCGGGTGGTGATACCGCAATCCGAAAGGCAGTGGAGTTTGCCGAAGATGATCTGGAGCAGGCTTGGAAGGATATGGAAGCTTACGATATTGACGAGAATGATGTTGTTATCGGTATTGCTGCTTCGGGTACAACACCTTATGTCATCGGTGGTTTGAAGACTGCAAACGAAAAAGGACTTGTAACGGGTTGTATCGTTTGCAACGGCGGTTCTCCGATTGCCGAAGTTGCGCAATATCCGATTGAGGTTATTGTCGGTCCGGAGTTTGTGACGGGCTCTACCCGTATGAAATCTGGTACAGCACAAAAGCTTGTATTAAATATGTTTAGCACGGCCGTAATGATTCAGCTTGGCCGCGTTAAGGGGAATAAAATGGTCGATATGCAGTTGTCAAACCACAAATTGGTCGGTCGCGGTGTTCGTATCATCATGGATCAGACCGGTGCAGCGGAAGAGGACGCTGCTGCTTTGCTGGAACAATTTGGCAATGTAAGACAAGCGATCGAAGCCTATCAGGCGACACATTAAAATCATGACCTATCACTTCACCTATTAAAAACAAACTATGTCACCAGTCATATTATTGTCCTTTATCGTAATCTATTTTGCGGTCTTACTCGCCGTAGCACATTTTACCTCAAAAGGATCTTCAGATAATTCCACCTTTTTTGTGGCCAACCGAAATTCGAAATGGTATATGGTGGCCTTCGGGATGATCGGTACCGCACTCTCCGGTGTAACCTTTATCTCTGTCCCGGGGGCAGTCGGTGCCTCTGAATTCAGCTATTTTCAATTTGTTCTGGGCAATGCAGTAGGCTTCGTTATTATCGCTTATGTGTTGCTCCCGCTATATTACAGGATGAACCTGACCTCCATCTATACGTATTTGGAAGAACGCTTTGGACATACAACTTATAAAACCGGTGCGGCGATTTTTTTGGTTTCCCGTACCATCGGTTCGGCCTTTCGCTTATACCTGGTCGCTATTGTTTTGCAGCACTTTATTTTTGACGCTTGGAATGTGCCCTTTGCAATCACAGTGATGATCTGCCTGGTGCTTATCTGGTTGTATACCAATAAGGGCGGCTTAAAGACCATCATTGTGACGGATACCCTTCAGACGACCTTTTTAGTGACCGCTGTCATTCTATCGATCTATTTTATGGCTAAGGGACTGGATTTTGGAATTGTGGATACTTTCGAAGCAGTCAAAGAAAGTAGCTATTCCAAAATATTTTTTTGGGATGACTTTGTAGGAAGCAAAACCAATTTTTGGAAACAGTTCCTGGGCGGAATTTTTGTTACCATTGCCATGACAGGGCTTGATCAGGATCTCATGCAAAAGAATCTGTCAATGGGAACGATCAAAGAAGCACAAAAGAACATGATTACATTCACAAGTGTGTTTGTGGTAATCAATATTTTCTTTTTGGCCGTGGGAGCCCTGTTGTATATCTATGCTGCCAAAAATGGCATTGATGTATCGCAGTTAGCCACACGTGACTACCTGTACCCTGAGATTGCATTGAACCACCTGGCGATTGTTCCGGCAATCATCTTTATGATGGGATTGACTGCGGCAACATTTGCAACAACGGATAGCGCGCTTACCGCATTAACAACCTCATTCTGTGTAGATTTCCTAAACTTCAATAAGAAGGAAAATCCAAACGATCCTGCGCTTGTCAAAAAGCGTAATTACGTTCACTTTGGCTTCTCGATCGTTATGCTATTGGTCATACTCGTATTTAAACTGATCAATGATGATTCTGTAGTAAATGCGATATTTACTGCAGCCAGCTACACTTACGGACCACTATTGGGATTATTTGTGTTTGGGATCTTTACAAAATATGCGGTGCGGGACAAGGCAGTGCCTTATCTCTGTGTGCTGTCCCCTACGGTATTGTATTTACTAAAAACCTATGTGATTGAAGTTTATACACCGTATGTTATTGGGCTCGACTTGATTATCATCAATGGTTTTATCACTTTCGTGATGCTTTTGATCAGCTCTCCAGGTAAAGCGGACGAGAAGGCGCTTTCCCATAACTAAGCTGCTATATTTGATTTGTACGTACAAAAAAATTAAGTTAAGTTTGAGATACTTAGTTTTTTTGTACGTATGTATCATAGCATAAATGAAACGACGGAGTTTATCCGTAGAAAAATTGGAGATTTTACTCCAGAATTCGGTATCATCCTAGGTACTGGTTTGGGTAAATTGGTTGATGAGATTGAAGTCGAATATCAGCTGATGTATTCCAATATCCCTAATTTTCCCATCTCTACAGTCGAATTTCATTCCGGTAAATTGATTTTTGGAAAATTGAATGGTAAAAATGTGGTTGCCATGCAAGGTAGACTTCATTATTATGAAGGTTATGATATGCAGCAGATTACTTTTCCTATCCGTATCATGAAAGTGCTGGGTGTCAAAAAGCTCTTTGTGTCGAATGCTGCCGGATCGCTGAACCCGGATGTCAGAATGGGTGATTTGGGTGTTATTGAAGATCATATCAACCTCTTGCCTGATAATCCATTGCGTGGGCAGAATCTCGCTGAATTTGGTCCTCGTTTTCCAGATATGAGTGAGCCCTATAACCGTGAGATGATTGAACAGGCGCTTGAGATTGCCTCAAAACATAAAATTACAGCACGAAGGGTTGTATATGTCTCTTCTCCCGGGCCAAATCTGGAAACAAAAGCGGAATATAAATATATGCGACTGATCGGTGGTGACGTCGTTGGAATGAGCACAGTGCCTGAAGTTATTGTTGCCAATCATATGGCTCTTCCGGTGTTTGCAATCTCTGTTGTTACCGACGAAGGTTTTCTCGATGAGCTAAAACCTGTCTCCTTGCGGGAAATTGTCGCTGTTGCTGAGAAAGCAGAACCTAAGATGACATTAATTTTGAAAGAATTGATAGCTTTGCAGTAAATTTAGACTATATACAATTTTAGATGAAGTTGATCGTACGCGTATTAGCCGCACTGTGTGTCTTACTTGTTTGTTCCTTGGATGTTGTTGCGCAAAGCAATGAGGATTGGAGCAGCGCATTGGATTCGGCGAGAGCCAAAGAAGATGGTAAAAAAGATTCGGTTATCCTGTCTGCAAAGTATATCCGTTATGCAACATTGGATATGCTGAAAAAGGGCACCTATACAAGACAAATAGATACTTCACATCGCAATTATCAATATTATAATCCCCAAAACCAACCCTGGAACCCAAGTGTAAATCTGGGTGCTTACGGTCTCGCAACACGCGATTTATTATTTCAACCCAAAAAAACTATTGGATTTCAGTCTGGATTTACTGCCTTGGAGCGTTATCTATTGAATCCGGATTCTGTTCAATATTTTAGGGCAAGGGCACGCTATTCGGAATTGTCGGCAGTGGGATTCTTTTTTAATGATCAGGTCTTCAGGGCCCGGGTAGCGCAAAATATCAATTCGCAATGGAATATGAATGTTGATTTCCATTCAACGAAAACAGATGGATTTTATCTTAATCAAAGCTATGCAGACCTAAAAGCATCGGTGGCCTCATGGTATGAATCGAAAAACAACCGTTATAATTTGTTGATCAATGCGGTCTTCAACCGATTGGATGCTATGGAAAATGGATCTATCATTGAAGATAGGCCATTTACTGCGGAGAACAAGCAAGCTCCGGATCGGTTTCCTACTAAATTTAGGGACCCTTCCAATGCGACTATACCAAGATCCAAATGGTGGGATAATTCGCTGTTTCTGCGGCAGTCGCTCTATGTTGGTCGGATTGATACGGTGGATAAGGGGAAACCCACCCAGCAGATTTATCCGACAAACAGCATGGCGCATAATACGCGGATCAGAAAGCAGACGTATAACTTCTTCAAAAATATGCCTGATGAAAATGCTGCTTTGCCTTATAATAACAAAGCTTTGACGCTTAATAGTGATAAAACGGGCATCACAAACGTGTCTAATGAATTCGAATACAGCTTTTTTCTGCGTGGTAAATCAATTTTTAAAAATGAAGCTAAGCTAAATCTTGCTTTTCAACACGATATGAATTGGGTAGAGCAGAGCCAATTAGATTCTTTGCGTTTCTATACCAATCAGGCTGCCTATCCCGAACCACTGAAGAAATTGCCGGATAGTACAACATTTGACCGTTTCTATCAAAATGGAATTGTTAAAGGCGAGCTGGGCTACAAATTTTCGGATCGATTAGATTTTAGTGTGAAAGCTAATCAAATTGTTTTTGGCCATAATATTGGTGATTTTCTCTATGAAGCAAAAGCGGATATTTCCATGGGAGATAAAATCGGAAAGGTAACGCTTTCTGCTTATTCGCAGAACAAATCACCTGAAATGGTTTTTGAAAACCTAAACTATACTTATGCTAAGTGGAATGACCTGGGTTTAAAAAAGATCAAAATTCAAAATGTAGCCTTTCAATATCGTAACCCGACGCTTGGATTCAATGGAAAAGTGGAGTATTTCCTAATGAATAACTATACTTATTTTGAGGAGTTGTCGAATCCGCAGAATGACCGTAAAAAGGATAAATGGATCAATCCGGCGCAATTGGATAATGCCAATCTATTGAAGGTGAGCGTGGGACAGAAATTTAAACTCAACCATTTTACATTCGATAACTTGGTAGTTTACCAAAAGACTGATCAACAGAATGTGCTGGCTGTTCCCGAACTTTATACTTGGCACAGCCTGTATTATAGCAATCTCTTTTATAAAGTCATTGACTACAGTATCGGTATTGACGCTAAATTTAATACACCTTATGCCAATCCAAATTATTCGATACCGACAGGACAGTTTTATAACGCTTATCAGCAGATCGAATTTTCTACTTATCCGATTATGGACTTATGGATCACTGCAAATATACAGCGTGTTAATATGTTTTTAAGTTATAATTTTCTAAATCAGAATTTTTATCCAAATGGTTATTATACTGTGAGACGTTATCCGATGAATACGGCAAACTTTAGATTTGGTATTTCGTGGAAGTTTTACGATTAATTTCTGTGAAAATTATATGGGTGTTTCTTAGCTTGTTGCGGGTTTTGATGTGGAAAATCTTCGAAAATAATTTTGATAATAGAATTTTTAAGCTATATTTGCACACGCAATTAGGGAACGGCGTTCTTTAAAAAGTATGGAGGCTTAGCTCAGCTGGTTCAGAGCATCTGCCTTACAAGCAGAGGGTCACTGGTTCGAATCCAGTAGCCTCCACAAAGCACCATCAAATGGTGCTTTTTTTTCGTTAGGGGGTTTAGCTCAGCTGGTTTAGAGCACTACCTCGACAAGGTAGGGGTCACTGGTTCGAACCCAGTAATCCCCACAATAAAAAAAGCGTTCTTATGAACGCTTTTTTTATTTAAGTTCTTCGCTGTCTTTAAAACGAAGCGGCCTTTTTGTTTTTAATGGTAGGCTGGATTTGTGCGTTTCTTGCCTAATTTAAAGCCGTAGCCAGTAGTCCATTCAATAAAGTCTGCCTTACCACCATGTGCTTTAATGGAAACTCCAGCAAAGAACTCTTTATATACTTTGTAGCGTAAGCCCGCTCTTAAATATACAGGAGTGCTTTCCCCATTAAACTTGTTTCGGTGCAGGTATACGCCCACATTTCCATTAATATATAATCTGGAGTTGAGGACATGGTCTATGTAAAAAGCTGGGCCATAGGAAAACAATGAAGCAAAGTTGCCTGCTTTGTCACCTGCAATTTTCTCATCGTTACCACTTGCGGAATAGAATGCATCCAGCCCGGCGCCAAGACGCCATTTGTAACCTAAATGCTTGCTGTAATAAGCACCAAATGTTGATTTAAAATATTGACCATCATGCTCCCGGTCGATCTGCTTAAATCCAAAGGCATAGTTGAAGTGGAGCTCTTCCGTTTCTTCCATTTTTGGAATAGCACTTTTTCTGAAGTCAAATGGTTTGCTTGTTGGGGTGTAAGATACCGACAAACTCAAGGGGAGTAGATTGATTCCTGTATTCGGTAAGGCTAATGCACCATTACTGAAATGGTGGAAAGCCACACCGGCACCGACCTGGAATTTCTGGCTCAATCTATAGTTGGCCTGAAGACCGAGATCAATAAATACATTGTTTTTGCTTCCTATAATAAGGTTGAAGGGATTTTCCTCTTCATTGTAGGGGTTAAATCTGCCCGAAAGGCCCAGCGCAATTCGGTAGTTAAAGTTCCATTTACTATTGATTTTCGGTTTGATAGGGATCGCAACAAATCCATAAAGCGCAAAGGGTCTGCCCAAGTGTTCCTGTCCAAATGTACTGCTATAGACGCCTACGCCATAGATCGGATAATTGTATATTTCGTTATAGATACTTTTTAGCGAATCTTGAAATTGTGTCTGAAAGCCAACGCGAAAGTTTAGGCCGCTATAATAAGAATCGGCTAGGGTTTCCTTGGTTCGTTCGTTGAATTTGAGTTCGCCTCCGCTCTCATGCTCAACTTGAAATATTAACCTTGTTTTTGCAGGTTTACGACTATCTGATGTGTCCTTTTGATTTTCTATTCTAGGGGTGACCTGCGCATTTGTACGAACGGAAAAGAGTGCGAAGACCACAAAAACAAGTATGCTTGATCTCATGAATTAAAACGTTAGCGTTTTTTTAAACTTGTGCAAAAATAAGAATGATTAACCATTGTAACAATATTCATTAAACTATTGGGAAATATAATTGATAAATTGCCGTATTCCAGCCACAGCGAACAACATGCAACAGCGCAGCGGCATAAATTGTTTTTGAGATGGATTTAAATATATTGTATATCCACAGCAATTTATCTAAGTTTGAATTGAAAAGAAAAAGGAAATATGATTAAAAACCTATTTAAAATTACCGCTGTTACGTTTGCTTTAACAACAGCGGGGGGTACTTTGTTTGCCCAAAACGCTAAGTTTGACTGGAAAGAAACCACAGAGGGCGGGTATACTTACAAGTACGTGACCAATGATCCTACCCATTCAAGGTTTTATAAACTTAAAAATGGCTTAACCGTTATCCTCAGTCCAACCAAAAAGGAACCGCGTATCCAAACCTACATCGCAACCAAAGCAGGGAGTAAAACGGATCCAAAAGATCACACAGGTTTGGCCCACTATCTGGAACATATGCTCTTCAAGGGTACGGACAAATTTGGATCTAAAGATTGGGCCAAGGAAAAGCCTTTATTGGATCAGATCGACGCACTGTATGAGAAGTATAATAGTACAACTGATGAAACACAGCGGAAAGCGATATATAAAGAGATCGATCGTGTGTCTGGCGAAGCTGCAAAGTATGCTATCGCAAATGAATACGATAAGCTGATGGCTTCCATGGGGGCAGAAGGTACCAACGCATTTACTTCGTTTGAACAGACGGTATATCAAGAGCAGATCCCAAGCAATGTGGTGGATAAGTATCTTGCTGTCCAAGCAGAGCGTTTCAGAAACCCTATTCTCCGCCTTTTTCATACAGAGCTAGAAGCGGTATATGAAGAGAAAAATATTGGATTGGATAAAGATAGCCGCAAGGCTATTGAGGCTATGTTTGAAGCTGCATTCCCAAATAATAATTACGGAAAGCAAACTACTATTGGTACAGTGGAACACCTGAAAAACCCGTCATTAAAAGCAATCCGTGAATATTTTCATACTTATTATGTGCCCAACAATATGGGTGTGATCATGTCCGGGGATTTTGATCCCACAGAAGTGGTAAAGAAGGTAGAGCGGAGTTTTGCCTATATGCAGCCAAAAGAAATACCTGCATATACCTTTGATCCGGAAAAGCCTATTTTAAGTCCAATTGTCCGTGAGGTGAAAGGTCCCGATGCCGAATTTATGTTTATGGGCTTTCGTTTTCCCGGGGCAGCGACCAAGGATGCGCAGCTATTAAATCTGATGAGTCAGATTTTGACCAACGGTTCCGCTGGTCTGATTGATCTGGATTTGGTGAAGAATCAAAAATTATTGGGGGCAGGAGCCTTTCCGTATGTATTGAAAGATTACTCGTTATTGATCCTGCAGGGGAATCCTAGTCAGGGACAGAGTCTGGAGGAGGTGCAGCGGTTGTTGTTAAAAGAATTGGAAAAACTGCGTAAAGGAGAGTTTTCGGATGATTTGATCGGTGCAATTGTCAACAATGAGAAAAAAGATGAGATCAAACAGCATGAAAGTTATGGTGAGCGGGCTGAAGCACTGATGGATGCTTTCACATCTGGCCAGGACTGGGCGTCGGTAGTGAGTTATTCTGATGGATTGAATAAAATTACAAAACAGGATATCGTCGATTTTGCCAATAAGTACCTAAACGAGAATAACTATGTCGTGGTGTATAAACGCAAAGGCGTAGATAATAATGTAGTTAAAGTCGTGAAACCGGAAATTACGCCTGTCACTGTGAATCGTGACGATCAATCTGATTTCTTGAAAACAGTGGCCGCAATGCCCGAGGACAAAATCCAACCGGTGTGGGTAGACTACAATAAAGATGTTCAAAAAGCTGCAGCTAATGGATTGCCGGTACTTGCTGTCAAGAATAATGATAACGAATTATTTTCCCTGTCTTATCGTTTTGACGTGGGTAAATGGAATAATAAATTACTTTCGCTGGCGGCTGGTTACCTGGAATTTTTAGGTACGAAAGGCAAGTCCAGTGAGCAATTCAGTAAAGATTTTTATCAATTAGCATCTGATTTTTCGGTATCGGCTGGAAACGAAGAGACATTGGTTTCGATTTCGGGGCTAAATTCGAATTTTATCGCCACGCAAACTTTAATCCAAGACTTATTGCGCAATTGTGTTGCTGACCAGGAAGCTTTCAAGATGTATATCGCGCGTCTTAAAAAATCAAGAGCTAATGCCAAGGAAAATAAGGCTGCTATTATGGAGGGGCTGAAATCGTATGCAAAATATGGGGCCAAAAATCCATTCAATAACGTGTTCACGGATGCAGAATTGGATGCATTGAAAGCAGAGGATTTGGTGAAAGCACTTCATGATCTGGCTAATATGAAACATACTTTGCTTTATTTTGGGCCCTTGAGTGTTGGTGAATTTGTTGCAAAGGCAAAACCGTTAAAACAAGGCTCAGGTGACTATGTTCAAGGGGCGAAAGCTTTGGTGTTCACTGAGCAGCCGACCAGTAAAAATCAGGTGTTGTTTGCAGATTTTGATATGAAGCAAGCTGAGGTATTCTGGTATAGGACATCAGGTGTTTATTCTGCAGCACTAACCCCTACCGTGTCATTGTTCAATAACTACTTTGGAGGAGGTATGGGAAGTATCGTGTTCCAGACTATCCGTGAATCAAAAGCGTTGGCTTACTCCACTTACGCATTCTATGGGCAGCCTTATAAAAAGCAAAATCATTATACGGTAGGTGCTTATGTCGGTACACAGGCTGATAAATTCAATGAAGCTATAAAGGGGATGAATGAATTACTGGACCTGTTGCCTGAAAGTGCGAAAGGCTTGGATATCGCTAAGGTAAGCTTGCAGAAATCGATTGCTAGTGAGCGTGTGCTAAATGCGTCTGTTTTAAGTAGCTACTTGGCCGCCCAGCGTTTGGGGAATGCAACGGATATTCGTAAAACGGTGTATGAGCAGGCTCCTAAGTTGACGTACGGTGACCTAAGCACGTTTCATAAGAAAGAGATGAGCCAAAAGCCGTATGTATATTGTATTGTAGCAAAGGAAAATAATCTTAAACAAGAAGATCTTGCAAAATTAGGCGAAGTGAAAAAACTAGACCTAAACGAATTGTTTGGGTATTAGTTTACTGGAATAAGAAGGCTTTCGATATGTATCGAGGGCCTTCTTGTTATTACTGTATCTTTATCTACAACGCTTGAGCTTGCCGGTACCTCCGGAAAGCGGGAGAGGGCAGTGTGTATAAAGGGATGGTGTGATTTGAAGATGTTCCCAGAAGGCGAATCAAAACCGCACGATTTCTTCAATCTGTTCGTTGATAAACTGCAGTGTGTCCTCTTTAAATAATTCCCCATTTTCGTTTAATTCCTGCTGTACGTTGGGAAGGAAGATCTTGAGAGGGAGAACATGCATTCTGAGGTAGTGGCATATACCGGTGAGATGGTCTATCCCGCGTAGGTTGCCATATCTTCCAGAAGATAATCCGACCAACGCAACTTTTTTGTGGTAAAAACTTATGGGAAAGGAGCAGCAGTCAATAAACAGCTTGAGCGCACCTGGTATGCTCCCATTATATTCTGGTGCCACAAAAATAAACATATCAGCTTCGCTAACCTTTTTCTGTATAGGTTCAAAAGCTGCACTTCTTTTGCCGTAAAGGTCTGTTTCTAAAATAGTTGCAGGCAGATCTGATAGGGAAAAGATCTCGTTCTCAATGGATTTACGATTAAGTAGCTGTTGGTAGCATTTTGCTATTTTTAACGTCTTACTATGAGGACGGTTTGTTCCGGATATTATTAAAATCATTGTGTTGTTGATACTTATAAAAAGCACTATTTCAAAGTGGATACATATCTTGATTTTTTGTATCTTAGCATCCTGAGGATATGTGCTTTTGATCAATCAAAAGTACAAAATATGCTGAATTTGTTAGGCTAATTTAAATTTAGTGTAAATATTTGGACAAATAAATCTTCAGGAAAGTGAAATGTAGTGTAAAATGACATTTTAATTAAGAAAGGTTTTCATTCAAGATGGGAAAAGTAATCGCAATCGCAAACCAAAAAGGTGGGGTCGGAAAAACCACAACGTCAATTAACTTGGCGGCTAGTTTGGCGGTTTTAGAATATAAAACATTGTTGGTGGATGCGGATCCTCAAGCGAACTCAACTTCTGGGATTGGTTTTGACCCTCGTACAATCAATGAAAGTATATATGAATGTTTGGTTAATGATCTAAACCCGAGAGACGCTATTCAATCAACTGAAACGCCAAATCTGGATCTTTTGCCCGCTCACATCGACTTAGTTGGTGCAGAGATTGAAATGATTAATATGCACGAGCGCGAGTACAAGATGAAAAAGATCTTGGATCAAGTGAAAAACGATTATGATTTTATTATCATCGACTGCTCACCTTCATTGGGCTTAATTACCATTAATGCCCTGTCGGCATCTGACTCCGTAATCATCCCTGTTCAATGTGAATATTTTGCCTTGGAAGGACTTGGTAAATTGTTGAACACAATTAAAATTGTTCAAAACCGTTTAAATACTAGTTTGGAGATTGAGGGGATTTTATTGACGATGTATGATGTTCGTTTAAGGCTCTCCAATCAGGTTGTCGAAGAAGTGAAGACACATTTTACGGATTTAGTTTTTGACACCATCATTCAACGTAATACCCGTTTAAGTGAAGCTCCTAGCTTCGGTATTTCTGTTATCATGCATGACGCTTCCTGTAAAGGGGCGATCAATTATTTGAATTTAGCGCGTGAAATTTTACAGAAAAACGGGCATCTTAATGAAATGAATACAACAGTAACCGCATAATATGGCAGCACATCAGCGTAAAACAGGACTGGGGAGAGGTTTAGGTGCGCTATTAAACGATAGTGTAGAAGCTCCTGCTAAAAGTAATCAGCAAGTTGAGGAGTCACCATTAGTGACTTCTTCTGTAATAAATAAAACGAAAGAGAACGGCAGCATCAGTCATGTCCGGGTAGAAGAAATATCGGTGAACCCATTTCAGCCCCGTATGGAATTCGATCCGGTTGCATTACAGGAATTATCTGAATCCATTATCTTACAGGGTTTAATCCAGCCGATTACAGTACGTAAGATTTCGGACGGAAACTATCAATTGATCTCTGGGGAGCGACGTCTTCGGGCTTCAAGATTAGCGGGATTAACAGAAATTCCAGCTTATATACGTACTGCCAATGATCAGCAAATGCTGGAAATGGCATTGATCGAAAATATCCAGCGTGAAAACTTAAATGCTATTGAAGTTGCTTTGAGTTTTCAGCGCATGATTGAGGAATGTAATTTAAAGCAAGAGGAATTGGGGGAACGTGTTAGCAAGAACCGTTCAACAGTCACGAATTATTTGCGCTTATTGAAACTTCCACCAGTTATTCAAGCGGCTATTCGCGATGGCGCATTGACCATGGGGCACGCACGTGCATTGATCAATATCGCAGAAGTAGATAAGCAGCTATATATCTTTAAATTGATTATCGATCAGGGGCTCTCCGTTAGAAAAGCCGAAGAACTTGTTCGTGAAATCCAAAAAGGAGGTAAGAAAAAAGCAAATAAGGACAAAGCTCCAAAGTCCTTTCAGCTACAGAAAATAGAAGATGATCTGGCTTCAAAATTTTCTTCAAGAGTCAAGTTGAACTTAAAGAGCACCAAAGGTAAGGGGGCTATTGAGATTCCTTTTGAATCGGAGGATGATTTGAGCCGTATTCTTGAACTTTTAGACTGGTAACATGACCAAGTTAATGAGCTTGCTCTTTGCTGTATTTGCTGTACTTATGGTACAGGGGCAAACTACCGATACAATTTCCAAAAAACCGATTCAGACAATCAAAAGAGAAGGTTTGAATCCCAAAGCAGCACAGGATACGGTTAAAAAAGAATCCCGAAAGGAGCGCAAAAAGCGTGAAAAGGAGGAAGCTAAAGCCAAGGAGAAGGTTGTGTTTAAAGATTCAACCCGATTAGCTATTGAGGCAAAAAATAAACAGGCCTGGAAACGCTCTCTGGTGCTTCCGGGCTGGGGACAATATACCAATGGTGGTGTGTGGTGGATAAAAGTGCCTGTAATCTATGGGGGATTGGCTACCACAGTCCTCGTCTTTGATTTTAATAATCGGTACTATAAAGAACTATTGGGGGTATTGCAAGATAGAGCCGAAGGTCGGCCAGTAGATCCTTTTTATCTCAATATTCCAGATGAGTCCATTATTCGGGCAAAGGATAATGCAAGGCGAAACCGGGATCTGATGGTGCTGCTTACCCTTGGCGTCTATGGACTGAACGTTGCCGAAGCTTATATCGATTCTATGCTAAAATATAGATGGAGTATCGGGGATGACAAACCTAAGAAGACCGCTTTTTCTATTGGACCTACATTGATGGATGCCAGTCTTGCATCCGGAACGTCTACTTTTAAGCCTACAGTTGGATTAAAGTTGTCCATGAAATTCAATTAATAACTTCCTCTCACGGGCCGCGCAAGCAATAAACGAGGGAGACTTGAGATGTTATTAATCTTTGAATAGGTATGCACCTGATAAAAAAAACGTTGTTTACCACGGTTTTGTGTCTGTTTTTCACTGGAATTTTTTAATTTTAAAAATAAACTATACTTTATTTTCTAGATATATGAACATCATTCTCTTGGGATATGGCAAAATGGGGCAGATTATCGAAAGGTATGCACTGAAAAGAGGCCATCAAATTTTTTTAGTTGTGGATGAAAATAATCGCCCTGGCCTGACAGTTGATGATATCAAGGGTGCTGATGTAGCAATCGACTTTAGTGTGCCATCTGCTGCTTTGGATAATATGAACCTTTGTTTGGAAGCAGGGGTGCCGATTGTAGTCGGTACAACGGGCTGGTACGATCAGCTGGAAAGCGTCCGAGAAAAATGTTTGGACATGGAGGGAACTATTTTATATGGTTCAAATTTTTCAATCGGCGTGAATGTGTTCTTCCATATCAACCGTATGTTGGCACAGGCTTTACAGCCTTATAAACAATATGATGTTCAGGTAGAAGAGATTCACCATATCCACAAATTGGACGCACCGAGTGGTACAGCGATAACCATTGCCGAAGGTATCTTAGCTAACAGTGATGTGAAGACAAACTGGGTGAATACCGTTGTTGGAGAGCAAGATGAAATTATTCCTAAGCCACAGGAACTTCTTATAGAGAGCCATCGAATCGAAGAAGTACCGGGTACGCATACTGTGTTGTACAGTTCCGAAGTGGATCAGATAGAATTTAAACATACTGCCCATAGCCGTGATGGCTTTGCTTTAGGCGCTGTAGTCGCCGCCGAATGGTTGAATGGTAGAAAAGGATTCTATCAGGTGACGGAAATTTTTGATTTTAATAAATAGTACTAATAAATAGATTATGTGGTTAATTATCTTTGCGGTTTTAACAGCAATAGCGGGATATGGATTGTGGCAATTGTTTGTTAAAGCTGGCAGAAAGGGCTGGGAAGCAATCGTACCTTTTTATAGTCAATATATTCAAGCTAAATTAACAGGGAGACCAACATGGTGGGTGATCTTACTTGTGGTGCCTATCGTCAATATCTTTGTTTTCTATAACCTTTACCTCGACTTTATCCATTGTTTTGGCAAACGCCGTTTTTGGGAAAATGCTGCCGCTGTTGTGGTACCGTTCATTGTACTACCCATGTGGGCGAAAGATAATAACGTACGTTTTTTGAATGGTTTGTACGCTAAAAATCTGAAGGCTGCCACTCAGGAGGGTCTGGAATTAACTGCGGAAAAGCGGGCAGAGATTGAACAGGAGTCTTATCAGGAGTATAAAATTAAGTATCCTTATAAAAAATCTATGGTACGCGAATGGGCGGATGCCATCGTGTTTGCCACTGTTGCAGCATCACTTATTCGTGGGTTTTTAATTGAAGCTTATATGATTCCTACGGGATCGATGGAGCGCACCCTATTGATCGGAGATTTTCTTTTTGTGAGCAAACTGAATTATGGCCCTCGCGTCCCCAATACACCCATTGCGTTTCCTTTTGCGCATCATACCATGCC
Source organism: Sphingobacterium sp. UBA7249 (assembly GCF_002472835.1). Classification (NCBI taxonomy): domain Bacteria; kingdom Pseudomonadati; phylum Bacteroidota; class Sphingobacteriia; order Sphingobacteriales; family Sphingobacteriaceae; genus Sphingobacterium; species Sphingobacterium sp. UBA7249. The sequence goes on along the minus strand of NZ_DKST01000001.1, from coordinate 568,316 downwards.
AATAACAGGAGGTAAGGCCTATTCAGAACTGATTGAATTGCCTTATAAACGTCTTCCGGGATTTCAAAAGATCGAACGAAATGATGTTGTGGTTTTTAACTTCCCCGCAGGAGATACAGTCGCTCTGGAAAATCAGAATGCAAGTTATTATGATCTTGTAAGGGCCTACGGTTGGCAGACCGTCAATTCGCAATTTACCATCCAGGCTCGACCAATAGATAAACGCGAAAATTATATCAAACGTTGTGTGGGATTGCCCGGTGATAAGATAGCGATGCAGGATGCCAAACTCTTTATCAATGATCAGCCAGGATTTGATCCGCCCGAAAGCCAGCTGGATTATATGGTATTGACCGATGGGACACCATTGAATATGGACCGTCTACGTGAACTGCGAATTGAAGCTGTTGGTTCTGACCAACAGCCTGGCTTGTACCAGTTGTTTATGACCAAGGATGAGTTGGCATTGGTGAAGTCATGGTCCAATGTGAAAGAAATCAGGAGAAGCCCAGTTGGAGAAGGTGCTTATCCGTACGATCCTCAATATAAATGGGATTTTGATAATTTTGGGCCGATCTTGATTCCGAAAAAGGGCTGGACGGTTGCTTTAAATGCACAAACTTTACCAATCTATGAACGCGCAATTCGCGTCTACGAAAACAATAAACTCGAAAAGCGCACCGACGGGATCTATATCAACGATGTTAAAGCAGATAGTTATACCTTTAAAATGGACTATTTCTGGATGATGGGGGATAATCGCCACAATTCGTTGGATTCCAGAGGCTGGGGTTTTGTTCCTGAAGACCATATCGTAGGTAAAGCATTATTTACCTGGATGAGTTGGGATGAAATTGGTTCGGGCCTTTCTAAAATTCGCTGGAACCGTATATTTAAAGGAATTCATTAATAGCGTTAAAGGGGAGCCCCCGTTCGTTTTGATAAATGATTTGAATAAAAAAAGGCTTTCTGCAGGAAAGCCTTTTTTTATTGAATAATTTTTTCTTTCAGAAAAAACTGAAAGAAATCCCCGAATGGCGCAATAGGCGCAATCCCATTGTCTCGTTTATTTTAAACAGGCCAGATAACGTTTGATTGTCTCCTCGAGCCCTAAGTATAAAGCATCTGAAATTAAGGCGTGACCAATACTCACCTCCAATAGTTCAGGTATATGCTGATTGAAATACTGGAGATTATTGAGGTCCAGATCATGACCGGCATTCAGACCCAGTCCTACCTCGCGTGCTTTAAGCGCTGCTTTAAAATAAGGTTGGATCGCAGCTTCTTTATCAAAACCGTATTCGCTGGCAAAGCCTTCGGTGTATAACTCGATGCGATCTGTGCCGGTCTCTGCTGCAGCCTCAATCATGTCTTCAACGGGATCTACAAAGATTGATACCCGGATGCCCGCATCTTTGAACAATTGGCACATATCCTTTAAGTAAGCGCTGTTTTTGATGGTATCCCAACCGTGATTGGAGGTCAATTGTCCTTCCGAATCCGGGACCAATGTGACTTGGGCAGGTTTGTTAGCCAATACAAGGTCAACGAATTTCTGTTCCTGACAATTGCCTTCAATATTAAGCTCAGTCTGAATTTCAGCTTTTAGATCGAATACATCCTGATAACGGATATGCCGTTCATCCGGTCTTGGATGGACAGTGATGCCTTGTGCCCCAAAACGTTCACAAGCTAATGCTGCAGATACAAGATTAGGGTTATTGCCCCCTCTGGAATTTCTGAGTGTTGCGATTTTATTGATATTTACTGAAAGTCTAGTCATTTTCCTGTATGTTATACCGTAAAAATACAAATAATATCTATTTTTTTTTAACTTGCATGTATGGATGGAATCGATTATAGCTTGTTTAGTGGCTTTCGCCTATTGGACGTTATCGATATTATATTGGTAGCGATTATTATCTACTATATCTATAGTTTGATTCGGGGCACCATTGCCGTAAATATCTTGATCGGAGTTGCCTTGTTTTATGGTGTCTATATTGTTGTCAAACAGATGCACATGCGTCTATTGACCGAGATATTTGGCGGATTTATATCCGTAGGATCCATTGCGCTTATTGTGGTATTCCAGCAGGAAATCAGGCGCTTTTTACTTCACGTGGGTAAAAATATATCGATGAAGCGGAAAAAGGTATTCTGGTCTTTTTTAGGAAATAAAAAAGCGATACAGAAGGATCTGACTGAAGATCTAAAACCAATTGTCGAGGCCTGCAGAAGTATGTCACGTACACGGACAGGGGCCTTACTGGTCTTCTCAAAATATTTTGATGAAGAATATTACCAGAGCAGCGGCGAATATATTGATGCCCATATTTCGAAACGGTTAATAGAAAGTATCTTCCATAAAAACAGTCCCCTACATGATGGGGCAGTTGTGATTGTCGACTTCAAGATTATGACGGCTTCCTGTGTATTGCCGCTTTCGGATAGTGACGACTTACCCCTTCAGTTTGGGTTGCGGCACCGTGCGGCGATCGGCGTGACGGAGATCTCTGATGCAATTGCAGTCATTGTCTCTGAAGAAACTGGCGAGATATCTTTTGCAAAAGACGGAAACGTGAACATGAATGTTTCACCCGAAGAATTGGAACAGTTGCTAAAAGATGAGTTATAAAAAACGGCATCGTAAATACGATGCCGTTTTTTATAATTTAAAATTATTCAAATGCCTTATTTTTTTGCGGCATTGATTACTTGCGTATTCAGCTTGATGTATTCGCTATTTTTACCTTCTGTAGCGACTTCAACTCCTTTCGTGGCTGTTTCTATAGCCCCCCTTTTATCTCCAGCTTTAAGTTGCGCTTTTGCTTTCCAGTACAATACATGGGCGGCCTTCGGTTGTGCTTTGGCTGCTTCATCAAACCAAGTTAATGCCTTATTTAAATCCAGATTGTTGTTGAAATAATATTGGGCAGCGGCAAAATATGGTTTTTTCTCACCTTTCATTGCTTCGTCGATGGATGCAATAATTTTTGCCTGTTGATTGACTTTAAGGTCAATCTTTACTGCTGTTTTTTCCCACGCAAGCGTTAATACGGCGTCCGTTGGAGTAACATTGTCAAAAGACAGTGTAAATGTTTCTACGGGGTTGCTTAAAGACTGTGGTTTAACGTTAAAACGAACAGCGTCTTCGGATTGATTGTAGGTATAAGCACCCCATTGTTTGGTATTCTTGCTAATAATAACGGTCCATTCAGTTTTGTTTGGAATGGTGAATAATGCATATGTTCCTGCAGGGAGTGTATGTCCATTTAGCGTGACATCGCCTTCAAATGTCAAGGTTGTATTGGTATTGGCACCTGTACGCCATACCTCGTTGTAAGGTACGAGCTCGCCAAAAATCTTACGGCCGTTCATACTTGGACGGCTGTAGTTAAGCGTTACATTTTCAATTCCTAAACCTTGTGTGATGGTTTGGGCGCTACTTGCTGCCGGTAGTTTTAACTGGGCAAAAGATTCATTCGCAGTAAATAGTAAGGCTGCTGCAAAAGCAATGGCAAAGAATTTCTTTTTCATTTGTTCGATAATTATTGTTTGAGCTTTTCAGCCCGATTATTTATGCATGTTGAATTGCTAATTAATGGCTAACGCTTTCTTAGTGTATAAAAACATTTCGCATGATTGTATGAATGAAGCCTGTTGCAATTAACTCGGATTCATTTCTTAAAAATAACAAGAATTTCACAAAAACGGGCATCNNGATGCCCGTTTTTGTGAAATTATACGGTTTTTGTATTACATTACGCTTTTTTACCAATTTTATGACCAGCTATTGAAAAATACATGATATACAGGTATCCTGGAATCATCGCATAAAGGAATGCATGTTGGAAATCAATATGTAGGTGGTCTTTTAAATAGCCGTATACTAAAGGCCAAATTGCCCCTCCCGCAATCCCCATAATCATAATAGCAGAACCAGTTTTGGTGAATTTTCCAAGACCTTTGATTCCTAGTGGGAAGATTGCCGGCCACATTAAGGAGTTTGCAATCCCCAATAAAGCAACAAAGACGAATGATGTGGTTCCTGTCGTAAATACAGAGATCAGTGTAAATGTAATTCCAATAATTGTACAGATCCGTAATGCCATTTGTTGAGACACATATTTAGGAATCGAGATGATACCGATGATGTACCCGATCAACATGCATGAAAGTGTAAAAGCTGTAGCATAGGTCGTAAAGAACGGATCAACTTTTAGCTCGCGTGCATATACGCCAATAATATCGCCTGCCATTACTTCAACCGCAACACAGAAGAAGATCGCCAATGATCCCAAAAATAGATGTGGGAATTGGAAGATCGAAGTCTTTTTCACTGTTACAGCACCATTTTCTTCTCCACTTTCTTCTTCTGCATCGACATCAACTTCTGGAAGATGTGTGAATTTTAAGAAAATTGCAAATGCAACGAAGATTACTGCAAGGGAGATGTAAGGGGTATGAACACGTTGAAGAAGATCATCTAAAATGGCATTTTTTTGTACTATATCTGCTGTCGCTTCTAATTTTGCCGTCACATTTTGTGCATCTTTCAAAAAGAGCGTTCCAAATAGTATAGGAACGATGATTCCCGCTGATTTATTAAAGAATCCCGCAATTGAAATCCGTTGTGCAGCGCTATCAATTGGGCCAATAATACTTAAATAAGGATTGACAGCAGTTTGAAGTAAGGCCATTCCAGATCCCTGAATGAATATACCCGTTAAGAATAAGGCATAACTTCTACTGTCGGCGGCAGGTATGAAAATCAATGATCCCAAGCCTAATATAACAAGACTGACGACTAAGCCATTTTGGAAACCTATTTTTTTAATTATAACTGAACTTGGAAGCGCCAGGAAAAAATAAGCAATATAGGAAGCGAAGGTTACGAAAAATGCCTGCAAGTCTGTTTCTAGGTTACATGCAATTTTCAGGAATGGAATTAGTGTTCCATTTGCCCAGGTAATAAAACCGAGGATAAAAAATAATCCACAGCAAATGGCCATAGGGCGAAAAGCTGTTTTACCAACGTTAGGATTAGTGGTCATGTTTTGTTTTATATATTTAGTTAAGTTATCGTTGACGGATTTGTCAATCAGAAAAAAATAGCTTTAAACAAACGATTGCATGCTATTTTTGTTGATTTTTAAAATATCCATCTTACAAGACTACTTAATTTTCTTGAATATTCGAAATAAATAAAGGGGTATTTTGATAATTATTTGGCAAAAAAAAGAAGAATAAATTATGGTTATTCTTCTTCTTTACGTCCAAATATTGTTGATTTCGAATTGTGCGGTATTTATAATTTGAGCTAGCCGTAGAGGGCTACTTTGGTACTATGGCCACTGTTAGTCTTGAGATACAATTCAATTTATTGAAGCGGTCATACATTTTTATCTCCCAAATATGAGTCGATCGCCCAATATGAATTGGGCTGCATTTTGCCGTAATAATTCCACTGCTTACCGGTCTAATGTGATTTGCATTAACTTCGAGTCCTACACCTCGATATTTATCCGAATCGACCACCAAATTGGATGCAATACTTCCTAAAGATTCTGCAAGTACTACTGAGGCACCACCATGCAGGATACCATGTGGTTGTTTGACATTGTCCGTGACAGGCATGGTAGCCGTAATACTATCATCGTCTATTTCGGTTGCCCTGATTTCCAATAGTCCTGAGAGGTATTTGTTGAAAAAAACATTTATCTCCTCAATGTTGTAAGGCTGAAACCAAATTTTTGACATCGTCTGAATTTAAATAACGTTCCTGAATGATAATACGATGGTGATTGAGATGCCCTGCAATCACGTACAATAATGCTTTGACACTGGTCAGTCGCTCCGAAGCCATGCCTTTGCGTTCTAATTCTGCATCGTTAAAGCTGCGGAAGAGCATTAGATTTGCCTTACGGAGATAAGTAAATTCTTTGCTTAAACTTTCCAATGTACGATCATTATAACGGGAATATTGAATAAAATAGTCTTGATCGTAACCGGCCAGCTCTTTCAGATCGTTGCGTGAAAAACGTAATGCACGGTAGGCCATGATACGTTCATTGTCAATGACGTGTCCCACCACTTCTTTAATTGTCCATTTGTCTTCTGCATATTTGAAATTCCCCCTTTCTTCTGGAATGGTATCCAAAAATGCTGGAAAGGAGAGTGTTTGTTCTTCTAATGTATCTAATACGTTATCAACTACAGTCTCAATATAAGGAGCGTAAACTGCTGGATATTCATCAGATTTGAGTGGCTTCATATTTTAAGTTGCTTTTTAAGATTATTCGAAATGTTGTTCCTTTACCTATTTCAGATTCTTTAACAAAGATTTGTCCTTGATGATACCGCACCATCCGTTTGGTTAGGCTAAGGCCAAGTCCCCAACCTCTTTTGCGTGTTGTAAAACCTGGCTGGAAGACAGATTCAAAATTTGACCTTGAAATTCCTTTGCCCGTATCACTAATGTCTATAAAAATTTCTTCTTTCGCAATATTTTCTGAAATATTAACAGTTATCTTTCCTTCTGTGCCAATTGCATTTACGCCGTTTTTCAATAAATTCTCAATGATCCAATCAAAGAGGGGAATATTAAGTTTGGCCTCTACATGTGTATCTCCGGTTAATTCGAATGTAATTTTGTTACTGGTCCGTATGCGGAAATAATCGATGTAATTTTTGATGACATCATACAGGTTATGCGTGGTCAATACCGGTGTTGACCCTATTTTTGAAAAACGATCGGCGACGATCTCTAACCTTTTAATGTCGTTTTCCATTTCATTCAGTGTATCGTCGTCTTCGGCGTCAAATTTGATGCGAATCAGCTCCAGCCAGCCCATCAATGAGGATATTGGGGTGCCCAATTGATGGGCAGCTTCTTTTGTTAGCCCCACCCAGACAAGGTTCTGTTCAGATTTTCGAATGGAATTGAAAACGGTATAAGCAATAATCAGGAAAAGGGCAATCAGTGATAACTGAACATAAGGGAATACTCGTAATTGTTGCAAAAACCAGGAGTCTTTATAGTAAACATGCCACTTTTGACCATTCTCCAATTCGAGGGTAATGGGTGGATGACTTTTCTTCATAAAGGCAAGCTGTTTTTGGAAATAAGCAGGATCATAATCCAGATGCTTTGTAACACTGTCGTTGTGGATTGGTTTGATATTCGTCTTGGTAGAATCTAGATTACGCCAAAAAATAATCTCCTCTTTATCGTCGGTAATAATTGCGGGTAAATTTAAACTATCCCTGACGGCATAGATGAAGGTAATGAATTCATCGTCGACATCGGGCATGGTCATAATGTTTTTGGTACTCATTGCCCAAACCTCAGCTTTTGAACGTTCAGCATGTGCTAGGTTCCGGACGAGATAATTGGTGTAAACCAGCGATGCGATCGCGATGATTGCCGCAAAGATGAGCAAAATAAATTTCCAGCGTTGTTGGCTTATCTGAGAGGGTTTCATGATTCCGTATTTTGTACTCTATTGCAAATTAATGAATAAATGTCTGGTTTCTGCACTTTTATTTTACCTTAGAAGTGATCCTGTTATCCAAATCAAAAATTTTGTGGTAATTTTGCGACATGAGTTCAGAAAGAAGAGTAAGGGTGCGATTTGCACCGAGTCCTACTGGTGGTCTGCACCTTGGAGGCGTACGTACAGCTTTGTTTAATTTTCTCTATGCACGTCAGCATCAGGGTGATTTTATTTTACGTGTCGAGGATACGGATCAAACTCGTTTTGTCCCAGGCGCAGAGGAGTATATCAATGAATGTTTAGCTTGGTGCGGCCTGACTCCAGATGAAAGTCCCTTACAAGGTGGCCAATATGGTCCTTACCGACAAAGTGAACGAAAACCGTCATACCGTCAATACGCAGAACAATTGATTGAAAATGGATATGCCTATTATGCATTCGACACAGCGGAGGAATTGGAAGAGCAGCGTAAATTGCAGCCAAACTTCCGTTATAGCCATGAAAATAGACTGCAGTTGCGTAATTCTTTGAGCCTGAGTGAGTCTGAAACTCAACAATTACTGGATGCGGGAACACCGCATACCATCCGAATAAAGATCCCGACAGAGGAAACGGTGTTATTCACCGATATGATCCGTGGGAAGGTCGCTTTTGATACCAATCTGGTCGATGATAAGGTGTTGCTTAAAGCTGATGGAATGCCTACTTATCATTTAGCGGTTGTCGTGGATGACAAAGCGATGGAGATATCCCACGTCTTTCGTGGTGAAGAGTGGTTGCCCTCGGCACCAATTCATATCTTATTGTGGGAATACCTCGGATGGGCTGATAGCATGCCACAATGGGCACATCTCCCTTTAATTCTCAAACCCGATGGGAATGGAAAATTAAGCAAGCGTGATGGTGACCGTTTAGGATTCCCTGTTTATGCAATGAATTGGACGGATGCCAAGACAGGTGATACAACAAAAGGGTTTCGTGAAATGGGGTTCTTACCTGAGGCATTTATCAATATGCTTGGCGTATTGGGCTGGAATGATGGTACAGAACAGGAGCTATTCTCTTTAGAGGCGTTAATCCAGAAATTTAGTGTTGATCGCATCAGCAAAGCCGGTGCAAAATTCGATTTTGAGAAGGCGAAATGGTTCAATCATGAATGGATTAAACGTTCTTCGAGCGATTCTTTATTGCCTCAGATCAAGGAGGTGCTGTCTCATCATCAAATAGAAGCAGAAGAAGATTATATAAACCGTGTATTGGAAGCTGTCAAAGAACGGTTGACGTTTGTTGAAGATTTCTGGAGCCAGGCTTCTTTCTTTTTTGCACAGCCTGTTGAATACGATCTGAATGCCGTGAAATCAAAATGGTCTGCAGAGAAAACAGCATTTTTTGAAAATATCATCACATCATTTGAAGGCTTTGCGGATTGGAAAGCATCTGAACTGGAGGCATTCTTTAAGGAGGCAATTCAAAACTCAGGTATGAAGATGGGCGAATTGATGATGCCATTCCGCATTATGCTAGTAGGCGGTAAATTTGGTCCTGATGTATTTCAAATTGTTGAATTACTCGGCCAAGACGAAGTTATTGCGCGTGTAAAAAAGGCACTTCAAGAATTTGATACCTAGGGTGAGCAAGATATATCATATAAAAAAGCTGTTGCATTTTGACAACAGCTTTTTTATTTTTATAGGTATGACATTCTTAGCCGCATGAGGAGTGCTTTTGCGGGTCCGAATAAAAAAATGATCAAGGTGATGGCTGTCCCCAATATGCCTAAATAGGCAAAGATCTCCATATTACTGATCAGCGACGCTTGCTGGCTAATTGTAGCCTGAAGACCTTTACTAGCCAGATTAGTTGCCAGCTGGTCGCTGGATGTATCTAAGTGTTTTCCTATTAATGAATTCCAGTAGGAGATCACGATTGGATTGCTTGTATTTAAGTTTTGCTGGAGTTGTATAAAGTGTTTCTGATTTAAAGAGTAGCTGATATTCTGAAACAAAGCGAAACCAACATTTGTGCTCCAGAACCTAATGGTAGTACCCATTAAACCTGCATTGCCTGAATGATGTGGTGCAACTCCCGTTAGAATATAAATAACAAGTGGAGTAAAGAGCCAGCCCTGCCCAATTCCCTGGATAAATAATGGTAAGCCTATCACTCCAATACTGCTATCGGGATAGAAGGTCGGAACAAACAAAAAGCAGGATATAGTCAATAGCAGAAAGCCCAGGCCGAAAATGTATTTTGGTGATACATCCCGCAATAGGAGTATTCCTGAGCTAGCAACTCCAACGACGGTACCCAGTACATTAATATATTGGATGTCGACGATGTAATGCCAGGGCCACTTCCAAACATTGGCCATGACCGTGTATACATTGTTGAGGCTACTGCGGATGATATAAAATAGGAAGAATAAAATAACACCAAGAATGATATTTTTATAGTTTAAAATTTCGAAATGAAATAGTGGTCGTTTTACGAGATATTGTTTGATGACAAAGAGTGCACCGAAAATCAGGAAAAGTGCCAAATTAATGGTGATTGCGTTATGTTCGAACCAATAATATTTACGACCGTAAATCAATACATATGCACCACAGCTTAACGAAAGTAAGAGGAAGAGGCAGCTGGCTAGATCCAATTGATAGAGGGGGAATTTTTTGCTTAATCGGTTGTTATTTAAGATTGTCAATGCGATTGCGATAACCATCAAATGCCAATAGAGCACAACATGGATCATATCTTCCCAACCATAATCCATAATACTTTCTTTTAGAAGTGAGGTAGTTATCGTTCCGCCAGTCAACATAAAAGTATATAAAAAGAAATAGGCAATAGTCCGGCTTTTGGGATGCCTGATTTGCATCATCAACAAGGGAAGAAAACAGGCGCCCTCGAGCACACAGAAGACCCCCTCGATTACTCTTAGGATAGCAATGACGAATGGATCTCTGGTCAGGGAAATGGCCAATAGAATGAGAATGGATACCGTACAAGTCAATAAGATGTACGTCCTAACCCGAAAGAAGGCAAATAGCCGTTGAAATATCAAAAGTGCGACGACAATAGCGCCATACATCAATGACAGAAAATACTGTATATCTTCCATTTCGATCCCCAACGCAGAGGCGGTAAAAGCGGTATTCGAATGAAATAGTGACATCAGCATGAGGTGAGGAAACATGGCCAAGATCATCAAGGGAAGTTTAATCCATTCGGGAACCCAGCTGTAATATAAAGATTTGCTTGAACTCATGAATAATTAAGATTGGTGGGTGGCATGAACCACAACGTTCATTCCTGCACGTAGTTTTGTCAAATCCTGTTTTGGAGAAAAAACAATTTTGATGGGTATACGTTGCTCTATTTTAACGAAATTTCCGGTGGCATTGTCTTGAGGTATTACCGAAAATTTGGACCCTGAAGCCGGAGAAAAGGAATGAATTTTTCCTTTCAGCTGTAATTTTGGAAAAGCATCTACATGTATGCTGACCTCAGTGCCTTCGGTCAGGTGTTCCAATTGTGTCTCTCTAAAGTTGGCGTTAATCCATTTCTCTTCGCTGACTACGTTAACTAGCGTTTGTCCTTCTTTAACAAATTGTCCCGGTTGGATACTTCTTTTGCCGACAAAACCATCATAAGGTGCAGTCACCACAGTGTATGAAAGAAATATTTCAGCATTGTTTTTTGCTGCTTTTTTAATATCGATATTGGCTCTGGCAGGTAGCTCGTTGGCTTTTTCTTTGTTTGTATTCAGTTGTGCAGCGTTGTATTCTTCCTGTATGGTATGGAGCTCCGCTAAAGAAATATCATACGCAGCCTTGGCATTATCGTATTGTTGTTTGGTTGCAGCATCTGCCTCAAACAAATTTTTAAATCTTGTGTAATCTTGTTCGGTCTGCCATACACTCACTTTAGCTGCTTCTAATCTTGCCTTTTGGATAGAAATGCTATTGGCAGTAACATTTGCATTTTTGGTAATCACTTTGGCATTGTGTTGGCTACTTCGAAGTTCGGCGTTAGCCATGTCTACTTTGGTCTGATACTCGCTGGCATCTATGAGCAATAAGGTGTCACCACGATGTACATATTGATTTTCTTCAAATCTAACTTCCTTTACAAAGCCGGATATTCGACTTGCAACTGGCGTCACATACTGATCAATTTGTGCATCGTTTGTCGTGATATGCTGACTGGTAAATAGTAGATGTTTACCCAAAATCCCGATTCCGACAAGCAGCAAGGCCGCTGCGAATACAACTAAAACTTTATTAAATCCTTGTGTTCTGTCTTTATTTTCTTTTTTACCCATTTGTCTTTATGAATATTTTATTGCTTTTTCAGCTACTCTCCAGTTGGCCTACCGGTGCGGTTTGGATGATTTGCGCCCCATATTTCAAACAGCAATTTCAAAATTGAATGACAAATTGTTCTTGAATTGAGGTCGCGCGGATGCGCTGCATAGGATACAACTGTGAGCAAGGAATGAAACTGTGCACAAAGATACTGCTGTAGGGGGGAGTTTAGTTTTGTATAGTCGGACGGATATTTGTTCAATTGCGCCATATTGTGAAAAAAGTGTAATTTTAAATCATGGAACTTGAACAACTAGCAGCTATCGATGACGATCAGGACGACTTTTATGTGTACCATACGCATGTAGATCGGATTGATCCCCGTGAATATATACATCGGAAAGCGCGGTTACTTTATGCTGATGGTGGAATTATCCATGTCTTTACCGCTACGCAGCATTGGTATTTGCCGGGGCGGTTTTACATGTGGATTCCAGCAAATACTACTTATCATCTGGAAAGTTCCAGTTCCCGCATTCATCTATATAGCTTTTACTTTAAAGAACAGAAAGGAGCTCATCCTGTTCTTTTAAATCCCAATATATTTTTGAGCAACGACCTGATGCGGGAGATGTTCTTATTTGCCCAGGATTGGGAAGGGCGAATTAATAAAAAGAACAACTATTCAAAATATTGTTTATTACGTGCGATGATGGCTATTATCCCTGAGATGAGTCCGCCGATCGATGCTTTTCCTATGCAGCATCCTTATCCGAAAAACGAAAAGCTTCAGCGTATTGCCAGGTATTTAAATACGAATATTGATCAGGCCTTTACAATCGAGCAGGTAGCAACACAGTTTGGGATGAGTAGCCGATCTCTTTCACGGCTTTTTAAGGAGGATATGGGCATTAGCTATATCCGTTTTTTGAGAGCTATACGCATTGCGAAGGCCTTGGAGCTGATGGCTGAAAATACCTATTCCATCCTAGAAATTGCAATGCGGATTGGCTACAATGAACTGTCGTCTTTCAGTAATATCTTTACACGTGTTACGGGTATCCGTCCTTCGGTTTATATGTCGAAAATCAATGAATACAAAAATTGATTGGACTGGATTACGCCAAAAGTTCGTGTAGATCTTCCTGAGAAAGAGATTTTATAAAACTTTCTTCAGTTGTAATAAGGGTTTGTGCAATAGATTTTTTTCTGTTCTGTAGCGCCAATATTTTCTCTTCGACAGTGTCTTTGCTGATGAATTTATAGATGAATACGTTTCGCGTCTGTCCAATGCGATGTGAACGGTCTACAGCTTGTTGTTCTACCGCTGGATTCCACCATGGATCTAATATAAAAACGTAATCTGCTTCAATTAGGTTGAGCCCCACACCGCCGGCTTTGATCGATATTAAGAATAATTTGGTGTTATTGTTTTTACGGAACTGACTGACAGCTTCGTCCCGATTTTTAGTCCCACCATCCAGGTAGGCATAGTTTGTTCCTTTCTTATCAAAATATTGTCTGAAGATATTAAGCTGTTTGACGAACTGGGAAAAAATAAGGACTTTGTTTCCGCGTTGCATGACCATTTCAAGTGTTTCAATAACAGCGTCGAATTTCCCCGAATCACCTAAAAAATCCTCGTCGACCATTCTGGGGTGATTGGCAAGTTGACGGAGTTTGGTCAGTCCCTGTAACAAAGCAATCTGAGTCGATTTCGGTTTGTTGTCCATTTGTCCATCAAGAATCGCATTACGATATTCCGACTTCACTTTTTCATAAAGTTCCGACTGTTTATCAGTCATTTCGCAATAAAGTACCTGTTCTGTTTTGGGCGGTAACTCTGTCGCGACTTGATCTTTTGTACGCCTTAAAATGAAAGGCTTGACAATCGCCTGAAGACGTTGCGCTTTTTCTTCATCTTTTTTCTTTTCAATGGGCTGTACAAATTCTTTTTGAAAATAAGTGTAACTTCCCAATAAACCCGGATTGGTAAAATGCATTTGTGCCCAAAGATCAGAAACAGAGTTTTCAACGGGCGTACCACTTAAGGCGAGTTTATTCTTGCTCTTCAAACTCTTTATGGCTTTGAACGATTTTGACGTTGGATTTTTAATGTTTTGGCTTTCATCTAGAATGATGTAATTAAAATAAAATCCACTTAATATATCTTCATCAATGCGAGCAATACCGTAAGTTGTAATAACGAGATCATATTTGGTGAACAGTGAAACATCTTTTATGCGATTGTTTCCCGTATGCAAATGGATCTTCAGTTGGGGGGCAAATTGATGTGCTTCTTTCTGCCAGTTATAAACGAGCGATGTTGGCAATACCAAGAGTGAGGTATGTACTTCCTGCGGATCGATAATTTGCTCTTTTTGCTGTTGTAATAAGGCTAAGGTCTGAATGGTCTTACCCAGTCCCATATCATCTGCAAGGCAGCCGCCAAATTTATATTGTTTTAGAAAATTGAACCAATTGTATCCTGCTTTCTGATAAGGCCGCAGGTTTCCTTTGAAATGCTTAGGTTCTGGGATATCAGCAATTTCTTCGAAAGTAGCGAGATTTTGTAATTTACGGTTGAAAACTAATTTGGTATGTTCACTGATCTCAAATAGTAGACCGATATGTACCTTATTTAATTTAAGTTCATGTCTGTCGGCAGAGAACTGGAATAGATGATTGTATTGTGCAAACCATTCCTCTGGGATCATTGCAATTTCACCATTTGGTAAAGTAAATTCTTTGATATTGTTTAGAATATGGTTTCTTAACTGAATAAAAGGAATTTCGTAGGGGCCAAATTTCGCAATAGCACTGATATCGAACCAGTCATTATCCTCATCTATGGCGATGTCCAAGGAGGTATGTCCAATGAAAAAGCGTTTTTGTTCGCTGTTTTGTATGATTTGAAATCCAAGGGCTTTTATTTGCTCCTGATGATTATTTATCCAGTCAAATATCGAAATCCGTTTTCCGGATTGCATAGCTGGGGCAAGCAATCCAAGCTGGCGGTCCAGATCTTCCAGACCCAACGCTTTTAGATTTTCCAACTGCTGTTCTTCCCATTGTAAAGAGCGTTTGACCCGATGGAAGATATATAAGTCCTCTTTCTCGTTATATTCCATTCGGACGGTCACTTTATTTTCGGCTCCTGCCGTAAATGTATGGGGGCCATAATTGAATTGCAATTGTAATTGCGAAGGACCATCTTCGACGTAGATCAGATGGAGTAATGGGATTGCCTGATGTTGATGTGTCTGGATTTCAAAACCCTCTGCATAGACATGGTAGCGTTCAATCAGTCCGCAAACAAAGGTTTCAAAATATTTTTTTTCCGTACTTCTTCCGACCGAAATGTATCGTTTATTGAGAAAGGGGCTAAGTTTTTTTCCTTCCAATGCTTGGTCAAAAAAGTATAAAGTATTATTTAAAAGAAGCCAAGCTTGGGCGTTAGTCAAGACAATGGCATTCTTAAACATGAATTCCAAGCGTTGATTTTCGTACTTTATTGTTGGAAAGTAACGTGTTTCTTCCTCATTACGGCGAAAGTGGAATAGAATAGAGGCCGCTGATGTTGCCAATTTAATTTCCTGATCTGCCGGATAACCATCTTTACTCATCATAAACAGTGGTTTATCGCCGATTGCCTCAAAGCATTGAATCATCTTTTCATCAATCTTTGGCCGCAATAAATCATAGAGCTTTTTGTCGAAGACTTTAGAGAAGAAGTCTACAGGCCTGATTGCTTTTTTATAATATTTCTTAATGAGGTTGGTCTGCTCGATGTCGTCGAGCAATCGGATTAGCTTGTAATCTACCTCATCCAATTCTGCTGCATAGGCATCTACAGTATTGCTAAATATACGTTGATATCGTAATGAGTAAGTTCCATTGGGATTGAGTTTGACCATATGTGGCTCAATGAGATAGCCGAGATAAGGATGCTCACAAATAGAATAAACGATTTTATATACTGGAAATGACTTTGACTGTTGCATTAAAAATAGCGGACCTTGTAAATAAAGGTATCTAATATACAATAAAATATACCATTAAACGTAATTTGTCGAATGAAATTTAAAAAAATATAGATTACAGAAACTGCCTGTAATATTTTAGGTAATAAATTGGCATCGTATTAAGACTATACTGAATGGCGATAGCAATATGTCTTCCCAAATACTAGCAGTTGCCCTCAAAAACAAATTGAGCAGGGCCCTTGAGAAAAACATTTGTAAAGCTATTTTCTTTCTTATGGAAAGAGATATACAATTGTCCACCTAATACGCGAATTGGGATGACGATATCGCCTTCTAGGTTCAGTTGTAAGGCTACGGCCATTGCTGCAGCAGTAGCGCCGGTGCCACAGGCATAAGTTTCGTCTTCCACACCACGCTCAAATGTGCGCAGGAAATAACCATTTTCCTCTTTCTCTATAAAATTGACATTGATGCCATCGTTGGCATAGGTAGCGTTGTTGCGAATCGAGTGACCATCCTGAAAAACATTTTTTTCTTTAAGGTTTGTAACAAAACAGACGTAATGGGGCGACCCGGTCTGCAGGATGTAAGCATCGCCATCTCGTCCAAATTCATGGACGTCGATCATTTGCAGGTTGACAAGTTCAGCGGATAGAAAAGCATGGTGTATACCGTCTACTGCCAAAAAGTCAGTTTTGTCAGTAATGATGCCTAAATCATGTGCAAAAGCGACGATACAGCGCCCGCCATTGCCACACATACTCCCTTCTCGACCATCAGCATTATAGTAGATCATCTCAAAGTCGTAATTTTCTTTGTTTTGAAGCAGCATAAGGCCATCCGCGCCTATCCCAAATCTGCGGTCACAAAGCCTTTTTACCAGTGCTTCGTCCGCCCGGTTAAATGAATTGTCGCGATTATCGACTAGGATGAAATCATTGCCTGCTCCCTGATATTTTGAAAATCTTATTTTCGATGCCATTCTATTGATTTGAAGTAACAAAAATACGTTTTTTTGTTACAAAAAAACGGTAGGAAGTTAAGATTTGTTAAAATTATTGCATTTGTCTAGCAATTAACATTTTTTAACGTGACGGATTTTCCGAAGGCCTTGAAATGGTATTACATTTGAACATATCCGAATAAAATCGGTAATTTTAAGAGCAAAAATTATCAGCTTATATTAAGACATTTTTAAAATATAAATAAGTTTATGAATAAGGTCGGTTTAACGCTATTAACAGCTGTTTTCGGTGGAGCAGTAGCATTAGGTGGTTACAAGCTTATTGAAAATAAGAAACTTGATGGTATGTCTTTTGAGGACAAACAGAAAGTTTATTTTGCCAATAACCCTACAGGAGTCATGTCTTCAACGGGCAATCCTGATTTTACACAAGCATCTGCGGCGGTAGCTCCGGGTGTCGTACATATTAAGACAACATATAGTAGAAAGGGGTCGCAGCAATCACAAGGTTCTCCATTCGACATGTTTGAAGAATTCTTCGGTATGCCTCAGGGTGGGGGACGCCGTCAGATGCAGGCGCAACCTGTGCAAGCTTCAGGATCAGGAGTCATTATCTCTGACGATGGGTATATTGTTACCAATAACCACGTAGTAGAGGATGCTGATAAGATCGAGGTGGTGCTAACAGACAAGCGTACTTATGAAGCGAAGTTGATCGGTCGTGACCCAAATACGGATATCGCTTTATTAAAAGTAGCAGGAAAAGGTCTTCCTGTTGTAAAGTTGGGTAACTCGGATAATGTCAACGTAGGCGAATGGGTATTGGCCTTTGGTTACCCACTTGGGCTTCAATCAACCGTAACAGCTGGTATTGTCAGTGCAACAGGTCGTGATATTGGTATCTTAAGAGAGGGGCAGCAACAACGTGGTAATCCTTTTGGCGGGTCTACAGAGCAACCACTTGCAAGCTCTGCTATCGAGTCTTTTATCCAGACTGATGCGGTGATCAATAAAGGGAATAGTGGTGGAGCATTAACCAATGCCTCCGGTGAATTAATCGGTATCAACTCTGCTATTGCGTCACCAACAGGTGTGTATGCAGGTTATGGTTTTGCTATTCCTGTCAATTTAGTGAAAAAGATTGTAGATGATTTTGTAGAATTTGGTAATGTAAAACGTGGCTATATTGGCGTTAGTTATACGCCAATAACGTCAGAACTGGCCAAAGAAAAAGGGATCACTGATGTCAATGGTTTATATGTGCAAGATGCGGTAGCTGGTGGAGCTGCGGCAGCTGCAGGGATCAAAAGTGGTGATATCTTGACTAAGATCAACGGTAAGACCATCACAGGATCGCCTGTATTAAGTGAGACGATTGGCCGTCTACGCCCAGGAGATAAAGTGAATATTACCTACAAACGTGACGGTAAAGAAAAACAGGTTACATTGACATTGAAAGGTGAAGAGTCTTTGAAATCAGCATCTAGCGCCAGCGGAAAAGCGTCGAAAAGCGCAACCGAAATTTATAACAAATTAGGGGCTAGCTTTATTCCTGCTTCTGCGGCGAAAAAGAAAGAACTGGGTGTAAACGCTGGTGTCGTGGTGACACAGGTAAACCGTGGTGGTATATTTGATTATTTTGGTGTCGAAAGAGGTTTAGTGATCACCGAGGTAAATGGAAAAGCCGTGAACAGTGTTGATGATATAGAATCTGCATTGGGAGCAACACAACGCAATATCGTTCGCTTAAAAGGTGTATCTCCACAAGGAGGTGCTGTTCAGTTAAGCTTTCCAGTGGAATATTAAAAATTGAATTAAGAATTGGTTGATTAATATAGTTTAGGTGGTTCTAGCCGTAAGGTTAGGCCACCTTTTTTATTTAGGGGCCATGCGAAAGGGCCTAAGTATTTTAAATGTCTATGTTTGATGCCTTAAAGTCCTGAAATTGAATTTTAAACCCCGCTATCAAAAATGATCAACGTATTGAGGTCG
Source organism: Sphingobacterium sp. UBA7249 (assembly GCF_002472835.1). NCBI lineage: Bacteria > Pseudomonadati > Bacteroidota > Sphingobacteriia > Sphingobacteriales > Sphingobacteriaceae > Sphingobacterium > Sphingobacterium sp. UBA7249. Next base: position 549,571 of record NZ_DKST01000001.1, on the reverse strand, counting down.
TCACAGAAAGTACGATTTCATCCGGATTGTTTCTTTAATAGTTTAAGTTTAGTTATTTTGTGCAATAAAGTATGATAAACTGATCCTGTTCGTAATGTAACAGCAATATAGTTTATGATTTAGTTATTATAAAAACATAGGCTCATGAAATTTTAATATTCGTATTCTATTTCATAGCATAAAAAAAGTATTTAGATGAAAATTTTAATGGTTTGTTTGGGTAATATCTGTCGTTCGCCATTGGCACATGGTATATTAAAGCAAAAAATAAAAGATAAACAATTAAACTGGGTTGTAGAATCTGCTGGTACGGGTGATTGGCATATCGGTGAGGCACCCGACCGAAGGGCGATTACAATTGCCAAGAAGTATGGTGTTGATATATCCGGCCAAAGGGCAAGGCATTTTCAGCCTGCTTTTTTTAATGAATATGACCTTATTTTTGTGATGGATCGACAGAATTTTGCGGATGTGTGTGCACAGGCAGAAAACAAAAATGATCTGGAGAAAGTACAATTATTTTTAGATAATGATGTTGTGCCTGATCCGTATTTTGATGATAATTTGTTCGATCCGGTATTTCAGATGATTGACAAGCGCTGTACGGAGGTAATCGAAAAAGTATCTTTATCTTCGTAAATAATTATATATTACAGAAAAATGGTGCAGTAATTTCCTAATTTTCATTGGCTCAGAACACCAAGTAGGAATAGGAAACAATCTCGCATGTCACTATGCGTAAAACATGGGTGAAAAATAGCGATGAATAATGTTTTATCACAAGACAATGAAATTAGCCTATCAAGCCATTGTCTTAGTTAGTATAAAGGAAAAAAATGAAAGCAGCAGAAGTAAATAAGAAGTGGAGCATACTACAGGGTGAAATTGCTTCTTTATTTGATATGGAAAAGCCTGACATCAAGGTATGTTTATTCCTTATCGGTGTACAGGAATTGGGGAAAGGTCCGCAGACCTTCTCGAAACGGCAAAAGGAGGAATTGATGCATATTGCAACATGCCGCCTATTCAGTGCCATGGGTTTTTATAGCCTAAAGGGATTGGATGAGGAAGGCTGGCCACACTGGGAATTGATCAAGCCTATTCCTAATTATACGTTATTGGAACAAGAGCTTATCATGAAGTCCTTGATTATTGATTATTTTGAAGAATTAAACGTCATCTAACGCATGAGATTTTTAAAAGTTTGTTTAGTAGCAATATTTTGCTTTTTGCAGGTCATGGCATTTGCTGCCAAACCGGAATATAAGTATGTTCAGATTATTACAGATAAAGGAACCTGTGTGTTGCGATTATATAATGAGACACCAAAACATCGGGACAATTTTGTGAAGCTGGCAAAAACGAAATACTATGATGGCACATTGTTTCATCGGGTGATTCAAAACTTTATGATCCAAGGTGGTGACCCAGACTCAAAAAATGCTGTTGGTGGGGCTCAATTAGGTAATGGAGGACCTGGCTATACTATCCCTGCTGAAATAGCGGATGGACTCTTTCATAAGAAAGGTGCTATCGGTGCTGCCCGGGACAACAATCCAGCGAAGGCATCTTCAGGATCGCAGTTTTACCTCGTTCAGGGTAAGGTATTTACTCCTGAAGATCTCAATCGTCTTGAACAGACACGGATGAATGGAAAGAAATTTTCTGAAACCCAGCGGCAGGCTTATACCACAATTGGTGGTGCTCCACATCTGGACTGGAATTATACTGTATTTGGCGAATTAGTAAAAGGAATAGAGGTAATTGACCAGATTGCGGCAGTTAAAACCGATAAGAACGACCGACCGGAAGTAGACCAGAAAATGACTATGCATCTACTGACCAGACGTGAGGCACTTAATCTGGAGCGCGAACTGAAAGGTTTAAAGCCACAGACTGGCTTCTTTACCAAGATAAGTGATTTATTCTCTTCTAAAGATTATTAAAATTACCATTAATGGATCTCGCTGTCAGAAAGATTTAAATTTATCGTGTCAGCGTGTGAAGGGACTGTAACAGTCAAAAATAAAAAAATAGTAAGACGTTGTAAGGTTCTAGGCTTTAGGAGTTAACGTCTCAGATCTAATATCTCAATACTCATATCTATACAATGAAAATAGTAACCTATAATGTGAACGGTTTGCGAGCTGCTTTAAAGAAAGATTGGTTGGGCTGGCTAAAAAATGTGGATGCTGATGTCATCTGTCTTCAGGAGATCAAAGCTACTCCAGATCAAATCCCGGAAATCGTTCTATTGGAAGAGATGGGATATGAACATTACTGGTATCCAGCTCAAAAGAAGGGGTATAGTGGGGTCGCTATTTTTACTAAAATTACGCCTACACATGTCGAGTATGGATGTGGTCACGAAGACTATGATTTTGAGGGAAGGATCATTCGGGCCGATTTTGATAAAGTTTCAGTGATGAGTACTTATTTTCCCTCTGGAACAACAGGGGATGTAAGACAAGATTTTAAATATCGTTTTTTGGATGATTTTCAATTGTATAGTGACAAGCTGCTGGTAGAGCGTCCGAATCTGGTCGTCTGTGGAGATTATAATATCTGTCATCGTGCAATTGATATTCATAATCCTAAATCAAATGCGAACTCTTCCGGATTCTTGCCTGAAGAACGCGAATGGATGGAAAATTTCATTCATTCGGGATATATTGATTCTTTCCGTCACTTGAATCCGGAGCCGCATAACTATACCTGGTGGAGTTATCGTGCAGGTGCCCGTGCCCGAAATCTGGGTTGGCGTATCGATTATAATATGGTATCAAAACCGTTGACAGCACAGATCAAATCATCACAAATTTTAGCGAATGCAGTTCATTCGGACCATTGTCCAGTTTTATTGGAATTGGACGTGTAACGAGCCATATATCTCTAATAAAAAAGGCTTTCATTAACTGAAAGCCTTTTTTATAGTTATGAACATTTTATTTGAAGACAGTCATCTGCAATGCTGTATCGCTTGTATGCCTCAAATGAAGTATTTAGGACTTGCTTTGAATGATGGAAAGTTGCTGTGCAACTTTCTCTGCAATTGTTAGAAATGATTTTGTTACAGGGTCTTCCTGATCTATTGCAACGGGAAAACCGTTATCTCCAGCATCGGAAATACCTTTTAGTAAAGGTATCTCGCCAAGGAAGGGTACCTGATATTCTTCAGCTAAACGTTTTCCTCCATCCTTGCCGAAGATATAATATTTGTTTTCCGGCAGTTCTGCTGGAGTGAAGTAAGCCATATTTTCGACAACGCCCAAAAGTGGGATATTGATACTATCCATTAAAAACATACCAATTCCTTTGACGGCATCCGCCAACGCTACATGTTGCGGTGTAGTGACGATGACTGCCCCAGCTATTGGGAAAGTTTGCGATACTGTGATATGGATATCTCCGGTTCCTGGAGGCATGTCAACAACGAGATAATCCAATTCGCCCCAATTGGCATCGTTGAATAGCTGTTTGATAGCAGAGGTGGTCATCGGTCCACGCCATGGAATGGGTTGGTTGGGATCCGTAAAAAAACCAATTGAAAGTAGTTTTAAACCAAATTTTTCAAGAGGCTGAATTTTTACCTGACCATCCGGCATTTCGACTGATCCAGGTTTCGCTCCCTCTAATCCAAACATAATTGGTAGTGAAGGACCGTAAATATCGGCGTCCAAAAGGCCTGTTTTTGCACCTTTGGCATGAAGTGCCAAAGCCAGGTTTGCGGCGACGGTAGATTTCCCTACACCACCTTTACCCGAAGACACCAGAATGATGTTTTTAATCCCCGAAACCTGAGCCCCTTGTTTACCGATTACATTGGAAGTCATGTTGATCTGAACTTCAAGATTTTTGTCAATAAAATGCGCTATAGCATTGCGGCAGGCATGCTCAATATGGTCTTTTAATGGACAGGCTGGCGTGGTCAATACAACATCGAAGGCAATTTTTTGGTCTTCGATCTGAATATTTTGAATCATATTCAATGTTACAAGATCCTTTTTTAGATCGGGCTCTTCAACATACGATAATGCATTTAATATTTGTTCTTTGGTAACCATCTAGTATTCATTTGAAATCATGGAATACAAAACTACTCATTGCCGACCAATTTCCTGTCATTTGTTTGTTTTTAATGGAATTGAGATCATGTATCTTTCTTTTATAGTGGATTTAGGACATCTCTATGGTTTCGAAGGACATCAAAAAATAATCCTATTGCAGAGGACAACATGTTGCCGACCCGGTTTTTGATGTTTTCTGCTGTACCCAGTAATAAGACTCACCATCGATACTCGGTGTGACTGGTATTATGGTGGAAGTGTGTCAACCGGGGGCGTGTAATTATAATTGTATATAAAGGCAAATTTATCTAAGTTTGACTATTGATATGCATGGATTTGCATGAAATTGTAATTATGTCCAATCGATTTATAACATCTCTGAAGTCCCGCAAGTGGCGATGGCTTTATATTACTTTGGCTGTTTTCTTAATTTTGGTAATCGCGTTAGGTACTTATGCTTATCAAAAGAGAGATGGGATGCTCATGGGAGCGATCAATAAGGCAAAAGCTAAACTGCTGGAAAAGTATGATATTGATTTAAAAATTCAATATTATGCTTTTCAGGGAATTAATGCAGTGCAGTTTAAAAATATACAGTTATTACCTAAAAATAGGGAACCACTGGCACAAATTAATGACCTGACCGTATCTGTTAAACTCTGGCCACTTTTATTCGGCGATGTAAAACTCGGGGAGGTTATTCTGGATAATGCTACCGTATCACTGGTCAAGAAAGATTCGATTAGCAACTATGATTTTTTGTTTAAGAAACAAAAGAAGGATACGATCGAGAATGATAATCCAAAACAGAATTTAGCAGCCTTGGCGGATCGCTTGCTGAAAAATGTATTTTTTAAGATCCCGAACGATCTGGATCTCAAAAATCTTGAGCTTTCCTACAAAGATGACAGTACGGCACAGCTTATTGTTATTCCTTCGGCTGTCATTGATGGTGGTGATATGGAATCCAAATTTTTGTTGAACGATCATGAGGCTGCTTGGAACCTAACAGGGACAATAGATTCGGATAATCAGGAATGTGATCTACGTCTTTTTTCGGATAAAAAGGAAGTAAATCTGCCTTTATTACAGCGTAAATTTGGTCTGGCAGTTAGCTTCGATGAGATATCCTTTCGATTGGATAAAGCCAATCGACGCAATAAGGAATTGTTGGAATTGCATGGACAATGGGGATTTAAAAATCTGAAAGTAAACCACTGGCGAATTTCCAGCAAAGATGTTATTTTCCCAGAAGCGACGATGCAGGGGGCACTCAATATTGGAGCTTCTTCTATTGAAGTTAGTAAGGAAAGTACGGTACAAGTAAAAGATTTTGTTTTTTCGCCTTACTTAAAATATGTCCATAAACCTGAAAAGGAGATTTTCCTGGCTGTGCACACCGATAAAATAAAAGCGCAGGATTTTTTTGATGCTATGCCGGTTGGATTATTTCCTGGTTTGGATGGCATTCAGGTTGAAGGCCATATTCAATATGATTTAAATTTCGCTCTGGAGTTAAAAAGACCGGATAAGCTTCTTTTCTCTTCTAGAATGGATGATAAAGATCTGCAGGTGGTTAAATGGGGTGAAGCTAATATTGGGATGTTAAATACGCCCTTTACTTATATCGCTTATGAGGATGGCAAACCCATGCGCGAAATTGTCGTCGGCCCACAAAATCCGAATTTTACACCATTAGATCAGATCTCCCGTTATATGCAGATTAGTTTGATCAATACTGAAGACCCATTTTTCTTTAAGCATAAAGGCTTTGAGGAGAAAGCCTTTAAACTCTCCATCGTTACAAATATCAAAGAAAAAGGGTTCAAGCGAGGCGCAAGTACGATATCCATGCAATTGGTGAAAAATGTATTTCTGAACAGAAACAAAACTGTGGTCCGCAAATTGGAGGAAATTTTATTAGTCTGGTTGATGGAGCGATCGCAGCAAGTGAGTAAAAAGCGTATGTATGAGGTTTATCTCAATGTGATCGAATGGGGCAATAATGTATATGGGATCACAGAGGCTGCCCGTTATTATTTTGGAAAAACACCGGCGCAACTTGGACTTGGGGAAAGTATATTTTTATCGAGTATCGTACCACGTCCGAAGAAAGGACTGAACTTTTTTGATTGGACGGGGCATCTTAAAGGAAATATGTTGCGGTATTTTAATATCTATGGCCATATCATGACCAAGACAGGCCAAATTGGCATTGATTCAACTACATCGGCCTATGGTTTTTATGAGGTGGTATTGCAACCACATCTACGTGCAGCCAGACCTGCTGTCGTGGATTCGATAGATACATTGGATATGGGCGATGACCCGTTGCTGTTCGACGATCTGGAGGGTCGCCCGTCTACTGATAATATCGAGGGGTTGACTGTTCCCAAAACCATAAAAAAGATGTCTAATCCTGATAAACAGGATGAAGAAACGGCCGAACCGGATAAGCATAAGAGATCTATATTCGATAAGATCCTGGGCAGGAATAAAGAAGAAAAGGAAAAAACGGAAGACGAGCCGACGCAGCGTTCGAAAAAATAGCAAAAGTGACCTGGATTAGTTAGTGGTCTGGATGGCAAGTGCCCGGAAATAATACAGGACGGAGTTTGACGATAACATCGTGGGATGAAACCATGATGATTTTATTCGGTCATACAGAGAATTGGTAAATCGGATAGCTTCATCACGATCGAAACTGCAGATGGCTGTATGAGCGCCGTAAAGCGGAAATTGACGGATGGATAATAATTTAAATAGATGAAAAAGATAGAAATTGACGGATTGCTTTTTGAACCACTTTTTGAAGATGAACAGATTCAAAAAAGGGTTCGATTGATGGGCATAGATATCAGCCTACGCTATGAGCATAAGCAGCCTGTTTTTATAGGTGTTTTAAATGGATGTTTTATGTTTATGGCAGATTTGCTCAAACAAATAGACGTTCCCTGTGAGATGTCTTTTATCAAATTAGCTTCCTACATTGGTACAGGGCAAACTGAATTAAATGAACTTTTGGGGTTGGGTATTGATCTGGAAGGACGTGATGTAATTATTGTGGAAGATATTGTAGATTCCGGTCACTCGTTGAAACATACTTTAGATGCCGTAAAGCGGTTGAATCCGGCAAGTGTTATCGCTTGTGCCCTGCTGGTAAAGCCTGAAGCATTACAATATCATTTTGAAGAACTGACGTATGTCGGTTTTGAGATTAGCAAGGAGTTTGTGGTAGGCTATGGAATGGATTATAATGGGCTATGCCGAAATCTTCCCGATATCTATAAGAATGTCCCTGTCTAGATCTGCACATTGGTTATTCGTTTTGAAATTTCTGCCATGTGAATTCAGGGCTTAACTAGGGTTTTTATTGAAAAATAACTCAAGTATCGAGATCGTTGAGAGCTTGTAGTGGGGACAGATAGTGTTCTATAGGCAAGGCCCTACATAACGTCATGATGTGGGCCTCGCAGTTGTTAATATGTACTAATATTTAAAGGAGCAAGTCGCAATATGGTCATTGACCATGCCTACCGCTTGCATATAAGCGTAGCAAATGGTAGAACCAAAAAATTTAAATCCTCTTTTTTTCATGTCCTTTGCTATTTGATCAGAAATCGCGGTTGTTGCTGGAACGTACTGTAAACTTGGCCAGTGGTTGATTACGGGTTGTTGTTCTGGCAGAAATGTATACAGATAATTGAAAAAACTGCCATATTCAGATTGGACTTTTTTAAATAGTATCGCATTCGAAATGGTCGATTCGATTTTATTCCGATGTTTAATAATCGCGGAGTCTTTTAAAAGCAGTTCTACATCATCGGCTGTATAGTTGGCTACTTGATCAACATCAAAATTAGCAAAAGCTTCTTTGTAGGCCGATCTTCGGCGGAGGATAGTAATCCAACTCAAACCAGCTTGTGCGGATTCCAGGACCAAAAATTCGAATAAGGTTTTATCATCTTTTACCTGCCGCCCCCATTCTTTATCGTGATAGTCGACATACTGTTCGTCGGATCCGCACCATTGACAGCGTATTATTTCTTTTGGCATGTTCTATAAGATTTTTTGAATGCAATATAACTTTTTATCCTAACTTTACGACCATAAAAAAGAGTTTCGAATCAAACGGCTTGTGATTTCTGGATGGCCGATAGGGACAATTTATTTCAATGAAAGTTAACATCTTTAGATATTATATTGTATTTGTAATCCTCTTTGTGTTTTCGGTAGTACAATTGAATGCACAGCGCCGGACAGTGCGACAGGTTGCCCAAAGTAGCGTGTCCGTATCTGATAGTATACATGTTTTGAGCGATTCTGTGTCGTCGTCGAACCAAGAAGTATTAGCATCATTGAATCCCGAACTTCAAAAACAATATCGTATTGCTACTGTGGAAGCGGAGGGGTTGGTTATTCACAACATATATAATTATGATGTAAAACAATATTTCAAAGGAAAGCAGCGTAACACGACCTTGGAGCGGCAATATGGCAGTCCTAAGCCACATCGAGAGAATTGGATATTATTTACTGTGCTCTTTTTGATATTTGGCGTTGGCCTAATTCGTGTCTTTTTTCCGTCCGATATCAAATTGGTTTTTCAGGGCTATTTTGATGACCGGGTGCTTTTGTCCGTTAGTAAGGAAGATACGATCTTAACCTCCTGGCCGTTCATTTTCCTATTTATATTGTTTTCAGGCGCAATGGCGTTATTTGTCAGCCTATTTTATGCATATGAATTAAACCGCTTTGATTTTATTACCTTCCCCAACTATATTAAAACCGTTGGAATGGTTGGTGGGCTATTTGCTTTTAAAATCGGTTTTATCCGGTTTTTGTCTTTCGTTTTTGAAATTAGGAAACTTGTCAAAGAATATGTGACGGTGTTATATCTGATTTATTTTAATACATTATTTTTGATGCTCCCGGTGTTATTAATATTGAGCCTAGTTCCGTTGACGACTGTTGGTGTCGTTTTACATTTGGCCATTATCGGAGCGGCGTTGTTATTCTTATATCGATTTCTCAAGACAGCGGCTCATATTATGTCAATGTATAAATTTTCAATTTCCTATTTAATTTTGTACCTTTGTTGCCTAGAAATAGCACCAATATTAATACTGTTAAGATTATTGAGCTAAAACTGGTTAATATGCAAACTTCAGACGTAGAAAGAGCAAAGAAGGTAAAAAGTGTACTGGTGACTTTACCAAAACCTGAAAACGATAAGTCCCCTTATTATGATTTAGCAAAAAAATACGGGTTAAAATTAGACTTTCGAGGTTTTATACACGTAGAAGGTGTTCCTGCCAAAGATGTGCGCAGGGATAAAGTTAATTTAGCGGATCACACTGCGGTAATATTTACAAGTAGAAATGCTGTAGATCATTATTTTAGGATATGCGAGGAGATGCGGTTTGAGGTGTCTGCGGAAATGAAATATTTCTGTATTTCAGAGACAATTGCTCTTTATCTTCAAAAATATATTCAATACAGAAAACGCAAAATTTTCTTTGGTAAACAAACCGCTAAAGATTTAGAGGAAGTGCTTAAAAAACATAAGGCAGAAAACTTCCTTTTTCCTTGCTCGGATGTTGCCAATGAGGAAACAAGGAATTGGTTGCTGCAGAACGGATATAAGTTTACTCCGGCGGTTCTTTTTAGAACTGTGGTAAGTGACCTAAGCGATCTGAAGGATGTATTTTATGATGTAATCGTATTCTTTAGTCCTTCCAGTGTTCAGTCGTTATATGATAACTTCCCTGATTTTAAGCAAAACAATACTCGAATTGCCGCGTTTGGTGCTTCGACACAACAGGCTCTTTTGGAGCATGGATTGATATTGGATATTCCTGCACCTACACCAAAGGCACCTAGCATGACGATGGCGGTAGAAGAATACATCAAAAAAGTGAATAAATAATACCTATCTTAGGTCAATTATATAAAGGGTTTTTTAACCCTTTTTTTGTTGGATATGTTTAACGGATACTGTTAATGTATCGTAGTTATATACGGGCTTACTCTATAATAATACAAGTGCAATAAAAGTGTTCGCCTAGTTTTTATATTATAGTGTAAGCGAAACGTGATGAGGATTTGAAAGAAGATATGTCATTTGCGGATAACTGAATAGGTGCCAAAGATGATGCAGCCCAAATGTAAAAATGAGGCTCTTTAATAAAGGGCCGGATTGTTGTAGGGTAAATGTAATGAAAGTGACAGTTGTCATTTAGATTTTAATTATATTTCTATTAAATTGTATTGGGGTAATTTGTTCCAATTAAAAATAAGGTATAAGCGTTATTTTTAAAATTTGGTAGAAATATTTTTTATGTTTGTAATTAAGCAAAATTAGTCAGTCGTGAAGTTAAAGCAAGTTGATAAAATTTCGGGCATTCGATCAGAAGACTTTTTAAAAAAATATCTGAAACCTGGGTTTCCGGTGATTATAACAGATTTTATTAGTGCTGATAGTCCTGCATGGAAGAAATGGAGTTATGATTACTTTAAGGAAATAGCCGGAGATATTAAGATCGATGTCTATGGAAAAGAAGAAGATTCTATGGATCGTGCTGCCAGTGCTCCTGTGGGGCAAATGACATTTGCGGAATATTTGGATCTCATTACCAAAGAACCTACCGAGTTGCGGTTATTTCTGTTCAATCTGCTTAAGATACGTCCTGAATTGAAGCAGGATGTTATCTATAATGATGTGACTGGAGGGAAAGTGTTGCAGTGGTTGCCATTTATGTTTTTTGGTGGTGAAGGATCAAGTACACGGAATCATTTTGATATCGATATGTCTCATGTATTCATTTCACAATTTCAGGGGCTTAAGCGTATTTGGCTTTTTCCAAATGATCAATCTGATCTGATGTATAAGTTACCGTACAACTTCCATAGCATCGCTAATCCAAAATATAGTAACGTAGAGGAATTTCCAGGAATAGAATATCTGGAGGGGTACGAAGCTGTAATTCACCCAGGAGAAACACTCTATATGCCTGCCGGCTGGTGGCACTACATACAATATGAGACGGAAGGATATTCTATTTCAGTAAGGGCGCTGGCGAATTCGATCAGTGAAAAATTAAAGGGGGCACGTAACCTTTTTATAACAAGACATTTTGATAATACAATGCGCAAGATCTTTAAGAATCATTGGTTCCATTACAAGATAAATACGGCCAAGCGACGCGCGAATAATGCGATTAAAAAAAATAAACGCTAAAAATAAGGGGACATTCATGAATGTCCCCTTATTTTTTTAAGCACTGAGCTAACGGGATGAAGGTCTTCCCTATACTGACTCTTCATTTTCCGTCCATTTGCTAGCTTCTCTATAAAACAGAGTATAAGGGTCACTAGGATAAATGGTTGCATCTGGATTATGTCTAAAGGAAACTTCTTGATTGAAAATTTCACTTAGTATATTCCTTAAAAATTTAACAAAATTCTCTTTCTGGAAGGCCAAAAAGTCCGCGGTTAATACCCCTTCTTTTCCATTAAACAGCGTTCCTTCCTCACGCATTTTACGAGCAACATATAGGTGTGGTTCCAGCTGTTTTCGTCCAGTCTTTTGCTCAAATACATAGGCATAGAAAAGTGTTTGTATCAGTGCTTTATTCTCGGTATTGGGAGCAAAAACCTGATCCATTTCTTTAAAGATAACAGAATCACCTCCTGTTTTATAATCGACAATCCGACTGATGATCCGATCGTCGTGCGTGATAACTTCGTCAACACGGTCAATGATGCCGTATAAAGTAACTTGCTCTTCTTTACCATTAATTTCAATGGTAAATGGAAGCGTATAGTCTGTATCGTTTTCCAGCTCTATAATCCGAAAAGCTTTATAATTGGCTATATCATATTCAAGGTACATTTTGACATATTCACAGGCGATCTTCAGCATGATGCGTTGGAGGCTATTTAAATCGCCTGTGGAGTTTAATTCCACCTGATATTGAAAACCTATCTCCCGGATAATGTAGGATTCGATCTGATTGAATTGCTGCTGCAAGATATTTGTTGGTGTAAATTTTTGCTGGCCCTTGAATGGCAGAAAAATCTTTTCCATAACATTGTGAATAACCGTCCCCAATTTATTCATCTCAAATTCCTGTGAAATAGCGGGCGGCTCTTTGATATTTGCAATATGTTTGAGGAAGAATTGCAGCGGAGATTGTAGATAAGTTGTCAGTGCCGTTGCTGATATTCTTTTTTGATCGACAATAAAGTCCTGATACATCTTGGTCCAGACTTCGCCTTGCTTTTCGATAATAATTTCCGTGCTTTTGTCGGCAAACTGGATTGTTTGTTGTTGAATTTTCCGTTCAAAATTAAACTTGCTTTCAAACTCCAGCTGTTTGATGAAGCGACTTTCTTCTCCTGTTGAACTTTCGTCCACCAGTCCATTGTAAAAAATATGGATCCCTTCGCTGTATTGAAAATGTCTATAAAACAAGTATGCGGATAGTGCATCTTGGTTTTCCAATATTGGGAGTCCGTAAGCTCTCCGGAGACTATTGGGGATAAAGGTTGGGGAATTGGATGTTTTGGGTAAGATGCCTTCGTTTGCCCCAAGAATATACACGTTATCAAAATTCAAACAGCGACTTTCCAAAAGTCCCATAATCTGGATCCCTTCTAGTGGATTTCCTTCTATCGCCGAATTGATAGGCGATATGGCTTTCTTGATCAAACCGATCTGGAAGCTGATGCTCAATGGAGCAACGGTCTCAAATCCCAGTAACAACTGGTTGAGTGTTTTCTTGGTTTCTACCAGTAGATTGTTGTCAATCTGACGGATGCGTTCATACGAGGAGATACTGTGCAGTAAGTCATCAACGATGGTGATGAGCGAAGGTATTAATTGAGCAGCATGCTCAATCGGAACGAAAAACTGAGGCAGGGAACTTTTGAAATGCAGCTCTTCTAATGCGATTTCAAATAATTGCTTATCAGCAATCTCTTTCTGAATTTGCAATTTGTCTTCTAGGGAGACCTGTGTCAGGGGATGATTGATGAAGGTCTCAATAGTCTGGTAGGATAGCTTGCGTCTCTTTAACTGTGATATTTCCAAATGCACTTCCATCCACAGGTCCAATAGCCCATAAATAGGGGATTGGGTCAAGGGATATCCAGTTGTGATATTGGGGTTAACGTCAGGAAGACTTTGCAACAAAGGAACCAATAGGTTCTCATCCGCTAATAAAATCGCTGACGTTTGATCTGTCGTATTCTGCCTTTCCAGAATGTCGTAAAGTAATTTTGTCTGGCTTATTTTTCCTGTACTCGCATACAGGTTGACCGTTGATGTCCTATTGCCGATAATGTTAGGGCTATCGCCAAGCGCGTTTACAAGCCCAGTCTGAAAAATATTGCGGCGAATAAACAGCCCCGCTTCTTGCATATTGTCCTCCAGGTAATAGGCATCTGCATCGAAGTAAAACAGCGCCCGTTCTTCTTCCTGCCACTGACGGAATAATTTAGCCTCGGCTCTATTTAAAGCATTGAAACCTACGAATAGAATTTGTTGAAAGGATGAAGTAAAATTTGGATAGGTAGCCCCGCCTTCAACCAGATCACGATAAATCGTTGGATAATTAGTTTGGCCCGCGGCTTTAAGCGTTTCCTTAAATCTCGTGTATAATATCGGAAGTCTCTTCCATAACTGTAAAAAGCGCTCCTGGACCCCGCTATGGCCAGCGATGGAAAAGGATTGCCAAAACTGGCGGATAAATCCTTGCTGTTCTTGTGTGAGATGCTGGAAAGCTATATCAATTTTGGTGTTATCATAAAGTTCCATGTAGATCTGATCGATGGGAACCAGATCATAATCCAATTGTCCGAAGTCACTTAATATAATCTCGGCAACAGGGTAAAACTCTTCTAACGTTTCAGGTTCCTTACCCTCTACAGCCAAAAGTTCATTATGAAGTTTAAAGAGTTGAAAAAATTGTCCGAGAGTGCTGGCTTCTGCATCGCTGGTTGATAGTTTAAAGAATTCCTGTATGGTGAAAAATTGGGGTGACCAGATTGCCTGTCCATAGACATCGGCAAGATGTTTTTTGAGGTATGTAATCGGGCGTTTATTGTTAAACACGATGGCAATCTCACTCAAATCGTTACCAAAACGTTGTTGAATATCTGCTGCTACTAATTTTAAAAAAGCTGTCTGCATCGTGATTCTTTATTTTACTTCAATTAATTGATTTGACTTGGCATAATAGAGATAGGCCCTAACATTATTATAGCCTAGGTTCTCTAAGTTTTTTTTGTAATTGTCGACCTGATATTTATGTCCGATGTAATCGGTTTGTGTAAATTTGAAATCCAGTACAATTGTCTCTTCTTGAGAGGTAAATACCTTATCGGGACGGATGGTTTCCCCTTTAGCAGTAATGATACTGGCTTCATTCCAGATTTTATATTTACCGGTAAGCCACTGATTGATGATAGGATGATTCCAGATCTGATTGATTTCCTGCATCAGGAAAGGCTCCTCTTCTTTTGTGAGTATGCCTTCGTGAATCAGCTGACGTACTAACCTGGCAATATCTTTTTCGTTAGCGATCTGAGACATGATTTCATGAGCCAAGATTCCATATTGTGCGGCTTTTTCCAGCATCATAATATCGTTGATCGTGCGTGTGCTGGCCTTCTCCAAAGCCATCTCCAGCTCCTTAGAAATCGGGTAATGGCTAAGTGAAATGATATTGTCCGTTTGGATTTGCTGATCTTTTCGTTCGATGGTCTGATCGACTTGTATGTGGGTGTTTTCAAGTATAAATGGGGAAGTAGGAGCATCTAAGACCTGATAGAGTATATCGCTTATATATTCATTCTTGATATCATGGCCTGTTATTTCGCCGGTTTTTTTGTCGACTGACTCTTTAAATGAAGGAGCGGTGATATAGAGATGTTCGATAGCACGTGTTGTTGCCACATAGAATGTATTCAATGCATCCATGTAATTGAACAGCATTTCTTCAAAATATTGTTTGAAGAATACTGATTTTCCAACTGTCGTTGTATATTTTATGGGAATTTTTCCCAATTGGGCAAATGGGGTATCGTAAGTGTCGATCCAGAAATCACCATTGATCATGCCATCTAGATCCCATGAACAGAAGGGGAGCATGACAACATCATAAGCAAGACCTTTTGATTTATGAATTGTCGTTACCTCAATCGCATTGATTTCGCCGTTGGAGGGCAATACAGCCCGATTGCCATCTTCTTCCCAAAATTCCAGGAACTGAATTATTCCACGTTCACCGTTGGTCGAAAAAGCCGAAATCATATCTTTGAAAGCCAGCAGGTAAGGCAGATGGATGTTGTGTTCTGTCGTGAAGCCATAGATCTCGATGAGTTTTTCGATCAAATGAACTAATGGCTGTTTCTGCCAGGCCTCCCAGGAGTCGATCAAGGCTTGGGGAAGAGAATCTTTCAGCGCATGAATGTCGTTCGAAGCAAATTTTAACCAAGCATTTTGACTAACTATATTTTTCTGTATGGTCTGATAGAGATAGACCATTTTTGCCTTATGGATGTTATGTTTATCCGAATTGTATACAAGTGCTTTTAATGTTTCTATTAGCAAGAGTACGGCATCGTTGCTCGCTAGTGATAGCGCATCTCCAGAGATAACCTCAAAACTAAGATTTTGCTCTTTTTTGAAATCCATTAGTTTTTGGATGACTAATTTAGCCTGCGCATTACTACGCACAAGGATACCTATTTGTTTGGCATGATATCGGCCTGTACGAAACCATTCGCCTATCTTTCCGCATAGCCTTAAGAGAGATTCCTCAATGACCTGATTTCTTCTATAGCGTCCATCTGAAACTGGGATGTACGAAATCTCAATCGAGCCTAATTTATTGGGATTATCCTTTTTATGTGCAGGGACCTCCTGCTGACTGTTCTCATAAGCTTTTATAAGCATCGTATTATTGCCGGAAGCAGCCCACCAACGTTTTCCATCTTCATCTAAGTTTTCATCTACCTTTTCATTGAGAACCTCTTGCAAATGTTGGGGAATACTGTTAAAAAGGTAGTTGTTTAGCTGGATGATATTTGGGAGACTTCGATAATTAGTGTCAAGGCTTCCATTTTCGATAAAGGTCGTTTTAGCCGTTTCATCCAGATGGAATGCATGGCCAATTTGTTGTTCAACTTGTTGGAGCAATATGCGCCAATCTCCGTTCCGCCAACGGTATATGCTTTGCTTGACATCCCCGACAATCAGATGTTCACTTAGTGTTCCTTCGGCATCTGCCAGCGCATTGATCAGTAGTGGGCTATAGTTTTTCCATTGAATCCGCGAAGTGTCCTGAAATTCGTCGAATAAAAAATAATTGAAGCGATTGCCTATTTTTTCCCAGATGAATGTCGGATCACTATTCTCATCAATGCCGAGCTTATTTAGTAAGATCTGGGAATCGGAGATTAACTGAGCACCGTTTTCCTTACGCCATTGGGTAAGCAAGTCGCTCATTTCTTTGAGCAAGCGTAAGTAATAGAGATTGTTTTGTACAGCCTGATAAGCGATATAGGCTGGTAGATTCTCCTGTAGCGTCTGAAAAGATAGAAGGATGGGCGTTAGTGCCGAAAGAAGATCATAGCGTATATTTTTATTGCTGTCGGTAAATGCGTCTTCATTGTCTATTAATTGTACATATTTGTCAAGTATTTTGGCTATATCGGAAGAACTTAACTTGTCCGTCTTTTTGCTGGTTTTGCTGGCGGAAATAATCTTGTTGCGGGATTTTCCTTTGAGCTCATGTTCGGCAATGTTGAATTTCTTGAATGCTTCACTAAAAGTTTCGATGGTCAGGGAAAGTGCTTCCGTAAAGGCATTTATTTTTTGCTCGATCTCCTGATTCAGAAGATTAAATACCTCTTTGGGATTGGCTGAATTAATATAACTGTCAAATTCCTGGAAATTTTCAGAGAAAATAAGGTTGGCGAGGCCCATCAATTGTTGTCGATAGTTCCAGTTTTCATTTTTGGCTATTTTTTTCTCAGCATAGGCGATGATCCAGTCAAGCAGATCAGGGCGTTCGTCCAGTAGCTGATTGAGCATGACGGTCAAATCATTTTTTACTTTATTGACATTCATTTCAATCTTGTAAGCCGCATCCAAATTGAGTTCATAAGTGAATGCTCGGATGACTTTTTGAGAAAAACCATCAATTGTACTGATGGTAAAATGGCTATAATCGTGTAAGATCCGACGGTATACACGATGTGATTTTTCTTGAATCAGATAAGGCGTCCAATCGAGCTGTTGTAGCAGCAATAATTTTCTAAAATCTTCGATTTTTGGACTGGGATCCCCAATAGCTAGACCGTGGAGTACTGATAGTATGCGCTCTTTCATTTCGGCGGTAGCCTTGTTGGTAAATGTTACGGCCAGTATCTCCTTGTAGCTATTTTCATTGGACAGCAGTAAGGTTAGATAGTGCAGTGTTAGGCTAAATGTTTTCCCGGAACCGGCCGAAGCTTTAAGTATTTTTAATGGCGCAACAGATTTCATGGAATGAAGGTAGAAAGTAAAATGTGAATTGGCAAATGCTTTGGAGAAAAGCAATTTGTTATGTGTATCCGGCTGGAGTATCATTACTTGACTTGAACTTGCTTAATTTGAACAATAAGATTGTCAGTTGATGACGTATTTGCAATTTTTAATTTTGTAATACCTTTTTGGAAAGATAGCTTACTATTTGCGAATTGGCTCTAAAGTAGGGTGGTCGGTATATGGGTATTTCTGAGGAAGAAACTTAGTGCTTTGGTATTCTGAAATTTAGCTGTTTTTGTTTTCGTTTTTCCTTTTTTTATGTTTATCTTTGCATCCCCTCTAGTATGAAGCTCGGGGGATATGTTGAATACATAAAATAAAATTAAGAAATGGCAACTAAAATCAGATTGCAAAGACATGGTAAAAAAGGACGTCCTTTTTACCACGTAGTCGTAGCGGATTCTCGCGCTCCACGTGATGGTAAATTCATCGAACGTATTGGTTCTTACAACCCAAACACAAATCCTGCAACTATCGTTTTGGATTTTGAAAAAGCTTTGGATTGGATGAATAAAGGTGCTCAACCTACTGACACAGCTCGCGCTATCCTTTCTTACAAAGGTGTTCTTTACAAAAAACACTTACAAGGTGGTGTGAAAAAAGGTGCTTTTGACGAAACTGCTGCTGAAGCTAAATTCACTGCTTGGACTGAAGCTCAAGAAGCTAGAATCTCTGGTAAAAAAGATGGTTTAGCTCAATCTCAAGCTGATGCTAAAAAAGCTGCTTTAGCTGCTGAAGCGAAGAAAAAAGAAGAAAAAGCTGCTGCTGTAGCTGCTAAAAATGCTCCCGTAGCAGAAGAACCTGCTGCTGAAGAGACTGAGGCTCCTGCATCAGAAGAAACTGAAGGTTAATTCTTTCATAAAGTATTCGAGAAAGCCGACTCAATCTTGAGCCGGCTTTTTTAATAAAATATTTTATGTGTTAAAATGTGATGCGGATTGGTCTACTTTGAAATCGGAAGCAGGTCATACCATCATCTCTTCATACAAAAAGTTGAACATTAAATAGATGCTGAATATTAAGCGGAAGCTGATAAGAAAAGTATCTCAATACTAATATCTCAATACTACCAAATGACTATCGATCAAAGTTTTTATATAGGCTATATCAGCAAAACGAGAGGTCTTAAAGGCGAAATGCAGCTGTTTTTCGAATTTGAAGACTACGAAAGCCTGGATATGGATGTCGTTTTTTTGGAGGTCAACAAAAAACTTGTGCCTTATTTTATCGATGCTATAAAACTACAGAAAAATAGTACGGCCTATGTGACATTTGAAGATGTCGATCACATCGACAAGGCACAGGCACTTGTCCGCAAGAAAGTTTATCTTCCTAATGATAAAATGCCAGAACGGGATCCAGATGATTTTAGATATACAGATTTAATCGGCTTTTTGGTGGTTGATGAAAATCATGGTGAATTAGGGGAAATTACTGATGTACAAGAATTTCCACAGCAATTCGTGGCTACAGTTGATATGGGCGGCAAAGAGTTGATGTTTCCATTATCGGATGATTTAATCTTAGGAATAGATGGTGAAGAAGAGGTTATTGAAGTCGCATTACCCGAAGGGCTAGTCGATCTTTATAAAGAATAGGAAAAGTCGTCTTAGATACTAAATCCCTTTATATAAATCGGGATGATAAATAGTGCTTCCTGATCCGTACAAATATTCAATTCCCTTCTCTCCCTTCAGGATAAAGCGTATTTTGTCCTCGCAATAGACGATATCCTACTGTATGGTAAATACAGATTTAATGGAATTAAACTTGAGCTTATAGATGATCAAAAAGGGAAACTCGACTTGGATATTATTGTTCATAATGATTATACGATAGGTGGCGTTGAGTCACCGATTACCTATGGCCAAATGGAATTATATTAAAGTAGCGGGAAGATGTTCCGGCCTCCTGGAAAGAGTTGTTTTACAATGAAAAAGACGCATTGGTAGCCCAAAATATTTACTGGATGGCTTTAAATATGGGCAAAAGGAGAAGTATAGTGTGACCGGACTGTTATTAATTACATTTTATTTGAAGAATTTGCGTAACTCATTATTGGATTTGGGATAATTTGGCTTGGCAATCTGGAATAAAGACAGCTATTGCTATAATTTATAGATTTTCGAAAAATATTTTTGTTGTTTGGTTTTTTAAAACGATATTAGCAACGCTTATAGAGAAAGGCCGAGGGACTAGACCCAATGAAGCCTTAGCAACCTGTATTGTTCAAGGTGCTAAATTCTACCCTGCTCCATGTGGGAAAGATAAGTTACATGCCGATAGACATATCCTCGATTTGTGCGTTTCGATGTAAGCCAACCCAAACTTAAAACAGTTTTTTAATGAAGATTACCGACCATATCCAGAACGCTAAAGGAAAAACATTGTTTTCTTTTGAGCTATTGCCTCCTGCAAAGGGACAAGGCATCCAAAGTATTTTTAAAACAATGGATGAACTGATGGAATTTAAGCCACCGTTTATAGATGTAACCTATCATCGTGAAGATTACATCTATAAAGAACATGCTAGCGGACTGTTAGAGCGTGTATCCTACCGCAAGCGACCAGGAACAGTGGCGATATGCGCTGCTATCATGAATAAATATAAAGTGGATGCGGTTCCTCATCTGATATGTGGTGGCTTTACAAAAGAGGAAACTGAAAATGCTTTGATTGACTTAAACTTCCTCGGTATCGATAATGTATTGGTCTTACGGGGCGATGCGCGCAAAGGAGATGCCGACTTTATTCCAACTGATGGTGGGCATGCGTTTGCAACAGATTTATTGGAACAGGTTGCTGATATGAATAAGGGGAAGTATCTTCACGAAGATATTATTACATCTGAAAAAACCGACTTTTGTATCGGCGTTGCCGGATATCCTGAGAAGCATTTTGAATCTCCTAATTTCAATACCGACTTCAAATACCTGAAGCAGAAAGTCGATATGGGTGCTGAATTTATTGTTACTCAGATGTTTTTTAACGTCGAAAAATATAAGGAATTTGTGACCAAATGTCGTGACAGTGGAATCCATGTCCCTATTATCCCAGGTCTCAAGCCATTGACGACAAAAAAACAGTTGGTCACATTGCCAAGAATTTTCCACTTGGATATTCCGGAGGAATTAAGTGACGCTGTAGCAGCATGTAAAACCAATGCTGATGTGCGGCAAGTAGGTGAAGAATGGCTTGTTCAACAATGTAAGGAGCTGATCAAATTTGGAGCACCGGTACTACATTTTTATACCATGAGTAATCCTGGGCCAACGAAAAAAATCGTTGAAAAATTAGCCTAACAATATAAATAGAGCGAGGGAAGAGTCCCTCGCTTTTTTTTGAACCTATAATAGGAATACGTCTATACCTATGTGAAAGAATTCCTATTCATCCAATTGTTACCTGTCGTGTATATGCGGTCGTAGGATGATATCACTTCCCTTTTAAAAATCTGTATTTTTCTTTTCATTATAGAAGCAACTTCTTTAGAAAAATATTTTTAGTTCAATCATGATGTTAAATAGTGTTAATTAACATATTTAAATCGAGATAACTGTTTAATTTAAAGTGCTAAAGATAGACCAATTGGCCTTATGACGTACAATAAATTAAATACCCTATTTGGTTTGGCCTGTGGGCTCGTTGCTACCCTTGTTTACACCACAACTGTAGAAAAGACCGTAAGCTGGTGGGACTGTGGTGAATTTATAGCCTGCGCCTACAAACTTGAGGTTGCCCATCAGCCTGGCGCCCCCCTATTTCTACTTATCCAGAATATTTTCGCTAACATGGCTCTCGGAAATACAGGTCAGATAGCTTATTGGATGAATATTGGTTCGGCAGTCTGTAGCGGTCTGACTGTGACGTTTTTGTTTTGGACAATAACTGCTATAGCCAAGAAGATTTTAAAGAAGCCACAGCAACCTACTTTTTCTTACTACTTACAGCTGTTCGCAGCAGGTGCGGTGGGGGCAATGGCTTTCAGTTTCAGTGATACGTTCTGGTATTCTGCTGTAGAGTCCGAAGTGTATGCCATGTCCTCGCTTTGTACGGCAGTGGTTTTCTGGGCAATTTTTAAGTGGGAAGCACGTGCAGATCAGGGAGGGAGTGACCGTTGGCTGATTTTTATTGCATTCGTCATGGGGCTTTCGATCGGTGTCCACCTATTGAATCTTCTAGCGATTCCGGCCATCGGCATGGTGGTCTATTTTAAAAGGACTTCGCAGATCAATCTAAAAGGTATTCTAACGGCATTTCTATTGGGCTTGTTGGTCTTGGCAGCGATTCTTTGGGGGGTTATCCAGTGGTTGGTGGGTTTTGCTTCCAAAATAGATCTGTTGTTTGTGAATGCGCTCGGATTGGGATTTGGTTCGGGAATTCTCTTTTTATGCGTGCTCGTCGGTGCTGCCCTCGTATATGGTCTCTTTTATTCACATAGAAACCGAAAGTATACGTTAAATACGGCCTTATTGATGTTTTGTTTTATTCTGTTTGGTTATAGCTCTTATACCATGGTATTGATTCGGGGAAAAGCAAATCCATCCTTAAATAATAATTCACCTGATAATGTATTTTCTTTTCTGGGCTATTTAGGACGGGAGCAATATACACGGGAGCCTTTGGTGAAAGGGCCTTATTACGATTCCAAAGCTGTGGATATAGAAAGTAAAACCAGTTATCGGAAAGATGAATCCAATTATACTGCGTTTACACAGGTTGATAAGTATGAGTTTGATCGTGAAACATTTTTCCCACGTATTTATAGTCAGGATGCAAATCATCAAGCCTACTATAGAAGTTATCTCAAGTTGAAAGAGGGTGAAAGACCACAGTTCTCCGATAATTTTAAGTTTTTCTTTCATTTTCAATTGGGCGATATGTATGCGCGTTACTTCCTGTGGAATTTTGTCGGTAGACAGAACGATAAGCAAGGTTATGGAACATATAGCGAGGGGAACTGGATTTCCGGAGTGAAAACCTTGGATAACTGGCGTCTTGGGGGGCAAGATAAGCTTCCGGATTCCCAAAAAAATGATCCTAGTCGAAATACGTACTTTTTCTTGCCTTTATTATTGGGGATAGCAGGGGCGGTTTGGTTATACAAGAAAAGTAAGCCATACACCTTAGTATTGACGTTGTTATTTGTTTTCACGGGTGTAGCGATTGTCGTGTATCTCAACCAAACACCATTACAACCTCGTGAACGTGATTATGCGTATGCTGGATCGTTTTATGCTTTTGCCATCTGGATTGGGCTAGGTGCAATTGCATTGGTACGTTTTTTTAAACGTTTTTTTCATTCCCGTTATGCCTTGGCTACAGGATTATCTTTCGCACTGTTGGGGGGACCGATTATTCTGGCGCATCAAAACTGGGATGATCATAATCGTTCGGAGAAATCCCTGACGCGGGATGTCGCTCGTAATTATCTTGAAACCTGTGCCCCCAATGCCATTTTGTTTACCTACGGCGATCATGATACATTCCCACTATGGTATTTGCAGGAGGTAGAAGGTGTCCGTCCGGATGTGCGGATTGTTGTATTGAGCTACTTAACCGGAGACTGGTATATGCAGCAGGCAAAGAAACCAACTTATCAGGCAGCAGGATTACCGATTGGTATCCCTACCGAAAAAACAAAAAAGGGTATTCGGGATTATATTCCATTTATAGACAGGGAGTTGAATGAAGCAGTGGATGTTCAGCAATTATTGCAGTTTGTTACTTCCGATAACCCAGATTACAAAGTGCAGTTGAACTCGGGTAATCTGGAGAATTATTTTCCATCAAAGAAGGTCAAACTGACCATTGATAAAGACGAAATCTTAAAAAAGAAGGCTGTACCAGCTTATTTTCAGCATGCAATTGTCCCCACGATGGAATGGGAAATACCAGGGGATCATTTAACACGTGCGGATCTGACTTTGCTGTCTCTTCTTGAAAACAATCATTGGGATCGACCCATTTATTTTTCGAATATGCTTCCTAGTGATATTAAGTTGGGATTGGATAAGTATCTTGTCAATGAAGGATTCGCTTCAAGGCTGATGCCAGTCGCTTCCACGAATGAACAACAAACGGCTGGGGAGATAGCGGCTTTGGTCAACGTTGAGGCTTTATATGATAATATTATGCATAAATATAATTGGGGAAATATCAAGAATGCAACTTATTTAGATACCGACTCGTTTCGCTTTTCCAGTATGTATGCCCGGGATATTTTTGGAAAGACAGCCCGTTTGCTGCTAGAAAAGGGAAAAGTTAAGCAAGCTGGGGAAGTGGCGAAAAAAGCATATGACCAATTGCCAAATCGTGTTTATGCAATGTCTGATGCAATTAATTACGCGGATGTCATTGACAGTCTATATCGCTCTGGGCAAAGCCAGCTGGCAGGAAATGTCGTAGATCGAAATTTGGATTATGTTGCTCAAAATATGGAATATTTACATCAGTTGGTACGAGATAAGAAATATCTGAGCTTTGAATGGAACGATATACAGACGGCTCTGGACTCTGTTGACCGTTACCAAACTATTTTATTAGCGGCGAATGATGGCAAGCGGCTGGAGCGTGTGGAAGGGCTTCGAAAACAGTACCAGGAATGGTATGGTATAGAATAAGTTGTGTTATGAAATTGCTATTAGAGGGAGTGAGTTAATATAATGAATATTAATTTGGGGGGTAATTCTTAGAGGCACCTTTTTTGTATCAAAAGGTGCCTCCTTTTTGTACAGGGGACTTAAACAACTAGAATTTCATGCCGAACCCGACACCCAGAAGAAAGGGGTTGATATCTACTTTTGCCGGTATTGATAAGTTGGGGGCCAAATTGGAAGCATCCACATTGACATCCGTCTTTAAGAGGATATACTTCGCATCCAAATTCAGGAAGTATTTTTCTGACAGTTTGAAATCAATACCAAGTTGTGTCGCAAACCCAAATGCATTGTCATACTTTACGTTCTTGACAGTAGGACCTTCATTTATACTATAGAAAATTGTATAATTTATCCCTGCTCCCACATAGGGTTTGATATTACCTTCTGGAAGAAAATGATATTGTGCTGTCAAGGTCGGAGGCAGGAGCCATACACTGCCCAAATCTACATTTGTTGAGCTGTTTCCTCCAATAGCACTTAAGTCGGATCCAACTGTATTCACCTTGTGCTTCGTTGTACCTAAGATTAGTTCAGCGGCAATATGCTTTGTAAAGAAGTAAGTGAAGTCCAGTTCCGGAATAAATTTCGTATTAATATCAATATCACCACCAATGGTACTGATATCGGCCGATTCCGTAGGTGCTACGGTTACTCCTCTGAGTCGAACCTGCCAACGTTGGTCGGGAATGGTTTGTGCCTGTAAATTTAAGGTGCCTAAAGTAAGTGCAAGAGCAAAAAATAATAACTTTTTCATATCGTTAAGGGTATTTGTTTGCTGTAAAAGTATTTGTTTTGCGGCTTTGGATAAATGACGATAATCAGGTTAAAAATTGAATGAAATGATTTATAGGGTGGTAGAAAAGATGTACCTTTATTATTTTGCTGTTTCCCAGAATGTGGACAAACCGGGGTTGTTTGTCTATGTTTATAAAGGGAGGGTAAAGCCAAAATGGGTCTTTATTTTACGATATAAAAGCAAAAGGTCGGANNTCCGACCTTTTGCTTTTATATTATGGTTTCTTTAACCATTTTTCTTTACTTCTTTTCCCCATGAATCTTTTAACGTAACTGTACGGTTAAAGACCAAATGTTCTGAAGTCGAATGTGTGTCTAAGGTAAAATAACCCAAACGTATAAATTGATATCCTTTACCAGGAGTGGCATTTGCCAAGTCAGGTTCGATATAGGCTCGTTCTACCACGTGTAAACTTGCCGGGTTGATCGATTCTTTGAAGTTCTCAGCTGCTACAGGATTTTCATCATTAAACAGTCTATCGTATAATCTTACCTCAGCTTCCTTGGCATGAGGAGCGGAAATCCAATGGATCGTTCCTTTTACTTTTAATCCCGATGTATCTTCACCTGATTTGGAATTAGGAACATAGGTACAATGTACTTCTGTTATTTTTCCATTTTCATCTTTGATGAAGTCGTTGCAAGTAACGATATAAGCGTGTTTTAGGCGGACTGAGAGTCCAGGGGCCAGACGGAAGAATTTTTTTGGGGCGTCTTCCATAAAATCTTCACGCTCAATCCACAATTCGTTGGAAAAAGGGATGATACGAGCACCTTCACCGCCTTCAACTTCGGGATTATTCTCACCGACCAGATCTTCGATCTGACCGTCTGGATAGTTTGTGATCACTAATTTGATCGGATCAAGGACCGCCATTCTACGCCAGGCAGTTTTGTTGAGATCCTCTCGGATACAGAACTCCAACAGGCTGACGTCAATCATATTTTCACGCTTTTGAACGCCGATCTTCTCGCAGAAGTTGCGAATACTCGCCGGAGTGTATCCCCTTCTTCTCAACCCTGAAATTGTAGGCATACGAGGGTCGTCCCAGCTTTCAACAAACTTATCGTTGACCAGTTGAAGTAGCTTGCGCTTACTCATAACCGTATATGTCATGTTTAAGCGTGCAAATTCATATTGTTTGGATGGGAAAATTTCCAGCTTTTCAATACACCAATCGTAAAGTGGACGATGTGGAATAAATTCAAGTGTACAGATCGAATGTGTGATTTTCTCAATAGAATCAGATTGACCATGGGCAAAATCATACATTGGGTAGATGCACCATTGATTACCCGTCCGATGATGGTGGGCATGTTTGATGCGGTACAATAATGGATCGCGTAGGTGCATATTTGGACTAGCCAAATCTATTTTTGCACGAAGTACTTTCTCCCCATCTTTATATTTTCCTGCCCGCATATCTGCGAATAAGTCCAGATTTTCTGTTATAGACCGGTCGCGGTAAGGCGTTGGAATACCCGGTTCTGTCGGAGTACCTTTTGCTGCCGCAATTTCTTCCGCGGTGCTATCGTCCACGTAAGCGAGCCCTTTTTTTATGAGCTCAACAGCGTAGCCGTAAAGTGTTTCAAAATAATCTGAAGTATATAATTCTTCTGCCCACTGGAATCCTAGCCATTGAATATCTTTTTTGATGCTTTCAACATACTCGGTGTCCTCAGTGACAGGATTAGTGTCATCAAAACGTAGATTGGTCTGGCCATTATACTGCTGTGCCAATCCAAAATTCAAACAGATGGATTTGGCGTGACCAATGTGGAGGTAACCATTTGGTTCAGGAGGAAAACGTGTCAATACACGTCCGCCATGTTTTCCTGTACGAAGATCTTCTTCGACAATTTCCTCGATAAAATTTAATGATTTTTCTTCACTCATAGTACAAAGTTAAATATTAGAAGTGAGATATTAGGTAGGAGATGATAGATATTCGGCTTAGCATGAGCAACTAATCGATCGAAAAATTTTCATTACTGTTGTGCCGGCTGGGGTAGCGCTGACCTGAAATAAAAAGGGACGAAATTTTCGTCCCTTTTACCGATTCTACTATTTGTAAGCGAACACCTTTCCAAGGGATTCATTGCTTGTAAATGTACAATTTTGATCTATTAATTGACCTGTTCCGATATTGATTACCATACCATGTACGGCAAGTGGCTGCCCGTTTTTCCAAGCATTTTGGATAATGGAAGTGGAACAAAGATTAAAGACTTGTTCTTTGACATTAAGTTCAACTAAGCGGTCTGTCTTCTTTTCGGCATCTTCGATACCGTCAATCTCGTCGCTATGCAATCGGTATACATCCTTGATATGCCCTAACCAGTTATCAATAATACCATACTGGTTGCGACTTAACGATGCTGCCACACCACCACAGCCATAATGTCCCGCTACGATAACCTGTTTTACTTTTAATACATTGACAGCATAATCCAGCACACTCAATAAACTCATGTCGGAGTGGATAACCATATTGGCAATGTTGCGGTGTACAAAGACCTCACCAGGCTTTGTACCGGTCAATTCATTGGCCGGTACACGGCTGTCTGCACAACCAATCCAAAGAATTTCGGGGTTTTGACCTTTTGCAAGTTGTTGAAAACGACCTGTTGTGTCATTTTTAACAAAGTCCATCCACTCTTGATTTCCTTTTATAATATTGTCAAATCCTGCTTTTAAATCTTTATTTTCCATATACTGTTTAATATTTTTTCCGCCAAAAGGCATTTTTTCCAATTCTATAATGCTACAAATTTCTAAATTTATTGTTTACTTGTAACAACTTTATTTTTTATATACCACTTGTAAAAGCTCGATTTCCTTGCCTTTACTTTTGGCGTTCTGTTCAAAGTCCTTGATGACTTCAATCACATCTTTGTCGATAAACTTGCTGAAAGACCCATCGATACGGATCTTACTGACCGATTTTGGCAAACTATACAATTTTTGTTGGATAGGAACCTTATTCAGAAATGATACTTCCTCTGCTAATGTGATAACCGCCTTATCCTCTTCGTTATCTTTTTCAATGTTATATTTAAAGGCATTTTTCATATTTGCCCGTAAAATATAGAATGTAGCTACAACGATGCCAATCCCAACACCCATTAATAGATCTGTCAATACCACCGCAATAATAGTGACAAAGAAGGGAATAAATTGATCCAATCCTTTACGATACATTGAAGTAAATAAGGCGGGTTTAGCTAGTTTATATCCCGTATGCAGTAGAATTGCCGCCAAGCATGCTAAAGGAATCATATTTAATAAAGTAGGGATGGCCAATATGGCAACGATCAACCACATGCCATGCATAATGGCAGACTGTCTTGTCTTTCCACCTGCATTGACATTTGCCGATGAGCGTACAATAACTGAAGTCAATGGTAAACCACCCAAAAGTCCGCTTGTCATATTTCCGATTCCCTGAGCAACCAGTTCGCGGTTAGTCGGCGTATTGCGTTTATATGGATCTATCTTGTCCACAGCTTCAATACTCAATAGAGTCTCAAGACTGGCAATAATGGCAATCGTAAAAGCAGCTATCCATACCTCTTTATTGACAATCTGTGTAAAATCGGGAAAAGTAAATAGACCAGTAAACTCGGCAAACGATCCTACAATAGGTACAAGGACAAACTGTTTGTCAAGTAGCTGGAATGAAGTCCCATTAAATAGGTAGGCCAAAGCTACGCCGACAATAACCACAACCAGTGGTGCCGGTACCTTATTCAATTTAGGAATCGCTGGCCAAAAGATCAGGATCGCTAATGATAGCATACAGATGATGAATGCACCAAAGTTGATCGCTGACGCGAGTGTGTCGAAATATGCACCGATACCATGGCCATTGTCCAGTTCAAAGGCGTGCGATTCGACAAGTCCGAGAGCCAATGGAATTTGTTTCATGATAATGGTAATACCGATAGCAGCCAACATACCGACAATAACGGCAGAAGGGAAATAATTTCCGATCATGCCCGCCTTGAGAATGCCTAAAATCACTTGTACCACACCTGCGATGACAACCGCAAGAAGAAACGTTTCATAAGCACCTAGGCTCTGAATGGCGCCTAGAACAATAACTGTGAGGCCTGCGGCCGGCCCACTTACACTGAGTGGTGATTTACTGATTGAAGCAACAACGATTCCACCAATTACACCAGTCAATAATCCTGCAAACAATGGCGCACCTGAGGCCATTGCAATTCCCAAACATAATGGAAGTGCCACCAAAAACACCACAACACTAGCAGGGAAATCATATTTTAAGTCTCTTTTCGAAAGTTTCAGAAAAGCCGACGTACGAGTTCCAAACATAAAATTTGTGTTTATCTGTATAATAAATCTTCTTGAATCTGCCTACAGCAATGCTAATGAGTACTTATTTGAAGGCTCACGATGCTTCTGCACATTGGCATTTTCAGGAAAAAATCAATAAGAAACCGCATACTGGAATTCAGTATGGGATAAGTTAAGTACATCCCAAGAGGACGTATGTATTAACAGTTAGGAGGCGGCGTTGGAACCGTAGGATGGAAAGCTAAAATGCTTTTCTCGTTTTTTAGATAATTCTTTTGTTTTCCTTGGTTCTCAACAATGATGGTTTCGAATACAATGGGTTCGTTTGTCTTTGTATTGAAAAATTTTGAGGCAGTCTCAAGCGTGTCAGTGCTCGCGCCATTATTGTTCTCGATTTCTATTTGTAAAACAATTTGCAGAATAGTATTTTGATCTAAGCTATTCGAAAAAATAGGCGAAATAGAGATGGCCATCTTTGTGAAAAAGATGATCGCACATAAGAATGCTGCCACAAATCTAAATCTCTTATTTAACATTTTTTAGTATCTTTAATGTTATCGTTTACATCGTAAAAATAGCAATTCTATGTTAATTTCAAATTAAAAGTGCATAAAAAATGAAATTTGGCACGAAATTGTGACGAAAAGATTATTTTTTGGAAAGTTTTCAAATAGTGTTTATGAATTATAAATATTAAGCCTTATCTATGGCAAACAAAGAACAATTTATCGAGAAGGTTCAAACTTCTTATAACCCTAAGGGTGCTTTTATCTATTTGGGAGCAGGTATATTGAATGGGGAAATTTTAGCGGAGGCGAAAGTCAATCTAGCGCTTAAAATGATGAATCGTCATGGATTGATTGCTGGTGCGACGGGAACAGGTAAAACGCGGACACTGCAATTGATTGCCGAGCAACTATCAGATGCCGCAGTACCTGTATTTATGCTGGATGTAAAAGGCGATCTTTCTGGTCTGACTGTTCCAGGTGTGACTAATCAGGCATTATTGGATCGTGGTAATGCGGTTGGGATACCCTTTGAACCTGCAAGTTTTCCTGTCGAATTATATTCGCTTTCGGGTAACAAAGGAATTCCGATGCGGATTACAATAGACGATTTTGGACCTGTCTTACTGGGAAGAATTTTGGAGTTGAACGAAACGCAGACCGGGGTTTTGGCCGCTATGTTTAAGTATGCGCAGGATCATCAAATGCCATTGATAGACTTTGCGGATACCAAAAAGTTATTAACCTATCTTTCTGACGGTCCTGGAAGCGAGGAGATCAAAAATGATTATGGTAAGATCAGCTCGGCAAGTTCAGGAACGATCTTGCGTAAGATCGTTGCTTTGGAACAACAGGGGCTAGCCCATATCTTTGGTGAGAAGGAGTTCGATATCAACGATCTATTCCAGAAAATCGACGGCAAAGGCATTATCAGTTTACTGAACATTTCGGATGTACAAGATCAGCCAGTTCTCTATTCGACATTTTTATTAAGCTTACTTGCCCAATTGTTTAAAAACATGCCCGAAGTAGGGGATTTGGACAAACCAAAATTGGTGTTTTTCTTTGATGAGGCACATCTTCTTTTTAATGGAGCTTCCAAAGCCTTTCTAACACAGGTAGATCAGATTATCCGCCTTATTCGTTCCAAGGGAATCGGTGTGTTTTTCTGTACACAATCTCCGACAGATGTTCCTGAATCTGTATTGGCGCAATTGGGAAACCGTGTACAACATGCTTTGCGAGCCTTTACGCCCAATGATGCCGAAAATTTGAAAAAGACAGTAAGAACCTATCCAAAATCAGACTTCTATGAGATTGACCAAGTGTTAACTTCACTGGGTACTGGTCAGGCCCTGATTACTGTATTGAATGATAAAGGTATTCCTACTGAGGTGGTAGCGACCCATCTTGTACCTGCCCGCGCGGTAATGGGGCCAGCAGACGATACGACCGTCAATCAGATTATTAATCAGTCCGACCTAAGGGCAAAGTATCAGGAAAGGCAGGAAAATCGTTCTGCCGCTGAGATGATCGATGATAAAATGCAGGTAGTGCAGCAGGAAGAACAACGTGCAGCGGCAGAAAAAGAAGCCGCGAAAAACGATAGGCCGACGTCGAGAAGGCAAACGCCATTGGAAGCCGCACAGCGCACCGCGACCACGACACTTGCACGGGAAGGAGTCAAGCTTTTGGGTAAATTGGCAACAGGGTTATTGAACGCATTTTTAAAAAAGAAATAATACGATTTATTGATAATTTCCATTCCGATACGCTATTTTTAGAAAGTATCAGCACTTAGCTAAATTTGCTTTTAAGGGCAAATTTAGCTAAGTTTGGGGACGAAAAGAAAGTTCTATTAACGCAATTTAAATATGAGTAAACCAACCCTTTTGATTTTGGCAGCAGGAATGGCTAGCCGGTATGGTTCTTTAAAACAAGTAGATGGTTTTGGCCCACACGGCGAGACAATTATTGACTATTCAATCTATGATGCCATTCGTGCAGGATTTGGAAAAGTTGTATTCATTATCCGGGAAGAATTCCTAGACAAAATGAAAGAAGTTTTTGATAAAAAATTGGAAGGTAAAATAGAAGTAGACTACGCTTTTCAAGATTTTGACTTAACGAAATTTGGCGTGAATCATGTCATTGAAAGAACGAAACCTTGGGGGACGGCACATGCTGTCATGAGCGCTAAGGATAAGGTGAACGAACCATTCTGTGTCATAAATGCGGACGATTTTTATGGTTCAGATTCTTTTGACAAGATGGCGAAGTTTTTAACGACTGAGGTATCAGACCAGCAGATGTCATTGATGGGCTTTCAGGTCGGAAATACAATGTCTGATTACGGCTATGTATCACGTGGAGTATGTGAAGTTAGTCCTACTGGCCATATGGAAAGTGTCACCGAACGTACCAACATCTATTACAAAGGTGAGGGCGACGATCGCAAGATTGTTTTTGAAGAAAATGGTGTTGAATACGATTTGGATCCAGAGACACGTGTTTCGATGAATTTTTGGGGCTTTACACCAAAAATATTCGAAATCGCGCAAGCGATGTTCCCTGCTTTTGTCGAAGAAAATAAAGAAAATTTAAAGGCAGAATTTTTTATTCCTTCTGTTCCGGATTATATGGTGAAACATAAATTGGCGGATTTTAAAGTAATTCCGACCTCATCAAAATGGTTTGGCGTAACTTATAAAGAAGATAAGCCTATTGTTCAGGAATCAATTTCTAAATTGGTTGCCGATGGTATTTATCCTGAAAAGTTATTTTAAGAGCTAACGGAAATAGCTTATATTGAACCTGTATTGTTTGACAATACAGGTTTTTTGTTGTGGCAAATAATAGCAATAGGAACTGTACTGTTTTAGGAAGTGAAGGCATTGGCAGCAGCAATTAGTTAACCGTTATGTCCGACTGTGATAAAAAGTAAATTATGTAAATGAAAAAAATACTTCAGGTGTTAGGATATATTATTTTAGGAATTATAAGCTTTTGCATTTTATATGTTGTTGCGGAGTATAGTCTTTCAAGACTCTCCGCACCTCGTAAAGAGGCTTCGGAAAACCGGACAATACAAGTGTTTGTCAAATCCAATGGTGTACATACGGACATTGTTTTGCCGGTCGTTGTGAAAGAGATGGATTGGTCTATCCTATTTCCATATGCTAATACAGTTGGAAAAAAGACTAATTATCACTATATGGGTATAGGTTGGGGCGATAAGGGCTTTTACTTGGATACGCCAGAGTGGAAAGACCTCAAGGCATCAACTGCTTTTGTGGCTGCTTTTGGACTGGGAGAGTCTGCTATGCATGTGACCTATTATAACGCAATTGAAGCAGACGATTTGTGTTTTGAATATAAAATAAATGAGGAGCAATATCGTGCACTGGTGAAGTATATCTATGATTCTTTGGACCTGCGTGAAGGGAAGCCGATCTTGGTCGAGACAGATGCACAATACGATGATGCAGATGCCTTTTATGAAGCAAAAGGGTCTTATAGCATGTTCTACTCTTGTAATACTTGGACAAACAATGCATTAAAGAAGGCGGATATGCCAGCTGGAGTTTGGGCAACATTGGACAAGGGTATATTGAGCCATTATCGCAAATAGCTGTGGCTTATTGAATTCTCTTCTGTGCAATATAAATAAAAAGCTCTTTCGCTTTTCTAACGGAGATATCCTTATAAACAAGAAAGCTCNNGAGCTTTCTTGTTTATAAGGAGGAGTGATTATTTCACTTCTTCGTAATCTACGTCAGTTACGTCATCACCACCTTGACTTCCACCTTGTGCTTGACCAGCATCTCCTTGAGGTTGTTGTGCACCACCTTGCGAAGCAGCGTACATCTCTTCAGAAGCCGCATTCCAAGCATTTTGCAATTCTTCAGAAGCCGCATCGATATCAGCGAAGTTTTTCGCTTCGTATGCCGCTTTTAATTTTGTTAAGCCGGCTTCGATAGGAGCTTTCTTATCTGCTGAAATCTTGTCGCCATATTCTTTCAATTGTTTCTCAGTTGAGAAGATTAAGGCATCTGCTGCATTTACTTTGTCAGCTTCTTCTTTCATTTTTTTATCAGCATCAGCATTTGCTTCAGCTTCTTCTTTCATGCGTTTGATTTCGTCATCAGATAAGCCCGAAGATGCCTCAATACGAATGTTTTGCTCTTTACCAGTTGCTTTATCTTTTGCTGATACTTTAATGATACCGTTGGCGTCAATGTCAAAGGTAACTTCAATTTGAGGTACTCCACGAGGTGCAGGTGGAATATCGTTCAAATGGAAGCGGCCGATTGTACGGTTTTGGGCTGCCATTGGACGTTCACCTTGTAAGATGTGGATTTCTACTGATGGTTGGTTGTCAGAAGCCGTAGAGAATGTTTCCGATTTTTTAGTCGGAATCGTCGTATTCGCTTCGATCAATTTCGTCATGACACCACCCATAGTCTCGATACCCAATGAAAGTGGAGTTACATCTAATAATAAGACATCTTTTACCTCACCAGTCAATACACCGCCTTGGATTGCCGCACCTAAAGCAACAACTTCGTCAGGGTTAACACCTTTAGAAGGTTCTTTTCCAAAGAATGCTTTTACAGCGTCAACGATTGCAGGGATACGTGTAGAACCACCTACTAAGATAATTTCGTCGATATCTGATTTGCTGAAACCAGCATTTTTCAATGCAGATTCACAAGGAGCAATTGTTCTCTTGATTAAGTCAGCTGCCAAAGCCTCAAATTTAGCGCGTGATAATGTACGAACTAAGTGTTTTGGACCAGTAGCATCTGCCGTGATGTATGGTAAGTTGATCTCTGTTGAGGTTGCACTTGACAATTCAATTTTAGCTTTTTCAGCAGCTTCTTTCAAACGTTGCAATGCCATTGGGTCCTTTTTCAAGTCAAAGCCATTGTTTTCGCTTTTGAATTCTTCATTCAACCAGTTGATGATTACGTTATCGAAGTCATCACCACCTAAGTGTGTGTCACCATCAGTAGATTTAACTTCAAATACACCATCACCTAATTCCAATACGGAAACGTCATGTGTACCACCACCACAGTCAAACACAACGATCTTCATGTCTTTGTGTGCTTTATCTAAACCATAAGCTAAAGCTGCAGCTGTAGGTTCGTTGATGATACGTTTAACAGATAAACCAGCGATTTCACCAGCTTCTTTTGTTGCTTGACGTTGCGCATCGTTAAAGTATGCAGGCACCGTGATGACAGCTTCAGTTACTTCTTGGCCTAAGAAATCCTCAGCTGTTTTCTTCATTTTTTGAAGAATCATTGCAGAGATCTCCTGTGGCGTATATTTACGATCGTCAATTTCTACGCGAGGTGTATTGTTATCACCCTTAACGATATTATAAGGTACGTGTTCAGCTTCTTTTACGGCCTCATCATATGAAAGCCCCATAAAACGTTTAATAGAATAAATCGTTTTATGTGGATTAGTAATTGCTTGACGCTTAGCTGGGTCACCCACTTTACGTTCGCCACCTTCTACAAAAGCTACAATGGAAGGAGTGGTACGCTTACCTTCGTTGTTCGTAATTACTACAGGCTCGTTACCTTCCATTACGGCAACACATGAGTTTGTAGTACCTAAGTCAATTCCTATAATTTTAGACATATCTTGTATTTTAATTTTTTACTTAATAAATTCTAACACTCTATTATCAACCCTTATGCCAATCCGAATGTTTTGTAAAAAAATCACTATTTGTCATCAATTTGTCCTTAGGCACTGCCAAACTGACATTTTCAGTAGACAAGTTGCTCCAAGATCCGCTTTTTTGCTGACTCATTTTGACGATTGCGTGGCATATATCTGCCAAATAGCGCCGAAAATTCCTCCAATTTCATCTGCTTTGATTTTTTATCCCGCCATTCTGTAGGAACAAGATGATTGCTGTAGGCGATATGAGTTGCCCAATATTGGATGTGCATCTCGGGGATGACCAAACCCAATATCATTCCCGGGAGGCCGTGGCTCAAGGCTGGTCCGCCAGAAACTGGTATTTCCTCTGTGTAATAAGCGATTAAATACAGCGAGTCTTTGGTCGCTCCATTTACCCTTCGGCAATTGACTCCTGCGATCGTACGAAATTCTTCTGTAAAACGCCAGGTGATGCTATCCAAGGTTTCGGCGAGCAAATATTTCTCATCGATATCCAATTGGATATCAGCTGTCATAGCTTTTAAATCCTGAAAAAGTACTTTGCCGTTTTTGCTGGCACTACCTCTGAACATACCGCGTGGGTTTCCGCCACTACCGCGATTTCCACCCTGATTTCTACCGCCTCTTCCAGCACCTGAGCTCATAGTAGCTGTCCGCATTTTACCGCCCTCGTTCGACTTCTCTGTAGCCGGGCTTTCCTCCGGCATAAGGACTGTCGCATTCTCATCGAAATATAAATTCAATTTATCCGTGTGTGAGTCGGGCATCTTATCCAAATGTTCCATAAAACCCATGCCGCGATCCATCATTTTTGAACTCATGTCATTGGATATTTGCCGCATCCGAGCTTTGGTATAAGTGACTTTGTCGAAGCTGATGGTTCCCCGGTTACCAAAATAGGCATATTGTGCCTGAAGAGATAAGCCCATTAGGCAAAGTATAGTGAGAATCAGAGATGTTTTAATCATTGCTTTTTCCTAAATATTTATTGAAATCCCATTTGACACCGACTAGAAAATACTGTGTTAATACCTGTTGGATAGACTCCGAATAGTTGGTATCACTGCCATTCCGACGCGTGTTGTTAAATGTATTGAAAAGATCAAAAGCCTTTAGGCTGATGGTCAGACTTTCATCTTTTAATACCTTTTTCTCCAGTTCTAAATTGGTATAAAATTGATTAATTGATTTTTTGTAGAGCTTGGTGGGGCCGGTATAACTATAGTAAATGTTTGTCATGATGTTGAATTTCTTCGGTAGAAAATATTTAATATATCCTGAAGCACCGCCTTCAAAGTTGGTCGAGTTATACTGCGTATTGATTGAGTTTTGCTGTGCGTTGATACCCGCATTCAAGGAGATATCAAAATCAAAGCCTTCCGAGTCCTGTTCATTCAAACTCGAGCCGAGATTGAATGAAGTGTTTTTTGAATTGTTTAGACGGAACTCGCCCACGGACTGTTCACTTTCAAATTTTGTGAAGCTATAGCTATTGCTGTAGCGTACATTTGCGCTCTTATTGAAGTTAATCCGACGGTTGGCTACTGGCTGCATATGATTGATATTCAATCCGCCATTCCAGTTCGATTTGCCGGATAAATTTTCATAACTACTGATCTGGGCCGAATTTTCGAGCACTGTTATTTTGTTAACAATTGGGTTATTGACAAAAGAGAAGTTTCCGTTAATGTTAATATTGGTGCCTTTTAATAGGCTGAACGCATTATAGTTCGCGGAAATGTTATTGTTCACGGCACGTTTAAGGTCGGGGTTACCGATCTGTTGAAACAATGGATTCGTTTGAGGCTGTAGTGGTTGCAA
This sequence comes from Sphingobacterium sp. UBA7249, assembly GCF_002472835.1. Classification (NCBI taxonomy): domain Bacteria; kingdom Pseudomonadati; phylum Bacteroidota; class Sphingobacteriia; order Sphingobacteriales; family Sphingobacteriaceae; genus Sphingobacterium; species Sphingobacterium sp. UBA7249. The sequence goes on along the minus strand of NZ_DKST01000001.1, from coordinate 512,099 downwards.
TTGATCAAACGAAGGAATAATATTCGAACTTTGGTAGGCCAATCGGATATTTTTGCTATTTGAAAGCCGATAATTTGCATCAAAATTTAAGTTGTTGTCCCAGAAATTTCGGGAAAGGTCCACATTCCGAAAGCTATCATTTAATTTTTGGTTTTTATAGAATGTGCGGTTGGAGAGATTGACCTCAAATTTATCCTTTCGATAAGACAAATGGACATTGATCCCCTGGTTTGTATTGTTGTCGATCTGATCTTTGGAATATAAGGTGTCCACTTTACCCGTGGCATTATCTCTTGAGCGCTGTTCATTTGTGCTCTTGGAGTGATTGAAGCTATAGCCTAGCGCTAAATTCATTGCGTCATTGATCCGGTTGTTGAAATTCAGCGAGGAAGAAAAGTTGTTGCTTTTATTTTCGCCAATCCTGGTTTGATCAATAATGGTACTGTCATTGCTTTTAAATATATAGGTCTTTGAATTTACTTTGCTCTCCGAATTGGATTCATTAAAGTTATTGCCGACCATCAGGTTTAACGAGCTACCTGCTTTTAACCGCTTCCGGTAGTTCAGTCGAAAATTATTGCTTTTGCTCGAGGTATTTGATTCATTATCCTCGTTAAAGGAACTGACCGCAGTTCCTGCACCATCATTGGTGGCACTTTCAGTATGATTCAGGTTGAAATTAGTTGACCAATTGCCATTGGTCTGTAGTTCCATATTTTGGGTTGAATCCAGCCGCATGGATAGATTGGATCTGACGCCATTACTTCTTGAGCTGCTTTCGTTGTTCCCTTTGCTTTTTCGCTCTAATATGGATTCGTCAGGAAGGATATTTTTGTTGTAATCTTCTGAACGATTTTTATTACTGCTGTTGTTATAGTTGTAATTTGCGTTAACTTTTAATGCTTTTTTAAAGAACTGGTTCTCGTAGTTGGCACCTAAAGACGTATTCAGTGGTTCCCCGGTGATCTGATTGTTCATCCGCAACGATCCTTCACGGCCATTGGAACTGCCCATATTGTTGTGATTCGCGGTTATGCCGATCCGCTCCGTTTGGTTGAATTTTGCGGCAAACAAGTTTCCGGCATAAAGTTCTTTGGTTCCTCCCAGGGCCTCTATACTTCCGAAAATACCTTTTCTGGCCTTTTCTTTTAGAACTACATTAACGGTCTGAATACGGACACCATCGTCTATGCCCGAGAGTTCAGCTTCTTCCGACTTTTTCTCATACAGCTGTACTTTATCTACGGCATCAGCCCGGACATTGCGGATGGCAATTTTGGGGTCATAACCGAAAAACTCTTCACCATCAATAAAGACTTTCTGAACAGCCTTGCCCTGAGCGGAGATATTCCCATCACCTGAAACCGTGAAGCCAGGCAATCGGCGCAAAAGATCTTCGAGTTTGGCATTTTTTTCGGTTTCAAAACTCGCTGCATCATATTCTATCGTGTCGCCCTTGATTGTGATCGGTAACCTGCGGGATACGATGACCTCTTCCAGTACATTTTTTTGCGAATTGATTTTGATATCACTGAGATCAACATCCTTATCTTTGATGTCGATGGTATCACTATAAAGTTCAAACTTGGGGTAAGTAGCTAAAAGGATATAACTTCCCGGTTTTATATTTTTGATCTGAAACTTTCCTTCTTCGTTGGCCCTGTTGTAATAGCGCAGGACAGAATCCCTATTTAGTAGGATCACGGAGGCATTGGTCAATGGTTTATTGTCAGCTTTATCTAAAATTTTCCCTTTTAAACTTGCTTGGGAATAGGCCGTGCTAATCGTAAAAAATAATAGAAATAATTGAATTAATCTTTTCATTTACTGGTTATATCAGCCAAAGATAATTGAGTTAAATGTTAATAAGTGTGAAATCTTGTGTGTGATTGTAAAATCTTTGGTATATAGAATTTTGACAAAGTTGGATCTAAAAATTACCTTTGCACAAAATTGATGTTATGACGTTTGAAAATTATTTGCAACAATTCGAAGATATATTGAATCATCCTGAAAATCACCCGACTTATCAGGACGATGAATACTATCAATATACTAAAATGAACTGGACAAGGATGGGTCGTTGGCTAAAACGCTTTGAACCAAATGAAGCTTTTATACAGTTTATTGACACGATTTCGGAACGACAACAATGGATCATTATTACTGAGCCTTGGTGTGGCGACGCTGCACATTCTGTACCGATGTTAGCCAAGATGGCAGGCCAAAATCCCAATATTACTGTAGATATCCAATTGCGTGATAGCGCACCATTTTTAATAGATTCGTATTTAACAAATGGCGGGAAATCTATTCCGATTTTGGTGATCCGAGATCAGGATGGTGCTGATTTAGCTGTCTGGGGCCCGCGACCCAAAGATTGCCAAGACTTATTTTTGAGCTTGAAAGAACAAGGAAAAGATTTTTCGGAGATTAAAGAAGAGATTCAAAAGTGGTATAACGCCGATAAAGGAACGGAGATTCAAAAAGAGATTCAGGCACTTTTACAAAAATAGGTGTCAATAAAAAGCGATACCGAAAATGCTTAGTCCAGGGAGAACCACATCTAATAGATGTGGTTCTCCTTTTTTATTTTCCGTTGTCTTTCGCTTCCAGTAAGGCAACAATTTTATTAAATCCTTTTTTTCTTGCATACTCAACTGGGGTTATACCTTCATGGTCGGCGATGTTTTTATCACTATTTGCGTCGAGTAATATTTGGACAATATCCACATATTTTTGACTGCCATCACCCAGTATAATTGCCTCTAATAGTGCGGTCCAACCCAATCTATTGATATGGTCAATAGGAAACCCTTTTGTATTGGTCAATAATCTTACAGTCTCTACATGGCCGCGTTCACAGGCAGGAATAAGTGCAGTGCCATTATACCGATTGAAGACCTTTAAATCTGCACCATGATCAAGGTAAAGTTTAACCAGGTCTGTGTAGCCAGAGGCGCCAGCATAGAGAAAAGGGCTATTCAAGCTATTATCTTGAAGGTTCACGTTTGCACCATAACGAACGAGCAATTTTGCCATGGCTATATCTTTTCTTTCAGTTGCAGTCAACAACAATGGTTTCGAATCACTACCTTTTTGATTGGCATCGGCTCCAGCTTCCAATAGTTTTTGTACTGTAGCAACCCGGCCGTTGGCAACGGCTTCAACGATGTTGTCCTGTTCGATATTTTCTTGATTTGTCGTGTTCATACTTTTGCACTGTATTGAGATTATCGATATTAAAGTGAGTAGTACTATCTTGATATATGATTTTTTCATTTGATATATTAATTAATATTCTTTCTTATGCATCTTAGCTCCTTTGTCTTAGTTTTTTGATCTATTACAAATTTAGGTATAAACTAATCTGTTGTTTTTGTTAGATTTATATTGATTATTGTCAAATTTATAGTAATCAATTGTAGCTATAAACGAACTGACTTAAATTAGAGAAATATGAATATTGAAGAGCTAAGAAATTATTGTCTATCCATTGGGCATGTTACAGAGGAGACTCCTTTTGGTCCGGATACATTGGTTTTTAAAGTCGGTGGCAAGATATTTCTATTAGTGGGATTGGATCAGATTGATGGATTGCGATTTAATGTCAAATGCGATCCGGAGCGAGCTGTAGAACTAAGAGAAAGGTATGACCAGACTGTATTTCCGGGTTATCACATGAATAAAAAGCATTGGAATACTGTAGTTGCAAATCGGGAACTGGATGATAAGGTATTGGAAGAACTTATTATACATAGTTATAATCTGATTGTTGAGAGTTTGCCGGCAAAAGTCAAACAGGAAGTCAAAGGCGCTTAATTACCTATTGCAGTGTAAAGAATTGGTTGCCTAGAAAGAAAAGGTGATTGAAATGTCTTTTTTTGGAGGTTAGATCGGTAGCTTTGTGTTCCTTTCAATGCCGGATTGCCAGCATTGGGGTTAATTTACACTAATACTATTTTTTATGAAACAAAGACGAATTTACCGCTGGGTAATTTGTTTTATGCTTCTTTTTAGCTTAGGAAGTTGCATAAAAGAGGAGGCGCTAAATGCCGAAGCGGATATTGAAGGGGCTAGTATCGTTCAGGGTGACCAATTTTTGAAGCGAAAACCTTCAATTGATAATAACACAGTTGTTTTTTCGCTAAAACGCTTTACGGGAAGTTATGTGCAGGCACCTGAATTTGTATTAACAGCAGGTGCGACAATAGAGCCGAAAAGTGGAACAGAACGTGATTTCACTGAACCACAGAAATATACAGTTACCTCCGAGGATGGCGCTTGGTCCAAGACTTATACAGTTTCATTCATTATTGATGAAGGAGCGGAATTGTATTCTCCTTTTGAATATGCTGAGGTAGTAGATACTAAAAGTCCGGAAGGGCATTACCACAAATTCTATGATCTAACAAAACTTGGACAAAAGAAATATAGCTGGGCGACTGCGAATGATGGCTATAATATTCTGGCGGCAACGCTTGTGGGAGAAGGGGAAGAATTGGTTCCTAGTTTTTATCCTACATCGCAGATTGCAGAGGGCTATATTGGTAATGGTGTGCGACTTGTCACGAAGAGCACAGGCTCCTTAGGTGGTATTTTTGGTACACCACTAGCTGCCGGCAATTTATTTCTAGGTACATTCCAAACAACTTTTCCTACGATCAAATCTCCGCGTTTTGGAACATTGTACGAGGAAAAAACTGCACCATTGGCTATAAAAGGTTTTTTTAAGTATAAAGCTGGTGAAAAGTTTGTTGTAAACAATCAACCATCTTCGCTTACTAAGGATACTTGGGATGGGTATGCCCTACTATTTGAGAAAGCTTTACCTCCTAATGATGACTTTTTATCAGGAGACCATGGTTTTGTTGATAAGCGTATCGTCGCAATAGCAAGGGTCGGAGCCAAAGAACAGATAGAGACCAACGAGTGGACAGCATTTAACTTGCCATTTTCTTTTATCAATGGTAAATCATTTGATCCCAATAAGGAATATATGTATACGATTGTCTTTAGTTCAAGTAAAGAAGGAGATAAGTTTAATGGTGCGGTGGGTAGTATATTGCTTATTGATGAAGTTGAGCTTGTCGTCAATGATGCCCAATAATCATGGTTCATAGACTAGAAAAGTAATATAGACTGATTGATACGAACAGTTTTAAATTGATAGCTACGTGAATTTAATACAAGGGTATTGGTAGAGGGAAGACGGATCGCAAGACAATAAGCGACTGACTTTTGTTGATAAACATAAATCAAAGGAATATTTTAATGAAAAAAATACGATATATAATAGCTGTTTTCATGATAGCCACGGGTTATGCGCAGGCTCAAAGTGGTAGGTCGGACCATAATCCCAATTTTTTTAATACGGATATTGATTACTCGGTACAAGCCCAATTCAGTATCGGTGGTAGTAGTCCGTTGGGACTTCCTAAAACCATACGAAAAATTGAAAGTTACAATCCGGGGTTGCAGGTCGGACTTGAAGCAAATGCGACAAAGTGGTTGCCGGAAAGCAAACAGTGGGGAATTCGCACTGGTATCCGTTTTGAAGCAAAAGGGATGAAAACCGAAGCCCGTGTGAAAAATTATCTGACTGAAATTGTGAAAGATAATTCAAAAGTGAGAGGTTACTATACCGGAAAGGTAGAAACTAATGTGCAGAATACCTACCTTACATTACCTGTCCTAGCTGTTTACAAATTGTCGGATCATTGGAATTTATATGGCGGCCTTTATTTCTCGGCATTATTGGACAATACATTTGATGGGAATGTATCCGATGGATATTTAAGACAAAATACACCGACAGGAACAAAAATAACGTTTGAGGAAGGCAGTCAAGCTTCTTATGATTTCTCTGATAATATACGAAAATTTCATTGGGGCACACAACTTGGAACGGAGTGGAAAATGAATCGACATTTCAAACTGTTGACAGACCTTACCTATGGCTTTAATAATATCTTGGAAAAAGATTTTACCTCCATAGATTTTGGTATGCATAATATCTATCTTAATGTAGGATTTGGATACAACTTCTAATAGGAACCGATAAGATACACCTTAACGACTTCTGGAATAGGTCGTGAAAATATTAGCTTTGACTTAAATAAAACAGTCCGTTTAGTTCATAACTAACGGACTGTTTTATTTAAGCTTAAACGAAGCTATTCGTATTACATTTTTAAGCCAATCTCTCGCAATCTTTCATCGAGGTATTGGCCAGCAGTATAGTCTTCGTAGACCTTTGGATGAGCTGTATCAATACACGAATCCAATGAAGCTAAATTCATGGAAGATTTTGGATGTAAGAAGAATGGGATCGAAAAACGGGAAGTACCCATTTTTTCACGCGGAGGATTGACTACACGGTGGGTTGTTGATTTCAGTTTGTTGTTAGTCAGACGCTGTAGCATATCACCCACGTTGATGACAATATCTTCGCCTTTTGCTTTGATCGGGTACCATTCGCCATCTTTTGTCAATACTTCCAGTCCATCAGCACTGGCACCAATTAATAGCGTAATCAAATTGATATCTTCATGAGCACCTGCACGTACAGCATCCGGAGCTAATGCGTCAGGATCCGTAATCGGGAAATAGTGAATTGCACGCAAAATAGAATTACCATTGATCACAAACTGCTCAAAATAGTTCTCTTCGAGATCTAGGTAGGTAGCGATTGCTTTTAACAGTTCGCGACCTGTATCTTCTAGTTTTTTATAAACCTCAGCTGTAACACTGTTAAATCTAGGTATTTCTTTCACTTCGGGATTATCAGGAAAGTCAGTTTTTGAGTATTCTTCCCCAACGATTGTTTGACCACGTTGCCAGAATTCTTTTAAATCTGGCGTCTTTGCATCTTTAGCTTTCTCTCTTCCCTTAGCGGTGTATCCACGTTGACCGGCAAGCTCAGGGAATTCATACTTTTCTTTTGTCTCCGTTGGTAAACCAAAGAATTCAGGAACGACCTGGTATAATTCCTCAATTAATTCTTTCGATAAACCATGATTTGCAATCGTTACAAAGCCTGTCTCATTAAAAGCTTTGCCAATATCTTGAATAAATTGATTTCGTTGTTCTTGGGTTCCTTGTGTATAATGCAACAAGTCCAAGCGAGGTATGTTTACTAAAGCCATACGATGTCGATATTTGTTTAGGACAAATTTAACGCAATTAATTTTGAATATTACACATGAACTGTTAATAAAAGTTTTGTAATTTCATTTATTTTACTGTATATCAGATGTTAAAAGTTTTCAACATTTTGATTTAGTTATAAGAAAGCAAGAAAAGCAAAGGAGGGTATTGTAGTAAGGCTTAATTATTAAAAATTACATTTTCTAGCTTGTTATTCTAATTCTTAACTATTATATTTGTTATGCAAGCATAATAATAAAATCGCTTGTGAATACGCTATGAACCAAAATCAGACAATCGACTATTTTTTAAAAACGGGCTGGCAGACAATCGCCAATAAATATAATCAAATTGCTTCGCAGTACGGTTTCACTCAGGCGGCAGGTTATATTTTAATCAATATTCACAAAGAAGGTACTCCTGTTTCTCAGATTGCGAATTTGACTGGGGTTAAAACAACTAGTTTGTCCCGGGTGTTGAATAATTTGGAGTCCTTGGGGTTCATCTATCGCGAGACGAGCGAAACGGATAAACGCTCTGTGAAAGTATATTTGACGGAGTTAGGTCGTGAGAAAAGAAGGATTGCCAAGGATGTGGTACGTAATTTTAATCAGTATCTCGCTGATAATTTTTCGGAAAATGAACGCGATCAATTGATTGCTTCTTTGGCAAAGCTCAATGAGCTGGCTACGAGTTATAAGGAAGAATTAATCGTGTAGAAGTTAAACCAAATGTACGGATGTACAAGATAAATATGTTATGATGAACAGAAATATTAGAAAAGTGGCAGTTCTCGGTTCGGGTGTTATGGGTTCGCGAATTGCTTGTCATTTTGCTAACATTGGTGTCGAGGTTTTGTTGTTGGATATTGTTCCTCGTGAGCTGTTGCCAGCAGAACAAGCGAAAGGCCTAACGTTGGAGAATAAGACGGTTCGGGATCGGATTGTCAATAGTTCGTTAGAGACTGCCTTAAAGACAAATCCATCTCCAATTTACAGCAAATCATTTGTAAAACGTATCAAAACAGGCAACTTTGAAGATAATCTCAAAGATATTGCGCAGGCAGACTGGATTATTGAGGTGGTTGTGGAGCGCTTAGATATTAAGAAGTCTGTTTTTGATCGTGTTGAACAGTTCCGTAAACCGGGTACATTGATTACTTCCAATACTTCTGGTATTCCTATTCATCTCATGACAGAGGGTCGGAGTGAAGATTTTAAAGATCATTTCTGTGGTACGCACTTTTTCAATCCGCCGCGCTATCTGCCATTGTTGGAAGTAATTCCTACACCTCATACTAAGCCAGAGGTTGTTGATTTTATCCTTCATTTTGGTGATAAGATGCTGGGTAAGACAGTGGTGCTGTGTAAGGACACGCCTGCCTTTATCGGTAACCGTATTGGTGTTTACTCGATGCTTGCAGTGACTCATCTGGTAGAACCTTTAGGTCTCACCGTTGAGGAAGTGGACAAATATACCGGCCCGGCAATGGGACATCCAAAATCAGCTACTTTCCGGACCGCAGATGTTGTAGGCCTCGATACGTTGGTTAATGTCGCTAATGGTCTGACGCAGAATGCGCCTGAAGACGAGGCCAAAGGTGTCTTCCAGCTTCCGGCCTTTATCAGTAAGATGGTTGAAAACAAATGGCTTGGTGAAAAAACAAAAAAGGGATTCTATGAAAAGGTAAAAGCTGCTGATGGGAATTCTGAAATCCTTTCTTTGGATCTAAAAACATTAACCTTTGGCTCGCAACAAAAAGTTAAGTCCACAACCTTGGAGGCGACCAAGCCAGTCGAAGATATCCGTAAACGGATGAAAGTCTATGAACAGGGTACAGACAAAGCCGCAGAGCTCTTCCGTGCCATGCATTATCCTTTATTTGAATATGTTTCACGTCGTGTTCCTGAAATTACAGATGATTTCTTCCGTATAGATGATGCCATGCGCGCTGGATTTGGCTGGGAATTAGGGCCATTTGAAGTATGGGATGCTTTGGGGGTGCGTGAGACATTGGCGAAGATCAAGGCTGAAGAGAAACGTTTGCCCGGACAAGATGGTGAAGTGGCATCCTGGATACATGAAATGTTGGATTCGGGACATGAATCTTTCTATAAAATAGAAAATGGTGTTCGTCATTACTATGATATCGCTTCCAAATCTTATAAGCCTATTCCGGGAACCGAAGATTTGATTGTATTGGATCATATCCGTGAAAGCAAAACAATCTGGAAGAATACGGGCGTTTCGATTATTGATCTCGGTGATGGAATCATCAATTGCGAGTTCCATACCAAGATGAATACGATCGGTGGTGATGTTATCCAGGGGCTGAATAAGGCGATAGATCTTGCTGAAAAGGAATACCGAGGACTCGTCATTTCCAATGACGGGAAAAATTTCTCTGCGGGAGCCAATATCGGAATGATTTTCATGATGGCCGTAGAGCAGGATTTTGATGAGTTAAATATGGCTGTTCGTGCCTTTCAAAATACCTCAATGCGCTTGCGCTATTCGTCCATTCCGGTTGTCGTGGCGCCATTTCAGATGACCTTGGGTGGTGGATGTGAGTTTTCGATGCACGCAGACTTTGTGCAGGCTCACGCCGAAACCTATATGGGATTAGTTGAACTGGGAGTAGGTGTTATCCCCGGTGGAGGCGGTACCAAAGAATTTACATTACGTGCTTCCGAAGAATTTAAAGATGACCAGATCGTTCAGAATACATTAAAGGATAAATTCCTGACCATTGGTCAGGCGAAAGTATCAACCTCCGCTTATGAGGCCTACGAATTGGGCTACTTGCAGAAAGATAAGTTTGCCATCACGATGAACCGTGCGCGTTTACTTGCCGATGCAAAAGCAAAAGCGCTAGAGCTGGCCGATGAAGGTTATGTACAGCCAGCACCGCGCAATGATATCAAAGTGCTGGGCAATCAAGGATTGGGGATCGTATATGTAGGCGCATCTTCGATGCGTGAAGGGAATTATATCTCCGATTATGACCGCAAAATCTCGGAAAAACTGGGTTGGGTCATGTGTGGTGGAAACCTGTCATCGCCAACGGAAGTCTCCGAACAATATTTACTGGATCTTGAACGCAAGACCTTCCTTGAACTCTGTGCTGAACGTAAAACACTTGAAAGAATTCAGTATATGTTGACAAAAGGAAAACCTTTACGGAATTAGAATAGACAAAAGTATTTAGTACATAGTATTTAGATATGCATAACTATAAGGAATTAATACTTTGGCAGAAATCTATCACGTTGGTATCTGATGTATATAAAGTAACAGCTACTTTTCCAGATCGTGAACGATTTAATCTCATTTCACAAATAAACAGAGCTGCCGTATCTATTCCTTCAAATATTGCTGAGGGGGCGGGGAGAAATTCAGATAAAGAATTTGTTCAGTTTTTGGCAATAGCACATGCATCTACATATGAAGTCGAAACACAGTTAATAATATCAAAAAATTTAGGTTATTTATCAGAAGAGGGTTTGGAAGGCCTTTTAGAAAAGCTGGAGGAATTGCAGAAAATGAACTACATCTTTCAACAGAAGCTTTTGCTTAAGGTCAAAAATCTAACTACTAATATCTAACTACTAATATCTCAGATAATGGAAGCATACATAGTAGCAGGATTTCGTACAGCGGTAGGTAAAGCACCTCGAGGAGGATTTCGCTTTATGCGGGCCGATGATTTAGCATCAGATGTGATTAAACATCTTGTGTCCACTGTGCCAAATTTAAATAAAGATGATATAGATGATGTCATTGTGGGCAATGCGATGCCTGAGGCCGAGCAAGGGCTTAACATGGCACGTTTTATTTCCCTGATGGGTTTAGACACTGATAAAGTGCCTGGCGTTACCGTTAATAGGTATTGCGCATCTGGATTGGAGACAATCGCTACAGCGGTTGCAAAGATCAAGACAGGTATGGCAGATGTTATTATCGCTGGTGGAGTTGAAGTGATGTCCGGAATGCCCTTCGGAGGCTGGAAAATTGTTCCCAACCCTGTTGTTGCCAAAGAGCATCCCGATTGGTATTGGGGTATGGGGCTCACAGCGGAGGCTGTAGCGAAAGATTATAATGTCTCCCGTGAAGATCAAGATGCCTTTGCACTGAAGTCCAATCAAAAGGCTGTTGCCGCTATTCAAAATGGTCATCTTAAAGATGGTATTGTACCGATTACAGTCAAAGAGAACTACCTGAAAGACGGTAAGATCGCGACTAGGGAATATGTTGTAGATACCGATGAAGGGCCTCGTGCAGATACATCCTTGGAAGCTTTGGGTAAGTTGAAGCCTGTATTCGCTGCCAATGGTTCGGTAACAGCAGGAAACTCCTCGCAGACATCGGATGGCGCAGCATTTGTGCTGGTGATGTCTGAGGCTAAAGTGAAGGAACTGGGTGTTAAGCCCATTGCCAAGCTGGTTAGTTTTGCTGTTGCGGGTGTACCGCCACGAATTATGGGAATAGGGCCCATCTATGCAATACCTAAAGCTTTGGAACGGGCTGGGCTTAAAAAAGAAGATATCGATTTGTTCGAATTGAATGAAGCTTTTGCTTCACAGTCTTTGGCCGTTATTCGTGAACTGGGACTTGATGAAGAAAAAGTCAATGTCAATGGCGGGGCGATAGCCTTGGGACATCCCTTAGGCTGTACAGGAGCAAAGCTGACCGTGCAGGTCTTGCATGAACTGAAACGCCGCGGTAAAAAATATGGTATGGTGACCATGTGTGTGGGAACTGGTCAAGGAGCAGCCGGTATTTTTGAACTATTGGACTAAGACTCGGACATTAAAAATAACAGTATAAACCATTTTATTTGCTGTCTCACAGCGAATAAAATATTGTGTAACCGGTGAAGGTTAAAAGCCAATGATCGATTACACCTCAAATCTAAAAACAATGAGTGAAAATAAAGCAATCAAAGGCGGTGAGTTCGTTATAAGAGAAACTCCTTATACGGCTATTTTTATCCCGGAAGAGTTTGATGAAGAAGCAAAGATGATTCGTCAGACCTGTTTGGACTTTTTAGAGACAGAAGTATTAAATAAACTTGATCGTATTGACGCACAGGAAGAAGGATTGATGCCAAGCCTCATGGATAAAGCTGGTGAACTGGGGATGCTGGGTGTATCGATTCCAGAAGAGTATGGTGGGTTTGGCAAAAACTTCAATACGTCAATGCTTGTAGCGGAAGCTGTGGGTGGAGGTTTTTCTTTCGCCGTCGCCTTGTCTGCGCACACGGGTATTGGTACCTTGCCGATTCTTTATTATGGTAATGCGGAGCAGAAAACGAAGTATATTCCCAAGCTCGCCACAGGCGAATGGAAGGCTTCCTACTGTTTGACAGAGCCAAATGCCGGATCAGATGCCAATTCCGGCCGCACCTCCGCAAAACTAAATGCCGAAGGAACCCACTATCTGATCAACGGTCAGAAAATGTGGATTACCAATGGTGGATTTGCAGATATCTTTATTGTATTTGCAAAAATTGATGATGATAAAAACCTGACCGCATTTATTGTCGAAAAAGATTTTGGCGGCATCACCATGAACCCCGAAGAACATAAATTGGGAATTAAAGGATCCTCTACACGTCAGATTTTCTTTAATGACTGCCCCGTGCCTGTTGAAAACATGCTTTCAGAGCGTGAAAACGGATTTAAGATTGCCGTAAACATCCTGAATATCGGGAGGATCAAACTAGGTGCTGCGACCAACGGTTCGGCTCGTATGGTGATCAATCATGCGGTTCAGTACGCCAATGAACGTGTGCAGTTTAACTTGCCGATTTCTAAATTTGGTGCCATTCGATATAAATTGGCAGAGATGGCTACACGTCTATTTGCCGTGGAATCCGCATCCTATCGTGCCGGTCAAAATATTGATGATGCCTATGATGCATTGATCGCAGGCGGTATGGATGAGGCGAAAGCCAAATTGAAATCCGTGGAACAATTTGCGATCGAGTGCGCCATTATCAAAGTATGGTGTTCGGAGATGCTGGACTATGTGGTGGATGAAGGGGTGCAGATCTATGGCGGAATGGGGTATTCAGCCGATGCACCGATGGAGCGTGCGTATCGCGATTCACGTATCAATCGGATCTTTGAAGGAACCAATGAGGTGAATAGATTGCTTGTGGTGGATATGTTATTAAAGCGGGCCATGAAAGGGGAACTGGATCTGATGGGGCCAGCACAGGCCGTGGCGAGTGAACTATTGGCCATTCCTGATTTCGGCGAAGAAGATGAGGCCCCATTCGCGGCGGAGAAGAAAATTATCGCCAACCTCAAGAAGGCAGGTCTGCTCATTGCTGGAGCTGCGGTTCAGAAGTTGATGATGTCACTTTCAAAAGAAGAAGAAATCCTGATGAATATCGCAGATATTATCGGTTACGTATACATCGCGGAATCTGTCCTTTTACGTGCCGAAAAGCTTGTGCATACCGGTTCTGAAAAGGCCGAGTACGCGACAGATATGGCAAAGATCTATTTGTATGGTGCGATTGACAAAATTAATGCTGCAGGTAAGGAAGCTTTGTATTCCTTTGGCGAAGGCGATGAACTGAATATGATGCTTGTCGGATTGCGCAGGTTCACCAAAGCACAGCCATTTAATATTAAAGATGCACGCCAGCGGATTGCAAAAAAAATAATAGAAGAAAATAAATATTGTTTTTGATTGATAATGATTATTGGTTTTGGTTGTAGGCCGGAGAGAAATCTTCGGCCATTTTTGTGTTACAATAACCAAAAGTATTCGCAATTATATTAAATTTAGTTTTTTAATACTAACCATAATATGGCATCGTCAAGATCATTTGCATTTACAGAAGACTGGGTAGTCGTCATTTTGGGACTCGCTACCATTTTTTTAGCACTTTCCGGCATTGTTGCGCCGGTACCTAATTTCTCATGGGCTAATATATCAGAACTGACCTCCACGATTTTTGATCCGGCCAATCTCAGCAAGATTTTTCAGCAGTTTATCGTTGTCTTTGTGACGGGTATTCTTGGTGCATTTTTGCTCGGTAAATCCGTCAAACATCTGCTAGTTGTATTTCCAGTGGTATTTATTCTAACAATATTTGCACTGATATTAGCTGGTAACTCGACGGTGAAAGAATATAATCTCGAGGCGGTTATTTTTAGTTTGATCATTGGTTTAATTATCAGTAATTGCTTTAAGCTACCCTCCTGGTTTAAAGAAGCTCTGAGCACAGAGCTGTACGTTAAGATCGGATTAATTTTATTGGGTACTACCGTGATCTTTGGGGATATCCTAAAGGCAGGTTCGCTGGGCCTTATTCAGGCTTTAGCAGTTGTGCTATCGGTATGGTATTTTGCTTTTTGGATCTGTAAAAAATTGAAGATAGACAAAGAGATGTCCCTGATGCTATCTAGTGCCGTTTCGATTTGTGGCGTTTCAGCCGCTATAGCTACTTCCGGAGCAATTAAAGGTGATAGTAAAAAACTTTCTTATGTGATTTCCTTGGTGTTGATCACTGCAATCCCGATGATGATCTTTATGCCCTATATGGCTGAATGGATGGGCTTGTCGCAAGAGGTGACCGGCGCATGGCTAGGAGGGAGTATTGATACAACAGGAGCTGTTGTTGCTTCAGGTTCCCTTGTTGGAGAGGAAGCGTTAAAGATCAGTACAATTGTCAAATTCTCACAAAATGTGTTGCTGGGACTTGCGGCATTCGCAATCAGTATCTACTGGACCTATGCGAAATCTGTAGATGATGAAACAAAACGGGATAAACCTACGCTGAAAATTATCTGGGAGCGCTTTCCAAAATTTGTATTGGGCTTTGTATTTGCATCACTATTATTTTCCTTTGTAATCTCCCCAGATAAAGTAGATGCTGTAAAGGGAAGTCTTAAAAACCTGCAGGGACTATGGTTTACCTTGGCGTTTACCTCGATTGGTCTGGAAACCAATTTCAAAGATCTCTTTGTACAGGACAACAAGAAACCACTTTACGCATTTTTGATCGCGCAAACCTTTAATGTTGTTGTAACATTGCTCATTGCGCTGGTGCTGTTCCGTTAAGTTTGGTGCCATATAATGGATTATTATCCATTGAAAATATTATTTAAACGAAGTCCACCATTCCGGTGGACTTTTTGTTTTATGCACTTTTTAAAACATGACTGACAGTCATGTCGAACTGCATGTAAGAAAACAGATATTCCTTTCTTTTGCTAAAAATATTTTTGATTACTGGATCGGAAAATACGCACACATCAAAAAGAAGTAAGCGTTACCAACAGTTATCAGCAGGAGTATTTCAAGTGCGCAAAAATAGCGATTGGCTAGATTAGTTTTTAAAGAATTATCCTTTTTTTAATACTTAATAGTCTGTAAACTAGATATCTAAATTTGGTTTAAAAAAAATATTTATAAAATCTATCAAATTAGTAGTCTTTTAAAAAATATTTCTATATTTGTACTGTTATCCTGATTTACAGTGGGTCATGAGGGAGTAGCTGAAAAAAATGAATATACTTAATTATGGAAAGAATGAAACAAGATTACTTTTTAAAAATAAGCTTACAGATTAATGCATTGAAAGTGGCTTTTATTTCCCTAGAAAATAATGAAAAACGAATGTGTTGTTAAAATTTCTCTCTTACACTCTCTTATATTAGAAAAGGGAAGCCGAGGCTTCCCTTTTTAAACAAAGTTTTAACAATGAAACAAGTTCTATTGGCGTTGGCACTTGTTTATTTTCACTATTAAACTGAATAAATTTATGAAAAAAAATGCTATTTTTCGAATTAGCGTCATTTTTAGCTTGCTTTTAGCAGCGTCTTATCAGACATACGCGCAAGTAGAAGATCCTAAACCCATTATAAATGCTTCATTAACAGGTACTGTCGTAGATGCGGTGACAAAAGAACCCCTACAGGGTGTAACCGTACAGCTTGAAGCAGTTACCCACCAGGTGAAGACCGATAGCAAAGGCGTATTTCAATTCGTTACAGGACAAAAATTGCCTTTTTCCCTTATTGTATCCATTGTGGGTTATCAGACACGGCGTGTTGTTGTAGACCAGTCGCCTACCGTGATCGAACTTACTCCACGTTTGGAGGCCTTAGACCAAGTGGTGGTGACCGCCCGTCGACGCAAAGAGCAGTTGCAGGATGTACCTATTCCTGTTTCTATCATCCGTGGGGCAGCACTGGAAGACGCCGGGGCTTTTAATGTCAATCGACTAAAAGAACTTGTTCCAACAGTACAGCTGTACTCTTCCAATGCACGTAATACAACCCTGAACATTCGGGGCCTCGGTTCGACTTACGGCCTGACCAATGATGGGATAGATCCAGGTGTTGGATTCTATCTTGACGGTGTCTATATTGCACGGCCTGCAGCAACTTGGCTGGACTTTATTGATATTGACCAGATCGAGGTATTGCGTGGCCCACAGGGGACACTTTTCGGTAAAAATACCACTGCCGGAGCCTTTAATATTACATCACGGCTACCTCAATTTACACCTGAGGCTAATGTTGAAGTCAGCTATGGCAATCAGGGCTTTATTCAGGCAAAGACGTCGATCTCTGGACCTCTGGCTAAAAATCTAGCTGCCCGCGCTTCCTTTTCTGGCACACAAAGGGATGGGAATCTTTTCAACGTCCACAGCAATCGAAAGATCAATGATATCAATAACCTCGGATTCAGGGGGCAATTGTTGTTTACACCAACGGAAAATATCAAACTTGTGCTCTCGGGTGATGTTTCTTCCCAAAAGCCGGATGGTTATGGTTGGGCAGTTGCCGGTGTTGTCAAAACTCAGCGGGCTGATTACCGGCAGTTTGATGCCATTATCAAAGATTTAGGCTATGAGTTGCCTTATAAAAGTGCATTTGAACGTAAGATAGACCTCGATACGCAATCCAAAGCGGACAATAAACTGGGCGGCGTAGCGCTGAATGCTGATATCAAGATTGGTGAAGGTACTTTGACATCAACTTCAGCCTGGCGAAAATGGACCTGGGTGCCACTCAATGACCGGGATTATTTAGGCCTTCCTGTTTACACAGTTTCTGCCGGTAATTCAGTACATAACCAATGGTCGCAGGAATTTAGATATTCGGGCAAAATCAGCGAGAAAGTGAGTGGTGTGGTCGGCTTATTTGGTCTGTGGCAGGACCTTGGTACCGATCCTGTACATACAGAGGAAACGGGTTCCGCATTCTGGCGTTTCCAGAAAAGTTCGACAAGCGCCTTATGGGAAACTCCTGGACTATTTGACAATTTCGGCATCAAGACCGTTTACGGTATCAAAAGTACAAGCTTAGCTGCTTATACACAGATTGATTGGGAGGTGACTTCGAAACTTCATATCTTGCCGGGACTACGCTATAACTACGACAAAAAGAAAGCAAATTACGACAGACAGACTTATGGTGGGCTACAGACATCCGATCCGGCGCTGTTGGCGCTCAAAAACGGGGTCTATACCAACCAGACGTTTGATATAAACGCAGATGCAGATAATTTTTCTGGTCAGCTTTCGGCAAAATACCGTTTCAATCCGAAGATCAATGCTTATGCTACCTATTCCATCAGCTATAAGCCAATTGGAATCAATGTGGGGGGATTACCGACAGCAAATGGAGCGGTACTGTTGGATCTGGCGGAGGTAAAACCGGAAGCGGTACGCCATAAAGAGCTGGGAGTGAAGACCAATCCAACACGCAACTCGATCCTTAATCTATCCCTCTATCAAACCGATATCAAAGATTATCAAACACAGGTTCAAACACCCGAACCAGGTGTAAATCGCGGTTATTTGGCTAACGCCGAGAAAGTACGTGTCAAAGGCGTGGAATTGGATGGTAACATCAATATCGGGCACTTTCTGCGTTTAAATGGGGCACTGGCATATACCGATGCGAAATATGTGAAATTTACGAATGCGCCCGTGCCATTAGAGGAGGTTGGTGGACCTCAGGCTTTCAAGGATGTCTCAGGTGGAGCTCTTCCTGGCGTTTCCAAATGGTCTTGGTCTTTGGGCGGGGAAATTAATCAGAGTGGCAAACTGATCGGTATCAACGGATCCTACTTTTTAGGTGCTGATCTTTTCCATCGCTCTAAGTTTTCCTCAAGTTCATCCCCTTCACAATACCTGAACATCGACGCTTATACACTGCTGAATGCAAGACTAGGTTTTAGAGGGTCAAATGGTGTTTCGGTTTTTGTCTGGAGCAGAAATCTGACAAACAAAGATTATTATGAGCAGTTGCTCGCTGCTCCGGGTAGTTATGGCCAATATGCCGGTGTCGTAGCCGATCCAAGAACCTATGGCGTAACGCTTCGGTACAATTGGAAGCAAGGAAATTAGATCCGTAACCAATAACATATTTGATCGACCGTTTCTAAATCGTTAGAAACGGTTTTTTTGTATTCCGAGATGGGCAAGTGTTGCTGTAGGAATTTATAGTGGATATTTTTTTCGGCTATATTTGCTTTATTTATGGAAAACCGTATCTTAATTCATCATTAAGGTGAAAGATTTGCGCATGAACGAAAAAGAGCTATTACGGCATTATAAAACAACCGGAGACCTGTCTGCGCTGGGGAAATTATATTCACCTTACATGTCCTTGCTTTATGGTGTATGCTTCAAGTACTTACAGGATCCCGATCGTAGCCAGGATGCGGTGATGCAAATTTTTGAAGAACTCATTCAGAAGCTTCGTCATTATGAGGTCGATAATTTTAAAAGCTGGTTACATGTATACAGTAAGAATTACTGTTTGATGCAATTGCGCAGAGACAAGAGGACGACACAGGTGGATATTGAGGATAATTTGTTTGAGAGCGAGCAGAAACTCAATAGCAGTGAAGAGGCAAAATGGGAAGAACGGGATTTTGAAAGATTAGAAGGTTGCATGCAAACCTTAAATCAGGAGCAGAAAGAATGTGTACGTTTGTTTTATCTGGAACAAAAGTGCTATAAAGATATCGCAGATTTAACAGGGTATGACCTGAATAAAGTCAAGAGTGCTATCCAGAATGGAAAACGCAATCTAAAAATCTGTATGGAAAGGAAAGAAAATGGAAAATAATTATCAGTTATCGCGAATTCATAATTACATCCATGGTTTGATGAGTAGGGAGGAAATGTTTCAACTGGAAAAAGAAGCATTGGAAGATCCTTTTTTGCAGGATGCCATAGATGGATATCGATTGCAAAACGGTGTGGATGCGAAACAGTTAAGCTTGTTGCAGCAGCGACTTAACCGTCGGGTTGAGAACACCATAGCGACAAGACATGCACAATATTATACCTGGCAGCGTCTGGCTATAGGAGCAGCTGCAGGAGTTTTGTTTGTCGTTTTATTAGCGCTTCTCTATTTTAAACATTTTAACGGTAAAACTGAGCGTACCACAGATGTAACCTTAAGTGAACCCGAAAATATGGTGACTATTGAGCCGATGCTCGATGGCGGCGACGCGACTCCGTTGGACGGCTGGAAAGCTTTTGAACACTATTTAAACAACCAGGTAAAGGATGCCGGAAAAGGTGGGGATATTATAGTCAATTTCACGATTGGCAAAGATGGTCTTCCGGCTCAGATTCAGGCTGAAGGGACTCCCGGTCAGGCTCTTGTTGATGAGACTGTACGGCTTCTCCAGTCTGGCACAAAATGGCAAGGCTCCAAGGGGCGGCTGAAGATCACTTTTCCCCTAAAAGAGATGAAGGATCCCGCCCAATCGAATGTCATCAAACCTCCACATTGTTTTGGGATAGAAAAATCGTAGTGCAAAAAAAAGAGCCATTTCTCTTGAAGGAAATGGCTCATTTTTTTGAAAATAGTATCCATCCTTAAAATGCATACCTCAACCCAAGCTGAATTTGAAAAGGATTACCATTTAAATTGGATACACCAACACCTGAACTCATATTGTAAATATATTGCTGATTGGCTGCATCGAAACTCTTGATCGCATAAAGATTTTGTTTGCCTAAGTTATGCCCCACACCCCAGCTTTTTTTCAAGAGATTGGCTACATTGAAGATATCAATAGAGGCTTCAAGTCCATGATTTTTATAGAATTTTACGTTCTTTGCCAAATGCAGGTCAAATACGCCATAGAAACCATTGATCCCTCCATTACGTTCTGCTACTTGACCCAAATTGCCATTGATGTAGTTTTTAATGCTCTGTTCTGCATTTGGATCGTCCAAAATTGCTTGAATACCATTCTTGATATATTCTGGTGTATTAGTGCTATTAGGATCGTAGACAAAGGCAAGATCGTTGGAATTTACAAAGTCTCCATTGACATTTCCATTGACGGCTAATGAATAACGTGTTCCAGCAATTCCACTGAATCGCAGACCCATAGAAATACCCCATAAAGAGGGCATCGTTCCATAGAACACGACTTTATGACGGAATTGGTTATCCGAGTACGACATTGTACTTAAGTCACGCGGATCGTCTTTAACCATTAGGGAGAGGGTAGCAGTATTGGCAACATTACCATTATACGAGGTATTGTCTTTGGTATCATTCCAGGTATAAGACATCGTGATTTGTCCATCCTTGTAGTAACGATAAGTTCCGTCCAATACGACGGTGTACGAATTGTTTTTTCCATCACTATTCATTTCCAATACCCGACCGACCTGTTTGGTCTTACGGCTATTGGTCCAGTTGGCTGCGCCGTTCGTTGTATTGATGCTTGATGCAGGAACATACACGCCACGGTTACCCTCAGCAGTCAGCCTAAAATAAGGATCCTCCACCATGTTGCGATCCACATACATGTAGTTGTTGCGTCCCCAAGTACCGTAAGCACTTAAACCGATGCGTAGCGAAGGCGTGAAAAAATGATTGATGGAAATATTGGCTTTATATACCGTCGGCACTTTCACATCCTTGCTATTGGTATTGATTGTGACAAGTTTTTCGATCTTTGGATTGTCCAGCAGCTCGCGTCCTGGCGCTGTATCGGGGTCCTTGCGATATCCTGCGAAATTTGGCTTAGGAATTAATGTAGGATCCGTGATATCTACGCCAGCAATGCGTGAACCATCAAACAACATATTATTTAACATAGAATATGGGTTGAGTGCCGACCCAAATATACCAGCTCCAAAACGGATGATATTTTTCTTCTCTTCATTGATATCCCAGTTGAATTGCACACGAGGCTGTATTTGAAATGTGTTAATCCCATTGTCGGTTGAAAGACCTAGTTCGTCATAGACTGTTTGGTTGAATGTAGCCTTCTTGAGGTATTTCGTGTTGTCCAGACGTAGGCCGCCGACTACGTCAAGACCTCTTGCGATTTTAGCTTCCATTTGCCCATAAACACCTACAGCCAGATTGTTGACCAAAGTGTTTTCCTTGTCAGTCATATAAACATCGCGCGCATAGCGATAAGGGGTCAGGTTATCGAAGTTTTGTAAACCTGTAAAATAAAAACGACCGTTCATTTCACTACCATAACGAAAATCCATGTTCGTATACATGATATCGGCACCGAAAGTATATTTGATCTTATCCGTATTGTAATATAGGTTGTTGACTAACTGCAGCATATTGCCATTGAACCATTCTGGTGAAAAGCGTTGACCACCGAGTTGGATAGAATTGTTGTATTTATTCGCGCCATCTACTGATTGGATGGATTCAACGATCGCGCGGGGAATACTATGTGACTGGTCAAATCCATCAACATTATGCTGTGCTTCAGAGCGTTCGTAAAAATGCTGGATCTTCAAATCATTTGTCAACTTGGAACTGATCGAAGTACGCAAAGAAGCCATAAGGCTATTGTTTATATACTTTCTGTTGGTGTAAGATTCATACGCATTAATTCCCGTATTATCTCCTTCCTGTTGATTGTCGGAGTCATACACAAAGTTATTGCGAACGGTCAATAGGTTCTTTTCATTTAATTGCCAGTCGATTCGAGCGAAAGCGGCATCAGTCTTTTTCTTTTTGTCAAAAGAGCCAAATAGACGATCGGCACTAGCGCCATATTTATCTACAGCAATTCGAGTGAAATCATCCAAAGTCGTTTGTGTAACTTTGTATCGTGCAATATCTTCGGTTGTTTGGATATCAGCGATCTGAAGCGGCCGTGTATCCATTTGACGATCCCATGTAACAAAGAAATGGGCTTTATCCTTAATAATTGGCCCCCCCAACGAAAATCCATATTGATAAGTGGAGAATTTCTGTTTGCGTGGAGTTTCATTCAGATTATACTTACTGGAAAGCCAATCTGCCCGGGCAAAAGTAAAGGCACTTCCTGTCAGGGTATTTGTTCCTGATTTAGTCACGGTCGTAATGCTTCCACCGCCACTACGGCCAAAAGTGACATCGTAATCGTTGGTGACCACCTTGAATTCACGAATAGCCTCCATCGAAATGGAATAAGCACCACCGCTATTTCCGCCGGCCACCGTACTGCGTGAGTTCATACCATCTACCGTAAAATTAGTCGAAGATGCGCGTTGGCCCGCAAGGTTCGTACCGCTGCTCACTGGTGATAGATCGATCAGCGAAGAAAAATTCCGACCATTTACAGGCATTTTCTTTAGATCATTTGCCGTAATAGCGGTAGAAGCGCCTAATGTTTTGATCTTATTTTTAAGATCAGCAGCAGCGCCCTGTACAATCACTTCGTCAAGCTTCGTTTCTGTAGAAGATAATCTAAAATCTACTGTAAGCTCATCGCCATAACTTAATTTATAGTCTGTTTTCTTTTGTTCGGCATAACCGACATGATTGACTGATACGGTGTATGGAGAGCCTAAGGGCAGCTGCTGGAAGGTATATACTCCATTTTGATTGGTCAGCGTTGTTTGTCTAAATCCAGTGGATTCATTCCTCACCGATACTGAACTGCCCTTGACCGGTCCAGTTTCATCTGTAATACGTCCCGTGATAGTTGCTTCAGTACCTTGGGCCCAGCTTCTGCTTGGAATTTGAAAAAACGTAATAATGGTTAAAAGCACAAACCAAATGATGTTTTTCTGCATAATAATTTCGTTTCTAGTTTAGTTGATCAGTGTTTGTCACAAGTGTGTTGCGAAATTATTCGTATAGTATTGCTAAACCGTTAAGTCGATATTATTAAATATTTAAAAAAAATTGGCCATGTTAAGATAAAGATACAGCATGTACTCATGGGGAAATCAATAGCTTGCGCGAGCAGGATATATCCCTTGGTAAGGAAATCAATTGCCATAGAAGAACGTAATAACCAACAAGGGCCCGAATGATTCGAGCCCTTGTTTATTTATGGTAAGCTGTGCTACCTTATTCTTCCCAACGAATTTTTTCTTCGATAGCTGTACGTATAGGTTCACGTGCTTCCGATTGATGATGACCTAAATAAAATAAGCCGATACATTTTTGGTTCTCTTCCAGGTTAAGGAAGCCCCCCAAATGATTAATTAAGCCTGGTGTTGCCCAGTATCCGCCGATATTCAAAGAGTGTGCAGCTAACCACATGTTTTCTACAGCGGCAGCAGTACAAGCCAATTCTTCCCATTCAGGCACCTCGCCTGTATAGTTGACGATAAGCGCGATGGCAACATTGGATTGTGTTGCTTTCTTACCCATGGTGATTTCTGTCGCTTCCGTATATTTTTCCGCTGGGGTAACCGATTTATAGATGCGCGATAATTCGGTACCCAAACGTTGAAGTCCTTCTTTGCGGAAGATAACGAAACGCCAAGGCTGTGTCCGTTTATGTGTTGGTGCAGCATTGGCCGCCTCTAGGATGCTGAGGATATCTTCTTTGCTGACTTCTTCTTCGGTAAAAGAAGCTTGAAATACTGATCTTCTGTAGTGTATTGCTTTTAAAACGTCGTTTTTCATTAAAAATATGTTGATTTTAGAATGTATTTATGCTTTTTCTTCCCATAAAGATACAACATGCAAAATTGTTTTGACCGCTTTTTCCATATCTTGTGCCGATACCCATTCCTGTTTTCCGTGGAATGCATGTCCACCTGCAAAAATATTAGGACATAGAAGACCCATAAATGATAAGCGTGACCCGTCCGTACCACCACGGATGCTTCTTCTTTCTGCGACCATACCGGCTCTTGTAATCGCTTCCATACCGATCGCCATAATTTCTGGATGTTGATCCAAGACCTCTTTCATGTTGCGGTATTGCTCTTTTACAGCAAAGGTATAGCTGCAATTTGGATATTGACTGACGATGGATTTTGCAATTGCTTCCAGTTCATCTTCGTGTTTTTTTAGATTTGCCGTCGCATGATCACGAATGATAAATTGAATCTCAGCTTTTTCTACAGATCCACTGATATTGACCGGGTGTACAAAACCATCCTTTTTATTGGTGCTTTCCGGAGAAAGTCGGTCTTTCGGTAATGCCTCAATGATGGCACTAGCAATTTTAATTGCACTTTGCATCTTTCCTTTTGCAAAACCGGGGTGAACCGAGACGCCATGGATTGTTAATGTTGCCCCATCTGCGGAAAATGTCTCATCCTCGATAGTGCCGGCTTTTTCACCGTCCATGGTGTAGGCAAAGTCTGCTGCCAGACGCTTTAAATCTGCTTTATCAACGCCACGGCCAATTTCTTCGTCTGGTGTGAATAAAATCTTGATATCACCATGTTTAATCTCAGGATGTTTCATCAATAGGCGTGCAGCATCCATGATTTCGGCGATACCTGCCTTATCGTCCGCCCCCAATAGTGTTGTTCCACTTGCCGTAATCACATCGTTTCCGATCTGGTTGGCTAAATCGGGATGTTCGGCATACTTAATGACAATACTGTTATCATCCGGAAGTACTAAATCTTGTCCTTGGTAATTGTGGTGTACCAGTGGTTTTACATCTTTACCCGAGGAATCCGGAGAGGTGTCCATGTGAGAACAGAAACAGATAACAGGAACTTTTTTGGAGGTATTGGAAGGAATGGTTGCATAGATGTAGCCATTTTCATCCATGGCCGCATCCGAAATGCCCAGCGCCAATAGTTCTTCTACCAATAATTTGCCCAATTTTTTTTGTTTTTCGGTGGAAGGGCATGTCGGAGAATTTGCATCCGATTGTGTATCAATCTGTACGTAGCGTTGAAATCTTTCCGAAACCGAAAAGTCACTTATGTTATTAATCTCAAATGTACTCATTCTAATCGCCTTAATGTGATAAGGGTGATCAAATTTACAAATTCTAATGGGCTTCGGCCAAAAACAAACAAGACTTGTCAATAAACTGACAAGTCTTGTTTACCGGGATCAATGTTTAACTAAAATCCTGCACCTTCTTGAAGGACTAAATCAACAGTTTAGCTTATTTTTTTTCATCCGCGTAGCCAAATACTTTCTGCAAAATATTTGTATTCCGACTTCCACCGATATTGTTTCTAATTTTTGATTCTTGATCTGCCACCTTAATAAATAAACCATCTATGGCCTTTTGTGTGACATAAGCAGTCAAATTTGTTTCGACCTTATTTCCTAAGGGCAAGTTATTATAAGCACTCGTCAATTGCGTCCAATATTGATCTACATTGTTTACACCCATCGCCGACTGAATGACAGGGCTAAACTTATTGGTCAGTTCGGCTGATGTATTGGTTTTGAAAAACGTCGTTGCGGCATCTTGTTTGCTTCCCAGGAGGATATTGGTCGCATCAGTAATGGTCATTTTGGACAACGCATTCACAAATACTGGCGCGGCTTCTTTTACAGCACCTTCCGCAGCTCTGTTCATGCTTTGGATAAATTGATCACATAGCTTGCCCATACCCACAGCACGAAGTGTTTTCTCTACCTTTTGTGCCTCTGCAGGCATTAAAATCTTTACGGCTGCGTCGCCTAGGAACCCGTCTTTTTTTGCTAATGACTCTATACTTAGGTTAAGGCCATTGCTTAAAGCTTGTTTGATACCCAGTGAAGCATCTTTATTTGATAATGAGGCTAAGGCATTCGATGTGGTCGAACCCGAACCAGAGACTGGAGTTCCGGCGGTTGACGAACTCGCATTTTTCGTGCTGTCCGTTTGACTCTGGTTTGCCTTATTCAACGCCTCGTTAATCTTTTTAAAGATCTGCGCTTCACTTGAGTTGGAGTACAATAGCCCCGAAACAAATAGGGTACAATATAGTAATGGAAATTTCATCATGATATGTTTTGCTGTCAAAATTAAGGATATCGACTGTTAATTTTTATTAAAGTTTAAATTGCTCGCTGTTCTTCTATTAGATTGTCCGTATTCGTAACGGATACGCCACAACCTTCATTGTAACGAACGCTATGCATTGTCACAGCAGCCTTTGTTGGTAGATACGCCGAATTTAAAACTTATTTCAGTTTCGTCTCATAATTTTACTTCATAAAAACACCCTAAAAGTTGGATAAAACTTTTAGGGTGCAGTTCATTTTGGCGCGCTTTATTCGTCGTATTAAAGTTGCTTTAATTTTATAGGACCTATTTCCATGAAAGTGTTGTCACAACAGGGAAGTGGTCAGAAGGGAATTTACTCATGTAAGTATCTGTCAGAATACCATATTTTTTTGCCTGGAAAGGCTTTGTGATAAAAATATGGTCAATACGGCCAGAGGCTCTTAGGCTCTTTCCCCAACCGTTAAAAGAAGAGTTTGGCTCATATTTAAGCGGAGACAATTCATGTACATCTGTTACAACTTTGCTATTGGCAAGTGTAAAATAAGCTTCATCTTTCTCATCAACATTAAAATCACCTGTTAAGATCAATGGTAGATCCTTCGCAAATTCTTTTGCTTTGGCCAGGATCAATTTTGCACTTTCCGTGCGGGCCGTACGTCCGATATGGTCAAAATGGGTATTCATAAAGATAAAGCGCTTTTTATTGGCTTTGTCTTCAAAAATCCCCCAGGTGCAGATACGCGGTAAGGCCGCATCCCAGCCTTTATTTGGATGCTCAGTATCTGTCGCTGAAAGCCAGAATGTGCCACTTTTTATAACTTTGAACCGATTGGTATTGTAGTAAATTGCGGAGTGCTCACCTTCCTGTGCGCCATCATCACGACCCACACCGACATAATCGAATCCCGGGAGCAACGTTTTAAGATCCTGAACCTGATCATGAAAGGCTTCCTGAACACCGAATATATCGAAACCATGATATTTGATCAAATTAGTCAAAGGTGCTTTGCGGTCAGTCCACATATTACCAGTATCTACGGTATTCCGTTGTCTTATATTGTATGTAGCCGCAATAAAATCTTGTGCATAAGTGATATATGATAAGCATAATGCCGCAGCGAGAATAAAGTATTTTTTCATTAGAATTATTTATGTTCGAGTAACTATTTTCATCAGTATAATTGATGCTATAGTATGCTGTTTTTGTCTGTTACTTAATTTCGGAGATCATTTGTATCTCCCGCTTTACTTAGTTTTTTACATCACGATAGTGACAGGCTTAATTTGTCGCTTTTGATTGGTAATTCGCAGGAAAACAAATGATTTGTAGCAGAATATTTTAATGATCTTCAATGTATATTACCGGCGATGAACTCGGAGATAACCTTTATTTTTTCAATACGCGAAGTAGTAACTCTGGTTCGTCCGTGGTGATGAAATCGATTTTTTGATCAATTAGATTCTTCATTTCATCCTCGGTATTGACTGTCCAGGCATTTACTTTCATCCCCAATTTGTGGGCATCCTGCAACCAGCTCGCATTCTTTTTGAACACTGAAAAGTGGTAATCCAAACCGTTGATTCCAGCGGTATTAACGTCAGCAGGAGATTTATCACCATTCAGGTACTGAATATTTGCTTTTGGAGCGAGTTCATGAATTTTTTGACAGGCTTCAAAGCTAAAGGCGATATAATCTGTTATTTTTTCTGCATTTAGATTTTTTACCATTTCAACAGATTTTGTTGCTGCCTCAAGCGTCCGTTCGACACCGAGTTTGTTGGTTTTTAATTCCAGTATCAGACGTAATCCTTTTAGTTTTTTCCCTGCTTTGATATACTCTTCCAAGGTCGGAATGGATTCGCCATTGGGATGTTTTTTGGCGAGAAGTTCTGCATAGGTTGCTGTTGCGATGTCGATTCCATAGAAATCATTGTCATGGTTAACGACAAGGATATTGTCCTTCGTAAGATGAACATCAAACTCAGACCCAAAAAGTTTAAGTTCATGGGCGGCTTTTAAAGAAGCAATGGAATTTTGGGGTAGATGACTGTTTTTCCATACACCACGATGTGCTATTGCTTTGGTCTGTGCAAATAGTGCTGAAGATGAAATGACCATAGCCAACGTCAGACAGCTAAAAATGTGTTTTTTCATATGTGTTCGTTTGAAAGCTGATTTTACGGGATAAAAAAAGTGGTACTTTTTATCCCGATTCGCAAGATCTAAAGTACCACTTTTATATTTAGTTATTGTTAACTGTAATTTATTTTTTACCATTCCATTCTGCCAAAAACTCGTCGAGGAACCCTAGCATATACTGGTGGCGGTGTTCCGCGATTTTTTTTGCGGCTTCGGTATTCATCTTATCTTTTAACAATAATAGTTTCTCATAGAAATGATTGATTGTAGGCGCTTCAGAATGTTTGTAAGCTTCTTTGTCTTTATATTCCTGTACCGGAATATTCGGGTTGTACATCTCCCGTCCCTTATTGCCACCAAAACTAAATGCACGTGCAATACCTATCGCACCGATGGCGTCTAAACGATCGGCATCCTGTACAATCTCCATCTCTTTTGAGTGAAAAGATACTTCACCTAAACTCGCCTTAAATGACATGTTAAAGATGATTTTTTTGACATGATCAATGATTTCAGGAGAAATTTCTAGACTTGCCAAAAATTCTCCAGCAACGCGAGGGCCGATTGTCTCATCACCATCATGGAATTTGCTGTCAGCAATATCATGTAAGAGTGCTGCTAATTCGCAAACCATGACATCAGCCTGTTCATCTTCTAAAATTAACTTCGTATTGTTCCATACGCGTTGAATATGCGACCAATCGTGGCCTGCCTCTGCAAATTTCAAACGATCTTGCACAAATGCGACTGTGCGTTCAATAATGTTATTCATACAATACTTTTGTTTTTTCGCGAGTACCCTCGTATAATTCGTATTCTAATAATCTACAATCTAATTTACCATTATAAAATTCTATACGCCTAGACGCACGGAGTCCAATTTTCTTTGCTAGATCCGGATTACCTGTAAATATATAGCCTCTATAACCTTTGCACTCCTGTTTCATAAAATCACCCATGCGTTTATAGGTAATTTCCAATTTGGTATGGGTACCCAGACGTTCGCCATATTCTGGATTGAATAAAATGACACCACCCTCTTTAGGAACGTGCGTTTCCGCAAAATCGCATACCTCAAATGAAATTAATTGTTCTACGCCAGCTGTACGGGCATTCATCTTGGAGACGTTGATTGCCTCTTCGGAAATATCTGTCGCAATAATCTGTGGTGTCGCTTTTTTATTGATCTGATCTTTTAACAAGCGACGTTCCTGAAAGAAAATGGTTTCATCATAACCGATGAAATGCATGAATGAGTAATTCATGCGCAATAAACCCGGTTTTCTATTGGTCGCAATTAATGCCGCTTCGATAGCCAAGGTTCCGGATCCACACATTGGATTGACAAAGGGCGATACGCCATCCCATTTCGATGCGATAATTGTCGAAGCAGCTAAGGCTTCCAACATAGGGGCTTTGCCCGGAATCTTGCGATAGCCATGTTTGGCGAGTGTCTCGCCCGAGGTGTCAAGAAAAATTTCAGCACGGTCATCCTTCCAATAAAGGTGAACGACAGCTTTGTTGTTTTCCGGACCCGAGTTAGGCCGCATGCCTTTTTTATCTTTAATACGATCTACAATCGCATCCTTTACCTTGACATTTGCAAATAAAGGTGTACTGATCGTTTCATTGTCCACATTGGAGCTTACGGAGAAATAACCATCGAATTGGATCAGTTCTTCCCAGGCAATCGCACGCAGCTCTTCGTAGAGTTCGGTGGGATTATTGGCTGAAAATTCTTTTAACGAATACAGAATCTGTGAAGCTGTACGCAAGTTCAGATTGAGCTTGATCGTATCGTTTACACTGACTTTTAATTCGACTCCAGTCTGAAATGCTCTGACAATATCAAAACCTAACTCTTTAACTTCCTGTTGCAAATACGGCGATAAGCGTTTATTGCACGTAATGATAACTTTATTGGGGGTGTTGAAAACTTCCATCATATTTTGTACAAAGTTAATTAAACTCTTCCTCAAAAATTGCTTAATTTTACGCTTTAATATTTATTTTTTTGATTATGGAAATTAGAGGAAAAGTACACGAGATAGGAGCGACACAACAAGTGACAGAATCATTCAAAAAACGTGATATGATTGTAGCTTATGCCGAAAACCCACAATTTGTTGAGTATATCCGTTTTGAGTCTACACAGGACAGAACTTCAATTTTTGACAACCTAGCTATTGGCGAAGAGGTAGAGGTATCTTTTAATCTTCGTGGTCGTCCTTGGACAAATAAAGATGGCGTCACCACATATTTCAATTCATTGGTTGCATGGCGTGTAACAAAATTAGGTAATGCTGCTCCAGCACCATCTTCTCCGGGTTATGCTGATATGCCTGCTCCTGTAGATTTGTCGGGTTCATCAGATGATGATGATTTGCCATTCTAGTCTGAAATAAGATCTGCAATTCCTGTCGGCAAATTGTGCTATAAATAAATCAGTTTATAGTACTTATTGTTGTATAGTATATCATAAAAAGGACCGTCCAAAATTGGATGGTCCTTTTTATATCATATTGGATATATAGCTATACGTTCATTTTTAATTCTTCCATACAAAGTAGCTTTTTCAATTTTTATTTCTGTTTAGGTGGAGGGAACAGTTTTTTGAAATTGGATAGCATTTTCTTGGCGTCGAAATTGCTTGTTATTGGGTACATTTAACTCAAAATAGCACAAATATGAAATCATCAGTATTATTTATTTGCCTAGCAGCGCTTTCCTTGAGTGCCTGTAATCAAACAAAAAAGGAAAATCAACAGGTAGTAGAGTCAGATTCATCTGATCATGCAACAATGGCAGCAGACACCGTTCATACTTCCCAGAATTCATTAGATTGGCCCGGTAAATACGAAGCAACAATTCCCTGCGCGGATTGTGAAGGTATCAAAACGAATATTACCTTAAAAAATGATAATACTTTTTCTATTGTTAGTGAATATATCAATAAGAATACAAAAGTAGAAGATTCAGGTAAAGTGATGTGGCATGACAACGGTTCGGTTGTACACCTGACCGGCAAAGAAACCAACATAAAATTAAAAGTTGGTGAAAATAAACTGATCGGACTAGATCAGGAAGGAAAAGAGATCGAGGGCCCCAATGCACATCTGTATGTCTATAATAAGGTCGAGGGCGAAAAATAAGTGCTGGATCAAATTGAACTAACCACTGACATATTTCCCAAAAGGGATCTTGCGTAAGCAGTAGGTCAGTAGGGCACTGGTTACTAAGGTGAGGATAGCCGCTATCGGTATTTTCCATAGTGTAGCGAACGGAACCAGTGGATGTATATAGTTCAATAATAGAATATGACATAAATAGATTCCAAAACTATGGATATCAATAAATTCCCAGAATGCACTCAATCGTTCTGGGAGTTTTAGACATTGAATAAATACAAACAAACAACCTGCGCTCAAAGCAATATTAGGTGACAGATAATTATATAAGGTGGGATCAAACTCTCCTTTTTCAAGACTAAGATAATAGGTCCCCCAACCTGTGATAAGGCAGCTACAGATAAAGAATAGTAGGCTAGACCACTTTGGCCAAGTGAGTTGATAATTGTATAGATAATGACCCAATACGAGATAACCTATGTACCCGTAAAAGAATGTTAGATCAAAGTTTGGAAGATAAACATTAAACCATTTGTTGTTGAAAAATAGCGAAGCAAACCATAAACATAGAAATATTTCGATTTCTTTTTTCGAACAATTTCGGATCATTTTTCGCAAAAAAGGTATGGCCAGATAGAGCCCAATAAGCATGTATAAGTACCATAGATGTGCGTTGCTTCCTGATTTTAAGCGAATTAACACAATGTTAATAACTTGTGGAAAACCCACATACTCGAAATCGATGTACCGAATAAAGTAATAGACCAGATAGACAACCGTCCAAAAGGCAAAAGGTGGAATGATTTTGAGCAGACGCTTCTTGTAGAATATACCGGTCTCTTCATCTTTTTGCAAAAGCAATGCGCCCGAGATGATGACAAAAAGGGGGACGGAAAAACGGGAGAAGCTGTTGATCCAATTGGCATAATTCCAATCGAAAGCATCGAAATCATTGCTATTTAAATAACCCGAAGAAGAGTGGATCAGGATGACTAGAAAGATCGCAATGATACGCAATACGCTGATGTAACTACTTCGGGCCATTTAAATCGTTTTTTAGCTATTAATTTTTATTGTCATAGACTTTAAGATACAGTAAGGTTAACAATGCACCAATACTTGCCATACCCACACCTACGAGAGATGGTGTATTATAAGCCAATCCCAAGGTAATGGGAATACCGCCTAAAAAAGCACCGAGTGTATTGCCAAGGTTAAATGCAGCTTGCCCACCTGCAGCAGCCAGTGTAGCGGCTTCTTTTGAGGCTCGGATTAACATGAGTTGTGTTGGCGAACCGATAGTGAAAGATACCAAACCTGTAATGAAAGCCAGCGGATAAGCTGTCCAGCCCAGAGGCGAAACAAAATAAACCATGACCAAACAAAGCGCCATGGCGGAAAAGCTTGCAATTGCTGCTTTTGTTGGTGAAATGGTATCGGCCAGTTTTCCGCCGATCAGATTGCCAAAAAACATACCAACCCCAATCAAGATCATAATAAGCGGAACACGGTCCGCTGGAACTCCGGAAACTTTGGTCGCCAGAGGAGCAATATAGCTGATCCATGCAAATAATCCCCCGGTACCGATAGCAATGATTGCCATTAACAACCAGGCGATTTTTTTATTGAAAAAATTCAGTTGATTGAATATATTATTCCCTTTAGAAGCTTCAATTTTCGGCATCCAGGCATATATTGCGGCGAAAGTAATCAGGCCCAATAGGCTGATAATACCGTAGGTCAGCCGCCAGGAATAGTGATGACCAAGATAGGTGCCTAAAGGAACCCCCGCCAGGTTGGCGATAGTCATACCTGTAAACATAATTGAAATAGCCTGGGCTTCTTTTCCTTTGGGTGCGAGTTTGGCCGCAACAACAGACCCTACACCAAAAAATGCGCCGTGCGGAAGTCCGGCCATAAAACGCGAAAGACTGATCAGAAATTGTCCCGGTGCGATACTGAATAAGCCGTTGAAAATGAAAAATAGCAACATTAAAAAGAGTAACACCTTTTTTGGAGGATATTTACCCGTAAATAAGACTAACGTGGGAGCCCCCACGACAACGCCGAGTGCATACAGGGCAATAAGATGAGCCGCAGTAGGGATTTCGATCTGCAAATCCTTCGCGATATCCGGTAGGATTCCCATCATCGTGAATTCCGTCATTCCGATGGCAAGACCTCCGAAAGCTAAGGCAGTAATTCCTTTGTTCATATGGATGGTTGGAAGTTGATAGGCAAAAATAAAAATAAAAAACGGGTTATCGCGTGATTACCTTTTTTTCGGTACACAGGTGATATCCTTCGTCTTTCTGAGGATAATAGGGCGTTGATCAAATCTGCTTTCCAGTACCACCGAATCTGCGGAATGGTGGACTACTTTAAAACGTGGGATGTATTGACCCGAAAGATAGCATCCTGAAATTTTTTGTTTGCCATTTTCTTTGGTATAAATACCATCTACAATAATTGAATCACCACGTAGGACATAAATACCTTTGGCATGTTCTGTCCAGGCTCCATTTTTATAGCAACTATCCGGGATGGTCTGTACTTTGTTATTGACATGCATTGTAGCATAAACAGAATCACAGGTAAATTTAAACTCGGTCAATGTGTATTGCAGCATCTGGCCTTGTCCCGGAATACTGTCCTGTACCCATTCGCCTTGTAAAAATGAAGCTCCTTCACTTTGCATATCCGAATTGAATTTGCAGGCAGTGAAAAAGAAAAACATACCTATGGCAAAGGCCGATAGGTATGTTTTTGATGATATATTTTTTATTGAAATTATAGCCACAGCTTATTTTAAACTACCAACCATTTCCTCAGGTTTTACCCAAGCATCAAAATCTTCCGGCGTCACATAACCCAAACGTACTGCCTCTTCTTTAAGTGTAGTACCGTTTTTATGCGCCGTTTGAGCAATTTCAGCAGCTTTGTAATAGCCAATTTTAGTGTTTAATGCTGTTACCAACATTAATGAATTGTCTACCAGTTCTTTGATACGTTTGTAATTTGGTTCGATACCAGCGGCACAGTGCTCTTCAAAAGAAACACAGGCGTCGCCCAATAAACGTGCAGATTGCAAGAAGTTAGCGGCCATTAATGGCTTGAATACATTCAATTCATAATGTCCTTGTGTTCCACCAATTGTGATGGCAACATCGTTCCCCATGACCTGGGCAGCAACCATTGTTAACGCCTCACACTGTGTTGGATTCACTTTACCTGGCATAATAGATGAGCCTGGTTCGTTCTCTGGGATAAGGATTTCACCGATACCTGAACGTGGACCGGAGGCCAACATCCGGATGTCATTCGCAATTTTATTCAATGAAACTGCCAATTGTTTCAATGCACCATGTGTTTCAACAATAGCATCGTGAGCAGCTAAAGCTTCAAATTTGTTCTCCGCAGTAACAAATGGAAGACCTGTAAATTCGGCGATATATTTTGCGACAACAACATCATAGCCATTTGGGGTATTTAAACCAGTTCCCACAGCGGTACCACCGAGTGCTAGCTCGGATAGGTGTGAAAGCGTATTTCTTAAGGCTTTTAAACCATGGTTTAGTTGTGCTACATAACCTGAAATTTCTTGACCTAAAGTCAATGGCGTGGCATCCATTAAGTGAGTACGGCCGATTTTGACGACTTTTTTAAATTCCTCTGCTTTTTTCGCCAGTGTATCACGTAGTTTTTCCACACCTGGAATAGTGGTTTCCGCAACAGCTTTATAAGCAGCAATATGCATTCCCGTAGGGAAGGTATCATTTGATGATTGTGATTTGTTGACATCATCATTTGCTTTTAATACAGGTTCTCCTTCGCCAATTTTATATCCAGCTAATACTTGGGCGCGGTTTGCCACCACTTCATTCACGTTCATGTTCGATTGTGTACCTGAACCCGTTTGCCAAATCACCAGTGGGAATTGATCATCTAATTTACCTGCCAGAATCTCATCGCATACAGCTGCAATAGCATCACGCTTTTCAATAGGTAATACACCTAACTCGTGGTTGGCATAAGCTGCTGCTTTTTTCAAGTATGCAAAGCCTGCAACGATCTCATGTGGCATTGAAGCTGCCGGTCCGATTTTGAAGTTGTTGCGTGAACGTTCTGTTTGGGCACCCCAGTATTTATCTGCAGGTACTTGAACTTCACCCATTGTATCTTTTTCAATTCTGAATGACATATTGTTTTGTATAAGATAAAACGTAAAATTAATCCGTGTGAGTGCATGACACACAACACATCAGTCACAAAGTTAATGGATAATACAGTAAAAAGTAAACATTAAAAGGTAAAAATCAAAAATTGAAACAATTAGTAAGCCATAGGCTTGTATAACCAAAATCTAAAGACTCATTACTAAATACTCAAAAACCAAGGCGCTTTGTCAAGGATTCGTTCACATGATGAAATACTTGCTTTGGTTTCAACGCACGCCAGTGCAGTTCATTGAGTACACCGCCGAAGTTGATGTAATAGTCGATGTTCTGTTGTTGAAATTCTTCGATGACATGTTCGCGAAAGCCCACTCCCGCAATCCAACCATCATCAATATCCTGAAACCATTCCTCATAATAGGAATCATCCGAAGTATGAAAATTCAATACATTCTCTCCAATGAGAATAAAATATTTTATGCCCTGACTGATCATAACATCGATAAGTTCTCTTTTCAGTAACATGATGTCATTGTATAGTGCATCATTCCATTCACCGATCAATTCGATAATGCAGTATTGTTTTTCATAGTCGACAAACAATACCTTTAAATATAGTGTGAGCGAACCAAATTCATCCCATTGCGGATGTAGCAAAAAGTTATAGACCTGTTTGTCGAAATCGAATTCGCTATAAACCGTGCCATAGAATGGTGATTGTTCGTCTTCTGCAGCGATGTAATAGTCGCGCCAGTTGTAATAGGGTTCGATTTCATGCATATTCTAAATTCCTTTCCAAGTTCAAACTAAGATAAATTTGTGCTTATTTGCAAGTTTACTGCATGCTATTTCATATTTTCTGACAATAAGAATA
Source organism: Sphingobacterium sp. UBA7249 (assembly GCF_002472835.1). NCBI lineage: Bacteria > Pseudomonadati > Bacteroidota > Sphingobacteriia > Sphingobacteriales > Sphingobacteriaceae > Sphingobacterium > Sphingobacterium sp. UBA7249. The sequence continues at coordinate 475,457 of NZ_DKST01000001.1, read as the reverse complement.
GCCGCAATTTTTAAAGATGGACAATCAGCGACAATTTTTTGTTTTTAATGTAAAATTATACGGCTGTTTACAGATTAAACCGAATAAACTTGTTACTTTTGAGCTGTAATAATAGGAGCGTGCAGGCTCATGTTATGTGTTTATAAACGCTGGATTTTTCCTATGCAAAAGAGTATTAAGCGAAATATTTTTGTAGCTGCCACATACGCTGCGGTATTGCTTCTAGGCTTGCTGTTGGGACAAAATTATGCCGAAGAACAGGGAAGTAACCAGAAAAGAACTTTTTCCAGTTTAAGTTCCAATGGCAATTCAGACAAATTACAATACCTGATCCAGCTAATCTCAGAGAACTACGTAGACAATATCAGTGTAGACACGGTACAAGATGAAGCGATTGAACATGTCGTTTCCCGCCTTGATCCTTTTTCCTCCTTTTTACGCCCCAATCAAGTCCTTGCCAAACAGGAAACCCTTGAAGGTTCCTTCGATGGGATAGGTGTAGAGTATTTTCGTTTGAAGGATACGCTACTTGTGGTGGGGATGGTCTCTGCTGGGCCTGCTGAAAAAAGTGGGATGCGGATTGGTGATCGTATTCTAAAAATTGGGAATAAAGATGTTGCCGGAAAAAAGGTGCCGGAAGCGGAAATCGAAAAATTGATCCGTGGAAAGAAGGGGACTGCCGTATTTATTTCGATTCAACGGAACGGACAGACGCTCGTTAATCCATTGAAGGTCATTCGTGATCAGGTGAACGTAACTAGTTTGGACGCTTCCTATATGATTGCGCCAAAGACTGCTTATATCAAGATTCGACGTTTTGGACATAAGACTGCAGATGAGTTTAAACAATCGTTAATCGACCTGCGCAAAAGTGGTGCCCAGGACCTTATCTTAGATTTACGGAATAATGGCGGTGGCTTTGTGCATACGGCGATAGAACTAGCGGGACAGTTTTTTAAAGAAAAAAGGTTGTTGATGTATACCGAAGGAGCCAATGAATTACGTCAGGATTACTATTCAGAGAAGCCCGGGGAATTTGGTGACGGTCGCGTTGTGGTCTTGATCAATGAAAGTACGGCATCCGCGAGCGAGATCCTAAGTGGCGCATTGCAGGATTTAGATCGGGCTACCGTCGTCGGAAGACGGTCGTATGGAAAAGGACTGGTTCAGGAACAGTTTGATTTTTCCGATGGTTCTGCCGTGAATTTGACAGTGGCACGTTATTATACGCCTCTTGGAAGATGTATCCAACGCAAATATAGCCGGGCAAATTTTGATGCAGCAAAATATATGACCGGATTTGACCTTTGGACACTAGATACCGAATTTAGTCAAAAGGAAATGTTTACAACAAGCAAGGGAAAGCTTGTATTTGGTGGCGGTGGAATTTTGCCAGATGTGAACATCCCGATTGACACCAATGAAACAAGTGCTAAATACCGTGAAATCTTTCATTCCAATGCGATTGAGGAATTTGTATATGATCGTTTTACCAAACACCTCCCAGCATATTCTATTGAAAACTTTATTAGCGGTTACCATCTGCCAACCACCGAATTTAATTTATTTATATCATTTCTCAATGCGCAGAAACGGATTTCGGTCAATTCGGATGAGGCAAAAAATCTACATGATTTAATTCAATCTGATATTGAGGCACTGGTGGGGCGGTATTATTTCGGTCGTGAAGCCTATTATAAGATAAAAAACAGAAGAGATAAATTTATTGAAATAGGGCTCAAAACTTTGGGGTACCAGATGCCTAAGGTTTAAGTCGAAGATCTGCCCATACCGGATAGTGATCGGATAGTTTTTGTTTAACGACCTGATAATTCATGACCTGAAATTGGGGGCTGGCAAAGATATAGTCAATTTGAAAAATTGGCAAAAGAGCATGGTGGGTTACGCCCCACCCATTTCCTTTTTCTTTAAAGGCGTTATACATACCGCCTCCAATTAAATTAACCGAATAACTCATCGGTGTATCATTAAAATCACCAACGGCGACATAAGGGTATTGACAGTCATTCATGTGCTTCTTTAGCGAATGCGCCTGTTCACTGCGCAGTTCAAAAGCATTTTTTAATTTTCTACTCAGCCGACGTGTTGCAGTATTGTCGTCTTCATTCTTATTGGATAGGTTTTGGATAAACTCCTTATCTTCATTCTGGAGGGCAAACGAACGTAAATGGATATTATATATGCGAATTAATGTATCCTGCTTTTTGATGTCCACATAACATATTCTATTGATGCCATAGTCGTTGTCACGAATAGTGCCCGAATCGTAAATGGGGAAACGTGATAAAACAGCCATGCCATAAGCTTCGTAGTCATTTTTGGAACTAGGTTCGAAAAAGAAATAGTCATACCCCAATTTATCCTTAAACTCTTCGGAGAATACGTGTTTTCCCTTGATTTTACTGATGTATTCTTGAAAACAGATGACGTCCGGTGAGATGCTATCAATAATACGGACGACATCAGCCTTAAAGCTTTTTTTTTCATCGTTGACCTTTTTGAATAGATGAGCATTGAAGGTCATCATGCGGAGTGTCCGTGTTTCAGGTGGAGCTGCTGGGTTTTCTTTACGGATGTTCCAATGTTTGGTCAGAAATGGCCAGCCGATTAAGATTGCTACCAACGAGAAAAGTGCGACCTTTCGTTTGCGAAGTAACCAGTAGCAGATAAACCCAATATTGACAAGAAGGAGAGGAAGATAACCTAATCCCAGAAATGCAATGGGCCAAAAAGATTTGGGGTTGATGAAGGTTGCCGCATAGCTCATGAGCAAAGCAATGATCGCAAGCATATTTGCCAGAAACATTGTTTTGCTTATAAATCCCAGTTTTCTTCTTAAAAAAGTCCTTCTATCCATCAACCTTGTCGCCACTATTGCTTGCTCTAAAGAGCGTTTCTTTTTCATGGTGTGTCAGACTTTCATAACCAGATACTGAAATCTTATCCAAGATGGCGTCAATTTCATCCTGATTTGGTAAGTCATAACGATGCTTCCGATTTGCCGGTATATTATTGCCTACAACAACTTTCATTTTTGCGGGCTTTTTTTGTTTTTTCTGAAAAAGTGTGGACCAATCCATCCCTGATCTTAGCGCATAGGTAAATGCCATTCCAAATAGTACTACTGCGAAATAAGAGATAGCTGCAGGTCTATTGCCAAGCGTGAAAAATAAAAATTCCAGCGCGAAATAGACAATGGCTACGATTTTTAGTTTAACGGTACCAAAAAGCAATAGCCTTAATTCGTAGTTCGGAACTAACGTGACAATTGCCGCAAGGACAGCAGCCAACGGATGAGCCCCGCCCATGAGATGAAGGTTCGTGGGCGGCGGAATAAGGGTGCCAAAACCAACATAAAGGGCGCTGCTAAGGAGCCAAGATGCGATGTAAACAAAGAAAAATTGTCTGTTGTTTAAAAAGGTAAAGAATATCTGACCAACCCAATATAACCAAAGGCTGTCAAAAATCAAGGTTAAAAGCTGAACGTAGACAAAATTGGATGAGATGAGGGACCAGGGTTGCGCTAAGAAACTTGAAAAATTGCTAGGCAAGCTCAAATGCTGTACAATCGGCTGTAAAAAGCTTTGTGAAACAAGTTTCAACTCAAAAAGCAGGTCCAGAAAATAGATGAGGACAAATAAGCACACCTGTATACTGATCACAACCGGAATCGGTGAGCCAGTTTTATACGTTTGCCTCCAAAAATCTTTTAAACCAATGTTATTCATTACACATGCTATTAATAAATTCCCTTCCTAACCTTCCAGAATTTGAGCAGCAGGTAACCAAATAATGCCCCACCTACGTGAGCCAAATGGGCTACCGAATCTCCCGGTCTAGATAAGCTCATATAGATCTCGATTAAGATAAATCCACCGATCATATATTTGGCCTTGACTGGTACAGGAATAAACAAAAATTGAAGCGGTATGTTTGGAAAAAGGTAAGCAAAAGCCAATAGGACGCCATAGATCGCTCCAGAGGCTCCTAGCATAGGTATGACATATGATAATGCTTCGTTACTGCCTGTATTTGCCAGGGAAATGATTTCATTTCCGCTCATGCCGTGCAATGGAGCGAAAGAACCCGTAGCATGATACAGTTGTATACCATTCACCGCTGTATAGAGAAACCAGGCGCCAATTCCCGAGATCATATAGAAATTTAAGAAGCGTTTCGGACCGAGCACTTGTTCAATCATAGGACCAAACATGACAAGGGAGAACATATTGAAGAAAATATGTGTAATGTTGTTTTTGTCATGCATAAACATATGTGTGATCACCTGCCATATTTTGAAATAAGGCGAATCCGGATAATATACGGCAAGATAATCATATGCTATAGGTACAAGTTGCGATCCAATATAAAATATAATATTGACGATCAGTAAATTCTTGATAACGGGTGTCAATTGTTGAAACATATAGTTTTATCTTCTAGTTTTTGCCAAATTTTTCTGCCAACTCCTGCAATGTAAACGTTACGATAACCGGGTTGCCATAGATGGAACTATTCGGTGATTGACAGGCGAAGAGCTTATCGACCAATTCTGCCATGGCCGTATTATCAAGTTGCGTGCCTGGTTTGATCGCTGCATTGCGGGCAAGGCTTTTTGCCAGATTCTCTCTTTTTGCAAGCTTATACTCGGATTGATTATTCTTATAATCTTCCAATATTTTTTCAATCATTTTTATTTCGTCAAACCCAGTTCCCAAGTCTGCCGGAATTCCGTCAATAATATAGGAATTTTTTCCAAATTCGCGAATTTGAAATCCCAGGCCGTTGATGTCAACCAATAAATCTTTCATGAGCTCGTTATCCGAAGGGTTGAGATCTATCGTTTGTGGAAATAAGCTCTGCTGGCTCAAGCCTTTATGCTGATCGAGTTGTGTCAGGAACTGCTCAAATAAAATGCGCTCGTGTGCGGCCTGTTGATCAATAAGGATAAAGCCTGAATGAATTTGAGAAACAATATACTTATTGTGTAGCTGAAAGAATAACTTAGAAGAGGCTTTATCTTCCATTTGTATGGCTTGAGGATGATCGGTCTCCAATTCCGAACGGTTGTGCAATGGAAGTTGCACAGACTCTTCTTTTTCCACGATTTCATATAAAGAATCCCAATTGCTCGGTATTCCCCCTGTTTTTTTGGCAAAGCCTTCAGCATAGCTATCGGACCTGGAGTAGGACGATTTGGACTTGTCGGTATCAAAAGGATTAAAGTCCGGATTGAAGGTCACTGTTGGGACAATAATTTCATCCAATGATTTCTTGGTGATCAGATTGGAGAAACTAGTCTCCTGTTCAAAATCCAATGAAGGCATGATGTTATATCGGCCCAATGATCTTTTCACTGCCGAACGGATGATGGCGTAGATTGCTTTGTCATCCTCGTATTTGATTTCGGTCTTTGTTGGGTGTACGTTGATATCGATACGGGCGGGATCAATATCAATAAACAGTACATAAAACGGAAAGGTCTCCGCTTGCATAATATCTTCGTATGCATTCATCACCGCATGGTGCAGATATGGATCGCGTACAAAGCGTTTATTAACAAAGAAAAATTGTTCGCCACGTGTTTTTTTTGCAAATTCAGGCTTACCTATAAAGCCCTCCACCTTAATAATGGATGTATCCTCTTCTACAGGGACGAGACGCTGGTTGTAATTGTTGCCAAAGATATGGACAATCCGTTGTTTCAGTGTCTCCGCAGGAAGGTGATAAATCTCATTTCCATCACTATGTAGCGAAAGGAAAATCTGTGGGTTAGACAAAGCGATCCGTTGAAATTCATCAATGATATGACGCATTTCAACCGAATTGCTCTTCAAGAAGTTCCTACGGGCAGGGATATTGTAAAAGAGATTTTTAACTAAAATATTTGTTCCAGCAGCGACAGCTTCTGGGTATTGGTTGACAACTTTTGAGCCCTCTATTTCCACTACGGTGCCAAGCTCATCTTCGATACGGCGTGTTTTTAGTTCGACTTGTGCGATCGCAGCAATGGACGCCATTGCTTCGCCCCGGAAACCCATGGTGCGGATGGCAAATAAATCTTCAGCTTTTCTGATCTTTGAAGTCGCATGACGTTCAAAGCAGAGCCGAGCATCCGTTACGCTCATGCCGCAGCCATTATCAATGACTTGGATCAATGATTTACCTGCATCTTTAACAATAAGTTTTATTTTGTCAGCTCCAGCATCAATGGCATTCTCAATCAATTCTTTAATGGCAGACGCTGGTCGCTGCACCACTTCTCCCGCCGCAATCTGATTGGCAACATTATCTGGAAGTAATTGAATAATATCCGACATATAATACAAAGTTACGAAAAACCTTTATGAAATCTGCTGCTTGCCATTGAACCAAATCCGATGGGGAACAGGCAAAAGCAGGGATTATTTAAAATGTGCGACCGGATGACATTCCGGAGCACACGATAATCCTGAGTTACACGGTTACATGAGATTACAAGAATGTATAGTCTCCATATGGAGCACCTATTTCATCTCTAATTTTAGGAAACGTGCGGTTTCGCTTTTCTTGTTTTTAATTAAATTTTCTGGGGTCCCTTCAAATAATATCTGACCGCCCTCTTTTCCTCCTTCAGGACCGATATCAATCACCCAGTCCGCTGATTTGACAACATCCAGGTTGTGCTCGATAATCAATACGGTATTTCCTCGGTCGACCAATCGGTTGATTACGCCCATCAGTACATTAACGTCTTCAAAATGAAGTCCGGTTGTAGGTTCGTCTAGGATGTAAAATGTATTTCCGGTATCTTTTTTAGAAAGCTCGGTGGCAAGTTTCACACGCTGAGCTTCTCCGCCTGATAGCGTTGTAGACGATTGACCTAAGGTAATATATCCTAAACCGACATCCTGCAATGTCTTGATTTTTCTGTAAATACTTGGCACATTTTCAAAGAAATCGACGGCATCGTTGATGCTCATGTCGAGTACATCCGAGATGGATTTGCCTTTGTATCGCACCTCTAAAGTTTCTCGGTTGTAGCGCTTTCCATGGCATGTTTCACAAGGAACCTGTACATCCGGGAGGAAATTCATTTCAATGACTTTCAACCCCGCTCCCTGACAGGTTTCACAACGCCCACCTTTGACATTGAACGAGAATCGCCCTGGTTTGTATCCCCTGATTTTTGCTTCGGGAAGCTGAACAAACAAGGTACGTATATCAGAAAATACCCCTGTATACGTAGACGGGTTGGAACGTGGTGTACGGCCAATTGGGCTTTGGTCGATCTCGATCACCTTGTCAATATGTTCCAAGCCTTCGATCTTTTTGAAAGGCAGTGGAGTCGCTTTGGCCCTGAAAAAATGTTTATTTAGAATGGGGTATAAGGTACCTGTAATCAAGCTGGACTTACCAGATCCCGAAACGCCCGATACCACGATCAGTTTCCCGAGGGGAAATGTTACAGTCAGGTTTTTCAGATTATGCCCAGTGGCACCATGAATGGTCAGTGTTTTGTTATTGCCTTCACGACGTTTCTCAGGGATTTTAACTTCTTTTTTCCCATTAAGATAAGCCGCGGTCAACGAATCTGATTTTAAGATCTCGTCAGGTTGCCCTTCCGCAACTACCGTTCCGCCATGTACACCAGCAGCTGGTCCCATATCAATTACATAATCAGCATGCAAGATCATGTCTTTGTCATGCTCAACAACCAGAACTGAATTGCCAATATCACGCAGGTTTTTGAGTGCATTGATGAGACGTTCATTGTCACGTTGATGAAGTCCAATACTCGGTTCATCTAAAATATAAAGTACATTGACCAGCTGTGAGCCTATCTGGGTCGCTAAACGGATCCGTTGTGCTTCGCCCCCGGATAATGTTTTTGCGGTACGATCCAATGTTAAGTAATTCAATCCTACGTCCAATAGAAAACCCAAACGGGCCCTTATCTCTTTAAGTATCTCTGTAGCGATGACCAATTGGCGTTCGTCCAGTTTGCTTTCCACCTGGTCGAACCATTCTTTTAATGCCGAAATATCGAGGGTTGATAATTCATGGATATTCTTGTCTGCGATCTTAAAGTGCAATGATTCTTTCTTTAACCGCGCCCCTTGACAGGTTGGACAGGTAACTTTGGTCCTGAAATCATCTAATGAAGGTGCTTCATCCGAAGATTTTCCGGAAAACTCTTCCAGCATTTTAAAGATACCTTCGAATTCGACCCGATATTCACGGGATCCGTAGCTCCCATAGGACACGGTGACAACAATAGGTTCTTCTTTATTGCCAAACAACAGTTGGTCGATCTGTTCGTCGCTGAGTTTCTCCAACGGCGTTGTTACCGCAAAATCCAATTTTTTGGACACCGCTTTAAGCACTTCAAACGTCCAGTTCTCCCGTGTAGGCCCTAAGGGTGCCAGTCCACCTTTTTGAATGCTGAGTTTCTTATCGGGAATAACAGCGTTTTTATCAATTTCGAAGATATAGCCCAAGCCGTCACAGGTCGGACATGCACCATATGGCGAGTTGAATGAGAATGTATTGGGTTGAGGTTCATCATAAGAGATCCCCGATTCCGCATCCATTAGATAACGGCTATAAAATTGCTCCTGATTATCTTTGGTAGACACTTTAATAATACCTTTTGCCGTTTTCATGGCCTGCATTACCGAAGTCTGTAACCGTTTTTTGTCTTCACGCTCTATTTTCAAGCGGTCAACAACAATTTCAATATCGTGAATCTTATAGCGGTCTACTTGCATTTTGGGGACGAGATCCAAGATTTCACCATCCACACGTACCTTAACATAGCCCTGTTTACGAATTTGTTCGAAAAGCTCACGATAATGTCCTTTACGCCCTTTCACGACCGGAGCGAGGATATTGAGTGCTTGCCCATCAAATTCATCCAGAATACGCTCGATTACCTGATCATCCGACATGCGCTCCATCTTTTTCCCGGTGACATAGGAGAAGGCTTCTCCCGCACGGGCAAACAAAAGGCGCATAAAATCATATACCTCTGTAATGGTTCCGACGGTTGACCTTGGATTTTTGCTTGTTGTCTTTTGTTCAATGGAAATCACCGGACTCAAACCTGATATCTTGTCGACATCCGGACGCTCCATACCACCCAAAAATTGGCGACTATAGGCACTGAAAGTTTCCATATACCGACGTTGACCCTCTGCATAAATGGTGTCAAAAGCCAAAGAAGACTTTCCGCTACCACTCAAGCCGGTGATAACAACCAATTCATTTCTCGGAAAAGAAACATCTATATTTTTTAGATTGTGCGCGCGAGCACCAAATACTTGAACTTCACTCTGTTCGCCCAAATCTGGGCTTTTTTTTACTGCCATGAAAACTCCTTAAAATCCCTATTGAGGGATAAAATGCAAAACATGCAAAATTACAGATTTTAAAGGAATTATGCGAGGATATCTGACTTTTGGAATAAAATGTGATATAGATGTGATTTGAAGATCTCGTGATGACTGGATGAGGTAAGAAAGTTACGAAGGTTATTGCTATCTTGTGATCGGCTAAGGTGGCTATGACAACTTTTAAGCCCCTAAGTTTGTACAGGACCTAAAAAATAAAAATAAAACATGGAGATACTTCGGTAAGGCGAAATTTGCCGGATTAAAATCTTTGTTCTTTATTCTATAATATCAATACAATAACAATGCGAAAATACGATGTCAGCAAACAGGAGAAACAATCCATCGAAGATATTGTCCAATTTTGGAAAAAGGAGAGGCTATTGGATGAACAAAAAGCCAACGAACTCATGGATAGCCTCGATGTTAAAAGCTTTGATTGGGGCCAGCTGGCCCGGTATGCTTTCTGGATTGCATTAGCATCCTTGGTGTTTGCTGTTTTTTCGCTGTTTACGGATGCATCTTTCCTTGCCTTTGTGGACAGCCTTTACGAAGCCCCAAATATTTTATTTTGTTTCTTTTTTGCTGCGGTCGCTGTACTTTTTTACACACTGGGTTTTCGTTATAAAAAGCGTTATCCATATAAGAATCTTTCCACGGAGACCATGATGTTGATTGGTGTATTTGGAACAGCCGCCTGCATTGGTTTTATGGGCAAGGTCTTGGATAAAGATACCATGCATTATTCCCTCTTATTTTTACTTTCGGTCGCGATATACGGCGTGCTTGCAGTCAAATTGGACAGTAAGTTGATTTGGACCTTTATGCTCTTAGCGCTAGGCGTTTGGTTTGCCACTGAGACAGCTTATCACAGCAATTGGGGATTTAAATTCTGGGGAATGAATTATCCCTTACGTTTTACGATTTTCGGTGCTATAATTACGGCGGCAGCAGTTTGGCTACAGCCACGCTTTGAACGTTTACAGATATTTCAACCGGTCAGTTATATCATTGGGTTGATTTACCTTATGGTTTCTTTGTGGACACTATCTATCTTTGGCAACTATTCGGATTTTTATGAGTGGACTACAGTACGTCAATATCACATGTTTTATTGGGGGATTCTATCCACTGCGGTCTCGGCGTTTCTTGTAATTTATGGGTTAAAAGCGAAGGATAATGTTACCCGCGAGGTTGGTTTTGTGTTTTTGGTATTGAATATTTATACCCGCTATGTGGAGTATTTGTGGGATAATATCAATAGAGCAGTCTTTTTCCTGATTCTTGCAGTTTCCTTTTGGTTTGTTGGCCGTTGGGCAGAAAAACTATGGAACAGACGAAAAGAAGAGTTTGAAGGATAAACGTCGGGTAGATTCGCTTAGGGAACGGGTATCAAAAGCGTAAAGTGCTATACGGCAATAGCGACTTTCGCTAGGAGGATCTCAGATTTAAAAATGTACCATAAATCCTACTCCACGATTCGAACGAATATGAAGATCAGGGTCATGGCTTAAGTATTTTCTTAGCCGTGTGATAAAGACATCCATACTTCTGCCTGTAAAAAAATCAGCACTTCCCCATACTTTTTCGAGGATATCGCCCCGTGTCACCAACTGACCGTTGCGCTGCCACAGAAATAACAACAATTGTGCTTCTCGCTCAGTGAGTTTATATTGCGCCAAAGCATGGCTCAATAACAGTTGATCTGGGAAAAATAAATATGAACCAATGGCAATGGGACTTGGCGACATAGTTTTATGATTGCGTTTTAATATATTTTGTATGCGCAGTAATAATTCTTCAGGATCACAGGGCTTGGTAATATAATCGTCAGCACCAATTTTTAAGCCCGTTAACTTATCTATCTTTTGCTCTTTTGCCGTTAGAAAGATAAAAGGAAGTAAAGGAAAAAGTGTATTGATCTCTTTTGCCAAAGTAAAGCCGCTTACTTGTGGAAGCATGACGTCCAGAATAATTAAATCATAACCCATCAGCTTTTGAAAGTCTTCCATGAGCTCATTTGGCTGTGAAATCCAGTCCACACGAAAGTCCGAAAGCTCCAGATATTGTCTCAGCATAAATCCAAAATCCGGATCATCTTCTACCAGCAATAGTTTATTCTTCATTTCTTTGTTTCATCTAATGGATTTTTTAGCCCTTATTCTCTGATCCATTATAAAGTTAATAATACGATTTTTATTCAAGTGCTGCTTCACTGCTCTTCGTGTAGTAGCCTGTGCCGCCGATTGACGATGTTGGCCAATGATCTGATAAATTAAAGTGGTAAGAGAATGGCAAAAGTTGTCCCATGCTGCAATTTACTTATAACCTTGATCTCTCCGCCATATTTCTTGACGATATTTTTAACCAGAAATAGGCCAATTCCCAAGCCTTTCGTATCATGGATATTGTCTTTCTGGATACGGTAGAACTTTTCAAAAATATAGGGTAATTCGCTTTCTTCCATGCCCTGTCCATTGTCTTTGACCTGAATGGATAGATAGTCTTTTTGTTCCTCAAAACGGATATTCAACTGCGAGGAACCGTATTTGACAGCATTGTTCATCAGGTTGTGAAACAGCGTCGTTGTATCTATGGAATTAAGACAGACCTGCATGCCGAGGCTTGGCTCCACAAGTAGTCTGACTGTTGGATTGCATAGCTGAAAATCACTAAAAATTGCCTGTAGCTCTTTCGCTGTTGTTGGGGGTAAACTTGTTGCAGTTTGATTCTCGTTCAATGGATCCAGTGTTTGTTCCAAGCGGTTCACCTGACGTTCAATCACGGCAATAATCGTATTGTCAGGAGATTTTTGGAGGGTTTTGGCTGCTATTTTTAAGGTCGCAATCGGTGTTTTTAGCTCGTGGGAAATATTATCTACTACATCGTGCAACACGGCAATCTGTTTTTTTTGTTTCTTGAGATTGTTAATTGTCCGGTAAAACAACCAGATAAAAGCGGCCAGGATCAATAAGGTGCTCAACAGCAGTGAGGTTAGCTCCTTAAATAGAATCCAGCTCAGATTGACCACCTCAAAAGAAGTTTTGCGTGGAACAGAAAAAACATATAGAATTTCCCTGCTTTGGATACTATCCTGAATCTTGTTCATTTCAGTTTTTTCCGTAAGCCATTTACTGCTGGATAATTCTGTAGGATTTCGGAAAGTGCCGGATGTTGTGTATACAGTGATCGGGCCATTAACCAATGGTTTTGTCGCATCTTTATAGTAAATATTCAATATTTCCTGTTTAAGGATGACATGCATTCCCCGTGGCCGGAATATACTGTCAACATATCTTGTTAGTTCCCCGGAAGTTTTCTGTGCATGTGTTGTATATAGTTTTTTTAGGTCTTCTTCGGTGATCTCTTTTTTGACCAGTTTGATATAATAATCCCGGGCGATATCCTTACTCAATAGGTTGTTATCAAAAACGGAATCAGCGTCATCCAATTTGTTCAGATTTTTCTTTACGTCGGCGAATACCTCCCGTTGTTTAAGCCGATAGGTATTGTATAATTGATACCCTTGTATGCCGATCAGGACAGTAAAAAATAGGATGAAAAGAATAATATAATTTTTAGGCTTCAATTCCATATACAAATATAACTGCTCACAATGAAGATCATAGGCCTTAACATAGCATTAACTCTTCATTAACCATATTTAGCAAGGTTAATGGACAATTTTGGACATTAAATACCGAAATATGAAATGCTTATTATTTTTGCTTCTAGCTCCAGGGCTCGTAACAGCACAGACGATACGGGTGGGGAGAATTCAAAAGGGGAATAAGGAGATGCTGGCCGATGCATCGGTTGTCTTGTTGGACAGTACCTATCGACAGATTGGTGAAATGAAAACAGATACCGCTGGAAAGTTTGAATTATCATTGACACCGCACAGCAAATATTACCTCAAAGCCTCGCATTTGAACTTTGGGACTAAGGAATTATTTTTTTACAGTGATACTGTGAATAGTCCACTGATCTTGACACTTCTTCCAAAGACAAAGGAATTGGAGGAGGTGAATGTCGTGGGCAGACAGCCCCGACTGATCCGAAAGTTGGATCGCCTTGAATTTAACGTTCAAAATAGTAATCTCTCGGCATACAACACCTGGGATATTCTTAAACGTACACCTTTGGTGATGGCTAGCGGTTCAGACCTGATGGTCCGGGGGAGCAAAAAGATCGTGGTACTTATTAATGACCGCAAGGTCTTGCTGAGCGGTGATGAATTGAAAACCTACCTGGAGAACACAGCCGGTAATGATGTACAATCCATCGAGGTCATTACCAATCCACCGGCAAAATATGAAGCGGAGGGAAGCACGATCATTAACATCAAGCTGTCCAAATCCAACTTATATGGGTATCGGGGTACACTACTGGCCTTGGCCGAAAAGAGCACAACCTGGAAGCAACTGTTTGGGCTGACACAATATTATAAAAACGAAAAGTTCAATCTGCGGGGAACATACAATTTTGGGCGTGGTAAGTATGCCCGTTATGAGACAAATTATGTGTATTATCCCAAGGAACAGACCTCATGGGAAGGCACGATGGACCGTTTCGATACCAATAATAGCCAAAATAGTTACGTGTTTTCGGTGGAATATGCGCCAGATACAACTTGGTCTATCAATGCTGGCTTAAACGGCTATTATGGGCCGAGGTCCTATGGTGTTTATGAAGTGCCCACGGTAATCTATAACAAAGACCGGGTGCAGGAGTCTAGTTATTTTACAACAAATGACCATGAACGCTCCAACAAGACCAATAACCTTTATCTACAGGTGACGAAGAAACTCGGTCGCCAATGGAGTATCAATTGGTCGTCTTACTTTACGTCCAGCCATGCCAGCAATGATCAGGATGTCTTGACAGCATTGAATTTTAAAGGTGAACAGCCGTCGAGCACACGTTTTATTAGTAATAATGTCAGTAAAAATCGCCTTTTTTCCTCGCAGGTAGACGTTACAGGAAAGATAAAGGGACTGGAAGTAGAATTTGGTGGAAAGTTTAGTGCGGTAAAGACAACAAGTGACCTGCTGTTTTCAGACGATGCGTCCGGTACACTGCAGCACCGACCCGAAAAGAGCAGTCTGTTTGATTATAAAGAACGCAATGCGGCCTTATATACATCGTTTAACTATACCTGGAAAAAATGGAGCTGGAAAGCAGGCTTAAGGGGGGAGTATACCGATTTGGAGGGTATTGTCTCAGAGCCCAAGGATATCAACAAGAAGGATTATTTTGTGCTATTCCCGACGTTCTATATGCAATATGCATTGGCAGACCAACAGCAATTTGGGTTTTCCTATGGTAAGCGCATCAGCCGGCCAGCTTACTCCTGGCTCAATCCAGCGAAATCTTATTATAACTTATTTTCGTATTTTCAGGGCGACCCACGCTTAAGGGCTACCATTGTACATAACCTCAACCTGACCTGGACAAAGAACAGCTGGAATGTGGATCTATTTTACAGGTTCGAGAAATGGCCTAATATGGAAATCGCCTTGCAGGATAATGTCAATCATCAGCTGATCTTTCAATATACGAATATTAAAAAAGGACAGGGAGCGGGGATAGATCTGGGCAAGAGCTTTCAGTTGACCTCCCGCTGGGGATTAAATCTTCAGCTGGAAGGCATGTACAATGAGAATTATTTTATGGGATCTGATGCCGTGCTTCACAGGAATGACGTTTACATTGGCAATGGCAATATAAGTTCAAGCTATGTGCTGGACAAAAATGCCGACTGGAATGTAGAACTCGGAAACAGTTTTACTTCGCCGACTATTCAGGGGCCATTTCGGATTACAGGCTATTCCAGCACTTACTTGACGACCAACCGTAAATTTTTTAACAAAAAGCTGGAAGTCAATCTGGCGTTTATGGATATTTTCAGGACTGAAAAGATGAGAATCTCGTCAAAGTATGCCGATCAGGACAATTATTTTGACGATTACCAAGACACAAGAAAGGTCAATGTAACGCTTCGGTATCACTTTGGAAACCAAAAAATCAAGAGCAGCAACCAGCCGACCAAGACCGAAGAGCAAAAAAGACTTTAGCCCACAAAAAATGCCTACGCTTACACCTACAGACTTTAATTCCATCTGTGGATGTAAGCGTAGGCACTATAAAAATATTAGTTTATTTTTAGCGAATAAGTGATATTGATCCCGCCCGCGGCAAGCATATCGTGGACCGAACAATATTTCTTCACAGCCAACTCAGCTGCTTTTGTTGCTTTTACCTCGTCAATTTCACCCTTTAAGAAGAAATTGATGTGGATATCCGTGAATACCTGTGGAATTTCGTCACGACGTTTTCCTTCAACTTCCACTTGAATATCATCGATTTGTTGGCGTTGTTTGGTCAAGATACTGTGTAGGTCAAAAACACTGCAAGAGCCCAATGCCATTAATACCAACTCCATGGGGCGAACACCCTTGCCCTCACCGCCGATTGCTTCGGAGCCATCGATATTTACTTTGACAGGGGATAATTCACTGCTGGCTTCGAAATGCACAGCTTGGTTAACGCGGTTTAATTTGATTTTCATTCGAAATAATTTTAAAAGCTGTAATTTAATCGTGTAAATACACGGTTATACCCGGCTTATTTGTTCATTTTATTTAGCTGGCATGAATACTGTTTATCCCAGTATTTTACGCCTTTTTTTAAATGCATGTCTGTGGACTTTTAAAGTAAAGAGTGATACTCCTTAGCGATTAGACCCATCTGGTTTGCCTTCTATTTTGTTAAAAGCGAATAACTGTATAAACAAAAATAAGCATTGTTTCACAAAAAAAGGTCATTTGAATGTTCAATTCAAATGACCTTTTCTCCAGGTTATGTGCTGCATTAAAAGACTAAGGTAAAGCAACACCGCCATACTGGCTGACATTTACTTTTCCTAATTTGGTGCTATATTTTGCATTGATGGCGTCAACAAAAACATTGGCCATAATGGCATAGCCCATAGGCGTTAAGTGAACACCATCCAACGAGAATATATTACCGGTGATGTATTTATTGCTGATGGCGATACCGTTGATCTGATAGCCCGATTTTACCTTGTTCAAGAAACTATAGATGTCCGCTATTGCAAGTTTTTTACTATCCGCAACCTGTTTGATCGTGGTGTTTAGCGCAACAATACGATCTTGAACCATTTTTGCCTCAGCCTCATCCAAGACAAAATTGTCACCAACAGGATTTGCCGGATGTAGACCGTAAGGAGCTGGATTGACAACGCCAGTTACTGGGTCTTTGAGATCTCGTCTGCCCAATAAGCCCGCCGAAGAAAATGGTAGAATAAACATGTCTTTATCCGTTGCTGCCCGTGGAATTGTCTTTGTTTTAATATAGATATCCGTAAGCGGTGCGGCATTAGGATCTTGGGCTTTTAATGCTGCATTCGCACCGGCCAATAAGGCTTGACGTGTTACTGTCGTGAAATAAGGCACTGCCGTCACATCCGGAATGGTGGCGACGACCCCTTTTTGTTCTTTGCTGGTTAATTTGGTAACAAAGCCGGTGTAAAACCTCGCAAAGTCCTGTTCAGAAATCAAGGTGTTTGTGGCATCAGTAGTCACGGCACCATTTGTTGCATAGCCCAACACATCATTATTTCCTAATGAGAAGGAAAAGAAGGTATGGTCTTTGGTCGTTGCATAATCTACATAAGTTGTGGTAGCTGGCGCATTGTCTGGTAGCAATCGCTCAAAATAAGGATTCCCTTTTGTGGTACCTATTCCTGGCGCAAATGCCATATCCAAACGCATTCCCGGTACGCCCAGATTATTGATGGGACCAGTGTACTTGATGTAAAGCGGCTTTTTGTCTTCGGTCTGACCACGGATTGCCAGGTGGTCGGTGACGGTGCCCAATTGTGGTTGACCATTCACCAGTGCTTTTAAGTATAAGAAGCCGCTACCATTATAGTTTTCCGCAGGAAAATAAGGCTGCAAAAACTCTCCGCCGCCTACTTTTTTCATTTCTTGAGCAAGCATATTCGGGAAAGATTGTTCCTGACCCTTGAGACTGAGCCCACTATTGGCATAGCCAGAAGTCAGTGAGTTACCAACAGCTATGTATTTGCTGAAATCTACATTTTCGGGGTTTCCACCTTTGGTGTCAAGGTCGATAGACGGTTTACAGGACGCAGCCAATGCTATCGCCGCAAAACCAATATAAAGCTTAATATTTTTTTGAAATCTTTTCATAATCTATTACCATTTATAGGTGAATGAAATTGAAGGGGCATGAATGTTAGTCTTGTAAGCACCCTCAATTTGTGTGACGGGGCTTGTGACAGTACGCTCTTTCAATTTTTGTAAAACATAAGCAGCGTGCAGGCTGAATTTGTCGTTGATCGCGTAAGACAAGCCCAGCGCACCCATGACACGGTCGTTGTCCGGAGTCTCCGCATAGACATAGTCTTTATCAACTGGCGTTTTTACATATCCCACTCCGGCACGTACAGCTAACTTTTCGTTGGCTTTGTAATTCACCCCAACTTTTCCTGAAAATGCATTCTTATAATTTTTTATTTGCTCTGTATCCTGTAGCAAAGGTGTATTGTCTGCATAATCAAAGACTAGCTTTTTATAGATATTGTATTGGATAAAAGTTCCGTCGGCAACAATATCCACTTTGTCACTCACCGGAACCGAGAGGCCGAGGTTAAGTGATGCTGGCAAAGGAAGTTCTGCGCTGAATTTGGTATCGGGAAACGAGGCTGCAACAGCATCAGGCACCGTAAATTCGGCGTCACCCTTTTTCAGCTTTGTAACGACTTTTGAGCGGTAAGATAAAGAGATCGCGACATTGTTGTCAAAGTTGTAATGGGCGCCGACGTTGTAACCTATCCCGGTACCTGTTCCGGTCAATTTCGCATGTGCGGAGGACCCGTCCGGTAAAAATAAAGGTAATGATCTGGCCAAATCCACCATACCGATGTTGTAAACAAAACCTGCACCTACGCTTAAGTTATCCGTAAGTTTATAACTGATGGTGGGCTGGATGTAAATCGCACGCAATTTTAGGTGGTTGAGCTCGTATTTCCCAGGCCAACTGTCTCCCCAGTCCACTGCTCCGCCATAAGGCGTATAGACACCCAGACCAGCCTTCCAACGGGCATTGTCTGGACCAAAGGTCGCAAAAACAGAAAAAGGAGGAGTGACTTGCGAGCGCGTGTTATACACTTGATTGCTTCCTGATTCTTTGAAGGCTGATCGATACATTACCGTGGATATGCCCGCAGAAACCGCATTGTGGTCCATTTTTGCTAAACCTCCCGGATTGTAGAATATACTTGTTTCGTCTGTGAAAAGTGCAGATCCGGCACCAGCCATGCCTAATGCCCGTACGCCCTGTGTATTCACTTGAGACCCTTGTGCAAAGAGCAGTGATGGTGATGCACAAAGTATTGAGAATAATAATTTCTTCATACTAGTGTTTATTGTTGGTTAACGTTCCTCTTTAAAATACAATGCTAACATAGTAAATGTTTGGCTAATATTAATAAATGTTGTGTAATATTTTTTTTGCTCGTACCTTTAAGTGCAAGGAAACTAAAATTAAACAATCATATTTTATGGCTACAATCACTTTTAAGGGCAATCCGGTGAATACTAAAGGCAACTTACCACAAGTCGGTGAGCAGGCGCCTGATTTTAAATTAACTGCAGGCGATCTTTCCGATAAATCTTTAGCAGACTTTAAAGGGAAAAAAATTGTATTAAATATTTTTCCAAGTGTGGATACCGGAACTTGTGCAGCTTCTGTACGTGCATTTAATAAAGAAGCATCTCAATTGGAGAATACGGTTGTACTGTGTATCTCGAAAGATTTACCGTTTGCACAGGGACGTTTTTGTGCAGCTGAGGGTTTGAACAATGTGGTGACATTATCCGAATATAAAGATTCGAATTTCTCTGATGCTTATCAATTGGCGATTGCGGATGGACCCTTGGCCGGTCTATTGAGCCGTGTGGTTATTACATTGGATGAAAACGGAAAAGTATTGTATGAGGAGCAAGTTGCGGAGATTGCGGACGAACCGAACTATGCAGCTGCTATTGCTTCATTGAACTAACTAGGAGAATATTGGATGTTGAGAACAAATCTCATATCTCAATACTAAAAACCAAATAAGCAATAAAANNTTTTATTGCTTATTTGGTTTTCTCTAAAGCCTGTAAGATATCGTTGATAATATCTTCCTGATCCTCCAGGCCAACAGACAAACGAATACTGCCGGGTTGTATGCCCAGGTTTAGTCGCTCATCTTCTGACAACTTAGAGTGCGTCGTTGATGCAGGATGTGTAGCGATTGATCGCGAGTCACCTAAATTGGATGTATATAGGATCATTTCCAGCTGATCGACAAAAGCTTTTGCACGTTCAAAACCACCTTTGACAACAAGTGTAACAATACCACCTCCTGCTTTCATCTGTTTCTTCGCCAGTTCATATTGTGGATGGCTTGGTAGGAAAGGATATTTTACATCTTCAATCTCCGGATGATTTTCCAATGCTTGGGCCAACGCGAGTGCATTTGAACAATGGCGGTCCATACGGATACCCAGGGTATCGAGACTTTTAGAAATGATCCAGGCATTGAATGGTGATAATGCTGGTCCTGTGTGTCGGATAAAGAACATGAGCTTATCGATCAATTCCTGTTTCCCAACCACGATACCACCTAAAACACGACCTTGTCCGTCCATATATTTGGTGGCTGAATGGATCACCAAATCAAAACCATATTGAATCGGTTTTTGAAGATATGGTGTCGCAAAACAGTTGTCGATCGAAAGAATGATATTCGGATATTTTTGCTTGAATTTACCCAGCCATTCTAAATCTACTAATTCGAGTCCTGGATTGGATGGCGATTCCAGAAATATAATCTTCGTATTAGGCTGTATGGCCTTCTCCCACTCCTCAGGATTAGCTGCATCTACGTAAGTTGTTGTCACTCCCCAACGTGGAAAAAGTTCGGTAAATAACTGATGGGTGGAGCCAAATATTGCACGTGAAGAAACAATGTGGTCTCCACTTTCAATAATTGCCGCAAAGGACGCAAATACTGCGGCCATCCCGGACGCAAAAGATAAGCCAGCTTCGGCACCTTCCATAATACAAACCTTGTTGATGAATTCGGATGTATTCGGATTGGCATAGCGGGAATAAATCATTGCATCTTCTTCTCCAGCAAAGACCGCCCGACCTTGTTCAGCGCTGTCGAAGATAAAACTTGATGTGAGGTATAAAGGAGTCGAATGTTCGCGAAGTGCTGAACGATCGACCTGTTCACGTATGATTTTAGATTGATCTTTTTTCATGATGTGTAAAGTTACGAGATGAAATTTTAATATGGTATATTTCGCTGCTAAATAACGTGTTTTTATAAAAAAAACTGAGCACACCCTTGTACTCAGTTTTTTTCAGGATTCACAGTAGACCTGTAAGCCCCCTTTTTTATTACCACCGTTACGGGCAGCGACGCTTATATGCCAGCAGAGTTCGCTGTTATTACCCTATTTTTTTACAAATTGCATCACAACAATATCGCCGGAAATGAATGTTAACGCATTATCCTTAACATCAAAGTTTGTCGTTGACTTTAGACCATTCATAAATTCGTTATAAGCGGCATTTTCACAGTGCATCATCGTAGATATCAATTTATCACCGATTTTAATGGAATTGCCTTTTTCACTTTCGTAAGTGCCGCCGATACCATTACAGCCATTGTTGCCTTCTACTTTATGGTCTTTGGCTGTGAAAGTCAATGTTGGAATCTTGTCTTTAAAGAGGTCTTTGAGCCCTTTCCCGGCTGTCTCGGGCGTAGTGAGTGACTTTAGTTCCCAAGTTCCTTCCAGAGATGCATTATCCACCACACTTGGTTTTTGAACCGATGTTGCCGTATCACCAGCTCCTGTTGCTTCGGATTTTTTTCCAGCTGTATTACATGCGACAGTCGAAAATGCCAATGCTGCTGCTACAATCATTAAATTTACTTTCATAATCATTTTTAATAATAGATAAATATTCCTTTTTCTGCCCTATAGCTTATAATTATCATGCCAGTCTTGTCCCAATGACATGCAATCAGCTGCTGTAGCACAGCTAACTTCTTTATCTTCTATTAATAACAAACCTGTATTTTTTGTTTGCACTCCTGCGATGAAATAAATTCTTCTTTGTAAGAATTATACTAAAAAAACACACTTACACTGCGGCGGGAGATCATTTTACAGGATAGCTGAACACGTTATATCAATCGATTGATATCATTCGCGAAGGCCATTTTTTAGCTAGAAGGCACATTTTACACCTGTTTCCAATCTGTTCCAGTACGCAAATGTTACATGGATAAGTTTATAAAACTTCTTATATTAGGGCTTTACAACCTAATTTTCTAGTACTTATTTAATAAAGAATATGCTCACAATCTTGTTATCCTCCATCTTACTTTCCAGCGGTACGGTAGTCAAACCAGACACGTTAAAACCTTATGGGGCCTTGCCAACCGAACGTCAATTGAAATGGCAGGAGATGGAAACCTACTGTTTGATCCATTATACACCGACAACTTTTCAAAATAAGGAATGGGGGTACGGAGATGCGGAACCCTCCCTATTTAATCCTTCGGCATTTAATGCGAATCAAATTGCCAAAGCTGCGGCAGATGGTGGTTTCAGGGGCTTGATCAGTGTAGCGAAACATCACGATGGATTTTGTTTGTGGCCGACCAAAACAACTTCTTATAGCATTGCATCCTCACCTTGGAAGAATGGTAAGGGAGATATGGTGAAAGAATTTATGGAAGCGACACATCGCAATGGAATGAAATTCGGGGTATACCTGTCTGCTTGGGACCGTCATGATGAACATTATGGAACGCCGGCATATGCAACCGCTTATCGGCAGCAGCTGACCGAACTGATGAGCAATTATGGTCCTTTGTTCACTTCGTGGCACGATGGGGCAAATGGCGGTGATGGTTACTATGGCGGACATGAAGGAAAAAGGATCATAGATCGGACGACTTATTATGAATGGCATGAGAAAACATGGCCTATTGTGCGTAAACTTCAACCCGACGCCGTTATTTTCTCGGATATTGGGCCTGATATGCGCTGGGTCGGTAATGAGCATGGTTTCGCTGCTGAAACTTCTTGGGCGACATTTACACCGATAGGTTTAAATGGAAAAGTGGCTGTACCGGGTGCGACCGAATCGCATAATGCTGAATCGGGCGACCGGAATGGTAAATATTGGATTCCCGCAGAATGTGATGTGCCCCAACGTCCGGGATGGTTTTATCATCAGGAACAGGATAGCCGTGTAAAAACACCAAACCAGCTGTTTGAAATTTACCTGAAATCTGTGGGTAGAGGTGCCTGTATGAATCTTGGTTTGGCGCCAATGCCTTCAGGTACACTCCACGAAAATGACGTGAAATCGCTACAGGCTTTTGGTAAAAAGATCAAAGAAACTTTCCGGACAAATCTGGCAAAAGGTGCGACCATTACGGCCTCCAATACGCGCAATGGCGATTCCAAAACATATGCAACGTCCCTGATTACCGATAATGACCGTTACAGCTATTGGGCAACTGATGATGCCAAAACATCAGCTACGCTTGAAATTAAGCTAAAATCACCAGCGACATTTGATCTTATCCAATTGCGTGAAAATATCAAGCTCGGACAACGGATTGACAGCGTTATTATTGAACACAAGGTAGACAACGCCTGGAAGCCATTGGTCAGAGCGACCAGCATTGGTGCGAATCGCCTGCTAAAACTTGAGCAGCCAACGACAACGGCAGATTTACGCTTGCATATCTATGCTCCTGTAGCAATTACCATGAGTGACTTCGGCCTATTTAAGGAATATAACGAATCCTTTACTTTCAATACAAAAGAGCTTAAAAAACAAACAGGTTTTAAGTTAAAGACAGGCAGCTCTACCGATAATGCCTATATAACCGATGCCAATCCCAGTACCTTTGCGACCGTAGCAGACCGCGGGGTTTTGGTTATTGAGACCAGTGGTCCTACTTCAGGGATTGGTTTCCTGCCCCGTCAGGACAAAAAAACTGCTGGTATTCCGACCAAGTATACAATTTCAACCAGTATAGATGGCAAAAAGTGGACAAGCGTTAAGGAGGGCGAATTCTCCAACATCAAAGCAAATCCAATTTTGCAACAGGTATTTTTTGAAACAAACAACAATACCAAGTTTATAAAATTTGAACCAAAGCAATTTATTGAAGGAAATGAGCTGACAATTGCGGAGCTTGAACTTTATGGAAAATAGAATTTTAACACTTCTTGTGGTCTGCATCTGTCAGACCACGCTTTTGTTCGCTCAGCAAAATCCACTCAGCCTTTGGTACAATAAACCGGCCGATATCTGGGAAGAAACTTTGCCACTGGGCAACGGGCTAATGGGGATGATGCCGGATGGAAATCCGAAGAAGGAAAAAATTGTGTTGAATGAGATCAGTATGTGGTCTGGGAGTCCAGAAGATCCTAATAACTATAAGGCCTATAAAAATGTCAGTGCGATTCAGGACCTATTGAAAGCAGGTAAAAATGATGAGGCCGAGAAATTGGTTAATGAAACCTTTATCACCAAAGGAAAAGGCTCTGGTTTTGGAAATGGCGCGGAGGTTCCTTATGGCTGTTATCAGTTGCTGGGAGATCTCATACTTCACTATCAATTGCCCTCCTCTCCGATAGAGGACTATACAAGATCCTTGGACCTAACCACCGCGACAGCGCAAACCTCTTTTCGTACTGGGAACATAAAAATTCAGCGGACCTATTATACTTCGTTTGACAGGAATGTCGGTGTTATTCAATTGAATCAAAACAGCAACGCCAGACAGACGGTGGGTATTTCTTTCGAACGCAAGGAGCACATCGACCGTTACACGCTGTTGGACGATGGTATTTTGGTCGAAGGGTCGCTCCCGGATGGGAATGGGGGTAAAAACCTGAAATTTGTTAGTTTACTAAACGTACAGGGCAGGGATCTCCAGGTCAATAAAAAGGATCAGGTACTGGAAGTTTCGGCGAAGGGCAACCTTGCTATCTATATCACTGCGAGTACGTCTTATTATGGACAGGATCCACTGGCTACTGTAAAAGCGACCATTGCAGCATTGCACTCGTCCAATACAGCTAAAATGTACCGTAATCATGTGAATAGTTATCAGAAGACTTTTAACCGGGTCGAACTGAATCTATTTGGGAATAAATTGAATGCAAATGTTCCAACCAATGAACGAATTGCTAATTTTTATAAAGATCCGGCACAGGATCCCGATTTAGCAAGTATTTATTATCAATATGGCCGTTATTTGAATATTTCAAGTGCGGCACCAAAAATCTCAAATTCACTTCCGCCCAATTTGCAAGGCTTATGGGCCAATCAGATCAATACACCATGGAATGGTGATTACCATTTAAATATCAATGCACAGATGAATCACTGGGGAGTGGAGGTGAATAATCTCAGTGAATATCATCAACCTTTTATCGAGTTGATCAAGCGGATAGCAAAAACAGGCGAGCAAACTGCGAAAGCGTACTATAATGCGCCCGGATGGGTCGTTTATATGATGACCAATGTTTGGGGATATTCTGCTCCGGGCGAACAGGCTTCCTGGGGGGCAAGCACAGCGTCAGGCTGGTTATGCAACCACCTGTGGGAGCATTATCTTTTTACCAGTGATAAAGAATATCTGAAAGAAATCTATCCGATACTCAAAGGCGCTGCACAATTTTATGATCATACCTTAGTGCAAGATCCAAAAACAGGTTGGTGGGTAACCTCGCCATCTGTGTCCCCGGAAAATGCGTTTCGAATGTCCAACGGAAAGGTTGCGGCAGTCGTGATGGGGCCTACAATCGACAATCAGATTGTACGCGAACTGTATCAGGCAGTGATTCATGCAGATTCTATTTTGTCTATGAAAGATCGTTTTGCAGCTAGCTTGAAAGGGAAGTTAAAAGAGATTCCACCACCGGTAGTGATCAGTAA
Organism: Sphingobacterium sp. UBA7249; assembly: GCF_002472835.1. Classification (NCBI taxonomy): domain Bacteria; kingdom Pseudomonadati; phylum Bacteroidota; class Sphingobacteriia; order Sphingobacteriales; family Sphingobacteriaceae; genus Sphingobacterium; species Sphingobacterium sp. UBA7249. The sequence continues at coordinate 449,985 of NZ_DKST01000001.1, read as the reverse complement.
ATCTGGACGTGTGATGGAATGGCTCGAAGATTATCAGGAGGTTGAACCCAAACACCGCCATGTGTCCCATCTCTATGGCTTGTATCCTGCGGCATTCATCTCGCCACAAACGACTCCTGCTTGGGCCGAAGCTGCGCGCAAGACTTTGGCAGTAAGAGGAGATGAAGGGACAGGATGGTCCAGGGCTTGGAAAATTTTATTTTGGGCAAGATTGCAGGATGGCGATCACGCGCTGGAGATTCTTCGCCAGCTGCTCAAACCTGCTTTTGTCAGTGAGACAACCTATCAGGGTGTGGGTGCGGGAACCTATCCCAACTTATTCTGCGCTCATCCGCCGTTTCAGATTGATGGCAACTTTGGTGGTGCTGCAGGTATCGCAGAGATGCTGATCCAAAGCCATAATGGCTATATTCACCTGCTGCCGGCCTTGCCCAAAACCTGGGCTAAAGGGCAGGTCAAGGGGCTGAAGGCCAGAGGTAATTACACGGTGGATATGCGTTGGGAACAGGGGAAAATTGTCGCATTTAAAATAAAAGGAAAAAAAGGAAATGTTCGCATATTTGAAAACGGAGCATATAAGGACTATAAAGTTCGTTAACTATTTTTGCTTGTTACTTATTTTTCTGGGAGCAGCCGCTTGTTCCCAGAAAACAGATAAGACAAGAAAAGAAGCGCTGCTGAAAACATTCACTTATAAGATAACTGGCCAGACAGCTGCAGCCGAAGGAAGTCCTGTGACACTTATAGACCCTGAGAACAAAATACAGCAATTTACAAAAACAAGCGTGAAGAATGGACAATTTGTCTTGGAAGGCGAATTGGCTATGACCGGTTTTTATGCGATCCAGATTAATGGAGGAGACCCCTATACACTTTTTCTGGAAGGCGATAGTGACTATGATCTAAAGGAAAGTCAAGGACTGTGTACCTTGACGACAACATCCGATAATGCAAGAGATTTTATCCAATTTACCGAAAGATATCACAAACGTGAACAGGCAGAAAAATTGAAGGAAGAAAAACGGAAGGGGAGGATCGGTACATTAAATGGTCAGCTTCCAGACATGGCAGCACGCAATGACGGATCCTACGAGCAAGCGGTGGATGAAATACAACGCTTGTCGGCCATTAAACCTTATAACCTTCGCGAATTATATGCTGATTTTATCCTGGACAGTATACATCGGTCCTCTTTGGTGCTCCCTTACTTTTTTAAATATGTTTCCGTCGATCAGGATAACTTTAAAAAATTTGATAGCGCGCTTGAACAGTTTGATGTGACTTTACAGAAACACCCTTATTATAAATTTGCACGTGAGAAAGTAGACCGTGTGAAAGATTTTTACGAGAATATGCCAGTCTTTCCAGCCATCACGCCAATGAATATTCAGCGGGATTCGCTGGCATTGACTGAATTTTCAAAAGCAAAAATGCTGATCGTCGCATTCTGGAAAGCATCCAGTTCATACAGTCTCTCCGATGTTAGTTTATTGCATAAAAAAGAGCCACAATTAAAGACAATGGGGGTGCGAGTCATTTATTTTTCCTTAGATAGTGATCAAGACAAGTGGATTAAGGCAAGTAACTCCCTTGCTTTGGGACCGCATAACTATTATCTGAATACCAATGATCGGACTACAATGGAAAATGATTTTGGTATAGATCGTTCACCAAGCTATCTGTGGGTTGATCCACAGACATTCAAAATCTTGTCGCTCACAGGCGAAGACCCCACGTTGCCGCGGTTTATCAGTAAAGTCAAAGAGTTTTTGGATAAAAATTAACGATTATTGTCTTAAAAAATGGTATATTTGAATTAACGGTTTAATATTTGTTATTTCAATAGACGATGAAAGTTGTTCAATTTACAGTTCCGGTGGTTTATCAAGGATCTATTTGCGTACAGGAAGATATCTTGCCCTCCTTTTATAGTAATTATCATCGGCATAAAGAGATCCAATTGACCTATATCCTAAAAGGACGGGGTACCTTTATGATCGGCAACTTTACGCATAGTTTTGAAGAAGATGAAATCTATATCGTTGATGCAGATGAGCCGCATATGTTTAAAACAGCAGAGGATATCAAGGATGGCATTCACGCCATCCATATTTTCTTTGATTATGAACATTTTAAATCCTTTCTGGATTTTCCCGAATTTGACGATGTCAAATATTTTTTGGAGCATATCAATGTAAGTAAGAAACTGGATGCCGAACATGCTGTTGCGCTCAAGGATAAATTTGTCCAGATCAATACAAGTGCAGGGATAGACCGGCTGTTATCTTTTGTAAAACTGATCAATTTTTTGAGTAAAAAGGTCGATCAATGGACCTCGCTGTATACTGGCATTCCTCAGAAGAAATTTTCGGATGCCGAAGGCTTGCGCATCAATGAAATATTTCAATATACCTTTCAGCATTTTGGCGATAAGATCTCCCTTGAAGATATTGCGGCAGTTGCCCACATGACGCCACATGCATTTTGTAAGTACTTTAAAAAACATACCCGAAAGACTTATGTTACTTTCCTGAATGAAATTCGGATTGAGCGTGCCTGTAAAATGCTGATTGACGAGTCCTCTGAGAGCGTTTCCAATATTGCATTTAAGACGGGGTTCAACAACGTGGTCAATTTTAACAGGGTATTTAAGAAGATCACAAAGCATTCCCCAAGCGAATATGTGCAGGAACATCGGATGCGGGATTAAACCAAGGACTTGCTACATCGAAGACATTGCCGGAAAGACGGCCGCAGAAGGGCCCTACAAATCCGGATCAGTGGATAATATCGGAGAAGCACTCAGCAATAAAGTTTAAAAATTAAGGGTGTGAAAACCCTAATTTTGAAGTCTAACGATTGTTACTCCGATGAATAAAAGCTTAATTTTTATAGTGCTTATACTACTTGGCTGTTGGTTGCCGGTAGCAGCCCAATCGCAGCATTTTAAGATTGATACCCTGCAGTACCAAGGATCAGCTAACCATATGGTGAACTTGGTTATCTTGGGTGATGGCTATACAAAAGACCAATTGGAAGATTATGCAGCAGATTCCAAGCAGTTTACCAACTATTTTTTCGCGATAGAGCCTTTCAAACAATACAGTAATTTCTTTAATGTGTTTGCTATTCGGACCATATCCGAAGAATCCGGCGCCACCCATGACTGTAAAGCGAGTGACTGCGTACATGGAGATACCGATCTCAGCAAATATCCAAAACGCTATAATAAATTCACCAGAGATCATGCGGTACCGGTTACGCATCCCAATACAATTTTTGGTAGTAGCTTTGACAATGGCGGATTGCACCGTCTCGTGGTACCTCAAAAAAATGACCGTATTGAAGAAGTATTGAAAACACATATCCCCAATTATACACAGGTGGTCATATTGGTCAACTCGCCATTTTATGGCGGATCGGGTGGAAAGTGGGCCACCTCAACGGTCAACTTCAAAAGTAACGATATCGCTGTCCATGAGATTGGACATTCTTTTGCGCAGCTGGCTGATGAGTATTGGGCAGGCAATCAATATGCTATCGAGTCAGTCAACCGTTCCCAAACGGCAGATGTAAATACTGTTCCCTGGAAATATTGGCTTGGAAAAGATGGCGTAGGTATCTATTCTTATGGCGGGAAAGGATCTCCGTCAACTTGGTTCAGACCGCACGAATACTGCAAAATGCAATATCTTGTGGCCCCGTTTTGTCCCGTTTGTCAAGAACAGTTCGTGGCTTCAATAAAGCGAAAATCGAGTCCCTTTATTGCTGTAAAACCAATACTAAATAATGTGCTGACCTTGGACAGTGTGCAGAAATTTACTTTGCGCCTAGCAAAACCGTCCCCAAATACATTTAAGCTGGTATGGCTTCTAAATAATGAAGCGATTGCTCATGATATCGACTCAATTTATTTAGACCCGGGAATGCTGCATAACGGCGCAAATGAATTGAAAGTATGTATTCAGGATACTACGGGTCTGCTCCGCAACCCAAATTATGTGAACCATAAGGATTCTATTGTATGGAAACTTAATCAGCTTCAATCCAATGCGCTTGCCAAACCCACCAATCGCTGGGGGGATACATTGGAAACTTGTTTTGGGGGCGATCAGGTACTTACGGTCAAAAAGCCTGTCGCAGGACTTGAATATCGCTGGTATGAGACAGCAACTGGTACACATATTGGCTCAGGAGCTAATGTTTTTGTACGAAACCTCTCCGTATCAAAAAAATATCATGTTGTTGCCTATTGGAAAGATAAGTACTCCACGCAAGCTGAAATTCTGGTGAAAACACTTACGCAAGTGGAAAAACCCAAGGATATCCGCATCAAGATTGACAAAAAGAAAAATAAGGTGCAGTTGACCGTACAGGAAAAACAAAATTCACGTTATAATTATATTTGGTTGGATGAGAAAGGTAAACCAATTTACGAATGGGACGAGTTCAATGGCGAATACGTCCGTCCGTCCGGAACAAATAATATATTAGTCCTGGATCGTTCCAGTACTTCCCGAAAAGTTTATGTCCAAAAAGTAGACAGGGAAACGACCTGTAAGAGTGATTGTACGGAAGTAACTTTTTAGTGACAGTGTTGAAAGCTAATGATTTATAAGTTAATTTTAATCTGCCGGTTAGTTAACTTATAAATCATTCATCGTTATGAAAAAGAAATCCCAGTTTACGTTGGGAGTTTTTTCGTGCTTATTCATTGTGATTCTAGCCGTAGCATCATCCTGTAAGAAAAACTCGAAACTTCCTGATGAAAGCAACGAAAAAACACATGCAGTAACATTCAAAATCAAGGATTTTGAAACGATTATCACCCCCTTGCGAGCACAATCGTCTAAGACTAAAAGCGTTTCGACAAGCGAAAGCAACACAGAACAACTCCTCTACCATTGGAATTTTGACAGCGGTAATGCTGATCCTACTTCAGCACTTGACGATGCCGTTGTGATTGATTATAACAATGGTAAAACGGATTATGGTTTTATAGGTGGTTGGCCGACTACAGGGAAAGCCATTAATTTCAAAGGTGCCAAAGAGATTATGATCAAGATACCTGTTGCTGGTATTGCCTCGTTGGCTAATCTGACTTTTGACGTCAATAGCTCTGGAACTGGTCCACGTGCCTTGCTCTTGAGTTATTCGACCGATAAAGGGGCGACTTTCAAAAAACTGACCGACACCCTTCATTACCCGCCGACACTCAGTACGTCGGCCAAGTTTTCGCTGGAGCAGACGCTTACGTCGATTCAATTGACAGCAGCACAGGGATGCTGGCTAAAAATAGCACTATTTCCAGGTAATCGGGATAATGGTACGGATTATAACGAAAGCACGGGGACGTTTAAGATGGACAATATCAAAATTATGGGGACTACAGATCAATCTGTTTTACCTGATAAATTGTATTACCATATTTTTGATGCCAACTCGAAGATACTCGTGAAAGCAGGTACACTCAATGCCAAAGAGACGTTTGGTGTTGCTTTGCCCCAAGGGACGTATTATTTAAGTCTACTTTCCAAAAATTCGAGTATACCATTAATAGTTCCGGCTGCGGTGACTGATCTTAGGAGCCTCTGGGTTTCTAATGCTTTTCATGAGCAGTCTGCGGAGGTATTTGCCGTACTGGACACTTTTGATGTGAAAGAATCCATAGAGCGGGTCCTGACAATGACACGTATCTATAGCGAAGTTAGATTTGAATGTACGGATGCCGACGGACTCAACCTTGTAGACAGTATCCACATCAAGCAACAGCATCATGCTTTCCAATATTACCCGTTCGCAACAGCATCGGATGAAAAAGCTGATCACACCATTCTACGCATTATTCCCAATTTTACCAGTACGCAAACTTTTTCGTTTAATCAGTTTATGGGCGATGTTCCTGAAAATAAGCCAGTCAGCTATGAGTTACGTGTTTTCAGAAAAGGAGAAACTGTGCGCATATTTGAGTTAAGCAGCGAAATTAGAAATAATGTACAGCTGCTATTCAAAGGGAAACTGCTCGACGGTGTAAGCGGAGATCAGGGATTTCAGGTGATTAAGAATGACAAATGGCGTGATAATGTCGTGGTAGAATACTGATGTTGAGAAGCAAAAACCAACTAACCAATTGTAATAAACAAAGCAATAAAAAAGGTGTCCTTAGGGACACCTTTTCTGTCATCAGATAAATCTAATTTATAGCAATTTTTTTAGCAAGGTATTCCAGCCAGCTAAGTCATTTAAAATCCGTCCAAGGTCGGCGATAGCTACCCGTTCTTGCTCCATGGTATCACGGTGACGGATCGTTACTGTGTTATCTTCCAACGAATCGTAATCAACTGTAATACAGATTGGCGTACCAATTGCGTCTTGACGGCGATAACGTTTTCCAATTGCGTCTTTTTCATCGTATTGCACGTTGTAATCCAATTTTAACGTATTGAGGATCTCGCGCGCTTTTTCTGGTAAGCCGTCTTTTTTGGTCAATGGCAAAATTGCGGCTTTCACAGGTGCCAAAGCTGCTGGAAATTTCAATACGACGCGAGAATCTTGTTTTTCTGGCGTAGAAAGATCTTCTGTGATCAATGAATTACATAGAACTGTCAGGAATAGACGGTCCAATCCGATTGAAGTCTCGATCACATAAGGAATGTAATTTTGATTGATTTCAGGATCAAAATATTGCATTTTCTTTTTCGAATATTCTTGATGCTGTTTGAGGTCAAAATCTGTACGGGAATGGATACCTTCCACCTCTTTAAATCCGAATGGGAAGTTAAATTCAATATCAACCGCAGCATTTGCATAATGCGCCAATTTATCGTGGTCGTGGTAACGGTAGTTGGCGGGGTCAAAACCCAATGCCAGATGCCATTTCAAGCGTGTTTCTTTCCATTTATTGTACCATTCCAGCTCAGTGCCCGGACGGCAGAAGAATTGCATTTCCATTTGTTCAAATTCACGCATACGCATGATAAACTGGCGCGCAATGACTTCATTACGGAAAGCTTTTCCAATTTGAGCAATACCGAAAGGAATTTTCATACGGCCTGTTTTCTGAACATTCAGGAAATTGACAAAAATGCCCTGAGCAGTTTCTGGACGTAGGTAAACCTGATCTGCCCCATCAGCCATGGCCCCCATTTGTGTGGCAAACATCAAATTAAATTGACGTACTTCAGTCCAATTCTTGGTGCCTGAAACCGGACAAACGATATTATGTTCTTCAATGATGGATTTTAATCCCGCTAGATCGTCAGCATTCAATGCAGTATTCAATGCTTCCAAAAGTGCAGCTGCTTCCGCTGCTTTTCCATCAGCTTCATAACGTGCAATCTTATCTTCGATCAATTGGTCGGCACGGTAGCGCTTTTTTGAATCTTTGTTATCGATCATCGGGTCATTGAACCCATCCACGTGACCAGATGCTTTCCAGGTTGTTGGATGCATGAAAATCGCGGCATCGATACCAACAATATTTTCGTGCAATTGCACCATAGATTTCCACCAATAAGTCTTTAGGTTATTTTTAAGTTCAGAACCTAATTGACCGTAATCGTAGACGGCACTTAATCCGTCATATATTTCGCTCGATTGGAATACAAAACCGTATTCCTTCGCGTGTGATACTACACTTTTGAAAAAATCGTCTGTCTGTTTGCTCATAAGTGGCAAATATAGATATTAGTATTTAGATTTTAGATATAAGATTCTAGATATGAGATATTAGATCCGCACCGCCCGTCAAATCAAGTAAACATAAGAATTGATGGCGGGAATACGGTCCGGTTAAATGCTCAAATCGCGGATCTGTTGTGACGCATTTTTGTTATCCACTTTTTTGATGATATGCTGAATAATGCCCTGCTCATCGATCACGAAGGTTGTACGTGCTGTACCCATATATTTTTTTCCGTACATGTTCTTTTCTACCCATACACCGTATGCTTCGACAAGACGTTTATCTTCGTCTACAAGTAGTTGAAATGGTAATTCATGTTTGGTCATAAACTTTTGATGAGACGCCTCATTATCCACGCTGACGCCTATAATTTCATAACCATCCTTTTTTAGGGATTGATAATTGTCCCTAAAGTTGCAAGCCTCGGTTGTACATCCAGGCGTATTGTCTTTGGGGTAAAAGTAGAGAATGACTTTTTTTCCTTTGAAATCCGAAAGATGGACTGTTTCACCATGTTGATTTTTTGCACTGAAATCTGGTGCGTGTTGTCCTATTTCTAGTGTTGCCATATGTATTGCTATTTAGCTTATTAAGTTACGATATTATCCGATAATAACCCATCAGGAGTGTAAACTTGCGCACAAAAAAGAAGCAAGAATAAAACCCATGGTAGATGAACCACTCCGAGGAGCTTCATTACCTGCTGAAGGAAGCTTCGTATATTTTTAAATTTCCTTTATTGTCTTTCACTTCCAACTTGAAGCTGTGCGAGCCACTGGTTAGATTGGACTCAAACTCATGCCATAAGTGTCTGGTTTTGGGGTCATACTTCATTAAAGCCCATTTGCCATCTATATATGCATCGAAGGTATCTATACCAGAGAGATTATCGCTGATGGTAAAATCTATGGAGCGTTGATTGGATACATTCTTCCCGTCGGTCAGGTTTCGGGCCGTGACATTAGGGGCTATGGTATCCACAGCAACATAGAACCCGCCAAATTCACGCACATTGGCGACGACCCAGCCGTTTTCATATTTACCACCTTGCGCGCCACCGTCTGTAGAGACGATCAGCGCCTTACCATATAGACTTTCCGGTAAGCTGTAATCTGGCTTGATCATTAGTTTGTAATACCCGAATAGAGGTGTATAGGCATTGTGGATATAATGCGTAGCCGAATATCCCTTCGTGGACTTTGCGCCTTGGGAATAATTAAAATAAAGGTCATTGTAAAGAATATTCTTACCCATATAGACGCGTGCATTTTCTGCCTCATATTTGTTATCATCAGCGTAATGAAACATTTTGAGGCCTTCGGCAGGCTTGCGGCTGATCGCTAAAGACGGATTGTTCTGTACCTTAAAATTGAGTTCGCTTTTATTGCCTTGTACATCCTTGACGACGTATTTTACGTCATGCACCTCATTATCTTTCAATTCGATCATACCCAAATTGTCCAGGTGTTTATAGATCGTAATAGGATTATTGGGATCCTTGAAGCTTTTCTGCACCCGAACACCCGATTTCTTAAGGTAAGGATAGTCTACATACGATTGAATTGCACGAGTTTGATCAAACGGGATGGCTTCGAATAGTACGGTACTGATATTTTTGTTGTCAAGAAATAGTTCGATCGAATAAACACCGTACGTAAAAGAAATACCGCCGCGTCTGTCTACGGTGTTGATGCCTAGTCCAAAGTTGCCATTGACCGAAATAGGGGAGCCTGAAGCCAGGGTATAGCGTCCATTACCTAGCGATCTGATCGTTTGATGCCTGCGTGGCGTATTTTCGTCAAAGACTTCGCGGCCAAGATCGTAGACTGTTATACCTCTTATCAAAGGTGCTACACCATCCGGAAATAAAAGCCCAAATAGCTGCGGGTTTAAGGGCAGCTGCGCCTTGGTATCCCGAATTTCAAAATGCAGGTGCGGCCCTGCTGAACCACCTGTGTTTCCGGAATTGGCGATAAATTCACCTTTTTTGACCGGTACTTGGTTAGGTTTTAAAAATACGTCGACATCAAAGCGTTTTTGTTTGTACTGCTCATCTTTTATAATCTTGGCAAGATCTGAATTAAAGCTTTCTAGATGCATATATACCGAAGTATACCCATTTGGATGATCAATGTAAACATAGTTGCCACCACCGCCAATTTGTACCCGTACACGTGAAACAAAGCCTTCTGCCGCCGCATGTACGGGGATATTGATGCGTTGTTGCGTTCGGTAGTCATCTCCACCATGGAAATGTGTTGCCCGTAACTCGCCAAATGATCCCGATGCTTGTGGAGCAATATCCATCGGACGTACGAAATAATTTTGCGGGTAGTTGCGACTTTTGATAATATCCTGTGCCTGGACAACGCTAGCGGACAAAGTCAATACGCCTAATAAATATGCCGTTTTTTTAATCATTTCTACTTTTTCTATTTGATCTTGCAGCTAAACATTTTTTGTTCTCCAATAAACCCTTCCAATATATCTCCAATTGCAACGGAGCCAACACCGACAGGAGTGCCCGTATAGATGAGGTCTCCTTTGCGGAGCGTAATAAATTTGGAGGTGTAGACAATCAGATCTTCAAATGAAAAAATCATGTCCTTGGTATTCCCCTGTTGCACGGTTTGTCCATTTTGCTGTAGAGAGAAGTCAATCGCATAGACATCCGCTAAATCTTCCTTTGGGATCAAGTTGCTAATCACTGCGGAGTGGTCAAAGGCTTTCGCCAATTCCCAGGGAAGGCTTTTTGCTTTGAGCTCCTGCTGTACATCTCTTGCGGTGAAGTCGATTCCCAGGCCAATCGCATCGTAATACGTTGACGCAAATTTTGGCGTAACATGTTTACCTTCCTTACAGATTCGGAGGACGACTTCGGTTTCGAATTGGATGTTTTGAGAAAATTCGGGGTAATAGAAATCTTTATTGTCCTTTAAGACCGCGGTGTCGGGTTTTAAAAATATGATGGGATTTTCAGGGACGGGATTATTGAGCTCTTTCGCGTGGTCGATGTAATTTCGGCCGATGGCAATTATTTTCATTGTATAAATTTTAAGACGATGAAGCTTTCAGATTTTTTCGTACTACGATGTGATTCGACCATTGATCATTTACCCTTCAGTCTGACCCTTGAAGCCACCACAGTCGGATTAAATAAATCATGCTGGTTCCATGAATGTAAAAACAAACTTAGCAAATGTCCAATGCTTATCCAAAAATGACGGCAGTTAACTTAAATTATAATTGATATAGGCATATATATTTATATAGGTTTTAGTTAGGGTTTGTTTAGGTTTAAGTTAGGTTTTGTTTAGGTATAAGCTAATCAATAGCTAACTTAAATCTAACTTAATTCTATTTTAAATCTAACCTATTGCAAACATTGAGGGCATTCATCTGTTATAATGGCAACATGGAAATTACAATTAAACCAAAAGCTTAAGAAATGGGTATATTACAAGATGGCCCGAACGGTGGTTTTCGGGGTAAAGTGGGCTCAGTATATGGTTATAACCTTAATGGGCAGTGGATTATTCGAGGCGCGAGGAGGAAAAGTAACAAACCTCCGACTGAGGCACAGCGATTACATCGCCAAAAACTAAAATTGGTAGGTGAGTTTTGCAGGGAAAATAAGCCTGTTTTTGATTTTGGCTATCGATTAAAAAAAGACAGTGGATCTAAATATGGCGTATTTCAACTCGCTCAAAAGCATGTTTTCAACGATGTTGTGACAATTGATGCTGATAATAATCCGGTGGTGAATTTTGAAAACCTAATGGTTTTTGCGGGAGAATTAATCTCTCCTGAGCAAGCAAAGGTAAGTTTGAATGACGGTCGTATCGATTTGGAATGGATACCAAACCCAGCTTATAACGATGAAATCTATAAGTTGAATCTGGCATTCGTTAGTTTAAAAGATTTGGGCTCACTAAAGTTGGCAATTGCAAATGCAGCCGATGGGCAATGCTCGGTAGAGATACCAGCTGAATTGAATAAAAAAGCCGAATATCATGTGTACATCGGTTTTTGGAATACATTTCATAACGAAATATCTGATTCCGCTTATTGCGGGCTGCTTCGATAGGATTTTTCAACCGACTTGTGTATCTTTAACACTATGAATAAACTACAAGCCGTATTGTTTGATTTGGACGGTACTTTAATTGATTCGGAATATTTCTATTTTAAAAACTGGGCGCCGATCCTAAAACAAGAATTTGATCTAGAGATAACTTATGACGATTGGATTCGTGATTTTGCGGGACATACCTTGGCGCATAACGTAAAACGTCTGGTCGAAGACTATGGATATGATACCACAGAGGAACATATGTGGAAAAGGACGCGCGCTGCTTATGCTGATTCCAATATGAGCGATATCGAATTAATGCCTTTTGCGAAAGATATTTTAACCTACCTAAAGGCAAATAACATTCGGATCGGATTGGTGACCTCAAGCTATCGGAGTACGGTGGATACCGTTTTGGGAAAACATGAACTGTTGGATTACTTTGAGTTTTTTGTGACAAGGGAATGTGTGGAGTCTCCGAAGCCAAATCCCGAGCCTTATCGCCTGGCCTTGACAAAATTGGACTTACCGGCAGAGGTCTGTCTCGCGATCGAAGATACGATAACGGGTAGCCAGTCTGCTTTAGAAGCTAATTTGCAGCTGATTGCTGTAACAAAGCAAGAGGTGGAGCGAGCTAGACTAACAGCTGTTGATAACATTGTGGAAAACTTGCAGCAGGCAAAACAGCTATTATCCGGCTGGATTTAATGAAATACTATAATTTAAACGTTTTAGCATTTGTAATTTTAGTTGGATATACGTAATATTACCAAATTGTAAAGGGAACTCTGATTATGAACCGTAGAACCGCAATAAAGCAATTTTTCATTATCGCAGGCGGACTGACTATTATGTCATCCTGTCTGAATGATGGAGGGGCATCGATTGTATTGAATAAGCTGAAATTATCGGCGGAGGATGAGAAATTTTTGGGCGATCTTGTTGATATTCTCATTCCAAAATCGGATACACCGGGGGGAAGGGAGCTCAACCTGCACCTGTTCGTGATTAAGATGGTGGATGATTGTGAATCGCCGGAAAATCAGGAGAAATTTGTCTCCGGTTTTAATAAATTGAGAAAGCAGCTGAATCTTACCAATGGCAAGGAAACAGAAAATACTTTAGCCAATCTGAAAGATAAAACAGATGAAAAGACCTTTTTTGAGATCTTTAAATCGCGTGCGATCCAAGGTTATATGAATTCGGAATATGTGATGAAGAATAAGGTTATTTATAAGCTTATTCCTGGACCGTACAATGGTGCGGTGAAAATTAATGGATAAATCCAGCATGGCAAATCTAAATATTGACAGTGAAAAAAATAGAACCTACGACGCAATCGTGATTGGTTCGGGAATTAGTGGTGGTTGGTCCGCAAAGGAATTGTGCGAGAAGGGATTAAAAACGTTGGTTTTGGAGCGGGGACGAGATGTACAGCATATCAAGGACTATCCGACCACGAATATGATGCCGTGGGAGTTTGAGCATCGGAATGAAATGCCCTATCAAGTGAAGGCTGAAAATCCTATTGTTAGCAAATGTTATGCTTTTCATGAAGATGCGGCACATTTCTTTGTGAAAGACAAGGAACATCCCTACATCCAAGAAAAACCTTTCGACTGGATCAGAGGGTATCAGGTCGGTGGTAAATCCTTGTTGTGGGCGAGACAGACCCAACGTTGGTCAGACTTTGACTTTGAGGGGCCAGCACGTGATGGTTTTGCAGTAGATTGGCCTATTCGCTATGCGGATTTAGCGCCATGGTATGCCTATGTAGAGAAATTTGCAGGTATTGCTGGGGACCATGATGGACTGCCCGAATTGCCTGACGGTGAATTTCTGCCAGGGTATCCATTGAATATTGTCGAAAAGTATTTCAAGGAGAAGGTACAAAAGAAATTTCCGGAACGGAAGGTGATCTCTGCACGATGTGCACATCTTTCCAAACCTAACCAGATTCATATTGACCAAGGCCGTGTACAATGCCAAAATCGTGTGCTGTGCCAAAGAGGATGTCCTTTTGGAGGATATTTCAGTTCGAATGCAACGACAATTCCTTGGGCCGCTAAAACCGGAAATATGACCCTTCGTCCACATTCGGTGGTTCATTCTATCTTATATGATGAACAAAAAGGAAAAGCGGTAGGGGTACGGGTAATTGATACAAACACGAAAGAAGAAATCGACTTTTATGCAAAATTGATTTTTGTCAATGCAGCAGCGATCAATACCAATCTGATTTTATTGAATTCCAAATCAAACCGTTTTCCCAATGGTTTGGGTAATGATAGTGGTGTACTCGGAAAATATGTGGCTTTCCATAATTACAGTGCACGTGTCTACGCCGAATACGAGGGGCTATTGGATTATACCGCAGAAGGCAGAAACCCTGCCGGCGGGGGATATATCCCACGTTTTCGAAACCTGCATAAGCAGGAGACAGACTTTTTACGGGGCTATGCCGCGGGTTTCGGCGCATCTCGAAGTAAGGAGTCCGATCGCTCTGGCTTAGGATTGGGACTTAAAGATAATCTCTTAAACCCGAAACTGGGGATTTGGCAGGTAGGCTCGCACATGATGGGTGAGACCATACCAAAAGAATCGGGCATGGTTTCCCTGGATGGCCGTAAAACAGACGATTGGGGAATTCCATTGTTAAAGATTGCGGTCGATTACGATGAGAATGATGAAAAAATGAAAAAGGATTATATTGCGGTTATGACAGAGATGTTTACCGATGCCGGTTTCACGAACATTCGGCCGGATACACATTGGCAGGCTCCGGGGTTGGATATCCATGAGATGGGCGGGGTACGGATGGGACACGATCCGAAGACTTCAGTATTGAACAAGTGGAATCAGATGCATGCTGTAAAAAATGTCTTTGTTACAGATGGCGCCTGCATGACTTCGACATCGACACAAAATCCATCATTGACTTATATGGCTTTTTCAGCGCGTTCAGTTGATTATGCGATCAGCGAAATGAAAAAGGGAAATATATAGTTTTAACGGCGGAAGATTTTGAAAATAAATCTTCCGCCGTTTGAATTTAAAATACTAAATTACGAGCTAATTAAAATATTAAAACATAACCAGAATGCGATAACCAAAAGAGGAAAAGAAAGACAGAAATTAAACAGTATAAACCAAATTAACAGACCATTTTTTTTGCAAAAATAGCAAAAGCGATTTAGCATACTAACGCGTATAAAGATCGGCTGCGCTGAGATATAGCCGACGTTTTTTAGGGCAATACATGTTAAATTGAAAAATTTATAAGGAAAGGTAAATGAACTAAAACCTTTTATTATAATCGATTATAGGGAAAACTAAATTAAACTAGACGTTGTAGTATCTTTTTGCTAAAACGTTTTTATAAACCAAATCACTATTAATATGAGCAAAGTTGACGTAAAATCATTTGCGCACCTTGGGAAAAAATCAAAGCTATTTTTCTCATTGGCTGTCATTGCTGGTACATTTCCACAAGTCAATGCCGCTGTAGCAACTTCAGCAAACTATGAAGGTAAATCCTTTGTAAAAGAAGTTCGTAATCTACAGCAGCACCTGAAAGGAAAAGTGCTAGATGCTAACGGAAAACCTCTCGTGGGCGCTTCAGTAGCAGTTAAGGGAACCTCAAAAGGTGCCCAATCAGATGCACAGGGGAATTTTTCTGTGGAAGCAAAGCCTGGCGATGTGCTGGTCGTTTCCTCTGTCGGTTATAAATCGAAGGAAGTGACTGTATCAGGTACCACAGTAACCGTTCAGTTAGAGGATGATCAGAGCCAATTGGATGAGGTCGTTGTTGTCGGTTATGGTACCATGCGTAAATCGGATGTAACCGGTTCTATTGCGATGGTCAAGGGAGCAGATATGATCAAAGATCAAAGTTTCAGCGCGCTTGATGCCCTAAGAGGAAAAGCCTCAGGTGTCAATATCTTTTCTAATTCCAGTCAACCTGGCGCTAACGCGAATAGAGTCGTTATCCGTGGTGTGGCCACAATCAACTCCTCTTCGAACCCGCTTTATGTCGTGGATGGAGTCGTCATGGAAGATTTTAATTTATTAAATCCAAATGATATTGAAAACATCGAGGTTTTAAAAGACGCTTCTTCTGCAGCGATTTATGGTGCGCGGGGTGCAAATGGTGTGATTTTGGTAACCACAAAACGTGGTAACAAAGATGGGTCTAGAACAATCAGTTACCAGGGATCGGCAGGGGTAAGTTCTGCGCAACGCTATATGGATCTACTGAATGCACAGGAATGGGTAGATGCCTTTATGATTGGATTGGAAAACGAAAATAAATATCAAAGTGAAGTACTGAAAAGTAAGAATGATAAATGGACACCTTGGTCTTTAAATAAAAAAGATTGGTTCAATGATCCAGATTACTTTGACGCAAACGGCAACCCCTTATATGATACAGATTGGCAACGCGAGGCCACACGGACGGCTATTTCACATAATCATCAATTAAATGTACAACAGGGGGATGAAAAGTCATCCGTTGGCGCATTTTTGAATTATACGGATCAACAGGGAATTATGAACAATACCTGGAATAAACGGATAAATGCAAAAATGGCTTATGATGCAAAACCAACATCTTGGCTCTCTACGGCAATCAACTTGACGGTCAATCATACCTGGGGCCGTTATACTCCTGAAGATGGTGGCGGACAAGAAGCTCGCCGTACGATGATCGAGATGATTCCTTGGTATCCGGTTTATGATAAGAATGGTCTTTATACGAATTCATCTTCATCTACCGTAGCTGAACAGCTGAGTTTTGAAGGGATGGCAAATCCGGTTTCCATTCTGGATTTGCAAAAACGCTTGCGTTATAATACGCAGATTTTTGGAAATGCGGCATTGACATTTCATCTGGCCGATGGGTTGGACCTGAAAACACAATTAGGGATTGATCACCATAGGAAAGATTATAAGGGATACTCTTCAAAGCTCTTGAATAATATTTCCAGACCGAATGGATGGGCGGAACGCACGCATACAAATACCTTGTATTGGCAGGAAGAGACCTATTTAACCTATAATAAGCAATTCGATAAACACCGAATCAATGCCATGGCGGGTTTGTCTTGGCAAAAGAAGACGTATGACTTTGATAAAATGCGGACGGAAGGCCTTCCGGATGATTTCTATGAGTATAATAGAATGAATTTAGGTGTTACACCAGCTACGCCCGAATCTTTTTACAATGATTGGGCGATGAATTCGTACTTCTTGAGGGCAGCCTATTCCTATGACAATCGTTATTCTGCCACAGTAACCAGTCGTTATGATGGTTCATCCAAATTTGGTAGGAACAATAAATATGCATTTTTTCCGTCATTAGGACTCGCCTGGAATGTTTCCAATGAGGAGTTTTTAAAGGGTAATCAGACCATTAGTAACCTGAAATTACATACCAGCTATGGATTGACCGGTAACTCTGAGATTGATCCTTATAGGTCGTTGGCGATCGTTGATGCGGGAACAATCTTATTGAATAATGGACGGGCTCCCTGGTCTTATGTCAGCACGATTGAAAATGAAGATCTAAAGTGGGAAAAAACAGCACAATTTGATGTTGGGGTGGAGTTGGGCTTACTTCAAAATCGCCTAAATTTCGATGTTTCTTATTATCGTCGAAAAACAACAGACCTCCTGTTGGAGACTCCGCTACCAAGAGCGACCGGTTTTAAATCCGTCATGAAAAATATCGGTTCCGTTCAAAATCAAGGCCTGGATATGATGATTACTGGTACGATTGTGACCAATGAGAATTTTGAATGGAAAGCATCACTGAACGCCAACTATAACAAAAATAAAGTATTGACTTTAGGTGAGAACAATGCGGATATTCTAAAGAACGATTGGGTTGGTGGGGCGAATAGTGTGATCCGTGTTGGTGAAAACTTAAATAGCTTCTACGGTTATAGAAGGTTGGGTGTGTATACACAGGCAGATGTCGATGCAGGAAATGCGGAAATAAAAGACATAGGTCGTGCAAAACGTACAACCGAGAAAGAAATTATCGGAAAAGGGTTGCCAGATTGGACCGGTAGTTTTGTAAATAACTTACGTTATAAAAATTTCGACTTTACGTTGGATCTCCAATTTGTTAAGGGGGTAGATGTCATGCAACAGTTCTTCCACTCAACTTACGATCGTTTTGGCATCACCAATGGTCTGAAGGAAATTTTGACCGATGCGTATAATGGATCGAATCCGAATACGATGCAGCAAGCGATCTATTTGACCAATGGGGGGCATGCTGGCCAGGATACCAACGTGGACGATTCTTGGGTTGCGGACGGTTCTTATGTGCGCGTAAATTTGATCCAATTTGGCTATACATTTAATGCGGATGTATTAAAGCGGATGGGCTTGTCCAGACTACGGATCTATGCGAATGCGAATAATCCATTTTTATTTACGTCAAAAGATTTTAAAGGTTATGACCCCGAAAGTACTTCTCAGTATGATCCAGAAATGACTTCTCAATTTACTGCTCAAGGGAATGGAAAATTTGGACAAAACATGACCTTTTTCTCCTATCCTAGAGCGAAAACATTCTCTTTGGGTGTTAATGTTACATTTTAATGCTTAGAATTTAAAAAGATGAAGACTAAATTATTTTTGTTGTTATTGGCCGGAATGGCGTTAACAACATCCTGTAATAAATTTTTAGAAGAAAATCCTCGCTCAAACCTGTCATTAATAAGTTATTATGAGAATGAAGGACAGGCTGAAGCAACTGTAAATGCGCTTTACCGTCGGGGTTCACCATTACGTTATTCTACAACGGGTTCTTATTTGGGATCTACCGCTTCCATTAATACCATTCTGACCGGGTATTTTACGAATAGTTATGAAGGGCAGGAGCGTGTCACCTTGTTTGCCCGTGAATTGACACGGCAGCAAAATGCCAACGTGATATCTCCAACGATGAATACCATCTGGGATGAGGCTTATGAGGCCATCAATATTGCCAATGCTGGTGTAAAATATATCCCGCAAATAAGCATGGTCAATGAGACCAAAAAAAATACCTTATTGGCTGAGGCGAAATTCTTTAGAGCTTACAACTACTTTTATCTCGTCAAGACATTTGGAGCACTCCCCTTGTATACGCTACCAAATGAGAAACTTACTGATCCACTTTATTTGGAGCGTACCGATGCTGCGAAAATCTATGAATTGATTGAGGCGGACTTAAAAAGTGCCGTAGAAATATTGCCAGCCAAAAAATTCGCGGAGAATGGGCATCGCATTACAAAATATGCAGCAGCAATGCTATTAGCTGATGTTTATTTGCAGCAAGGTAAATTTGCTGATGCGGCAACAGCAGCCAAAATTGTGGTGAATTCACCGCATAAGATGACCCAAAATATTGACCTTGAACAGAATAGTGCGTATAACTTGCTGCGTAAAACCGATGACTTGGATGAAGTCATTTATGCGCAAGAATTTGATGACCTTGTTACTAATAGCGGAGCAAGGACTGCCACCGCTTTTAGTTCGTCAGCAGTTTCGGTGTTTACCACTTATTCTATATTTGAGCGAGTTTTTGGCCCGACCAAACAATTTTTGAATGTATATGATAAAAAAGATCTGAGGATCAAACCCAATCAGTTCTACCACTGGTCGTATACTAATCCGATTAATGGTAAAAAATGGACATCAGAGGATGCCGGGATATGGTATTATGTGGATGAGCAAGCTTTGCTGACAACAGGAAGAGGTACAAAAGACTGGAATTTTTATCGTTATCCGGAAGCATTGTTAACTGCCGCTGAAAGTATCGCTAAATCTACAGGCGTAAGTGCAGAAGCAGCGGGTTATCTGGCGCAGGTAAAAGCTCGTGCGAATACAGAGGGAAAATCTGTTGCTGCTTTCACGGCAGAACTACAAGGATTGTCCGCAGATGATTTTGTGAAAGAATGTTGGAAAGAACGTCTACGCGAGCTGCCTTTAGAGTACAAAATGTGGGATGACATTGTACGGACGAAAATGTTCCCGGTGATTTCTACAACGGAAGCAGGCAAAGTGGACTTTGTTCCATTAATTGGAGCGAAGAACGCATCTGGAGCCGTATTTAAAGAATCTGATCTGTTATGGCCAATTTCTCCCGATGAAATTCAGCGTAATAATAAATTGACCCAGAATCCGGGGTATCAATAGGGTATAGTAGACTTAGTTATTATATGGATTCATTGATTAGAAATTCGATTCTTCTCAATGAATCCATTTTTTATTGTATTAGTTTAAAATGTCTGTTATCGTCATTATTACTCCCATAGCAATACGGCAATTGGGGTTAAGTTGTTTATTTTAACAACTTTTTTTGATTTAAACTTAAAAATACCTACCTTAATGTCCGAATCAAACACTTAAACTAAAAACTAAACCAAAGGAGAGAATCATATCGAATTTTCAAAAGCAGATTTTGCTTTTTTTTACCTGTATAGCAAAACCGATTTTGCTAGGCGAAAAGGGCAATTTAATTGCTTTATCACATTCAATAAAGATTGTTAAACACGAGGTTTTACTGATTCCAGCATTTGTTTTAAGTACAAATGCTAGAATCATTGCTTTCAACTCAAAATTTTGGGAGGGAATACTAACTATAACAAATACTTTTTCAAATAAGCTAAATCGTTTTATACACCAATAAATACTATATATGAGCATAATTGATTTTAAAACAGTTGCGCGATTAAAGGGGAAATCTAAATTGTTTTTCTCACTCATTGTCCTTGCCGGTACAACGCAGCATGCCCAAGCTTTTTCTTCTGAAAATAGGTTAACGAGTCGATTTTTAAAAGAATTGAAAGGAGATCAAGAACAAATTAAGGGAAAAGTGCTTGATGCCACTGGGAAGCCAATTTCGGGGGTTAGCATCGCGGTAAAAGGGACGTCAAAAGGCACACAGTCAGATGTGTCAGGTAATTTCACTTTGGAGGCTAAAACTGGAGATGTATTAGTCGTTTCTTCTATTGGTTACAAAGCCAAGGAAATCACTGTTAATGGAACTGCAATTTCTGTCCAGTTGGAAGAAGATCAGAGCCAATTGGATGAAGTCGTTGTTGTTGGTTATGGGACGCAAAAAATGAAGGAAGTAACATCTTCTGTTGCGCACGTAAGCGCAGACCAATTTCGCCAAAGTGGGGCAAGAAACCCCTTGGATCTGATACAAGGTAAGGTCGCAGGTCTTCAGGTTTCCAGAAGTGGATCAAATCCTAATTCGGGAGTAGCCACGCAATTACGGGGTGCAATTTCTGTCACAGGTAGCGCCAGCCCCCTTTTCGTCATTGATGGAATACCTGGAGGTAATCCAGATCTTTTGCAACAAGATGATATTGAATCTGTGGATGTATTGAAAGATGGATCTGGTGCTGCTATCTATGGAACTAGTGCTAACGCAGGGGTTATTTTAATTACAACAAAAAGGGGAAAACCAGGTAAAGCTATATTTAACTATTCCAGTTATTTTAGAAAGGAGTTTGTTTATAACAAGCCTGATTTTTTGACTCCACAGGAGTTTAGGGACAAGATCGCATCTGGTGAGTTAAAGCAAACAGATTTCGGGAATTCTACAAAGTTTTTTGATGATTTGATTAATAAGGATAATTTTTCACAAAATCATAATCTTTCATTGTCAGGAGGTAATGAGTCAACCACTTATCGCGGAAGTGTGAATTTCCGAAATCTGGAAGGTATCGCCAAGGAAAATTCGCGAAAGGAGTATACCGTGCGAACAAGTATCAATCAGAAGGGACTTAATGATCGCTTGAACGTTCTCTTGAATATAGCGACAAATACAAACAATGCAAACTTGTTGGGCGGTGGAGGATGGGAAAGTGAGGCGACCAAAAATCCGACGCTTTCAAACTTTAACGAAGATGGATCTTATCGCTATGATCGGACAAGTACAAATGAATTTGCTCGATTATTTACTGAGACCAGTTATCGGAAACAACAGACATCTTCACTCGATGGAAAAGCGGATTTAAATATAATTGAAGGGTTAAAAGCTAGTGTGTTTGGGTCTGTGCAGCGTAATTCTTATATAGATGGTGCTTATAGGGCTTTAAACAGCGAAGCATCGTTGGAAGACCAAGATTATCCAGGTGGCGGGTATGCTTCCAAATCCAATCTGTTGAATGAAAAGTATGCGTTTGAACCCACACTCCAATATAATACGACAGTCGCAGAGAAACATGGCATAACAGCATTGGCAGGTTACAGTTACCGTTATGAGAAAGATGAGGGGCAAAGTGCAGACAATAGGGGCTTTATAAACGATCGTTTTAATGAGGATAACATGTCGGAAGGGCAAGCGCTACGCGATGGACGTGCCAACCTGGATAGTTATAAAAACGATAATACATTGATCGCTTTTTTTGGTCGGATAAATTATACTTTCTCGGATAAGTATATGGCCCAATTTATTTTAAGACGTGAAGGTTCATCCAAATTCGGTGCGAATAACAAATGGGGAAGCTTTCCTGCGGTGTCAATAGGCTGGAATATCAGCAATGAAGACTTTATGAAGGATGTTGGTTTTATAAATAATTTGAAATTACGTGCAGGTTATGGCGAAACGGGAAATACGGGTTTTGCAAATAATGCCTCTCGATTGACCTTAGGAGGAGGAGGTAAGTATTTGTACCCAGATGAAGTTTATCGGGAAACCTATGGTCCTGATCGTAATCCTAACCCAAATTTAAGGTGGGAGACCAAGAAGGAAACAAATATTGGTGTTGATTTCACGATGTTTAGCAATAAACTATCTGGTTCCGTTGATCTTTTTCAACGAAAAACCGTTGATCTTTTGGATACCTATACTACCCCTCAGCCACCCTATATAAGAAATAATATCTATTCCAATGTAGGCACACTCTCTTCAAAAGGTATTGAATTAGCACTAAGCTATCGCGCTATCGAGCGTGATAATTTTAGGTGGAACATGGATTTTACGGCGAGTACATTGAAAAATGTATTAGAAAGTTATTCAAACGATATATTCAAAGTGAAATATAAAACATTTGGTGAGATCGGTGGAGCTGGCGCATTGGGTGATGCCTTTACAACTTATGAAGGGCACCGTATTGGTGAGTTTTTTGGTAAACGGTTTGCTGGATTTGATGATGAGGGAAAATGGCTATTTTATAATCGAAACGGCGAGGCTGTACGCAATGACGCGATTAATAATTCAAGAGATGATTTAAGTGCTTCTGACCTGGCAGTGTTAGGAAACGCGGTTCCAAAATATTATCTCTCTTGGACCAATAATTTCTCTTATAAAAATTTTGATTTAAGAATCTTTATGCGAGGTAAATTCGATTACGATATATTAAATACGACAGCGCTTTCTTACGGCAACAAAGTATGGTCAGGGAATCTTTTGAGAGACGCATTTACCAAATATAGGGAAATAGACGATACCTATATGTACTCTGATTATTATTTGGAGAGCGGTAGCCACTTAAAAATTGATGAAGTTACGATCGGTTATCGGTTTAAATTGAAGAGCAATACTTGGGTAAATAATGTACGCGCTTATTTGACCGTTCAGAATTTGGCAACTATTACTGGCTATTCGGGAAATGATCCAGATTTTGTATTGGATACGGGCTTAGGTAATGAAATTAATGGACAGCGTTTGGGCATTGACAGTAGAGGTCCCTATCCCAACACCAGATCGCTTTTGTTTGGCGTAAATTTTAGTTTTTAATGAATGATTACTATGAGAAATATTGTTAAAATTTTACTTCTAGTGTGTGTAATAAATGCATCAAGTTGTACAAACCTAGATGAAAACGCTTATGATGTTATTGTCGCAGGCGATTTTTATAAGAATAAGAATGAAGTGATATCTGCAGTATTACGACCATATACGCATGCAAATGCATGGATATCACCCTCAGGGCAGGATGGATGGTGGCGACCTGCAGAGTTGTCTGCGGATCAACTGGCCTGGCCAACCAAGGGACGGCATGGAGAAGACGGCGGGAAATGGAAACGGCTACATTATCATACTTGGACAGTAGATGAGGGAGGATTAAACAATGCATGGGTATTGATGTATTGGGGGGTTGGTTTGTGTAATAGTCCCATTGATATTCTTGAAAAATCTGATGTGGCTGAGATGGGTTTAACAGATGTCGAGAAAACGGAATTCATCGCCGAACTTAAGCTGCTGCGTGCATTACATTATTTAAAATTAATGGATCTATTCGGAAACATCCCGATAACGACTAAAGCCCCTAGTACAGCGGAAGAACCATTACCCAAACCTTCTTCTACGAAAGAGGTTTTTGAATTTATTGAAAAGGAAATCTTGGATAATATTGATTCAGCGCCCAAACTATCTAGAGCGATGTTAGGCCGAGTTTCGCAGGCTACAGGTTATGCGATGTTAGTCGAACTGTATTTAAATGCTGAAAAATGGCATGGGCAACCACGATGGGATGATTGTATCGCGGCGGCTGACAAATTGATATCGGGTGCTGGGGGAGGATTGAACGGTGCTATGGCGTTAGACCCAAATATAACAGACTCTTATGTGCCTACGAATGATATGTCTAAGGAAACCATTTTTTCAATTGCCTACGATTATAAAATAGCAGATTTTGCAACTGGATTTCCTGGTGAGTTTTATCATTTCGTACAAAGCGAGATTTACGGTGGCGGGAGAACTGGAAATAATGGTATCGTCTTGATTCCAGGGGTTTTTGGTCAATACAATGAAAAAGATCTGCGAAAAAAAGAATGGTTTTTAAACGGACCGATGGTTAAGTTTGTGGATGGTAAAATTGTGGAAGGATCAGAAGAATATAAGGGAGAACAGCTGGTTTTTGTCGATTATATTCGAAGGGCCAAAACTGGAGGTACATCCTCTACAATGAGCGACGGTGAAGAAAATAGTGGGATCCGTTTTAATAAATATAAACTCGGTAACTCACTTGTCGGGAATGTTAATGGTGTAAAGATACCAGTGGATGAAAATTATAATAATACGGATTGGAACGTCTATCGTTTGAGCTGGATTTATTTTGCGAAAGCAGAGGCCCTAATGCGGAAAAATGGTGGTATTGCATCTCAAGAAGCTGTTGATCTAATCAATAGTTGCAAAAAACGAGCATTTACGAATACAGATTGGGCTGAAGGGCAATATACAACGGGTACATTAACATTGGATGAACTTTTAGCCGAGCGTGGTCGTGAGTTTATTTTCGAGGGATTCAGAAGGAGGGATTTAATTCGTTTTGGTAAATTCCACACAGCAACTTGGTGGGATCACAAGCCGACAACTGAGACAAAGACAGTATTTCCTATACCTCAACAACAAATATCGATGAACCCTAATTTAAAGCAAAATCCGGGTTATTGATGGGGCACTAGAATGCTAGGTTGAGGCAATTGAATTATAGTGCTGAATTGTCCTTTAAGAAAGCCGCTAGTAGAATTACTAGCGGCTTTCTATGTGTCAAATTTTATGTAACATGTTGGTTAGATATATTAAATAATGTTTACTTAACATAATGAATAGAATAAAGTTTCTATTTTTGAGTTATTAAGTCTTTGAAAGCTCAATAATTATGAAACCATCATGATTTATTCAAACCGAGTGAAACGAGTTCATGAATACAATTAAAAAACAAATTAATTATGAATGAATAATCACAAAAGAGCATGAATAAATCTGATAGCTTCATCACAATTAAAAAACGAATTTATACAGATGAAAATTAGAAATTTATTATTACCATTACTATTGGTAGGTTTATCGACCAGTGCAGTGATGGCACAAAGCAAAAAAATCAAACATGTCGTTTTAGTAGGGTTCGATGGGTTCGGCGCTTATGCCCTCCCTAAGGCTGAAATGCCAAACCTCAAACAAATGATGCAGGAGGGAACCTATAGCACGCATGTGCGTACGGTTTTACCTTCATCTAGTGCGGTAAACTGGGCATCTATGCTTATGGGGGCTGGACCGACTACACATGGTTACACAGAATGGGATAGTAAGACTCCTGAAATTCCTCCAACTGTCAGAACTGAAAATGGGATGTTTCCTTCTTTATTTAATGCGGTGGCACAGAAGAATCCCAAAGCGCAATTTGCTGTCGTGCATAGCTGGCCGGGGATAGGGTATTTAATTGACAATAAAGTGGTCCAAAAGATCATTAATACCAAAGATGATGATGAGGCCGCGTTGAATACAACTGTGGACATTATCAAAAAAGACAAGCCCACCATTACTTTTGTACATTTCGACCAGCCCGATGGTGTCGGTCATAATATAGGTCACGATACCCCCGAGTATTATGCCGAACTAAAGCAGGTTGACCGACGGATCGGAACATTGCAGCAAGCTGTTAAGGATGCGGGTATCGCAGATGAAACTATCTTTGTTGTCGCCGCAGATCATGGGGGTACGGGTAAAGGACATGGTGGCAAATCATTGGCAGAAGTTGAGATTCCTTGGGTAATGACCGGGCCGGGAGTATCAAAAGGAAAAGAGATTAAGGGCACGATCATGATTTATGATATCGCGCCCACATTAACCTGGTTGCTTGGCGCTCCACTTGATGCTGCTTGGCGCGGCCAGGCTATTAAAGCTTTTCAGCAATAATAGAATACGTTCACCGCAATAAAAAATCCCCGGAAGTTTTTTTAACTCCCGGGGATTTTTTATCAGATCTATTGATAATCCTTATATATCTACGACCACATCCATTTTGAAGTCATCATCTTTCAGATGGACAATCTCAGTAGCTTTTTCGTAGTTTGTTGATTTCTTGGAGAAGAAGTCATGTTGTGTCGTTTCTGTATTCAATCCATTCAATACAATTGGATTGACCTGTTTTACTTCAAAGATCGGATCAAAACCTAAGTTCATCAATGCCTTGTTTGCATTATAACGAACATATTCTTTAACCTCAGCAGTCAAACCTACCTCAGTATAGATCTCTTCGGTATATTTCAGTTCGTTTTCATATAGGTTATAAAGTAAAGCCAAGAAACGTGCTTTCACCTGATCTTGATTCTTTAATTTTTTGAATTGATCTTGTGCCATCAATCCTACGAATACACCGTGAATAGATTCGTCAGCGATGATTTTCTTAATGATATCTGCAGAAGCAACCATTTCACCTTGACCACATAACCATAAGGGTAGGAAGAAGCCAGAGTAGAATAAGAAGGATTCCAATAAAACAGAAGCAGCCATAGCCATATAGATCTCCTCATCAGAGGCATCTTCTTTATCGATAGCACGGTAATAACCATCGATCATTTGTGCTTTGTATTGTAGGTATTTATTTTGTTGAACCCACTCGAAGATATCATTGATTTCAGCTGTCGTTGAAACCGTTGTGAAAATTGTGGAATATGATTTTGCGTGAATGGCTTCCATCATACACATATAGGACAATACAGCTTTATTTTGTAAAGTATCTATATGGTCGATAATTTTTGGCATACCCGTATGACTCTGCAAGGTATCTAACAGGGTCAAACCACCTAATGCTTTTTTATAGGCATCTTTCATTTCTGGGCTGATACGTTTCCAACTATCGATATCTTTTGATGGAATGTATTCGGTGTCAATCCAGAATTGACGAATATTTTGCTCCCAGAACATCAATACATAATCATTCTCGGGAGTATTCCAATTGACAGCTTTATATGTTTTACTCATTTTTATTTTAAAGTATTAGGCATTTATTATCATGTATTTGAACTTCTGACCTGTCGATTAAGCCAAAAGTTGCCGATAACTTGGCAACTTTTGACCTATTCACATTATATATCCAAATACTAAAATCTCAAGATTAAGCTGAACAAGAGACACATTCGTCGATGGTCGATTTTCTTGTCCGTGTGTAATAGAGGGATTTTAATCCCAATTTATGCGCATAGATATAATATCTAGACAAATCTCTTGTGGAGTCTTTCGAATTGGTATGCAAAATGGTAGATACACCTTGGTCAATATGACGTTGGATGACCGAAATCAATTTCAATACTTTGAACTGATCCATATCGTAAGCCGATTTGAAATAGAAATAATTATCATTTGTCAAATATGGCATTGGGTAATATGTTGTACTGTCCCCATATTCGCGCACTTCAATAATATCCACAATTGGCATAACCGATGCTGTTGCATTCATGATATAGGAAGTAGATTGATTTGGAGCAATCGCCAAACGGTACGCATGGTATATACCATGTTCTTTGATTTTTGCTTTTAATTCTAACCAATCTTCAACAGTTGGAATGTGTATACCTTCAAACAATTCATTTACCTTAGCTGTTTTTGGAAGGTAATCACGGTTCACGTAATTATTGAAATAAGTGCCATCTGCATAAGCTGATTTCTCAAATCCAACAAATGTTTTTCCACGTTCTTTTGCAATTTCCATGGATGCTTCTAATGAATAGTAGTTCATCATCATGAAGAATGTATTGGCAAAGTCCAATGCTTCATTAGATTCATACATAATAAAGCTTTTTGCCAAGTATCCATGTAGATTCATCGCTCCAAGTCCTACAGAATGCAATTCGCGATTTGCTTTTGCAATAGAGGGAACCATATCGATGTTAGTTACATCTGTGACAACTGTTAAAGCTCGCATAGCTGTCTTAACCGTTTCTTTGATGCGCTTGTTGTCCATCACCGTAGCGATATTCAATGAACCTAGGTTACAGGAAATACCATAACGGATCGTATCTTGCTTGCCATAAATCTCGATATCCGATACCTGTGATACCTGCATAATCTCAGTACATAGATTCGAGAATTTGACCTGACCGATTTCATTCAGAGCATGGACGCGATTGGTGTTTTCTTTGAAGAAGATATAAGGGTAACCAGATTCTTTTTGTGTCTGTGCAATCTTAACCAACAGGTGACGCGCGTTGATTTTTTTCTTTTTGACGTTTGGATTGGTGATTAACTCGTCATACATCTTGTCCATATCCATTTCGTCCAAGAACTGCCCATACTCCTGCACGACTGTATGTGGATAAATCAAATAACAAGGTTCGTCTTTCTCCGCCAATTCCATGAATTTATCTGGGACGATAATACCGATCGAAAGTGATTTGATACGTACTTTTTCGTCCACATTGATTTTTTTACAATCAAGGAACTCCTCAATGTCAGAGTGAAAGATATTCAAATATACCGCTCCAGCACCTGGGCGCTGCCCCAATTGGTTCGCATAGGAGAATGTATCTTCCATGATTTTCATGATCGGAAGTACCCCTCCGGCACGGCCTTCAACACCTTTGATCGCTTCTCCACGTGCACGGATTTTGGAGATATTGAATGAAACTCCACCACCGATGGAAGATAACTTCATTGCAGAATCAACCGCATAACCGATACCGTTTAGATTATCACCGATTTCATCCAAGAAACAAGATACCAATTCGCCAGAACGTTTTTTACCTGCATTCAGGAATGTTGGCGTTGCAGGCTGGTACTCTTGGTTGATCATGATCTCTGCATATTCAATCGCTTTTTTTACACCTTCCTCACGCGCTAGGAATAGGGATACCGCAACAACGCGGTCTTCATAGCGCTCTAAGAATTTTTCACCAGAGTCATCACGAAGTGCATAGCTCTGGAAGAATTTAAAGGCTGCCATAAAGGATTCGAAACGGAATTTTTTAGCATACACATAGTTGAACACTTCTTCCATTTCTTCAAATGTAAACGATTGATAAAAATCAATATAATAATTGTTTTCTATCAAATAGTCTATTTTTTCTTTCAATGTATAAAAGAACACCGTGTTCTTATTTACATATTCCAGGAAATATGCACGAACAGCTTCCTTATCTTTATGTAAGCTGAATTCGTCATCATGCTTAATCATGATTTCATTATTAAGCAATATCCAGTTTTTTGCTACTTCGTTTGCTACCATCGCAAAAGTTCTTTAAGATGTCAATAAATTGGTTTATATCTTCCATTGTTCCGGACAATTCAAATTTGAATGCCAGTGGAATGTCGAAATCCTGTGAAATGCGATCAGCCGCCAAACCGAAATTTGGCCCCCAGTTGCGGTTACCACTTGAGGTAACGGAATAGATATTTTTTGCCTCTCGTTTCATGAATTCTTTTGTGTTTTCGGGCACCTGTCCAAAATTTGTGGTGAATGTGACCAAATGACCTGGGTGATTTACCGCAAGGTCAGCGGTGATTTTATGAATTTGCCAACCGGTGATCTGGGCGACTTTATCCATAAAACGCTGTACGTTACCCGTTCTGGAATCGTAATAAATGTGTATCATATTGTTGTTCTTATTTTAATGATACCTTCAATTTATTAAAGTGCAATGGCAGCCAATTCTTCTGGTTTAAAGCCAATGATACGGTGTTGAATTTCTTCATTTTCCAATACGATCACTGTTGGAACCGTACGGATTTTGAATTTTGCGGCCAAGTCAGGTTCATCAAAAGGATTAACCGTTTCATATTGGATACCTTTTTGATCCAAATAAGCCGATACTTGTGCACAAGGGGCACAATCATTTTTCTCAAATTTGATAATTCTTGCCATGTTTGTATGTTTATTTTTTTTATCCAATCTTCATAGAAAAAGAAAGGTCGTTACTTCGTTGAATTGCCAATTCTTTCATTAGCTTAACAAATATCACATATTTTCTTGCGAAGCGGTAGTTTGACTTTTCCACATTTTGGGCAAAAGTTTGTCACAGGATGCGTTTGTCGCTAGTTGTCTTTATTAATTAATTGATAATCTATACTTTATAAATGTGGATAACTTTAAATTATGAAATTTTATCTGCTTTTTACTAAATAATTTAAGTTTAATTTTAGTGTCATAAAACGGCTACAGTACTTGTTTTTTTTTCATAAATTTATTACTTTTTATTGCCCTAATTTGCAAAATAAATTTATGAAGAAGCTATGCTATGGTCTCTTGCTATTATTGTCTCTAAAAGCACAGGCGCAAGAGAATATTACCTTTCAAAAACCGACTTCCGAAATTTTGGCTTTGGCCGATTTTATCCGGCCCCCTCAAATGAAGATGTCCAGTGATAACAAATGGATGTTATTCAGCTACCGTGCGACCTATAAGAGTTTGGCGGAACTGGGGCAGGAAGAAATGAAACTTGCTGGATTGCGGATCAATCCCCGTACAAATATGGAAAGTTCAACCATGTTTTTCGAAAAGATCGGATTGAAGAGAATTGGGCAACAAACTGAATATACAGATTTTGAAGGAATGCCAAAAATACCTTCCTTATCCAATTTTGTATTTTCTCCTGACAATAGCCGCCTAGCATTTACCAATACAAACGATGCCGGAACAGCCCTGTTTGTATTGGATTTAACGACAAAGACCGTCAAGCAGTTGACAGCTTACAATCTAAATGCCACATTGGATGCCCCCTTTCATTGGTTAAGTAATTCCAAGCGGTTAATTATTACAGCCTTGCCAAAAGAGAAAAAGGCCTTATTGGATCCTTCTAAAGATCTACCTACTGGACCTGTAGTGTCAACGAGCGATGGTAAGGTATCGCAATTAAGGACCTATCAGGATCTTTTAAAAAATCCCCAGGATGAGCAGAATTTTGAAACGCTGGTGGAATCCAATTTACAATTTGTGGATTTGGATGGGACAATTTCTAATTTTAAAGATAAAGGTATCTACACAGGGCTGGCTTTTTCGCCAAATGGTGCTTATGTGATGGTAACAACAATAATGAAACCATATTCTTATGTCGTGCCGGCTTCCCGTTTCCCGCAACAGACGCGCATCTTTGACCTATCCGGAAAAGAGATTGCTTTGGTTAATGAAGTACCTTTAACAGAGGTCATGCCGAAAGGGTTTTCTTCGACACGTCCAGGAAGACGGTCCTTGCAATGGCGGGACGACCAACCCGCAACCTTAGCTTATGTTAAAGCTTTGGACAGCGGTGACGCTAGTAGAGCCGCAGAATTTCGTGATGCTCTTTATACATTGGATTACCCTTATCAAGGCGATGGAAAGCTAATTTTCAAAACCAAAGACCGGTACGCGGGCGTTGTGTGGGGCAACGATAAGTATGCCTTGGTCCATTCGCAATGGTATGACACCCGCAACGCCAAGACTTTTGTTGTCAACCCTTCTACCGGTGAATCGAAATTGTTGCATGATCGAAATAGTCAGGACGTCTATAATGATCCGGGCACAGTACATCAGGAAAAAAATGCATTTGGAACCTACAGCATGTATATCGACAAGGATAAAACCTTGTTTGTGGGCAAAGGTTTTACCAAAGAAGGGGAGTTTCCTTTTGTCGAAGAATTGGACCTCCAAACGTTAAAGAAAAAACGATTGTATACGGCCGCCACATCTGAGTTACAGGAACGGATCGGAACGATTGTAAACCCAAAGACTGGCGAATTGTTGGTCTCACTTCAATCGGCGTCGGTCTATCCAAATTATTACCTCAAAAATATGAAATCTGGCAAGCAGGTGGCATTGACAACATTGGAAAATCCATTTAGATCGCTTGAAAAAGTACATAAGGAAATCTTAAATTATAAGCGTAAGGATGGTGTGGAACTCTCGGGTACCTTGTATCTGCCTGCTGGTTACGATTTTGACAAAAAGGAAAAATTACCCTTGCTGATGTGGGCTTATCCGCGGGAATATAAGAACAAAAGTACAGCCGGTCAAAGCACAGCAAATCCGAAAGAGTTTACATTTCCAAGTTATGGATCTTTTATATATTGGGTTTCCAAAGGATACGCCGTCTTGGATAATGCCGCATTTCCGATTGTGGGTGAAGGGAAGAAAGAACCTAACGACAGTTTTATCGAGCAGTTGGTCGCTAATGCTGAGGCGGCAATCAATGCGGTTGATAAACTCGGCTATATTGACCGAAAAAAAGTAGCTGTAGGCGGGCATTCGTATGGCGCCTTTATGACGGCGCATTTATTGTCCAATTCAAAACTATTCGCAGCAGGAATTGCCCGTTCAGGAGCCTATAATCGGACGTTGACACCTTTTGGTTTTCAAAGCGAACAGCGAAATTTTTGGGATGACCCAAAGCTGTATATGACCATGTCTCCATTTGTCAGCGCTGACCGTATGAAGACCCCTTTATTGCTTGTCCATGGCGGAGCTGATAATAACCCTGGCACATTTACCTTACAGACAGAGCGTTATTTTCAAGCCTTAAAAAACCTAGGTGCGCCTGTACGCATGGTTATTCTGCCACGGGAAGCCCATGGTTATGTGGCTAAAGAGAATATCTTCCACCTCCTATGGGAACAGGACCAATTTCTGGAAAAATATTTAAAGAACTAGTTCCCGTTTTCGAATATGGAAAGAGACTGTTTGAAAGAAGCAGTCTCTTTTTTTATTTAGCCTATTTTCCGAAAAAAGATGTAAAACAAGAACATTTTGTTCCGCTAAGTAGCGGGTAGACCGCTTTAGATGACCATGCCCTGTTCTTAAGTATTGAACACAGTTGCTTAACAACAATAGGGGTGAAATCTATAAAAGAATAAGGTTGATTATGCCTAGAATTTTAATTAAGTTTGGATAATTTACCAAAGGGGAAAATCCGATTATGAGGCCTGATATCTTTAGAGAAAAATCTCCATTGTCTTCTGACGACTGTTTTGTGGTCTTTGATCGAAGGAAATCTTCTTTTACCTTTCCAGTCCATATTCATCCCGAGTACGAGCTTAATTATGTAGAAGGTGCTGCTGGTGCCCAGCGGATTATTGGTAATTCGGTAGAAACGATTGGTGAGCATGACCTGGTACTGATTGCAAGTCCTGAGCTTGAGCATGCCTGGAAAGATGGGGAATGCCAATCCAATGATATTCATGAAATCACGATCCAGTTTCACCCCTCGCTCATCGAACAGTATTTGGATAAAAAGCAATTTGCAAGCATACAACAGCTTTTGGCCAAAGCCTCGCGCGGGGTGGTTTTTGGTAAGAACACGGTTGACCGTGTCCTCCCGCTGCTCCGGATACTGACTTTGGAACGAGATGGTTTTTATTCGGTGATGAAACTGTTTGTCTTGCTCTATGAACTGTCAAAAGGAGAGGATATCCGTATCCTATCTACAGCAACCAATACTGTTTTGAGCAATAGCGAGCTGCTTATGGGGCGTTTGCAAGAATATGTGGTTACCAATGTCAATAAAGAGTTAAATCTACCTATGGTGGCTGCGATCATGAACATGAGCAAGTCGACCTTCTCCCGTTTTCTAAAAACAGCGACAAGCATGAATTTTACAGACTATCTTCTTGATTTCCGGATTAATATGGCGGTTCGTTTATTAAAAGAAGAAACTCCGATTGCTGATATCGTTGAGCAATGTGGCTTTAACAGTGTCTCTTATTTTTACCGTGTATTCAAAAAGAAGAAGGGGATTACTCCAGTTGAGTACCGCAATAGCCTACGCAAACAACAGATGATTATCTAGTTGTATTTTGATTATTGAATTATTCCGTTCTCTCCTGGGATCCACAGCATTTTTTCTGAACAAATAGTTTGGGGAAGTTCATCGTATTGATGCCTTCCTTAAAAATGGCTTTATATCTAGGCTATTTGTTTATTACTACTCTTAAAAGCTGTGCTGAACATCGTTAATCAACTTACTTCATACTTCAATTGCAGTGAGTCCAAAGTTCAATGAAAAAATCGCCTATTTATGATAATGTGCTGTTTTATAGTGTTTTTTCGGTGCTGCCAAAATTCACTTTATTTGTTGAATTTTACCGTCTTTTTGATTTTACGCAATCGTTTGTATTTGTTTTTTACTGTTTTTGAAATCAGAAATATGAACTAAAAGTACAATATAAATGAGCTGATCTTGCTATTCGTGACCTTTCCTTTTCTCTAATTTCGTCTGATAAACCAATAGTCGCATACCAATTACGTATAGGCATATTATATACATCTATCTATTTATTGTAAACCTTAAATACAGACAAAATATGAGAAAAACTGCTTTACTACTCCTGCTTTCCGCCTATGGAACGTTTGCTTGGGCTCAGCAATCTCAAAAGGTACGGGGGAAAGTACTTGATGCAGATAATAAGCCAGTAGTGGGCGCTACGGTGAACATTAAAGGCGGTACCGCTGGTACAAAGACGGACGCCGATGGTTCGTTTGCGCTTGATGTTGAGAAAGGAAAGACCCTAAAAATTACTTATGTGGGGATGAAGGAACAGGAGGTACTTGTCAATGACGCGGCAACCTATAGCATCGTCCTTCAATCGGGAACTGACTTGGATGAGGTTGTTGTGATCGGATATGGTACAGTGAAAAAAAGTGACCTGACTGGTGCCGTCGCATCAGTGACTGGAAAAGATCTACAATCTAATTTAGCCAAAAGTGCTGCTGGGGCTTTGCAAGGACGTGTTGCTGGTGTGACGGTATCCAGTGCTAGCGGAACGCCTGGTGCAGGTATGAGTATTAACGTCCGTGGTTTAAGTTCTTTGGGTAATAATGCGCCTCTATACGTCATTGACGGGGTATTTGGCGATATCAATATGGTGGATCCGAATGACATTTCTTCGTTGGAAGTTTTGAAAGATGCTTCTGCGGCGGCGATCTATGGATCTCGGGCGGCCAATGGTGTCGTCATTATTACCACAAAAGGTGGTAGAAAAGCAAGCCCAGCGACCTTAAGTTTAAATGCATACACGGGGATTCAAAGTCTTCCTAAAAAAATGGATTTGATGGATGGCCCACAATGGAAAGAGTTTCAGCATGATAATGGGTATCTACCAACAGAAGCGCAAAATCTGAATACAAATACCAACTGGCAAGACGAAGTGTTTCGCACAGCCCCAGTTAATAAGGTCAATCTAGATATTTCGGGAGGGGGTGAACAGTCGACCTATAGTGTGTCCGGAGGTTATTTAAATCAACAAGGTATTTTGAAGACTACCGGTTATAAAGCCTTCAATCTACGTACAAAAAATACCTTTAGTTTTTTTAACAACCACTTACGGGTAGGAAATACCTTCTTGATAAAATCAGGTGACCGTAAATTTTCAGAGCTGACCATTACAGATATTTTGCGGCAAAACGCGCTGGTACCCATTTATGATGCCAATTTAGTTGGTGGATATGCTACTTATGCGCCATGGATGAAGAACTTGGACAATCCAGTGGGGATTTTGAACTTATTTAACCGACATGTATATCAGACAGATCTCATGCTCAATGGATATGCTGAGGTGGATCTGTTCGTTAAAGGGTTGAAATATAAATTGAATGTTGGGGTTAATCGAACGACAGGAAGGAATTATAATAAAGGGGACGCCTATACCTATGGTACCGATGTGCGTAAATCTTTTCTTAATGAAAGCGCATTTTTTAACAATCAATGGTTAGTTGAAAATACATTACATTACGATAACACATTTGATAAACATACCATTTCTATTCTAGCAGGTTATTCTGCGCAAGAAAATACCAATCGCGGTTTTGGTGTGGGAAGAAATAATCTTCCATTAGGTACGGATGCTATTGATGCAGCTTCTCCAACAGAACAAACAACCTCAGGTAGCTTAAATGAAGCCGCATTGATTTCCCAGTTTGGACGGGTGATGTATAGTTATGATAGTCGTTATCTACTTACAGCTACAATACGTCGTGATGGTTCTTCCAAATTCGCAGATGGAGCCCGATATGGGGTATTCCCGTCTATCGCTTTGGGTTGGAACGTGATGAATGAGAAATTTTTCGAAACAGCAAAAGGTACAGTCAATGAATTTAAACTCCGTGCTAGTTATGGTCGACTGGGTAATCAGGAAATTGCAAATTACACCACACAGCGGATAACCACCTACGGTATCAATTATTTACAAGGAGGTACCTGGTGGCAGGGGGCAAGTACAGGTATCAACTGGGTTTCGCCTCGAAATCTGACTTGGGAAGAAACAGCGACAAGCAATATTGGGTTGGATTTGGCATTTATGCAAAAGAAATTGAACATCAGTGCTGATTATTACGTGCGTGAGACCAAGGATATTCTTCTAGGTATCAATCAACCTCCTTCCGCTGGACTTAAGGGAACACCAGTGATGAATGCGGGTACAATTAGCAACAAAGGTTTTGAGCTATTAGCGACATACAAGAATTCTGTTGGAGAATTGAACTATAACATTGGCATTAATGCTTCTACCGTGAAAAATGAAGTGAAGGCTGTTACTATAGGTAATGTACAGGAATTTGGAGGTTATAATCCGCAAGGGGAGGGAACGATCACTTGGGCCAAGGTTGGGTATCCAATAGGAGGCTTTTGGGTAATCCAAACAGATGGACTTTTCCAGTCAGATGCTGAAGCTCAAGCCTATAAATCAGCAGAAGGTAATGTAATTCAACCGAATGCTGCTGCGGGGGATATCAAATTTGTAGATTATAACAAAGATGGTCGTATTGACAATAATGACCGTCAATATGTTGGAAGTCCTTTCCCTAAACTTGCTTATGGTATCCGCGGGGGCATAGACTATAAAGGATTCGATATGACTGTCTTTTTTGATGGTATGTATGGTAATAAGATTTATAACTATACCCGAGCACGCACAGAACAAACCAACGAAGTGAATAATCATTCCGTTCGTTTACTGGATTCTTGGACAGCAAGCAAACCAAATACGGATATTCCACGGTACACGCGAGAGGATCCAAATGACAATAAGCGCCGGGTCAGTGACCGTTGGATTGAGAGCGGAGCTTTCTTCCGTTTAAAAACGATTGAAGTAGGCTATACATTGCCAGCACAATGGCTAAGTAAGGCTACTTTGAAAAATGCACGCGTATTTCTGGCTGGAGACAATTTGTTTACAGTGACAAAATATAAAGGCTATACACCAGATTTGGGCCAAAGTAATGGTGATAATGGAACACCATCAGGTGTATTGACAGCTGGTACAGATCATGGTCGTTTCCCATTGGCACGAACGATTATGTTTGGTGTTCAGGCTAATTTTTAATGGATAATCGATCTGTTATATAAATAAATTTTATGTTTTAAAATACGATATAGATGAACTTTTCAATAAAAAAATATACGGTTATAGCGGCGTCCTTATTGTTTTTAGGAGGTTGTAAGTCAGATTTTTTGGATCGAAACAACCCCAATTTACCCATTGAGGAAACCTATTGGAGAATTGAATCCGATGCTCAATCTGCAATGGCTACGATTTATTCACCAATTCGCTCACAAATGTCAGGTTACTATGGGGCCTATGGTGGCTATCAAACGATGAATAGAGCGGACGATATGTGGTTTCTCAGTGGTGAGGAAGCGTTTACTTGGGAATATATCAATTTTCTCAATTCAGCGGGTACGCCGGAGAGCGATTTCGGTAGCTTGTATAGTGGAATAAACAGAGCAAATGTGTTTTTGAAAAATATCCCACGGGTTTCGATGGATGAAAACAGGAAGAAGGAATTGGTGGGGGAAGCGAACTTTTTAAGAGGGATGTATTATTTTCTGCTGGCGGCAAATTATGGTGATGTGCCTTTGCGTGTGTTGCCGACAGATGATGATCCAGATGGCGCGAGCAAACCTTCAGCACCGGAAGCCGAGGTCTGGAAACAGGTCATTGCGGATTTTAAAATAGCGAAGGACAATCTACCGGTAACACGATCTGCAGCCGAAGCTGGACGGATTACGAAAGGGGCAGCGGTTGCCTATCTGGGAAAGGCACTGGTATATACCAAACAATATGCTGAGGCCGAAGCTGAACTGAAAACCTTATTGACAGCACCCTATACCTATGATTTGATGACTAATTTTGAAGATAATTTCAAGGAAACGACCAAACTTAATAAAGAATCAGTTTGGGAAATAGTCTACGATAGTAAATTTGGAGGGGATGGCAATTGGGGCGTAGATTGTGCTTCTTGTGCTATGGGATTCGTTCTACCGAACTTTGCTGGGCCAGATGGCACAGGTGCTTGGTTTAAATTAATGCCAGGGGCAGCTGTCGTTCGTGACTTTATTTCGGAAGAACGTCCTGCGGGCGCTGATACGCGTTTTGATAAACGGATGTATACGAGTTTCTTTTGGAAATACTCTGACTATGAAACGGGACTTACTGATGGTGCCTGGTTTGGGAATCAATCTTTTGACCTTATGTGGAGCAATGCTGGACCTAAACGTCAGCGCGGTGAGCCTACTTTCCCAACAATTGATGGTAAAACTGGTCGTTTCCTCATTAAGAAGTATACTAATTTTTATCGCAATATCTCCGGAGCAAATAGTATGTATGATGCTGCCAACCGGAATAATAATCTTCGTGTATTCCGTTTTGCTGAAGTATTGTTGTTGCATGCCGAAGCCTGTGCAAAAAATGGAAACACCGCTGGAGCCGCATCTAGTTTGAAGCGTGTTCGTGATCGCGCAGGTTTAGCAAATAAAACTTGGGCCAATGCCGATGAGTTGATGAAGGAGGTGATCAAACAAAATGAACTGGAATTTTTCTTTGAGGGACATCGCTTTTTCGATCTAAAACGCTGGTATACACCAGCACAAATGAAACAGATTTTTGTCGATAATAAGAAGCAGGGGGCTAATAATTTCCAACCTAAGCATTATTATTTGCCGATTCCTGAAGGTGAGATCAATACAAATGGAAAAATTCAGCAACATCCATTGTGGCGATAAAGAATTTATTGGGAGGGTTGTTCGATCCTCCCAATAAAATCGTAAAAACGGAAGTATCGTTAATTCTTCATCCCTTTAAATTTATTCATCATTAAAATTGAAAAGTATGATGGAGAATGATCTAACATTAATTTTAAAAGGCCTAAAATCTGATCCCCTGAGACAGATTTCGGAACTTTCATCTCATTGCCTTCAGATCATCTTTCGTTTATATGCATACTTGCTCGTAGATCAAGTTCGTATGATAGCTGATTTTCTCCTGTGCTATTGAGTTGATAACAAGAATTGATTTGCAAAGAATATAAAGATGATTGTTGAGGTTTTAGTGGCCGTAATTTGATACAGGTGTTGTATGCATTCCATTAAGTTTTATCCAGCACGGTATTTTCGCTGGAACATAGAAAAAGCTCCATTTTTTTAACGAAATAACTGTATGATAGCTACGAAAAGAATAGGTAGGTCATTTGAAAATATGGTTCTGTATCCTGCAATATTAATTTTATTGCTTGTTTCTTGTAAAAAAGATCAGGAAAGACCGGTAGAATCAATCGCAAAACTATCCCTAAGTGCAAAAGTTGAGGATGGCGAGCTATTGCTGGACATCGCAAAAAAAACAGAAGAGTATATCTTCCATTTTGAAAAAGGAAGTGTAAACATTCCTCTGGAGGATATTTCAAAAATAGAACCTGAACTGGAACGCTGGCGCACTGATCTTACATTTAGTGACGGGTCCAAATTGATAGTTCCGACGAAAGGGAAATCGCTCGATTATACGATCGAAAAGATCAAACTCAATCCCTCGGGGTATAACCCATTGGCAGCCATGGTCGATCTCTGGCTACCTACTTATGGCCGTGTAAAAGTGATAGTGCAAGGGAAAAACGGATCAGCTGGTACAATTACACATTTATGCCATGCCGATATTCCACGTCAAAGTGTGCCTATACTGGGCTTGTATCCTGATCACGACAACGTCGTTAATCTGATTTTTACCGATCGGGAAGGCAATGAACGGGGGAAAACTACCATACATATTCAGACTGCGGCATTGACAGTACAAGACTTCCCAAGGTGGAAGATTGTAAAATCCCGAGCAGACAAAATGGAGCCGGGACTGAACCTCGTACATTATCCTGGTCGAAGTGAAGCCGATGTTTCACTTCCTTATATGGTCGACCAAGAGGGGGAATTACGCTGGCTTCTACAGCTTAAATCATCTCCCGAATTGCAACGTCTCTCTTATTCCATTGGCCTTAAGCGTACTAAAATCGGAACTTTTATTGCCGGTGACCAAGCGCAGCAAAGGGTAGTGGAAATTGATATGTTCGGAAATTTGAAACGTGAATGGGATCTTGCCAAAATGGGCTATGGATTTCACCATGAAATTACAGAAGCTACTAATGGTAATTTTTTGATAACAGTCACCAAGAATTCCGCACGTTTGGTGAATGGTGAGCCTCGTGTTAATGATCATATCATCGAATTGAATCCTCAAACAGGAGATTTAGTCAATGAATGGGATCTCAGCAAACAACTTGATACCATGCGCTATGTAAAACCTGACGGCATTACACCGCCTGCATTCTCACAGACGCCCAATAATTGGGCACACAACAATTCCATTGCAGAAATTGGAGATGATTTATTGGCGACTTTACGTTATCAGGGTATCTTGCGTTTTAATCATTCCGGACAGCCACAATGGATGATATCTCCACATAAATTTTGGGAGGCGAAATATCAACCGTTGTTGTTGAAGCCTATTGCAGAAGATGGCTCAGTCATTACGGATCCCGCTGTTATTAATGGTGATGCAAGCACCGCCGGATTTGATTGGCCGTGGGGGCCGCATACTCCTGTAGCCCTTTCTGAGGATCGTATTTTGGTATTCGATAATGGCTATAACCGTAATTGGATACCCAATTTTGGATCGGGAGCAAACAATTATAGCCGGGTTGTTGAATATAAAATTGATGCGGCCAAGAAAACTGTCCAACAATTGTGGTCGTATGGAAAAGAAAGGGGAACCGAAGCCTTTGCGCAGGCCTTATCCGGTGTACAATACCTGTCACAGACTGGCAATATACTATTCTTTCCGGGTATGGGTGTGAAAACGAGTGCTGGAACTGGTGGCCGGGTGATGGAGATTAACCCAAAGACGAAAGAGCTTGTCTTTGAAATGGAAATCACTACGGGTAGTGGTACAGCATTTCATCGGGTAACGCGTCTACCACTTTATCCAGCGAATTTATAACTAAAATTTTTTTGATCTTACGTATTTTTATGTCCGAATCCTTTGAACATCAATGTGTTTATGTCGTCGAAAAACAACGCTTATTATTGGAGAAAGCAAATGTCGGACTTTCTAATGCAGGGAAAGTAGTAACCCGTTATTTAAATCCGGTCATGACCAAAGAGCATATTCCGCTTACCTGGCGCTATGATTTTAATCCTCTGACAAATCCACATTTTTTAGAACGTATCGCTTTCAACGCAACAATGAACGCCGGGGCTCTCTATTGGAATGGTAAATACCTGTTGTTCCTCCGGGTGGAGGGTGTTGACCGGAAATCCATTTTTGCCATTGCAGAGAGTGATAATGGCATTGATAACTTCCATTTTTGGGCGCATCCATTGCTGCTGCCTGATTTGGACAATGAAGAGACAAATGTCTATGACCTACGGCTTACGGCTCATGAAGATGGCTGGATATATGGTGTTTTTTGTAGTGAAAAGCACGCTTCTGATGCTGCTGCGGGTGACCTGTCCAGTGCTGTTGCCGCTGCGGGAATCATCCGTTCAAAAGACTTGCTGCATTGGGAACGCTTACCCAACCTGAAAGCGAATAGCCAGCAACGTAATGTGGTACTGCATCCTGAATTTGTACAGGGTAAGTATGCCTTTTATACACGTCCCCAAGATGATTTTATTCTCGCAAAGAGTGGGGGTGGTATTGGCTGGGCACTCGTGGACGATATTACCAGAGCTGAAATTCGAAAAGAAAAGATTATCAATAAACGTTTTTATCATACCATCAAGGAACTCAAAAATGGGGAAGGGCCTGCACCGCTGAAAACGGAAAAAGGCTGGTTACATCTTGCGCATGGCGTGAGGGGGGCTGCAGCAGGTTTACGCTATGTATTGTACCTCTATCTCACCAGCTTAGCTGACCCCAGTGAATTAATTGCCGAACCTGCGGGCTATCTTATGGCACCTGAAGGGGAAGAAAGGGTCGGCGACGTCTCCAATGTATTGTTTTCCAATGGCTGGATTAAAGATGCAGATGATAATGTATATATTTATTACGCTTCCAGCGATACGCGGACGCATGTTGCGGTTTCTTCGGTGCCTAAACTGCTGGATTATTGCCTGAATACGCCCGCTGATGGGCTTCGTTCCGCGGAATCGCTTCAGAAAGTGGTCAATCTGATTGATCATAACGCGCGTTATGTGAATAATGAAAACAGCGGACCGAAGAGTCATTTCGTAAAATAGAACGAGGTGAAGCTAATCGGTAAGCTGTATTTTGCTTGTTGTGTAAAACGTAGCCTAATTTATAAGATGGGCTTAATCAATTTGCATCGGGCAGAGACTAATGGGATAATCAGGTAGAAAATAAAGGAATACATAAACAAAAGAAAGCTATAATGAATAACCAAATGTTATGCTAAAGAACACTCCAATTAAAATATGCGCACTCATTAGTTTATTGTGCTTGATGTCTTTTGTGCGTGCACAAGGACAGGCTGAATTGAAAATTATCTCCTATAATATCTGGAATGGGTTTGAACAGCAAGCGGATCGCAAGACGAAGTTTAGTGAATGGATGCAAAAAGAAAAACCTGATATTGTGGCGTTACAGGAATTAGTGGGTTTTAAGCAAACTGATCTACAGCAATTGGCGAAAACATATGGACACAGTTACACTGTATTGTTAAAGGAGGAGGGTTATCCCGTTGGGATTTCATCGCGCTATCCGATCACGCTCATCAAAGCCCAGCTGGATGGGTTTTGGCATGGTATGCTGCATGTTAAGATCAGAAATTTAAATTTTATCCTGACGCATCTAAGCCCCTTTTCCTGGGAGTTTCGCCTCAAAGAAGCAATTCAGATTACGGAATATGTGAAGAAGAATCTGCTCGATAGCTGCATTATTCTGGGCGACCTGAACGCATATTCTCCCTTAGATGCCATCTGGCTAGAGAAGAAACCTATACTCAAGGCAAATTTGACAAAATGGGATCGGGAGCATCCGCAATTTGGTAATATGAGCTGCGGTAGATTTGATTACAGGGTCTTATCTACTTTCCTGGCAGCAGGTTTTGACGATTGTATAGGACGGTCTGTGTTTCCGGATACTAAGCGCGCGAGCTACCCCGCTGCAACGCTTTATAATTGGACATGGGGAGACTCGCGCCTAGCGGCTATTTCTGAACGTCTTGATTATATCTTGATATCAGAG
The DNA here is from genome assembly GCF_002472835.1 of Sphingobacterium sp. UBA7249. Lineage (NCBI taxonomy): Bacteria > Pseudomonadati > Bacteroidota > Sphingobacteriia > Sphingobacteriales > Sphingobacteriaceae > Sphingobacterium > Sphingobacterium sp. UBA7249. The sequence continues at coordinate 406,068 of NZ_DKST01000001.1, read as the reverse complement.
CCATTGGCGTCGCATGTGAAGCAGGTCGAAGTGCACAATAGTTCCGCGTTGGAGGGAATATCCGATCACTACCCGGTTTCGGTGCTCATTGACCAATTGGAGAAATAGAAATATAATTGTAGATTGCGGATGACCACGAAAAGAATATTCATGGAAATTTCCGTAATAGATATAGTTATCATCATTAGTTACCTACTAACGATGATTGTGATTGGTTTGATCCTTAAAAAAAGGGCCGCCAAAAATCTTGACTCCTATTTTTTAGGCGGAAAATCGCTGCCCTATTATATGCTTGGTATTTCTGATGCATCGGGTATGTTTGATATTTCCGGAACCATGTGGATGGTCTATCTTGCCTTTGTATATGGCTTAAAAAGTATGTGGATACCCTGGTTATGGCCTGTCTTCAATCAGATCTTTCTGATGGTTTATCTATCGGTATGGCTGCGACGGTCGAATGTATTGACCGGTGCAGAATGGATCCGTACACGTTTTGGTCACGGTAGAGGGGCCGATGGCGCTTATACCATTGTCATTCTTTATGCCATTGTTGCGGTGCTGGGATTTTTGTGTTATGGCTTTATTGGTATAGGAAAATTCATGGAAGTGTTTTTCCCGTGGGAGCAGTTGTCCCGTTTTATACCATTGACGATTGATCCCGCTATGGCTCCGCAATTGTATGGCATTTTCTTTACAGCGATTACAACTTTTTATGTTATGCTGGGTGGGATGCACAGTATTGTCTGGGCAGATATGGTCAAATTTGGTATCATGATTATTTCGGGGATAGCTATTGCTGTTATTGCGATGCAGCAGGTTAGTCCGGAACTTCTGGCAGCTAATACACCGGAAGGCTGGGACTCACCTTTCTTTGGCTGGCAATTGGACTTAGATTGGCGTACTTTACTTCCTTCCATTATGGATAGGATCGCTGCAGATCAATATAATCTATTCTCCATATTTGTCATGATGATGCTTTTTAAGGGCATATTTATGAGTATGGCAGGGCCGGCCGCCAATTACGATATGCAGAAAATATTGGCTTGTAGATCTCCGAAAGAAGCAGCCTTAATGAGTGGTTCGGTTTCTGTAATCCTGCTTATTCCCCGCTATTTAATGATTATGGGCTTCACGGTATTGGCATTGGTGTTTTTTCGGGATGAATTTGCACAAATGGGCAATCAGATGGATTTTGAGATTATTTTGCCCAAAGCGATCAGCCGCTTTGGAAAGGTTGGGTTGACCGGATTATTACTAGCGGGCCTTTTGGCGGCATTTATGTCTTCTTTCGCTTCAACAGTCAATGCAGCACAGGCTTATCTGGTAAATGATGTGCTGTTGAAGTTTATGTATCGGTCTGCTTCACCCAGGAAGCAGATCCGTTTGAGTTATGTTGTTTCTATCGCAGTGGTCGTCTGTAGTACCATTATTGGTTTATACGTGCAGAATATCAATTCGGTATTACAATGGATCGTATCCGCCTTATACGGTGGGTACATTGCGGCCAATGTATTAAAATGGCACTGGTGGCGGTTTAATGGCGCTGGATTTTTTTGGGGGATGTTGACTGGCATATTTGGTGCAGTAATACTCCCACAGTTTTTTCCAGATACCCTTCCGTTATATTTCTTCCCGTTCTTGTTTACCCTTTCTTTGCTGGGCTGTTTTGCGGGGACCTGGTTATCTAAGCCCACCGAAGAGGATGTCCTTATTGATTTTTATGTGCGTATACGACCTTGGGGCTTTTGGGCGCCTATTCACCAAAAAGCGCTTGAAAAATACCCGGATCTGAAAAAGAATGACCACTTTAAACGAGATATGTTTAATGTGCTTGTTGGGATAATATGGCAATGTTGTTTGACATTGCTTCCGATGTATATTGTGATTAAAGAGGGGCAGGGATTGCTGACAACAATCTTGATATTGGGAATTACTACGCTTATCCTTAAAAAGAACTGGTATGATAAAATGAACCGTGACGAAGAGGAGTATACTATTTTTATGGAAAAATATGGCCTGCATACAAAAGATAAGACTGCTGTTGATTAGCCCTAGCCCAGAGTGCCTGCAGATACAGAAAAAGGACATGATTTCTGTTTGAAAATGTCCTTTTTCTGCAAAACGGATTAGTCGATTCCGATCAGTTAATTACTCGCTTTAACCTTAAAGGGAACCACATATTCTCCCCATTCCAAGGATACAGTGCCTTCTGGTGTAGCACTTATCTTAAACTGCTCTTGCGCATTGCTGCTTGTGCCATTGCTAACGGAGACACGTAGGGCATCTTCATTGGCTTCATATTTTGTTCCCCATTGGTTCCATACTTTGTTGAACATCAAGGTTGTTTCGTGTTCTCCGGGGATACTATAAAGACCGTATTTTCCAGCGGGCAGTTTTTTGCCTTCGACCAGCACATCCTTATTAAATTCGATCGTGGTGGCTTCGTTGGCTCCGGTACGCCAAACTTTTCCAATGGGAGCGATATCAACACCAAGCTGACGGCCTTTAAGTGAAGGCCGGCTATAATTGATATCGATCGTAATACCATCGGTTGTGGTTACTTTGGTGTGGTCTGGAGGACTTGGACGTTTGCTTTTGTCTGTCTGCGCAAAGGTAAGTTGACCTATTAAGGTCAAAATTGTGAAAATTAATACTCTCATAGCATGCTTATTTTTGATTAAACACTTAAATATAAGATTTTTATCTGCGTAATTAGTATAATTTTATCGATAAATTGAATGTATGCATTAAGTAGGTCTGTCTTTATATTAGGGAAGTATAATGCAGTTCGATAAAAGCGTAACATCATCCCTACAACTATGACAGTTGATACATTGCCGTGGAGCGCTTTATTGCTGAGTGAAGTATTATGATGCTTGTTCTGTACTAAAAATGCCCTCAAAAAGCTTTTTGTCTAACTTTTGAGGGCACTGTATTTAAATTGCCGATTTTTGTTTTTATACCAAATACTCGAATAATGTTTGGTCTTTATTGATTTCAATTACATCAAATTTGTACTCTTTCATACGGGTAATTAAGGTATCATAATCTTCGGGTTTGTTGAGTTCAATGCCGACTAAGGCTGGACCACGTTCCCGTTCCGTTTTTTTGATAAATTCAAATCGGGTAATATCGTCTTTAGGCCCCAATACTTCGGAGACGAAAAGTTTTAATGCTCCCGGACGTTGTGGGAAGCGGACGATAAAATAATGTTTGTATCCTTCATAAAGTAAGGACAGTTCTTTGATCTCGCTCATCCGGTCGATATCATTATTCCCGCCAGATATGATACAGACTACTTTCTTGCCTTTAATTTCATCTTTGTGGAACTCTAGCGCTGCGACGGAAAGTGCTCCAGCTGGTTCGACGACGATGGCATCTTTATTATAGAGTTCTAAGATACAGGTACAGATTTTACCTTCTGGAATAGAACGCGTATCATCCAATAATTGCTTGGCAATATCAAATGTTATTGCACCGATTTTTTTTACAGCAGCGCCATCAACAAATTTGTTGATCTGTTCCAGTTCAATCGGTGCTCCGTTTTCCAGTGCGGCCTGCATGGACGGTGCACCTTCAGGTTCGACTCCATAACATTTGATCGCTTTATTTTTGCTTTTCAGGTAATAGCTAGCTCCTGCAGCTAGTCCGCCGCCACCAATCGGAATAAATATGACATCCATATCGGGAAGATCCTGAAGCGCCTCGACGGCTACAGTACCTTGTCCTTCCACGACTTTAAGATCATCAAATGGGGGAATAAAAGTCATACCATGCTCTTGGGTGTAAGCCAAGGCAGCTTTTTGACAATCGTCAAAAGTATCTCCGGTCAACACAATTTCAACATTGCCATTGCCCCACATTTCGGTCTGCGAAATTTTTTGACGTGGCGTTGGGCCAGGCATAAAAATAACACCTTTAATACCCAGTTTGTTGCAAGAAAAAGCTACTCCCTGAGCGTGATTGCCGGCACTTGCGCAAACCACACCGCGCTGTCTTTCTTCGTCTGTCAGGGAGATAATCTTGTTATAAGCACCGCGCAATTTATAGGAACGTACCACTTGTAGATCTTCTCGTTTGAGATAGACTTCGGCACCATATTTTTCGGATAAATGTCGGTTATATTGTAAAGGCGTACGATTGACCACCGATTTGATGCGTTCAAGCGTAGCTTCTGAATTAATGTTTAGGGTTGATAGATCCATTTTTTTACAGGATGATTAAGGTTGTATTTTGATGAAAAAAGGCTGCAGATGCAGCCTTCCATTTTCTATATCTTTTCTTGGATGAGGCTTTTTAGGTCATCATCACAAATATTTTTCTTTTCGTCAGCTAAAAGCAAAAAACGTTGATAACAATCTGCCAGATCATCTTTTTCAAGATGGAAACCTAAGCGCTCTAAATGGTGTTTAAGCGCGTGTCTTCCTGAACGGGCTGTTAAGATAATGTCTGCTTCGTCAAGGCCCACATCTTCTGGTCGGATGATTTCGTAATTTTCACGATGCTTCAAGAAACCGTCTTGGTGGATCCCTGAACTATGTGCAAAGGCATTACGGCCTACAATCGCTTTATTGGGTTGCACAGGCATGTTCATCATTTCACTGACCTTACGCGATAGATAGGTAAACATACGGCTATCGATATTTGAAGTTAAACTTCCGAACGCTTGGTTATGCACCTTAAGGATCATCGCAACTTCTTCCAAAGAGGTATTACCTGCACGTTCGCCAATACCATTGATGGTACATTCTACCTGACGGGCTCCATTTTGTATGGCAGCGATGGAGTTGGCTGTAGCAAGACCTAAATCATTGTGACAATGCGCCGAGATAATTGCTTGATCAATATTACGAACATGTTCCTTAAGATACTTGATTTTAGCCCCATATTGATCTGGCAAACAATAACCGTTGGTATCAGGAATGTTGACAACCGTAGCACCTGCAGCAATAACAGATTCAATCATTTTAGCCAAAAATTCCAAATCTGCACGACCTGCATCCTCTGCGTAGAATTCGACATCTTCCACATAGGATTTAGCGTGTTTGACAGCCGCTACCGCACGTTCTAAGATCTCCTCACGTGTACTATTGAATTTATATTTGATATGCATGTCCGAAGAACCGATTCCGGTGTGGATACGCGGACGTTTTGCAAATTTTAAAGCTTCGGCAGCTACGTCAATATCGTTTTGATTGGCACGGGTTAATGCACATATAATAACATCATTCACCGCTTTGGACAATTCTACAACAGATTGAAAATCACCAGGGCTTGACACGGGGAAACCGGCTTCGATGATATCTACACCCAGTTTTTCCAGGTCTTTAGCGATCTCAATTTTCTCCGGAGTAGTTAATTGGCAGCCTGGTACCTGTTCGCCATCACGTAATGTGGTGTCGAAGATGTAAAGATGATTAGGATCGTGTAACATAATTTCTTAATTCAAAAGATTTACAAATTAAAAGGGTATACTATCTAATAAACCCCAATACTTTTTCGCCCATTTCCTGAGTGCCTAGGATTTTGGAAGCCTCTGTATTGGTATTCGCGATATCACCGGTTCTCCAGCCTGCTTTAAGCGTTTCAGCAACAGCATTAGTCACTGCTTTTGCCTCTGCTTGGAGGCCAAAGCTAATGTCTAGCATTAATGCAGCTGATAAAATTGAAGCAAGTGGGTTCGCCTTATTCTGACCCGCGATATCATGCGCCGAACCGTGGATAGGCTCAAAGAAACCGGTACCATCGCCCACAGAAGCCGAGGCTAACATCCCCATTGATCCAGCAATCTGTGAAGCCTCGTCCGTCAGGATATCGCCAAAAAGATTTGCTGTTAATACCACATCAAATTTCTTCGGATTCTTAACCAATTGCATTGCTGCGTTGTCGATAAACATGTGTTCAGTTTCAACGTCTGGGTATTCTTTTGCAATTTCCTGGACAACTTCTCTCCATAGGCGAGATGTCTCCAATACATTGGCTTTGTCGACAGAACATAATCTCTTGTTTCGTGTACGTGCCGCATCAAAAGCTTTGCGTGCGATACGCTCAACTTCATAGCGGTGATAGTTCATCAAATCTGACGCGAAGGTGTTGTCCTCATTGCGGTTTTTCTCACCAAAATACACGTCACCTGTCAGCTCACGGAAAAATAGAATATCTGTTCCTTTCAAGATCTCAGGTTTTAAACTCGAAGCATCCAATAATTCATCAAATAAAAGGATGGGACGAAGATTGGCATATAGACCTAATTCTTTACGGATCTTCAGCAAGCCCTGTTCTGGTCTTACTTTAGCCGAAGGATCGTTGTCGTACTTAATATGTCCGATTGCACCAAAAAGGATGGCATCAGAAGCTTTCGCTTTCTCCAACGTTTCGTCTGGAAGTGGATTACCTGTAGCCTCAATAGCTGTATGTCCCATGATCGCCTCATCAAAACTGAATTCATGGCCATAATTTTCACCAATCTTTTCTAAAACTTTTTTACCCCAGGTGGTTACCTCTTGGCCAATACCATCTCCAGGTATGATTAAAATATTTTTCTTCATTGTTTTATTTAGTATTGAGATATTAGATCGGAGTATTGAGATTTTAGTTGTACAAGCCAATGGCTTACTAAACGTCTCCCTAGGGATTTTTCCTATCCATTGTCTAATATCTATAATCTATCATCTAATATCTGTTATTTAATTAACGTTTTCCACATTTTCTATGTTGATAAAGCTTCTTTTTTGTGGATAACCTGTTCTACCGATTTAATTTCTCCTTTTTCCAATATGATCCTGTTGTCTATACAGGAAGGTAATTGGCTTTGGAAATGACCAACATAGATGAGGGTTTGGCCACTTTTACTCAAGTCATCAATGACGTCATTGAAATATTGGCTTTGCTCTTTGTCCAAACCCTGGCAGGGTTCATCTAAAATAAGAAGTTCTGGATGTTTCACAATCGTACGAGCCAATAAGGCCAAGCGTTGTTGGCCCAAAGGCAATGACCCCAGTGTTTTGTGTTTTACCTCTTGAAGGTCAAAAAAATGAAGAATTTGTTCGAGCTTTTGCTGTTGTTCAAATCCTAATCGTTGGTAGAGACTCATGGAATCAAAAAAACCAGAAGCTATAGTCTGTCCAACGTTGGCGTTCATGTCGTAGTACCAATGTAATTCGGGGGATATGATACCCAGGTGTTCTTTGATGTCCCAGATACTTTCTCCGGATCCCCTTTTCTTGCCGAAAAGATGGATATCATTGGCATATGCTTGTGGGTGGTCTCCGTTGATGAGACTAAGTAAAGTCGATTTTCCAGAACCATTGTGCCCCTGCAATAGCCATTTTTCGCCTGCTCTCACTTCCCAGTCAATATTCTTTAAGACTTGTTTTTCGCCATAAGAGATATTGATCTTGCTCATCTTTACCATAACCTGAGAAGATACTTTAGGAGCCTGTTGCAGAAAATAGGGCAGTGCCTTTCTTGTCCGTGGCAAACCCTTAGAAATTTCTTCACTACTTTGACGCATGGCAATTTTACCATTCTGGATCTCTGCAAAACGATTGATGCAGCTGGGTTGTTCGTCATCATTGCTGATCAATAACAATGAGACTCCTTTATCTGCAAGCTGATCAAAGATTTGATTCAGATCTTTTCTTGATTGTACATCCAAACCTGTATAAGGTTGGTCGATGACAAGCACCTGAGGTTGAAGCCACAGCGCTTTGACCAACTGTAATCGTTTATGCTCGCCACTTGAAAGTTCGATCAGTTGTTGATCTTTGAAATTTTCGAATCCAAAAATTGTCAGGTAGGCGGTTACGTCCTCAAAAGAAAGCTGCTCTTCTTTTTCAAAATGTTTTAATTCAGCAAAAACGGTTAATGTATCGTTTTTTGCAAATTTGTTATATCGCTGTTGGTAATAGAAATTACGGTCGCCTTCGAGATTGGTAAACTGAAACCAATTGGAAACGTAATGAATTTTTGCTGGCAGTGAACTATTCGGATCAGGATTAAAGGTTATTGTGCCTTCATATTTCAATTGTCCAGCAATAGCTTTTGCAAGCGTTGTTTTTCCAGTGCCGCTGGGACCGCCTAAGATCCATTGCTCGCCAGGAAAAATTTGCCAATTTAAGTCCTGCAGCACGGTATCTTTACCATGTTGAATAGTTAAATTGGCAATATGGACGACTGGGTCTACCATTTTCTTATTGTCTCAAATGATTCGATTAATTCTTTTTGATTAAGGATAAAATCGATATCATCGTATCCATTAATCAAGCATGATTTTTTATAGGGATTAATCTCAAATTCAAATTGATCACCAGTTTCTGTTAACACAACTGTTTGCTTTTCGAGATCAACGATAATTGCTGTGTTTGGGTTTTGCTGTACCAATTCGAAGATTTTTGCCAAAAATTCTTCGGTAACCTGTATGGGCAATACACCATTATTAAGGGCATTACCTTTAAAGATGTCGGCAAAAAATGAACTGATGACAACATCAAAACCGTAATCTTGAATTGCCCAGGCAGCGTGCTCACGACTGGATCCGCAACCAAAGTTTTTGCCGGCAACCAATATTTTACCCGAATAGGTTGGGTTGTTTAATACGAAATCAGCTTTGGGCTGATTGTCGCTATCAAAACGCCAGTCGCGGAATAAATTGTCTCCAAAGCCTTCCCTTGTGGTCGCCTTTAGAAAACGTGCCGGTATGATCTGATCGGTATCAATATTTTCAATAGGTAGTGGAACTACCTGTGAAGTTAAAGTTTCAAATTTTTTCATTTTTTTTAAAGTCAAAATAAAAAACCAAAAGCTTTTAAATATTAGCTTTCTGTTTTTTTATCTGTTTTATTTTCAGTCGAACTATAGTTGTTCAAAACCTTTTCCCGTTGTTGTTCGTACTCCTCTTTGGTGATAAGCTTGTCATCGTACATCTTTTTAAGCTCTTGTAATTTCGCTGATAGTGATGTATCCGTTATTGCTTCCTTTTTTGCCCCTGCACCTAAAGGTATTAGTTCGTAGGTATGTTGGTCTTTATATTTCATTGTCCATAGAAATGGAACCAAGACAAAAATACCACCTATAATGGCACCGACATCAGCTTTTTCGTTTCGTGAGAAACTTGTCGAAAAAGGTTCATAACCTTCTTTTTCTATTTTCACGTCCGTTGTACTACCGACGATTTTAGTGTCCTTATACGAATATGGTGTTGTACCAGCATATTCTCCCTGAATATAAACTTTTGCACCAATAGGATTGGATTGAATTAACGTTTTGCTTGCGCAACTGGTAAAAAGTGTCGCCCCTGCCAAGATGATAGATGTGATCTTAATATTACTTTTCATTTTTTAGATTAATATATGCTATAATTTATTTTTAGATCAACTCTCTTACATCTGTTACTTTACCTGTTACTGCTGCTGCTGCTGCTGTCAATGGAGATACCAGCATAGTGCGGGCATTAGGCCCTTGGCGTCCTTCGAAATTTCTATTGGAAGTGGAGACACAATATTTGCCAGCAGGGATTTTATCCTCGTTCATACCTAAACATGCCGAACAGCCTGGTTCACGTAGTTGGAATCCAGCGGCTTCAAATATTTTATCTAAGCCTTCTTCTTTAGCTTGTTTTTCTACTTGTTTGGAGCCTGGTACGATCCATACTTCGACGTCATGCGCTTTCTGTTTTCCTTTAACAAATGATGCTACTTCACGTAGATCTTCGATACGAGAGTTCGTACAGCTTCCAATGAAGACGTAATCAACTCGATTGCCTAAGACTGTCGAATCGTCTTTAAATCCCATATAGTCCAGTGCTTTTTGATAAGATGGTCTTTCGGATTCAGGTTGTGCGTTTGTGGCTGGAATATGTTCGGCAATACCCATACCCATTCCTGGGTTTGTACCATAGGTAATCATTGGAGCAATATCAGCGGCATCAAAAGTCAAGACTTTATCAAAGATGGCATCTTCGTCAGAATATAATGTCTTCCAGTATGCTAAGGCTTTGTCCCATTCTTCTCCTTTTGGCGCGAATTCACGACCTTCCACATAATCAAAAGTGATCTGATCTGGTGCAATAAGTCCACCACGTGCGCCCATTTCTATACTCATGTTACAGATGGTCATGCGCGCCTCCATACTCAAGGAGCGGATTGCGGAACCAGCATATTCGATAAAATAGCCTGTACCGCCGGCAGCTGAAATTTTGGAGATGATATAGAGGATGATATCTTTTGCTCCAACGCCCTTTTGAAGGGTACCGTTAACTTCGATTTTCATTGTTTTAGGCTTGGATTGCAATAAACATTGCGTCGCAAAGACCTGTTCAACCTGAGAAGTTCCAATACCAAAAGCAATAGCTCCAAAAGCACCGTGTGTGGAAGTATGGCTATCGCCACAAACCATCGTTTTACCGGGTAGTGTGATACCCAGCTCTGGACCAATTACGTGTACAATCCCTTGATAAGGATGCCCCAAACCATATAATTCAATACCAAATTCAGCACAATTTTTGGTCAGCATATCGACTTGATATCTCGATAACTCTTCTTTGATCGGCAAATGTTGGTTGAGTGTCGGCACGTTGTGGTCGGCAGTAGCTACCGTTTGTTTTGGACGAAAGACTGGAATTCCTCTTTTGCGTAAGCCATCAAAAGCCTGTGGTGAAGTAACCTCATGAATCAAGTGGGTATCGATATACAAGATATCTGGAAACCCTTCTTCACGCTTGACGACGTGAGCATCCCAAATCTTTTCTACTAATGTTTTTGACATTTTTATTTCTCTCTTATGTTATTTTTATATTTATCAAGGTGATATTGTAAATGTCTCAATATCACCTTGATTTTAATATACTAAATTACGAAATATTCATGATTTTACGGCATGTATATGAATGGAATTCATCGGGATATTCCATCCGGCCATTCGAAAATAAATAATTTCGTATGTGTTTTATACAGTTTTGATTGCCTTCATAGCAGTCATTGCTTTGCGCAATTTACGGCCAACGATTTCAACTGGATGATCCCGTAAAATTTCATTGATGACAACTAGTTGTGCATTATCAACCGCTGCATCTTTACCTTCGTTAAAGTTTTTACCTACTAAATCGGTATCAACAGTTTTCATGAAGTCGGCCAACAATGGTTTACAAGCTTGGTCGAATAGGTAACAACCGTATTCTGCTGTATCAGAGATAACGCGGTTCATTTCGAACAATTTCTTACGAGCAATTGTATTGGCAATCAATGGTGTTTCGTGCAATGATTCGTAGTATGCCGATTCAGGTTTGATACCCGCTTCAACCATTGTTTCGAAGGCTAATTCTACACCAGCACGGATGAAAGCAACCATTAGCGTGTAGTTGTCAAAGTATTCTTGCTCGTTAATTTTAACGTCACCAGCAGGTGTTTTTTCGAAAGCAGTTTCACCTGTTTCAGCTCTCCATTTTAGTAAGTTGGCGTCACCATTTGCCCAATCTTCCATCATCGTCTTACTAAAATGACCTGACATGATATCGTCTTGGTGTTTTTGGAACAATGGGCGCATGATATCTTTTAATTCTTCAGAGATCTCAAAAGCTTTCACTTTTGCTGGATTGCTCAAACGGTCCATCATACCGCTTACACCACCATGTTTTAGGGCCTCAGTAATCACCTCAACACCATATTGTACTAATTTGGAGGCGTAACCCGCTTCAATTCCTTTTTCGATCATTTTATCGAATGATAGGATTGAACCTGTTTGCAACAAACCACAAAGGATTGTTTGCTCACCCATTAAATCTGATTTTACTTCAGCGACGAATGAAGATTTCAATACACCAGCTTTGTGTCCGCCTGTTCCAACACAGTATGCTTTTGCTTCTGCCCAACCTTTTCCTTGTGGATCATTTTCTGGGTGAACAGCGATTAAAGTAGGTACACCAAAACCACGAAGGTATTCAGCACGTACTTCAGAACCTGGACATTTCGGTGCTACCATGATCACCGTAATATCTTTACGGATTTGCATACCTTCCTCAACAATGTTGAAACCGTGTGAATAAGACAAGGTTGCCCCTTCTTTCATCAACGGCATAACAGCATTGATAACCGAAGTATGTTGTTTATCTGGAGTCAAGTTAATGACCAAATCCGCCGTTGGAATCAATTCTTCGTAAGTTCCTACGTTGAAGTTGTTGTCCGTAGCGTTTTTCCAAGAATCTCTTTTTTGTTCAATAGCTTCTTTACGTAAAGCGTAAGATACGTCCAATCCGCTATCTCTTAAGTTTAAACCTTGGTTCAAGCCTTGTGCACCACATCCTACGACTACGATTTTTTTACCTTTTAACGCATTTACACCATCAGTGAACTCTGTGTTATCCATGAATTCAGCATGACTTAATTGTTCTAACTGCTCTCTAAGCGGTAAGGTGTTGAAATAATTTGCCATTGTTTTACTTTCTTTCTGTTTATTGGTTGTTGATTATTTATTTTCTGATTGTACTAATTTACGTTGTGCCAGGGCATAACCATAATGGACATTATCATGTCCTGAGGTCAAAGCGATCACCTCTTCGACCGTATCCATTGGATAGCCATAGGTCGCGGTAGAAAAAGAAGTAATTGATCCAAAAAGGCCATCCTCATAGTCTTTGGCGATCTGTTCGATACTGTGGATAGCAATTTCTTTTAGTTCATCAATTTCAGCTTGTTCTACAAAACGTGTGGGTTTGGTATCTTTTTTATAGTCTTCGTTGTACTTTACCCATGAGGTATCTGCTTTGATACCAGTACGGACATAGACTAAAGTCTGCGTGCTCACAACGATATGTCCGAAATTCCAGATAATATTGTTATTGAATCCTGCAGGGACTTTGTTGAGTTGTTCTACGGAAAGACTATCAATTAATTCAATGAATTTTTGACGTGTCTTTATGATAAATTTAAATGTTTCTTGCATATTACTTTTAGCCCTTACATCGTAAATACATCATCTCGTTTATCGAGATATTCATTTTCTACAATTTCTTGAGATGGTTCTTTTGCCTCAAACTGAACTAATTTGGAGTGGAAGCCAGCACTATCTTTAATGATAGCAATACGTGCTCCGCGTACAAATTCGATCAATCCATATTTTGTCAGTTCCTCAGTCAGCTTATCGATCTCTTCACGATGTCCCGCTGTTTCAAATACGATATAATCATTACGGATAACAACCACGTTAGCACCGTATTGGCGCAATAAACGTTCAACATATACTTTTTCATTGACAACATCAGCTGGTACTTTATATAAAGCTTGTTCTTGCCAGATTACTTCGTCATTTGTGTTATAGTAGGCCTTAAGGATATCAATCTGTTTCTCCAACTGACGACAAAGCTTACGTATCACATCTTCTGCCTCTGTAATGACAATGGTAAATCGATGTATTCCTTCAACTTCAGATGGAGAGGTATTCAGGCTTTCGATATTGATCTTTCTTCTTGAAAAAATCGTGGAGATTCTACCAATAAGACCGATAGAATTCTCTGTATATAGGGTAATGGTATATTCTTGTTTTTCCATTTTAAACTTTACTTTAAGCGGATCTCTGATACGGATGTTCCTTGTGCAACCATCGGGAATACATTGTTTTCCTTTCCTACCATAACTTCCAATAGATAAGCGCCGTCATGATCAAGCATTGTCTGGAGAGCATTGCGAAGATCTTTTCGTTCTGAAATTTTCTGTCCCTCAATATAATAGCCCTTAGCCACTGCAACAAAATCAGGACTGGTGATGTTTACAAAAGAATAGCGCTTGTCGTGGAACAGTTGTTGCCATTGACGTACCATACCCAGGAACTCGTTGTTCAGGATCATAATTTTTACTTTAGCGCCAAATTGCATGATGGTCCCCAATTCCTGAATGGTCATTTGGATACCGCCGTCACCGATAATGGCTACGACAGTTTTCTCTGGAGCGCCATACCAGGCACCAATCGCTGCTGGAAGACCAAATCCCATGGTTCCCAATCCGCCCGATGTTACGTTTGATTTGCTCTTGTTAAATTTTGCATAACGGCAAGTGACCATCTGGTGTTGACCAACATCTGTGGTTATGATGGCATCACCACCGGTTAATTCATTTAGCACGTTGATCACCTCGCCCATGGTCATGATATCCGTTTTTGGATGCAACTCCTCCGTGATGACTTCCTTGATTTCCTCTTTTTCGAGTTCACGGAATTGAGCCAACCAAGCGGAGTGATCCACAGCTTTAACCAATTCAGTTAGCATTGGAAGCGATTCTTTACAGTCTCCCCATACCGGAACGGTTGTTTGCACATTTTTATCAATTTCGGCCGGATCAATATCCAAATGGATCACTTTTGCCTGTTTGGCATATTTGTCCAATCGGCCTGTGACACGGTCATCGAAACGCATACCAATCGCGATTAAAACATCACATTCGTTTGTCATAACGTTTGGGGCATAGTTACCATGCATCCCCAACATACCAACATGGAGTTTGTGGTCGGTTGGAAGTGCACTCAAACCCATGACAGTTGCCGCAGATGGAATGCCTGTTTTTTCGATAAAAGCTTTGAACTCCTCTTCCGCTTTTCCTAGGATAATCCCCTGACCAAAAAGTACGAATGGTTTTTTGGCATTATTGATTAATTCAGCGGCCTGTTCAACATATTCCTTACGGACCTGTGGTGCAGGTCTGTAGCTACGCACATGATTGCACTTTTCGTAACCCAAATAATCAAATAATTGCAGTTGGGCATTTTTAGTGATGTCGATCAGTACCGGTCCTGGACGACCCGTACTGGCAATATAAAATGCTTTTGCGAGTGCGGCTGGAATTTCAGTTGCGTCAGTGACTTGATAGTTCCATTTGGTGACCGGTGCGGTAATATTGATGACATCTGTTTCCTGAAAAGCATCTGTTCCCAATAGTGAAGCAAAGACCTGGCCTGTAATACAGACGATTGGGTTACTGTCAATCATGGCATCTGCCAGTCCAGTAACTAGGTTTGTTGCTCCAGGACCACTCGTCGCGAAGACGACACCTGTACGACCAGAAGTTCTTGCATAACCTTGGGCCGCATGGATTCCTCCTTGCTCGTGGCGCACCAAGATATGTTTCAAACGATCCGTATAATCATAAAGGGCATCATAGATGGGCATAATTGCGCCACCCGGATAGCCAAATACGGTATCAACTCCTTCGCTCAATAAGGCCTCCATAACAGCTTTCGATCCCGAAATTTGTGTCGGAGTTTCCTGCTTGGTAGCAGCCTTATTTTCTGTTATTTCCAGTGTACTCATTACGTTGATTTTTTAGTTTTGTTGATTATTCAGTCTTTTAGTATTTAGATATTAGATCTGAGACATTGGTTTTGAGCTACTGTTTGTTGAAGTCTCTACTTGCCAATGTCTCTATTTTTGATTTCTATAGATCAGTTACACAGCCTTCCGAAGCGTCGGCTACGGTCTTAGCATATTTATATAATACCCCTTTGTTAACTTTCAAAGCCGGTTGCACCCAAGCTGCGCGGCGTTGTGCAATCTCCTCATCCGAAAGGTTCACGTTGATCGTATTATTGACAGCATCAATCTCGATGATATCGTCGTCATGTACTAAACCAATTAACCCACCTTTGTAAGATTCTGGTGTAATGTGGCCTACAACGAAACCGTGTGTACCTCCGGAGAAACGCCCATCTGTAATGAGTGCCACTGATTTACCTAACCCAGCACCGATAATTAATGAGGTAGGTTTAAGCATTTCTGGCATACCTGGTGCGCCTATTGGACCTTCATTTTTAATAACAACAACATCTCCGGGCTTAATTCTACCTGAGGCAATTCCTGCTACTAAGTCATGTTCGCCATCGAATACACGTGCTGGACCGGTGAATTTTTCGCCTTCTTTGCCTGATATCTTTGCTACAGAACCTTTTTCAGCCAGATTTCCGTAAAGGATCTGTAAGTGTCCTGTTGCTTTGATCGGGTTGCTCAATGGTTTGATAATAGGCTGGTCATATTCCATAATGGATTTTACATCAGCTAAGTTTTCAGCAACAGTTTTTCCGGTTACGGTGATACAATCACCATGTAATAAACCTTCATCCAAAAGATATTTCATCACGGCTGGAGTTCCACCATATTGTTGAAGATCCTGCATCAGATATTTGCCAGATGGCTTAAAGTCTGCCAATACAGGTGTTTCGTCACTCATACGCTGAAAGTCATCTTGCGAAATATCAACGCCTACCGCCTTACCGATTGCAATAAAGTGAAGTACGGCATTGGTACTACCCCCTAAGATCACAATGGTACGTAATGCATTTTCGAAGGCCTTACGTGTCATGATATCGGAAGGTTTGATATCTTTTTCCAATAGGGTACGGATATGTTTACCCGCCTCTAGACATTCATTTTTCTTTTCTTCTGAGATTGCTGGATTAGACGAAGAGTAAGGTAAACTCATTCCCAGCGCCTCAATTGCAGAAGCCATTGTATTTGCTGTATACATACCTCCACAAGCTCCGGCGCCAGGGCAGGTATGTTTGATGATACCTTCGTAATCTTCGTCAGATAGATTGCCGCAAATGCGTTGTCCCAAGGCTTCGAATGCAGAAACAATGTTCAGTTCCTCGCCTTTATAATGTCCCGGAGCAATTGTACCACCATACACCATTAGCGATGGGCGATCCAAACGGGCCATTGCCATAATGGCACCGGGCATATTTTTATCACATCCAGGAATTGAGATCAGACCATCGTAATATTGACCGCCACAGATCGTTTCGATGCTATCGGCGATTACATCTCGGCTCACCAGGGAGTAACGCATGCCATCTGTACCGTTGCTCATTCCGTCACTGACACCTATTGTACCAAAGGTCAAACCCACTAAGTCATTGCTCCAGACACCCTTTTTGACAATTTGTGCCAAATCGTTAAGGTGCATATTACACGTATTACCATCATATCCCATGCTGGCAATACCGACCTGCGCTTTTTCCATATCGGCATCAGTAAGGCCGATACCATAAAGCATCGCTTTAGCAGCAGGTTGCGTTTCGTCTTGTGTAAATGTACGGCTGTATTTGTTCATTGCATTTTCGCCGTTAGATAATGACTTCATAATTTTCGTTCTCTAATACTAAATTTTTATATCTTCTTTGGATCGACGCGCCTATGCTGTGCTCCCACTCTTCTTGATAGATCACATCGTCAACTTGTTTGATTCCGATAATTTCTGCCGCAGTACCGCATAGGAATGCGCTGTCTGCGGTATAGATGTCTTCTACCGTCAATTGTCTCTCAATAACTTCGAAATTCAGTTTTTTACAGATGTTTTTAACGGTCTGCCTTGTAATACCAGGAAAAATGTTTTTTACTGGAGGTGTATAAATTTTGAAATCTTTTTCGATAAAAATATTTTCACTGGAAGCTTGGGCGACAAAACCTTCATGGTCAAGCATGAGCGCTTCGTCAAAACCCTTGTTGATAGCTTCTGTTGTTGCTAAAATGGAGTTTACATACTGGCCTGATATCTTCGAGTCCGTTTTAAAAGATTTTGGATTCGGTCTTTTGATGTCAGAAATACAGACACGTAATAGGTTATGGCCGAGATAAGGTCCCCATTCCCAAGCAGCAATCATCAAATTTGCTTCCGTTGAAGAAGTCAGGTGCATATTCGAGCCGGTGAGTACCAGCGGTCGGATATAAGCTTCCCGCAAGTTGTTGACGGCCAAAAGCTCATAACATTTGTCAATGAGTTCCCGGTTACTCCATTGGTAAGGGATATTGACTGCCTCGCAGGATTTTTTTAATCGGTCAAAATGCTTGTCAGCTTTAAAAATTCGCGGACCATTATGGGTATTGTACGCGCGTAAACCATCGAATACAGCGTAGCCGTAATGAAGTGATTGTGCAAAGGGATTCAATGCAGCTTCGGAAGCCTTTACAAAAGCTCCATCTAAATAAATCAATGTGTTCTTGTCGTAATATTTCATAACCCCAAATTTACCTGATGTAAATAATTTCCCTTTTTGGTTTTGCTGGTAAATCATGCTATCTCAGGCTTCTGTAAAAACCCGTGATTTTCATTTCCTCAAGGTAGCAGGAATTACAATAATTGGCAATAGGTAAAGTGCTAATTTTCTATTTAGAATAAAATTTTATGTTTTTAATTTTTTTAAAATTTTAAACTGAGTTTTTTGTGTTACTAGGTTTTAAATTTTGTTAGTCGTATACCGTATTTAAAATTGGTCTACTTGGTGAAAAAATTATTTTTTGTTACAAAGGGTAAATTTCTTCTTAAAATGAAGAAATTGTCAAAAAAACTTTAAAAAAAAGAGCTTCCGATATTTCTATCGGAAGCTCTTCAATATTTTAAAATCAATTGATTTAATCTCCGATAATTCCTTCAGCAAGCACGGTAATGACATTGTCTTTTGCTTCCACAACACCACCTTTAATGAACACTTCTTGTCCACCTTTACCTTGTTGAATAATTACTTTTCCATCTTCCAAAGTAGAAACAATCGCCGCGTGATCTTTCAAAATTTGAAAAGAGCCCGCAGAGCCTGGGACAGTAACCGATGTTACTTCGCCTTCGTATACTAATTTGTCGGGAGTGATAATTGTTAATTTCATTATTCTTAGATATAAGATTTGAGATATGAGATTTGAGAACTTTAGGTTTTCAAATAGATATGAGATAATCGAAAGTCTATTATCTCATATCTAAGGTCTAATATCTAAATTAAACTGCTTCTGCTAATAATTTCTTACCTTTTTCGATCGCATCATCAATGTTACCGACCAAGTTGAAGGCAGCTTCTGGATATTCATCCACTTCACCTTCAATGATCATGTTAAAACCTTTGATGGTATCTTTGATGTCAACCAATACCCCTTTTAAGCCTGTGAATTGCTCTGCTACGTGGAAAGGTTGTGATAAGAAACGTTGTACACGACGAGCACGGTGTACAGTTAATTTATCTTCTTCAGATAATTCGTCCATACCTAAGATGGCGATGATATCTTGCAATTCTTTGTAACGTTGAAGAATTTCTTTCACACGTTGCGCAGTATCGTAATGTTCAGCACCTAAAACAGCAGGAGAAAGGATACGTGATGTAGAGTCCAAAGGATCCACAGCAGGGTAGATACCTAACTCAGCAATTTTACGAGACAATACTGTTGTTGCATCCAAGTGAGCGAATGTTGTCGCTGGAGCAGGGTCAGTTAAATCATCGGCAGGTACATATACTGCTTGTACGGAAGTGATTGAACCGTTTTTAGTTGATGTAATACGCTCTTGCATCAAACCCATTTCAGTAGCTAATGTCGGTTGGTAACCTACTGCTGAAGGCATACGGCCTAATAACGCGGATACTTCAGAGCCAGCTTGTGTAAAACGGAAGATGTTATCTATAAAGAATAATACGTCACGACCTTGACCTTCGCCATCACCATCACGGAAATATTCCGCAACCGTCAAACCTGACAAAGCTACACGTGCACGCGCACCAGGAGGCTCATTCATTTGACCGAATACGAAAGTACATTTAGATTCTTTCATTAATTCGTGGTCAACAGTGTCCAAAGGCCATTCGCCTTTTTCCATGCCTTCCATAAAATGCTCACCGTATTTGATGATACCAGATTCCAACATCTCACGTAATAAGTCATTACCTTCACGTGTACGTTCTCCTACACCGGCAAATACGGAAAGACCACCGTGACCTTTCGCGATATTGTTGATTAACTCTTGGATTAATACTGTTTTACCTACACCGGCACCGCCAAATAAACCAATTTTACCACCTTTAGCATAAGGTTCTAAAAGGTCAATAACTTTGATACCAGTAAAAAGTACTTCGGATTCAGTAGATAGATCTTCGAATTTAGGAGGAACGTTGTGGATAGGACGACCATTCTCTTTACTCAAATTTTGGATCCCATCAATGGCATCACCAACTACATTGAATACACGACCTTTGATTTCTTCACCAACAGGCATTTTGATAGGAGCACCAGTATCGACAACTTCCATTCCGCGAACCAAACCTTCAGTTGCATCCATGGCAATTGTACGTACACGATCCTGACCTAAGTGTTGTTGAACTTCCAATACAACACGTTGTCCATTTTCTTTTTGAATGTACAATGCATCGTAAATTTTAGGTAGATTTTCACTGTCGGCGAAGTTGACGTCAACAACTGGGCCGATAATCTGCGCTATTTTACCAATCTTGGGCATATTATAGGGACTAAATATTTATTAATCAATTTTATATAAGAGACATAAAAGGCCTCTTTTTTGGTCAGCAAAAATAAGGTTATTCGTTTTTAAAAACAAATAGAATTTGCAATTAAATTACATTTTTATTAATGGCGGTCAAAATGTTATCTCTTGTAATTCTGTTAGTTTCGATTCTTGCAGTTACAAATATAGTTTTGCCTGGCATTACACACATTATTTTCTTATATCGATCGCGCTTTTCCAGATATTCATACGATTCAGATCCTATTGTCTTTAAATATTATCGACCTGAAGCGATAACATGATTAGAAGTCGCTTCAGGTCGATAAAACTACTGAATAGTATGTGCTTATTGAAACTAAACTATATTTTTTTGTTTAATTCGTCTTGCAATTGGCGTTTCAACAACTGCTCTTTTTCCATCGCCTTTTTTCGGAATGTTGCAAATTCTTCTTGCGATTGTTCAGCAGTCTTTTGAAACTCTACCGTATCGACTTTAGCTTTTCTATAAGAGAATAAGAAGACGAAAGTCGCGACAGCCAACACAGCAATAATTGTCCAAACGACTGTGCTGTATAAACCTTTGGATGTATTGATTCCCAAAAATGAAAAACTATCAGTTTTTTGTTGTTCCTGGGCGAGCTGATCCTTTAATGTTTGAATAGAATCTTGTAAATTTTTAGTGTTGGATGTGTAATTGCTGGAGGAGGATTTTAATGAATAGATTTCCTTATGCAATTTTGCAACAGTGTCAACAACATTCCTTTTAACGATATCAAGGTTGGTTTTGCGGACCATCTTGAAGTCATAATTGTTTTTTGATATATAATTTAGGTGATCAAATTGATTTGCCAAGCTTCCCTTCCTTAGTCCATCTGGGCTGTATTTGTAAGCCTCTTGGGCCTGTTTAGCGGTATTTGTTGGTGCTGCCGCAGGAGTTTGAGCCTGTAATAAGGTGTACGATGAAATAAATAAAATCGTAAAAAATACAAATGCTAATCTCAATTTGCTCATGTTTGTCTATCGTTATTATAATAAGTTTGATCCGTCTATGCTAGCTACAAAGCTAGCATATGCCTGTGATAAATATAAGGAATTATTAAAAAAACGAAAATTGAAAGTGAAATATTTCTCTTTCTTCCTGTTTCTTGTGTCGGACATTCTTATGTTTCGAGACTCCAGCTTGGTAAATAACGAAGAAAGGACATGATTTTTTCTTTATATATTGCTGTATTGAGCTTAAAATAATAGGCGCCTTTTTTTGAGTTTTCTTTATCTTTTTCCTGTAGTTTGATAATTAAACCTGAAGAGAGTAATTTTCGGCTAAAGTTGCGCTTGTCAAGTTCAATATTATACACCCCCTCATATAGCGCTGCAATTTGTGGGATCGTAAATTTTTCTGGTAGCAGTTCGAATAGAATAGGATAAAGTGCCGCCTTCATACGCAAACGGTATTGCGCTGCGGCAATCATTTGATCGTGGTCAAATATTAATTTAGGGTATTTTTGCAATGGGAACCATTTTGCCTCATAATTGTCACTCAAAATGTGCTTGTATTTTTGGGTATCAATTAACGCGAAGTAACAGATGCTTACGACACGATCATTTGGTTCACGATTTGGCTCACCAAATACACTGCACTGTTCCATATAGACATTTTCGAGTCCTGTCAGTTGTTTCAAGATTCGATAAGCAGCTGCTTCTGGCGCCTCATCCGATTGGACAAAACCACCCATCAGACTCCATTTATTCCTTTCTGGTTCGAAATCCCGTTTAATTAGTAAAATTTCCAGTGACTCTCCATTGAATCCAAATATGATACAGTCGATCGCTAAAAGTATATCTGAATCTTTTTTATAATATTCCATTATTTGTTGTTTTATCGATTTTCTGACTTTACTTCTCCACATGTAATAAATCATTAAAAAGTAAATAGCTAAAAATAAGTATAATACTTGGTTGTTGTAAAGCAAAAATTGTTTTACTTCGGTAGCTACATATTATTTGAGCTCCTTATGATTTGATGGTATGAAGTTAATTCAATTTTTCAAATATGAAAATTTTCTTTCATATCTAAAAAAATAAATGTTTATTTGACACTAATTATTTTTGAATACGTATCTTAGATGATGGGCATGAAAAATAATAGGCTAGAAACAATTGTAAGTTATAAACCAAATTCAGTATAAAATGAATGAATCATATGTCATCGGGGTGGATTACGGAAGCGATTCTGTCCGTTCTGTCTTGGTCGATGCGATTAATGGGGATGAAATCTCGTCGTCCGTATTTTATTATCCACGTTGGAAAAAAGGGGAATACTGTGATGCTGCCGCAAGTCAGTTTAGACAACATCCGTTGGATTACATCGAAGGCTTGGAAGCCACAATAAAGGATTGTATACAAAAATCAGGTATTGCAAATATTGGACAAGCTATACGAGCGATTTCGGTAGATACAACAGGATCTACACCGGTTGCCGTCAATGAGCAAGGGGTTCCTTTGGCTTTGCTGGAAGAATTTAAAGACAATCCCAATGCCATGTTTGTCTTGTGGAAAGATCATACCGCTGTTAAAGAAGCCAAGGAGATTAATCTTTATAATCAAAACAGTCCAGTGGATTATCTAAAGTATGTCGGTGGCGTATATTCGTCGGAATGGTTCTGGGCAAAATTGTTACACGTTTTTAGAGTTGACGAAAAGGTACGACAAGCGACATATAGTTGGGTTGAGCACTGCGATTATATCCCGTTTCTATTAACCGGCGGAGTACAGGCATCCGCTATAAAACGGGGTGTCTGCTCTGCGGGGCATAAATCGCTTTGGGCAGCTGAATTTGACGGGCTACCACCGAATGCGTTCTTTACAGGCATCGATCCGTTATTGGACGGCATTGTGGATCGGTTATTTACGGACACATATACTTCAGATAAGCCTGCCGGTAATCTCTCTGCGGAATGGGCCGATCGCTTAGGACTTTCTACCGCTGTGGTCGTTGGGATTGGTGCTTTTGACTGTCATATGGGAGCTGTAGGCGGACAGATCGAGCCTTATTACCTGAGTAAGGTCATGGGTACATCAACATGCGATATGTTGGTGGCTCCCAAAGAGGAGGTGCAAGATATTCTTGTGAAAGGAATCTGTGGTCAAGTTGATGGTTCTATCATTCCGGGAATGATCGGCATGGAGGCTGGACAATCTGCCTTTGGCGATGCATATGCTTGGTTAAAGCAGGTACTAATGTGGCCGACGAAGCATTTATTGCAGGAAGTCGAGGGGCTGACGGAGGTTGTTCGTGAGCAACTTCTGGAAAAGTTGGAAGAAAAGCTATTGATCAGTTTAAGTGAAAAAGCGGCAAATCTGCCGGTTACATCCACATCTGAGTTGGCAATAGACTGGTTAAATGGTCGTAGGACACCGGATGCGGATCAATCGCTAAAAGGAGCGATTACAGGGTTACATCTTGGAACTGATGCTCCTCGGATATTCAGGGCTATTGTTGAAGCGACCTGTTTTGGCGCAAAAGCTATTGTGGATCGTTTTGTAGATCAGGGGATTCCTGTGAAAGGTCTGATTGGCCTTGGTGGTGTTGCTAAAAAATCTCCTTTTATTATGCAGATGATGGCTAATGTCATGAACATGCCTATTCGAATACATAAGAGTGAGCAGACTTGCGCTATCGGCGCCGCTATGTTCGCGGCTACAGCTGCCGGTCTTTACAATGCTGTAGAGGACGCTATGCAAGCCATGGGCCAAGGTTTTGAACGCACTTATATACCCGAGGAAAAATGGGTGCCAATATATGCCGAACGTTATGAACGTTACAAAACTCTCGGAGCTTTCATTGAAGGAAAGGAATCATTAACCATTACTGTTTAATCGTCGAAATTTAAATCATGTATAATTCAATAAAAGAGGAAGCATACTATTGTAATATGCAACTGCCCAAGCTGGGCCTCGTGCTTTTCACATTTGGAAATGTCAGTGTCGCAGACAGACAGAACGAAGTTTTTGCCATTAAACCAAGTGGGGTACCTTATGAGGAGCTTTCGCCCGAACATATGGTTATTGTCGACTTCGAAGGGAATGTGGTAGAAGGTGATCTCAGGCCGTCATCTGACACAAAAACGCATGCTGTATTGTACAAACACTGGAAAGAAATCGGAGGAATTACACATACTCATTCTACATATGCAACGTCATGGGCGCAAAGCCAACGGGATATTCCCATCTTTGGGACCACACATGCAGATCATTTGACAACAGATATTCCTTGCGCTCCTCCTATGAGCGATGAGATGATCGCTGGAAACTACGAACATGAAACCGGTTTCCAGATTATCAATCACTTTGCCGAAAATCAATTGGATTATAAGGAGGTGGAAATGATCCTTGTGGGAAACCACGCGCCGTTTGCCTGGGGAAAAAACGGGATTAAGTCTGTGTATAACAGTGCCGTGTTAGAACAGGTCGCCAAAATGGCTTGGTTAACAGAACAAATTAACCCTGATGCACCTCGATTAAAGCCGGCTTTAATCAAAAAACACTATGAGAGAAAGCATGGGTCTAATGCCTACTATGGGCAATAACATACTGTATTGAGAAATTTAAAGCAAAACTAATATTTAAAATGAATATCAATTTAAAAGAGCTTGAGGTCTGGTTTATCGTTGGAAGCCAGGATCTATATGGAGAAGAAACCTTACGACAGGTCGCCGTGCATGCAACGGAAATCGCTAATTATTTAGATGCTCAGGCAGTGATCCCTGTGACGGTCAAATATAAGCCAATCGTAAAAAATACAGATGAGATCTATGAGACATTAACAGCTGCAAACAATGAAAAGAATTGTATCGGTGTCATTACATGGATGCACACGTTTTCGCCTGCAAAGATGTGGATCAGAGGATTAAAAGCTTTACAGAAACCGTTATTACACCTGCATACCCAATACAATCAGGATATTCCTTGGAATGGCATCGATATGGATTTTATGAATCTTAATCAAAGTGCACATGGAGACCGTGAATTTGGGCATATCGTGAGCCGTCTGAAAATCGGTCGTAAAGTGGTGACTGGCCACTGGCAAGATGTGGAGGTATTGGAACGTATCAATGTTTGGGCGCGTGCCGCTGCTGGATGGCACGATTGGCAGGGGGCCAAATTTGCAAGATTCGGTGATAATATGCGTTATGTGGCGGTTACGGATGGCGATAAGGTAGATGCCGAGTCGCAATTTGGATTTTCTGTAAATACCTATGCCATTGGTGATCTGGTGAAGATTATCAATGAAAGTTCTGAAGAAGAAATTGCTACATTATTAGCAGCGTATGAGGCAACCTACGAACTTGCTGAGAATGTAAAAGCTGGTGCGGAATATCATGAAAACCTAATTGAGGCAGCCAAAATTGAAATCGGTCTACGGAAGTTTTTAGAGCAAGGGAACTTTAAAGGTTTTACCGATACTTTTGAGGACCTGTATGGCATGGTACAGCTTCCGGGCCTGGCGGTACAACGTTTAATGGCTGAAGGCTATGGTTTTGCCGGTGAAGGGGATTGGAAGACACCTGCTTTGGTTAGAGCGTGTAAGGTCATGGGGGCAGGTCTGCCGGGCACAACAGCTTTCATGGAGGATTATACATACCATTTTGATCCTAAAAATCCAATGGTTTTGGGCTCACATATGTTGGAGGTTGACCCAGCTCTGGCCGACGGAAAACCCCGGATTGAAGTTCATCCTCTTGGAATCGGAGGAAAAGCGGATCCAGCGCGATTGGTCTTCAATGGTCAAAGCGGGGATGCTTTAAACGCTTCTCTGGTCGATATGGGAACCCGTTTTCGTTTAATTGTCAATAAGGTTAAGGGAGTCGCTGTCGAAGAGGAGTTACCAAAACTTCCTGTTGCGCGTGTGTTGTGGAAGCCGCTTCCTGATATGAAAACCGGTTGTAGTGCTTGGATTGTTGCCGGAGGAGCGCACCATACAGCTTATAGCCTAAACTTGACCCCTGAATATCTTGAAGATTTTGCCCGTATAGCTGGGTTGGAATATGTCTTGATTGACGAGGAAACGACAGTAGCAAAACTCGAAAATCAATTGAAATGGAACGAACTCTATTATTTACTCAGTAAATAGTAGGCATAAGCCATTTATGTTTTCCTACTACGGGACATAAATGGCTTATTGCTAAATAACCAATTTGGAAAATATGGAAAAATTTGCAATGGTAGATTACATCATCTTTGTAGTTTACTTTTTTATCGTAGCAGGCTATGGCTATTGGATTTATCGTAAAAAGACAAATAGTTTAAGCAGCAGTAAGGATTATTTTTTGGCGGAAGGTTCACTGACGTGGTGGGCAATTGGCTCTTCGTTGATAGCGTCCAATATCTCGGCCGAACAGTTTATTGGAATGAGTGGCAATGGTTTTGAGGTGGGTATTGCTGTGGCTGCCTATGAGCTCATTGCGGCAGTTGCACTTATCATTGTTGCAGTGTGGTTTATACCGGTCTATCTGAAAAATAAGATTTTCACCATGCCACAGTTTTTAAATAACCGGTACAATGAGACAACGAGTCTGATTATGGCCATTTTTTGGTTGTTTTTGTATGTGTTTGTTAACTTAACTTCTATTTTATATCTAGGAGCGATTGCAATCTCCAGTATGGCTGGTGGTGGAGAAAGTTTCCATATGATAACTGTAGCATTAGCGGTATTTGCAGTGATTATCACACTAGGAGGAATGCGTGTCATTGGATTTACTGATGTTATCCAAGTGGTGGTATTGATTGTTGGTGGAGTGGCAACGACATACGTGGCGCTAACATTGGTCAGTGAACATTTTGGTCTTGGAAAAGATGTCTTGGCCGGATTTAATAAATTGATGGAGGACTCACCAAATCACTTTAATCTTTTTGTTGAAAAACCCGGACCAGGGGCTAGTCAAGAAGACATCAATAAATATCTGATGTTGCCTGGAATCGGTATGTATCTTGCGGGGATTTGGATTGTGAATCTGAACTATTGGGGCTGTAATCAATATATCACGCAGCGTGCTTTAGGAGCGGATTTAAAAACGGCACGTACAGGAATCCTTTTTGCTGGTTTTCTAAAATTATTTATGCCGATTATCGTTATGCTACCCGGTATTGCGGCCTATGTCCTTTACAAAAATGGCGCCTTACAACAGGAAATGGCTCCTGGAGGAGTCTTTCATGCGGATAACGCATACTCAGCCATTTTAGGCTACCTGCCAAATGGTATGAAAGGGCTCGCATTGGCAGCATTGACCGCCGCCATTGTTGCTGGACTAGCAGGAAAAGCAAATAGTATCGCAACCATCTTTACCTTGGATATCTTTAAAAAATACATCAATAAAGAAGCAAGTGAAGCTAAAATGGTTTGGGTGGGGAAAATTACAATCGTTGTTTCGATTTTACTTGCGGTATTATTCACTTGGAATGACAGCTTAGGAATAGGTGGTGCGGGTGGATTTACCTTTATCCAGAAATATACCGGATTTATCAGTCCGGGTGTATTTGCAATGTTCCTGTTGGGCATGTTTTGGAAACGTACTACTGGAGCTGCAGCGATAACAGGTTTAGTAACAGGATTTGCATTGTCGGTATTTTTTAATGAATTTGCAGTGAAAATATTGGGGCCTGAAACCTGGCTTTACACCGCTTTTCCCAATAAGGCAGGAGTTTATGAAATTCCTTTTCAAATCTGCATGGGATTAGCTTTTGCGTTTACGATGATCGCTATGATCGGTGTCAGTATGCTAGGTCCGAAGGTTAATCCAAAGGCTTTTTCATTGGATAGGTCAATGTTTAAAGTCGAACCATCAGTATTGGCACTAATCGTGGTAACTTTGTTGATGGTGACAGCAATTTATGTGCGTTTTTGGTAGGTGAGATGTATAATTATTATAAACTATTCCTATTTGAAATAGGATAAATCCACCCTGTATGGTGGAATAAAAACTTAGTTAACGATGAATAAGAAAATTATTATTGGCTTGTTGACTTGCGCTTCATTAGCCTACGGATGCCAGTCTAACTCGACTCAAAACAAGCAAGAAGCAAGTTCGGTTGACACCACGTCAAATCTTTCTTTTGATAGTCAAATTGATGGTAAAGATGTAAAACTATATCACATAAAAAATAACAAGCTATCTGTTAGCTTGACGAATTATGGCGCCAGGTTAGTCAGTTTGAACGTTGTTGGTAAAGAGGGAAAAAGTACGGATGTAATCTTAGGTTATAATTCGGCAGAGCAGTACAAAGAAAATTTCAACAATTATTATGGAGCTATTGTAGGACGATATGGCAATCGAATTGGCAACGCTTCCTTTACGTTGAATGGACAAACCTACTCGTTGGAAAAAAATGATGGCGATAATTCACTCCATGGTGGAACCAATGGTGTTTATAATAAGGTGTGGGAAGTAGTCAGTAGTACAGAGACGTCAATTACCCTAGCGTATACTTCACCAGATAAGGAAGCCGGCTATCCAGGGACAGTAAAGATGGAAGTTACCTATGCGCTACAGGAAAATGGAGAATTAACGATCGAGTATAGTGCAACGACCGATAAGGAAACGGTTTTGAACCTAACGAATCACGCTTATTTTAATCTTAATGGGGCTGGAGATGCGTCAATCTTAGATCACGAACTCCAAATTGATGCCAAAGCAATTACAGAGGTGGATGCGACACTGATTCCAACGGGAAAGAGCTTGCCTGTAGCTGGAACGCCTTTTGATTTTAACAAAGCTCAGCTTATTGGCGCCCATATTGAAGATGAAGATGCCCAATTAAAGATAGGGAAAGGGTATGACCATAATTTTGAACTTAACAAGAAGGAAGGTTTTCAGAAAGTTGCTGCGGTGTACGCTCCTAAGACGGGAATTGAAATGCAAATTTATACCACAGAGCCTGGATTGCAGTTTTATAGTGGCAACTTTATGAAAGATACAGATCCCAAAGGGAAAGAGGGAAAAGCTTATCCTTTTCGTTCGGCGTTCTGTTTAGAAACGCAACATTTTCCGGATGCACCCAACCACCCCGATTTTGCATCGACAGTCCTAAAGCCAGGGGAAAAATATAGTTCAAAAACAGCGTATCGCTTTTTGGTTAGATAAATAAATAGCGAAATAGATGAAGGCAATTCAAATTATTGATCAAGGTATCGTGCAGCTGATTGATCTGCCTCTACCACAACTGGAAAGAGGACAAGTATTATTAAGGGTTCACTATGTGGGTTTCTGTGGGTCAGATTTAAATACGTTTAAAGGCTTAAACCCGCTGGCGCTTATGCCCGTTATTCCTGGGCATGAAATAGGGGCAGTTATTGCTGATGTCGGGGCAGATGTACCTTCCAATTTTATTCCGGGAATGTCTGTCACGGTGAATCCCTATACAAATTGTGGACAATGTGCTGCCTGCGAGAATGGTCGTCCCTATGCTTGTGAATTTAACCAGACCTTGGGTGTACAGCGCAATGGAGCGATGGCAACCTATATTGCGGTACCCTGGGAAAAGATAATTGGCGACCCGGCAATCTCGGTCCGTGATTTTGCTTTAGTAGAGCCTATGAGCGTAGGCTTTCATGCAGTAAGCCGTGCAGCAGTGACAGACAGTGATCGTGTCTTGATTTTTGGCTGCGGAATGATCGGCCTTGGTGCCATAATTCGAGCTGTTAGACGCGGGGCTACGGTTATCGCAGTCGATGTGAGTGACGAAAAATTAAGACTTGCACAAAAACTTGGCGCACAATATACGATCAACTCAATAACGGAAAATCTGGAAGAACGTATTGCAGCCATCACCGATCGTCGAGGAGCTGATGTGGTTATAGAGGCCGTTGGCCGCTCTGAAACCTACACAGCGTCGATTTCTGCTGTTGCCTTTACTGGAAGGGTAGTCTATATTGGCTATGCAAAAGAGAAAATCCCATTTGACACACAATTTTTTGTGAAAAAAGAGCTGGATATCAGAGGGTCAAGAAATGCTACGCCATCAGACTTTAAGGCAGTCATAACATATCTGAAAACAGGGGATTGTCCGATTGACGATTTTATCACTGCAGTGATTCCCCCGGAGGAAGCCCAATCTGCCCTGGAGCATTGGAGTAAAAATCCTGGCGATGTTTTTAGGATTTTAGTACAGTTTTGAGCATTAAGCGAGATATGAAGGCGGCGTCAATTTTTGACGCCGCCTTTTTATTTGCCTTACGATCAACTATCGGTTAACCGAAAATATTATTGGTGAATTTGAGGCGTATCCCGATTTGAAAATTGTGGATTGTTTTAAAGATTTCTTTCAAAGTTGCTTTTTCTATTTTTGTGAGACTATCAATCGGGATATAATTATTGGGATTTAACTTGGCGATCCGGATCTGATTAGCCTGATTTCTTAGTCTCAATGACATCAGGTAGTAATAGGATTGATGCAGTTCGTCATATTGTTCTTGTGTGAATATAGCCAAGTCCAAGAGTGCCTTTAAGCGACCGCCGGTATTTTCTTCATAAATTCTGTTTTTAAGTGCGTATACCCGGACGAGGTCAACAATGGGTGTCATGGCCTTTTTGATGTTGAATACTTCTGTTGAGCCTACCGTTTGGGTTTTGATGGTTTTAAAGAATGTCAGCGGTGGTTCATACTGTAATGCATTTTTGGCAATAAAGGCAAAAAAACGGTCGTTTGGTTTTTGCAATTCAATCGTTAAAAAATCCTTTAGCTGCTCGATAATATTCGGATCGCCATATAAGCGCCTGCAATCAAAGAAGGTGGAAAATTTAATGGCGTTTTCAGGAATGCTTTCTTCAATCCAAGTTTTGTAGTTGTTTTTCCAGTGTGACAGCGAATGTGTCCATTCTGGATTACTGGCCATATATCCTCCGGTGCAATAACTAAATCCAATGGTATTTAAATGATCTGATACCTGACTGGCGAATCGCAGGAAATAATCACGTACCAATTCACGCTGTTCGTTGGCTTTATCTTCGTAGATAATAGCGTTGTCTTGATCCGTCATTAAAGTCTGTTCTTTTCTTCCTTCACTTCCCGTTACCATGAAAACGAATTTTGCAGGAGGTTCACCAAGGTCTTTGATGACTTTTTCAATTACCTTTATGGCAATACTGTCGGCGACGGTAGTAATAACTTGATTGGCGATTTCGGCATTTACACCTCTTCCAAGCAATTGGTGGATAATTTCGGGAACATTGTTCCATTTATCCCGCAATTCTTCCAATGTTTCAGCTAGTTTGACAGATTGGATAAATACCAATGGAGATTGTCCTTGCTCGCTCAATAGCCTATTTCTACTCAGAAAGCCCACATAGTTACCTTCTTTTTCAACGAGGAGGTATTTTGATTTAGTCCGGAACATCTTTAAGACGGCTTCATAGAGATAAGCCTGATTTGAGATACTCACAATAGGATTGTCCATCACTTCTACAATATGCTGGCCGGTATCTGCTTGTTGAGCGATCACCCGGTCCCTTAGCGTCATGTCGGTCGCATAGCCAATGATTGAATCGCCCTCCTTAATAAATAAGCAGCTAACTTTTTGTGTAGCCATCATCTTTGCCGCCATATAAATAGGCGTGTCAGCGCTACACGCAACAATATCCTTGTAAACAATGTGTTCGATTTTGCGTGAATAAAGCTGGTCAGCAGCAAAGTAGCTTTCTTCAAAAGATGCTGGTGACTTTACGAAATGTGAAAACTCCTCATCCAGCATTCTTCTCCCAAAAGAATTCGTAAAAAAATGGAAAAATTCTTCATTGGCATTACATAGTTCGATGAAATTTTTCCGGGGTAAGCGATAAATGACAGTTCCCTTTTTGGCAATGACGGACTTGAGCGCCTTCGTCCTGTTCAACAAGACGGAAATTCCACCAAAGCAATAGGGGCGATGATGAATTTCAACTAACCTTTTGCCATCCGAGCTATCCAAGAAAAAGGTCTCATATTCACCTTGTTCAATAAGATCTACGCCGTCCATGTCCGTTATATGCTGTCTATAAACAAGTGTATCTTTTGAAAAACGCATTTCGTGAAACAGATCGATGAGGCTGAGTTGAACTATTTCGGGCAATACCTGAAACGGTTGCGTAGCTTTTAGAAGTGATAAGATAACTTCAGTATTTTTCATGCTAAATGTATTATATGATGTTATCGAATGCTGATTGCTGGTTTTGAATATCTTGATCGGATAGTTCACCCCGCCGTTTCATTTCAAAAAAACAGCTGGCTGTGATTGCGGCATCTTTTTCGGCATTGTGTATGTTTTTTGGTGTTTCCGAGAAAAGAGCTTCGTATAGCAGCGGAAGGGGAAGGTGAACCATATTTGGATTGCGCACATAGATCTTACTGTGCAATAACGTACAAAAATAAGTGATTCCAGAAAATGGTATAGGTAAATTGCAACGAAAGTATTCTGCACATAATACCTGTATGTCAAAAGAAAGAAAATGACCAATGACTTGGGGACGATATTTTTTGAGATCATGGCTAAGTTTGCGTAGTACATCTTTTTTCTTTTCGCCATGTTTCATAAGAAAGGGAGGAGTCAACCCATGTATTTGTTCCGCCGCAGGACTGATTGGAATCAAAGGCTCATAGATATATTTATTGGTACGTTTGACCTCCTGCATCTCTTCGTCAAAGATAATCCATGCCAGTTGCAGAACATGAGGCCAATTGTCACTCGCTGTATATTTTCTGTCCCATTTCTTGGGCAATCCAGATGTTTCCGTGTCTAAGAATAAAAGATATTTTTTCAAGGAATCGTTGATTATATACTAAAAATAGTAAAAATAATCTAGTTGATGCGGATTAAATCTTCATCTGTAAAAAATATACTTTGTAAAAAACGAGATACTTATTCTAATATTTGAAATTTTATATGTAAAATTGACATTTATTAGTGAATTGCAAAATAACCAATTATGTACAGAAGACTATTATGCGTTTTACTTTGTATCTGTTCTCTCATTGTAGAGCTTCACGCAGGAAACAAACAAAAAAATATTGTTTATACGATGGCGGGAATCGTAAATCAAGAGCGATTTCAATACGCTATTGACCTGCTACAAAAAGAACTGTTCAAATCGATTGTCACAAACTCTGTACAGGTTGAGGTGAGTACGTTAGCACAAAAAAAGTCTTTACCAGACTCTATTAAAGCTAAATTGATCGAGAAAGAACATTTTGTTTTATATCGGAAAACAGGAAAAGGAGTAATTGAACTTATCGGAGCAGACGAGTCAGGGGTATTGTACGGTTGTATGGAATTACTTGCTAATAAAACCTGGCATGGAAACCAGCCCTTTTTTATACAAGATGGACCCAAGATGGTGATGCGAGGCACGAGTATCGGGCTTCAGAAAACGACCTATCTACCGGGGCATGATATTTATGAATACCCTTATACACCAGAGTCTTTTCCTTGGTTTTACGATAAGCAATTGTGGCTGAATTATTTGGATATGATGGCTGAAAATCGATATAATGCACTTTACCTTTGGAATGGGCATCCTTTTTCCTCCTTAGTCAAATTAAAAGATTACCCTTATGCGCTTGAGGTTGATGAGTCTACTTTTCAGAAAAATCAAGATATCTATACTTTTTTGACCAAAGAAGCTAATAAAAGAGGGATCTGGATTATTCAAATGTTTTATAATATTATCCTACCAAAGCCTTTCGCCGACCGCCATGGTTTAAAGACACAGGAGCGAAATCGGATTATTACACCTTTAATTTCAGATTATACACGTAAAAGCATCGCTGCTTTTGTAGCCAAATATCCGAATGTGGGGCTCTTGATTACTTTGGGTGAAGCAATGGAAGGGGTGGGGCAAGACGATATCAACTGGTTTACAAAAACGATTATTCCGGGTGTAAAAGATGGTTTACAGTTGTCTCGGACAGCCGGTGAACCACCTATCATCCTAAGGGCCCATGATACGGATGCGCCTGCTGTTATGCAAGCAGCACTGCCGATATATAAGAATTTGTACACGATGGCTAAATATAATGGAGAGGCATTGACGACCTATACACCTCGGGGAAAATGGGCAGAATTGCATCGTTCATTAGGTGATATTGGTACTGTACATATTCAAAATGTGCATATATTGGCCAATTTGGAGCCTTTCCGTTATGGTTCTCCTGATTTTATCCAGAAATCGGTTAAAGCTATGCACGAAGTCCACCATTCAAATGGCATCCATATATATCCACAGGCTTCGTATTGGGATTGGCCTTATTCAGCGGATAAAGTTGACAATAGATTATTACAGGTCGATCGAGATTGGATGTGGTACAAAGCTTGGTCTAGATACGCTTGGGACGAAAATCGAGATTTATTAAATGAAAAATCCTATTGGTCAAAGGAACTTGTGCACTATTACGGTATTCCTGAAAAGGATGCGCAAAAGTTATTATTGGCCATTGAAGAAATAGGTGAGATATCGCCTAAAATCCTGCGGCGATTTGGTATTACAGACGGAAACAGACAGACCTCTTCTTTGGGAATGCTGATGACACAACTGATAAATCCTTATCGTTATGGATTGTTTACAATGCTTTATGAATCTGAGGCGCCAGAAGGAGAGATGATTGTTGATTATGTAGAGAAGGACTATCGTCATGAAGGCCATATTGGAGAAACACCTGACCAGGTAGCAAGAGAAATTGTGCAACATGGAGCGCGCGCAGCGGCTCTTATCAAAACATTGGGAACGCCCACCAAAAATGTAGCAGAATTTGATCGATGGCTTAATGATATCCGAATCCATCAACTGTTGGCTAATCATTATAGCTATAAGGTGAAGGCTGCCATTCAACTTCTGCGCTATAAATATATACGTGATCTAAGTGCTCTTCGAAAAGCTTTACCGGATCTGGAGCGAAGTGTCGAAGAATACCGTAAGCTAACAGCGATAACGGATATGACCTATTTATATGCAAACAGCATGCAGACCAAACAACGTAAAATACCAATGCGGGGAGCGGATGCAACCTTTATTCATTGGAAGGAAATGCTGCCTGTCTTTGAAACTGAATTGAATAACTTTAAACAAGCGATAGATTCTTTATCAAAGATGAGTGATACCCCTACGCAAATAAAAGTTGGATTAAAATCTCAGCAGGTCACGTTTTTGGATAATCAACAATTAATTCCATTGAAAAAGGGCGCGAAATTGTATGCGGATCAGGAATTGGTCGTAACACATTTAGCAAATGAATTAGAAGGGGTCCAAGCGATACAGATTGATGCGGCTAATCAAAAATTAGTCGGTACACATCTCCGGTTCAAAAATGAAAAACCAGTAAAGATATTAGTTGGCTATTTCAATAGCACCGACAAAGTTTTTGCCCCCAAACCTGTTTTGGAAATCGATGCGAGCGCCAATGATTTTGGACAGGCAGAGGCAAAAGTGCGTAATGCAATCCGAATTCAGTACATGCCTATGGTAGATATTCATACTTACTCCTTTCCTGCGGGAACAAACGAACTGAAAATTCCGAAGGGAGAGGTACTGATTTTAGGCGTTGTGGACGATAGGGAGCTCCCAAATCCGTATAATGCCGATGTGGATAATCAAGGGGATGACCTCGACGATTTATTTGGCTATTATCAGGGTACAAAACTGTAGCATAACGAGGCTCAGGATAGTACAGGATAAATAACTTAAACGAAGTAGGTATTTTACGAAAAACACAATAAATTGATTTCAACTTTTTGATATTAAATAAGTAATGAAAATTAAAACATCTATTCTTGCGCTTCTTTTCTGTGGACTTTCCTATGTAAAGGCGCAGGAAAAATTAGTGGAGAAGGTCCGATCCTATGTTCGGGAATTTAATAGTAATGACAATGAAGCAGTGGTCAACAAGATTCCAAATAAGGATGCTTACGATTGGCTGGTGGCGAATGTCCCCTTGCTGGATTGTCCTGATAAGGAAGTTGAGCAGACTTATTATTTTAGATGGTGGTCCTACCGCAAACATATAAAGTCAAGTCCAGAAGGTACTTTGGTAACAGAATTTATTGAACCGGTAAAGCATGCTGGAAAATACAATTCAATTAGCTGTGCACTTGGTCACCATTTGTATGAAGGGAGATGGATTCGCGACAATGCGTTTTTAAAAGAATACATTGATTTTTGGCTTTATCATGCTGATAAAGGTCAATCCAAGCGGAGATTCCATCAGTTCAGTTCCTGGCTGCCTGATGCATTATTGGCCTATTGCAAAGTCAATCCTGACAATCACTATTTAGAGGCTCGTTTGATGGACTTGGATCAAGATTTTGAAAAATGGGAAAAAGAAAGAAAGGCTAATAATGGTCTTTTCTGGCAATACGATGTCCAGGATGGGATGGAAGAATCTGTTTCCGGTGGACGGAAAGTGCATAATATGCGCCCATCTATTAACAGCTACATGTATGGGAATGCTGTTGCGATTGCAGCAATTGCCAAATTGGTGTCGAATAAGGGATTAGAGAAGAAATATAGTTCATATGCACAGTCTTTGCGTCAATTAGTATTAGATTCACTCTGGGACAAGGAGGATCAATTCTTTAAAACAAAGCTGGAAAAAGGACCACTACATTCCACACGTGAAGCAATTGGTTTTATCCCATGGTACTTTCATTTACCGCCCGATAAAGCAATGTATGGACAGGCATGGCTTCAATTGCCCGATACGGCGGGATTTAATGCCCCTTGGGGAACAACGACTGCCGAGCGACGTGAACCAACTTTTAGAACGCGTGGGACAGGGCATAGTTGTGAATGGGATGGTGCGATTTGGCCTTTCACAAGTTCGCAGACGATCCGTGGAATGGCTAATTACTTAAGCGATTACAAGCGGAATAAGGCGATAAATGCGAATGATTTATACGAGCAGATTCATAAATATGCCAAATCACATGTTATGAACGGTAAGCCTTATATTGGTGAATACCAAGATGAGCGGACAGGAGCATGGTTAAAAGGCGATAATCCGAGAAGTAAGTTTTACAACCACTCTACATTTGCGGATATCATTATTCAGGACTTAATTGGCGTAAAGCCACAAACGAACAATACATTGGAAATAAGGCCATTGATTACTAAAGACAGATGGGACTATTTTGCGCTGACTCAGTTAACTTACCACAATAAGAACATTGCGATTTATTGGGATGCTACCGGTGAAAAATA
Source organism: Sphingobacterium sp. UBA7249 (assembly GCF_002472835.1). Taxonomy (NCBI): domain Bacteria; kingdom Pseudomonadati; phylum Bacteroidota; class Sphingobacteriia; order Sphingobacteriales; family Sphingobacteriaceae; genus Sphingobacterium; species Sphingobacterium sp. UBA7249. Next base: position 368,600 of record NZ_DKST01000001.1, on the reverse strand, counting down.
TAACAAAGGAAAAGGATTTACTGTGTATGTGGATGGAACAAAGTCCTTCCACCAGATGGATTTAAAAAATTGTAAGATTAACTTAAATTAATATGATCAGAAAAAACTATCATCGTGGATTAATAACAGTTTTCTTTTGTTTATCCATGTTGGGTCTACAGGCACAAACTTGGCTAAATGTCATGGACTTTGGGGCGCGGAAAGACAGTACTGGCAGCAATACATTGGCTATCAAAAAGGCTATTGCAGCAGCAGCAAATAAAGGCGGAGGAACCATATATTTCCCGGCGGGAAAATATATAACAGGTCCAATTCACCTGAAAAGTAATATCACCATTTATATTGATGCTGGTGCTGAATTGCATTTTAGTGATAATTTTGATGATTATTTACCGATGGTGGAATCTCGATGGGAAGGAACTGCAGTAACCAATTTTTCACCATTATTCTATGGCAATAACCTAGAAAATATTAGTATTCAAGGACGTGGTACTATCGACGGGCATGGTAAAAAGTGGTGGGGCTATTCCGAGGTTGAGGTTAAAAAACAAACCGAAGACAGTAAATGGCAAAAAGAGTTTAAACGCCTCAATAAGGATGTACTGGCTCCAGATCTTCCAGGATGGATCGAGAGAGGCTTTCTACGTCCGCCGTTTATACAATTCTTAAATTGTAAAAATGTACAGATCAAGGATATTAAAATTCAAAATTCACCATTTTGGACAATTAATCCCCAATATTGTGATAATGTCACAGTGGATGGTGTGACAATAGATAACCCTCCATCTCCTAACACGGATGGTATTAATCCAGAATCTTGCTCCAATGTTCGCATCGCTAATTGCCATATTAGCGTGGGGGATGATTGCATTACGATAAAATCAGGAAAGGATCGTTCGGGACGAAAAATTAACATCCCAGCCGAAAATTATACGATTACAAATTGTACAATGCTTCGTGGTCATGGCGGCGTTGTGATTGGAAGTGAAATGTCCGGCGGTGTTAAAAACATTGTTATTTCCAATTGCATTTTTGATGGTACTGATCGTGGTATACGGCTTAAGACTGCTCGGGGCAGAGGAGGCATCGTTGAAAATATTCAAGTGTCCAATATTGTCATGCGCAACATTAGAGATCAAGCCGTTGTGATGGATATGCAATATGCTAAAACTGAGATCGAGCCTGTCGGCGAACGCACACCTAAGTTCAGGAACATCTTTATTAACAATCTATCAGGGACAACCAATCGTGTTGGGTATATGCGGGGGTTGGAGGAGATGCCAATTGAGAATGTTGTATTTTCAGATATTAATATGCAGGGGAACACAGGTTTTTCGGCTCTTAACGTAAATGGCTTGACATTAAACAATGTAAACTTGGCCATCAAACAAGGAGCTTTGTTGACTGCCAACAACAGTAAGGAACTGAATATTTTGAATGTGAAAAATACGACACCTGCAGTGGAGAAATCACTAATCGAACTGGAAAACTGTAAATCTGCCAATGTGCAAAGCTGTTTCCCTTCAGCAGGAACAGGATTGTTTCTGGATTTAGTTGGTCCCGCAAATGAAGAAATTTACGTGCAGGGCAATAATCTGGCTCGCGTAAAGCAAATCCTCCGTGGAACTTATAAAAGTGGTCAGTTAACATCAAATATAAACCCTTCAGACAATAAATAATGCGTTTACAACTGTATATCTTATGGTCGTTTTTATCGATATGCTCTTTGCGCTCAGCTTTTGCGCAGTCGCGCGTATGGTTTGATCATCCTGCTAAACAATGGGAAGAGGCTTTGCCTATAGGGAATGGCCACCTGGGAGCCATGATTTATGGTGGTGTTAGCAATGAGGAAATACAGTTTAATGAAGAGACCTTCTGGACCGACGGCCCACGGAATTATAATAAAAAAGGAGCGTCAAAGTATCTTCAAAAGATCCGAGAACTACTGGATCAAGGTCGCCAGAAAGAAGCAGAATCTTTGACGATGCAGGAGTTTATGGGAGTTAAAAGTGAATCCGAAGACCCAACCGCTTGGTTAAACAAGATTGACAAAATCCGAAAACAGGAACATGGTCCTTTTGAATTCGCTTTTGATGATAGTAAATGGCCACTTATTACCGTTCCTCATTATGAGGGTTGGGAAATAGAGGGGCTGGAGGGCCTGGACGGAGCAGTCTGGTTTCGTTATGATTTTAACCTGTCAAAAAATGATCTAGCTGAGCACTGGTCGTTGGATTTAAATAAAATACGAACCAATGATTATACCTATATCAATGGTGAGCTCGTCGGCCAATCTGCGGGAGATGAAATCAGGAGACACTATCAAATTCCTATGGGATTATTGCGTGAAGGGCGGAATAGTATCGCTATTCAGGTAATCAATCTAGAAGGTAAGGGCGGTGTGGCAGGATATAAAGATCCCAAACAAGCTATCGGTTTAAAAAGTAACACCGGTAGATTTGTGTCGTTGAAGGGAAAGTGGAGATACCATATTCAAGATCAAAACAGTCCGAAAATAGGGAGTTATCAAGCATCCTATCAACCTTTTGGTTCGTTGAAACTGCAGTTTGATCACGATGCTGCTGAAAACTACAGCCGGATACTCGATTTGGATAAAGGCGAAGTCCGGGTCAATTACGCTTTCAACGGGGTAAATTATAGGAGGACCTATTTTGCGAGTCATCCCAATAATTTTATTGCTATACGCTTGCAGGCTGATCAGAAAAATAAAGTTACTTTTCGACTCGCAATGAATACCAAACATCAGCGCGCTAAACTTCATCACATGGACGGCACATCAATCCGTTTGGAAGTGTGGGTGAAAAATGGGGCAATGCGCGGGACGGCTTTCCTGCAACTCAAATTGAAAGGTGGTGCAGTATCTTATGAAGGTGACGAACTTGTGGTACAACAGGCTGATGAAGCGCAGATTTATCTGATTGCCGCAACAAATTTTAAATCTTATCAGGAATTGAACGAGCAGTATGCTGCTACTGCTTTAGAACGATTCAAGAACTTATGTACGTTTGATCTAGATAAATTATATCAAGTCCATCAAAAAGATTACCAACGATTGTATCATCGCTTTGCAATAGATCTTGGTGCTAGCAACCAACTTGACACAATTCCAACTGATCGAAGATTGCAGCGGGCGACTGGACATGCAGACCCTGGGCTTGTAGCACTTTATATGCAATTTGCCCGATATTTACAGATCGCAGCGTCTCGCGAAGGTAGTCAGCCGATGAATCTCCAAGGTATTTGGAATCCATTTTTAGAACCGTCATGGGGCAGTAAATATACCACCAATATCAATTTGGAAATGAATTATTGGCCGACAGAAGCATTGAATCTTTCTGAGTTGCAGCAACCCTTATTTCAGATGATCCAGGATCTTCGTCTAGCTGGTGGGCAAACGGCTAAGGAATATTATGCTGCTCGAGGCTGGGTATTGCATCATAATACAGACATATGGCGTGGAACAGCTCCCATCAATAACTCCAATCATGGGATATGGCCCACAGGCGGGGCTTGGCTGGTGCGACATCTTTGGGAGCATTATCAATATACACAAGATCTACGCTTTTTACAGCAATATTATCCTATCATCAAGGACGCGACCTTATTTTTTAAAGATTTTTTAGTTAAAGACAAAACAACAGGATGGTGGGTCAGTTCGCCTTCAAACTCCCCAGAAAACGGAGGTTTGGTTAAAGGACCTACAATGGATCATCAGATTATCCGTTCGTTGTTTGCTATTTTCGATCAAAGTTCCAAGTTATTGGGTAAAGATGTTCAATTGCGGGATTCAATTATGGAGATGCGAGATCAAATAGCACCAAACCAAATTGGGCAACATGGACAGCTCCAGGAATGGTTGACGGATTTGGACGATCCAGAAAATAAACATCGTCATGTATCCCACTTATGGGGGTTATTTCCAGGAGATGAAATCAATACGACGCATACACCACAATTGGTTGAAGCTGCAAAACGGTCGTTGGTACTACGTGGTGATGAGGGGACCGGTTGGAGCCTGGCCTGGAAAATTAATTTTTGGGCTAGATTAAAAGACGCTCAGCATGCTTATCACGTGGTAAAAATGCTATTGCGACCGGCGGGTAAAGGAGGTGGTTCCTATCCAAATCTATTCGATGCTCATCCACCATTTCAAATCGATGGCAACTTTGGTGGAGCCTCAGGAATTACCGAGATGTTGCTTCAGAGCCATATCAACGGGATTGAATTATTACCAGCGTTGCCAGAGGAAATGAGCACGGGTAAAGTAAAGGGACTCAGAGCGCGCGGGGCGTTTCAGGTTAATATGGAATGGAAAAACAATCAGTTATTGGGGGTGACTGTTGAATCGCTTGCTGGAGAAGAACTCCATTTGCGTTATGCTAGTCGCGAAGTAAAAATCAAAACAAAGAAGGGCAAGTCTTATGCCTTCGATCAAGAATTGAAGTTAAAAAAATAATGATGACCAGATTGATGCTGTTGAGTAGGCTGTTTTGCTGTGCCTGTATGTTATTATTCGGAATGTTTTCCTATGGTCAAAAAATCCGTAAAACGATTGCTCTGGACACAGACTGGTTGACGATAATGGACCAAAAAGATTCTGCTAGGTATGGTGGATTTCACCGTTTGTCTTTTAAGACAGATAAAGATTGGCGGAAAGTAAATGTCCCACATAATTGGGATAGCTACGAAGGATATCGCAGATTGCTGCATGGCAATTTACACGGTTACTCATGGTATCGAAAAACTTTTTCTCTTAAACAGCAAAGGAATAAAAATAGGTTCTATTTATTTTTTGAGGGAGTAGGATCCTATGCCACAGTTTGGTTAAACGGCATACAGGTAGGATATCATGCTGGGGGAAGAACCACATTTACACTGGATGTCACTGATGCGATCAAATTGGATGGGAGTCCCAATCTTTTGGCCGTTCGGGCAGATCATCCGGCACATATTATAGATCTTCCTTGGGTGGATGGAGGCTGTTCGACAGAACGGGGATTTTCTGAAGGATCGCAGCCTATGGGAATTTTTCGTCCAGTGAGTCTATTGATCAAAAATGAAGTGTCTATTACGCCTTTTGGTGAACATTATTGGAATGATGAAACTGTTGATCATAAGAAGGCGGTCGTACACCAAGTCGTGGAAGTGAGTAATAAAAGTCAAGTTAATAAAGATCTGGAGCTTATAACGGAGGTTTTGGACCAAAAGGGAAAATTAATTGTTCGATCTACATCGAAAGACCAGATTAAAGGAAATGCTATAAAGGAAATTAGATTGAAAGATCTTGTTTTTAGAAATCCACAATTATGGTCTGTGGCCTCACCCTATTTGTATCGCATAAAAGTAAAATTAAGAGTAGGTCGACAGATCTTAGACGAGATTGAAACACCTTACGGAATTCGCACTGTTCGCTGGTCAAAAGGGTTAAAACCATCCGGTGATCCACGTCTTTTAGTTAATGGAACGCCGGTATTTATAAATGGTATCGCGGAATATGAGCATAAATTAGGCCAGTCACACGCCTTCGAAAAGGAAGAGATCGATTCCCGTATTAAGCAGATCAGAGCACTCGGGTTCAACTCCTTTCGTGATGCGCATCAACCCCATAACCTGCGTTATCAACAGGCATGGGATCAACATGGTATTTTGTTATGGACACAGCTTGCGGCACACATCTGGTTTGATACGCCTGCATTTCGAGAGAACTTCAAGAGATTGCTGACAGAATGGGTGCGTGAACGTCGAAATAGTCCATCAGTAATTTTATGGGGACTTGAAAATGAAAGTACGCTTCCGGAAGATTTTGCACGTGAATGTACTGCGTTGATTCGCAAATTAGATCCAACAGCATCTATACAACGTTTAGTAACCACATGTAATGGCGGTAGTGGGACCGATTGGGACGTACCGCAAAATTGGACGGGTACTTATGGGGGAGATCAAAAAACCTATGGCGACGATCTAAAAAAGCAACAGCTCGTGGGGGAGTATGGTGCTTGGCGCAGTTTGGGGATGCATGCCGAACCGCCCTATCTACCCAACGAAAATAATTACAATGAAGAACGTTTTGCTGATATTTTACAGACCAAGGTACGTTTGGCAGAGTCTGTGAAAGATAGCGCTGTTGGCCATTATCTATGGCTTTGGAACTCACATGATAATCCTGGCCGTATCCAGGGGGGAGAAGGAAATCGAGAGATTGATCGGATTGGGCCGGTTAATTATAAAGGGTTGTTGACCCCCTGGGGGGAGCCCACAGATGCGTATTATATGTATCTATCGCATTATGGTAAGAAAGAGCAACCTATGGTGTATATCGCCATGCATTCTTGGCCGAATCGTTGGTTGACCCCTGGGATAAAAGACAATATTCGTGTTTATTCGAATTGTGATGAAGTAGAACTTTTCAACGATCTCGGTTCGTTATCGCTTGGAAAGAAGAAACATCCAGGGTTTGGACAACATATTGAATTTGATGGCGTCAAAGTAAATTACAATGTACTTTATGCTGAAGGACGAAATGCTGGAAAAGTGGTTTCCCGTGATACCATTATATTACAAAACTTTCCTGAAAGTCCACACTTTGCTGCCTTGCAGCAGCAATCCAAGATTTTAAAACCAGATCAGGGATATCACTATATCTATCGCGTGAATTGTGGTGGAGATACTTATATCGATGAATATGGGGGATACTGGCAGGCTGACCAGCCTTATAGGCCCATGCTCGCTTGGGGAAGTAGATCTTGGGCGGACAATTTCGATGGGATGAGTACGAATTTCGCTAGTCAACGGGTAATTTTTGATCCTATCAAAGGAACAAAGGACTGGCCTCTTTTTCAGACATTCCGCTACGGGCTGGATAACCTGGGGTATCAATTTGACTTACCTAATGGAGATTATTTCGTTGAACTGTATTTTGCCGAACCCTGGTACGGGAAGTTTTCATCCGGACAAGGTGATCGTGTTTTTGATATTGCCATTAATGGTCAAGTTGTGGAAGATCAGTTTGATATTTATAAAAATGCTGGATTCCAGCAGGCCTTAAAAAAAAGCTATCCTATTAAAGTCATGAATGGAAAGATTGTTATTAATTTTCCGCGTATTTATGCTGGTCAGGCGGTGATCCAGGCCATTGCTATTGCATCAAAAGAAAACAGGAAAACCTTATCGCTTGATCAAAAGCATTATAATCTTGAATTAGGGAATCAAAATATAAAGCTCCACAGCTGGTTGGATATAGGTAGCTTCCTGAAAAAGGAAGGGATTACTGAAACAACATTTTTCTCCTTGCCTTCTTCCTTGTTTGGTTCAGATTATTTTGAGCTTGATAGCAATAGAACCTATCGCCTACGCTTTAAAGAGCCTACTAATGTTTTCTTATTGGGGGGTAATCAGCCCGATGATTTTGAACAGACCAAAGACAGTGTGCAATTGAATACAGGGAAATATCTGGCGGTATTCCGTAAGGTATTGCAGGCCGGCGAAGAGCTTTCCATAACGGCCAAGACGCCAGGGGAAATTCTGGTATTTCAGCAGCAAAGTGGGATGCTGCCCGTGTATGACCTTAAAGAGGTGAAAAACTATAAGGCCTATCAAAGTAGCTGGCGCGACGGTGTTTCCGAAATCGAGTTTGCAGGACAAAAGCGTTTGGTATTCAACAATCAAGGAGGTTATATCGGTTGGCAGTTTCAGGTTGGTGCGGCAGATGTGTATGCGTTATCGATTAAGTATCATAATCCATTTAAGGAAGCACGTCGTGGTTATTATGAAATTTTGGACAAAGATAAGCATGTGCTAGTGCCTAAAACTCCAATACAATTGGAGCCTACACGTGTAGGCAAATGGAATTATATCAATACTGATACAAAGACAATGATCAATGCGGGCACCTATTTTGTTAAGTTATACTCTTCTGATTTAGAAGGTGTTATTATTGATAATTTAGAGGTTAAATAGCCTAAGTGCCAGCATAGTACATGACGGTTGTCAATAAAATTTTCAGTTATATTGAAGACTCAAAAATTCTTTAATGTCATTTTGAAGTTTATTTGAGAGTTTATAGAAAAAAATAAAGGTAAGGGACTTTATTTAATGTTTAATAATAACCAAAAAAGGGATAAACTATTTCATGCCTATGAAACGTTTTGCATTACTCATGTTTTTATTTTTAAGTGTATCTATGACATTTAGTCAAACAGAAGACGCTTATTGGAAAACTATTACTGATCGGTCAGAAAAAATTGTCGCGAAATTAGCGTTACAAGATCAGACCAAACAAGAAAAATCAGCTCACATTATCCGTGACCAGTATTATCTTTTAAACGCTTGTTATACACTTCGTGATTTAAAAGTCAAGGAGAATACCGATAAGAGTTTAAAAGAGCAAATCACGCAAGAGACGCTACAGGAAACTACCAATTTAAATCAAGCGTTTGTGAAACGGCTAAAAGAGGTTTTAACAGATCAAGAAGTTGAGGCTGTTAAAAACGGTATGACCTATAATGTCTATCCGAATACTGTGAAAGCTTATCAGGATATGATTCCTCGACTCACAAAAGACGAAGTGCATATGATCGACAGCTTGCTTTATGAAGCACGGGATTTTGCGATGCAGGCTGAATCTTCAGAAAAAAAACACGCTTGGTTTGGTAAATATAAAGGCAAAATCAATAACTATTTAGCTTCCCATGGCTATAATCTAAAAGAAGAAGGTGACAAATGGGCCGCGAGATTAAAAAAATAACCCAGTAAATAAACTAATACCCAAATTATGAATCAGTTCATATTCCCGAGTAAATCCTCTAAAAGGTTAGCAAAATTGCTGGCCATTGGAATAATGACTGGCGGAATTATTCCGTCATACTCCTATGGAGTAAATCTAAGTGAACACAATTTAAACTTTTTTAAAAATATAACAGGAAAGGTTGTTGATCAAAATGGAAAACCTCTTGCGGGGGTAACGATATCTATTAAAGGATCAAAGACCGCGACTTCAACAGATGCAGATGGTACATTTAGGCTGAACCTGCCTGTTGGAAACGAGATTTTGGTACTCAATTTTGTTGGTTATAAAAGACTGGAAATCCCCGTTGGAAACCAAAATGTATTGAATATACGCATGGAAGCCGAAAGTCAGGAACTCGAAGAGGTAGTTGCTGTTGGTTACGCCACACAGAAAAAAGCACATTTAACGGGTTCTGTCGTAGCGATTAAAGCGGAGGAAATCGAAGACCTGCCATCGACGAATGTGGGCGCAACATTGGTGGGCCGGGTTGCAGGCCTTAACGTCAGCGGAGGAACGAGTCGTCCGGGAGCAAAACCAAGCTACATTATACGGAATCCGATGGGTGGAGGAAAAGATGGTGGAACAAGTGCCCCTTTATTTGTGATTGATGGTGTGATTCAGGTAGATGGGCAAAATCAACCTGATCAGACCCTATTTAATAATCTCGATGCGTCAGAAATTGAGAATATTTCCTTTTTAAAGGATGGCGCTGCCGCGGTATATGGTGTTAGAGGGGCAAATGGTGTTGTTTTGGTAACAACTAAAAAAGGGAAATCGGGGACACCAAAAATCAGCTACAATGGATCATATGCCATTAATGATGCGACCTACCATACAAAAGTAATGGATGCTTATCAGTTTGGTAATTACTTCAATATTATGAATGGGGAAAATGGTGCAAACCGTGATCCAAAATCGGCAGGCTTTGACAAATGGTTTTTCTCGCAAGATGAGCTGGACTATTTTAAGAATCATTCTTATAATTGGTTAGATGATGCCTGGAAAGTAAGTTATCTGACACGACATTCCTTGAATATTTCGGGCGGGGCAGATAAAGCGACCTATTTTGCAAACGTAGCCTATAACAAACAGAATGGTAATTTGGGCACGCTGGATTATGATCGTTGGAATTTTCGTGCTGGAAGCGATGTTCAGGTAGCCAGTAATTTTAAGGTTGGTATGCAGGTGTCCGGAAATACAGGTAATCAGCAAAAGACCTTTAATAAGATCGGTGGCGAAAATGACGATAACGATTACAGAAATCTTTTGTTGGCTTCACCGTATGTCCCAGCATACGTGAACGGTCTCCCGGTTCGTCTACCGGGAACATCGGAAGATCTATCTGCCTATCATTATTTTGAATTGCAGAAATTAGGCAATTTAACAAAAACTGATTCAAGACAGTTCAGTATTAACCTCAATGCTGAATATCAGGCACCTTGGTTGAAAGGTTTGACTTTACGTGGGGCCTATGCTAAAAATTTAAAAAATGAGCGTGGGGATCAAATTGGTACAAAGTACCGAACTTATACGTTTGATAAGAGAAGTGGCGAGAACGGCCATATTTACGATGAAAATATATCTGGTGAAAAGGCTGTTACTTTTGGTAATGGTAATCGGGTTTATTTTTCAAATGCGACTGGTAGCAATTACCAAGCAAACTTTACTGCAACCTACGATAAACAATGGAAGCAACATAATTTTTCAGGTTTATTTTCGGTAGAAAAAGCGGAAGCGAAATCATCCCAGGAAGATGTTTGGAAAAATGATCCACTACAAAATACGAATGGACAATTTGGAACCGCGTTTGGTACTGTAGAAGGGCGTACAGCGGCTTATGAATCCGGAACCTTGGGCTACCTTGGCCGATTGAATTATCGCTATGGTGATAAATATCTTGCAGAGGTATTATTCCGTTCAGATGCCTCGACCAAATTTGCTCCCGAAAACTACTGGGGTAAATTTTATAACGTCTCTGTAGGATGGGTGATCAGTGAAGAAGATTTCTTTCACGTAAAAGGTGTTGATTATTTAAAATTGCGCCTATCGCACGGTAAATTGGGGAATGATCAGACCGCCGCTTGGGGATGGAAACAACGATATACCTATCAAATCGGAAAAGGTGGCGTATTTGGAGGAAATGGCGATGCAACGACAGGCATGAAGATGGAGAAGACTGCTAATCGTAACGCCACATGGGCGAATGATTATAAAAACAATATCGGTATCGATGCCCGTTTTTTCAATAGCCGCTTATCGGCAACTATTGATGGTTATTATAATTTCGGACGGGATTTACTTCTCGAACGTACAGGTAATGTCCCAATCTCGGTTGGTGGTTCTGTAGCTGCTGAGAATTTTGCAAAAAAGAACACTTATGGGCTTGAGTTTGACTTAGGTTGGCAGGATAAGATTAATGAATTTAGCTATGGAATTGGCGCGCGCCTTTCATGGACCAATGATAAGATTCTTGTGTGGAATTATAATGATGTTGATATGATGTATCCATGGAATCCACATCTCAACGCTTCTTCAGACAATGGCGCTTGGGGTTATGATTATTTGGGTATGTTTAAAACACAACAGGATATTGACAACTATGTTAGTCAATATAATATTACGCAAGTGTTCAATGAGACGGTTGACAAGCTGAGACCGGGTATGCTCTACTACCGTGACGTTCGGGGTGCGCTCCAAGCTGATGGTACGTTTGCCGGCCCTGATGGAATTGTCAACGAATTCGACCAAATTCAATTAGCCAAAAATAATACCAATCATTACTCCGTGGGAATGACATTAAAGGCTGGTTATAAAGGAATCAGTGCGGAAGCAGTAATTACAGGTTCTTTCGGTGGTTATAATGAAATTACAGAACGTAAACCGTTGAATAATGATATTTCGCGAGTTTATACGAATTTACCTGCCTTTTGGGGGAATGTCTATGATCCAGTGTTAAACCCAACTGGGAATATGCCAAACCCAAATTGGTCAGATATGTATAATGTGCGTTCGAGTTTTTGGACTGTTCCAGCTTTTCAAATGCGGATGAGTAGCTTTAATATCGGCTATAGGTTTCCAGATAAAGTTAATAAATACTTGAAAGTTTCAAATTTACGGGCCTATTTAAGTGCTATGAATCCATTGACAATTTATAATCCATTTAGTTATAAAGATGGAAATGGTGGTGGATGGGATGTATATCCGAATTTGAGAACTTACTCTTTTGGTATTAACGTGACATTATAATTGAGCAATGAAAAAATTAACAATTTTAAATATAGGGCTTTGTTGTCTGTTATTGACGAATCAAGCTTGTAAAGATAACTTTTTAGAGGAAAAAAGAGATTTAGGGGCCGTAGATGAAGCGGATTTGTTCCAAGATCCTATTTTAGCTAGGGCTTACGTGGATTATGTTTATGGCTTATTCTTACCAGCTAATAATGCACAATCTTTTGTTGCTACTCAGGATGCCTCAGATAACGGAGGGTATAACAATGCTTTTACACAGACAACGGATGAGTTAGCAGGGGAGACCGATTTCAATAAGCAATGGAATGCGATTTCCTATATCAATAATCATGCAAATAAATATTTTGGTCAGCGCATGAGTGCCAATATTAATAATAATGTTTGGACGCGAATGAAAGAGATCAATGTCTTTCTCGAAAAAATTGATCAGGGCGGGATTGATGAGGCAACTCGAAATCAACTGAAAGGTCAAATGTATTTTTGGCGTGCTTTTCAATATTTCCAATTGGTACGGATGTACGGTGGTGTGCCTTTAGTTCTTGAATCACAAAATCCGATAGTGGGAGATAGTGATGCTAATTCAGTTCCTCGAAGTACAACGACTGAATGCATTGCGCAAATTGTGAAAGATTTGGATTTAGCCAAAAACCTCTTGCCAGGCAAGTGGGATGGGGGCAATTGGGGCCGGATTACCAGCGGCGCTGCAGCAGCATTAAAAGGGCGTGTGCTCTTGACTTATGCCAGTCCGCAATTTAATCCAAATGATTCACGTGATCGTTGGGAAGCAGCATATGCGGCAAATGCAGAGGCTAAAGCTTTGCTGGAACAAAATGGCTTTGGCTTATTTCAAACCGGAGGTGCTACAGGAGGCAAAGCTTGGGGTGATATGTGGTTTACCGAAGTAAATAATTCCGAAGCTGTTATTGTATACGGATTTAATAATGCATCTTCTAGCTCAACAGCTGTAAAAAATAATGGCTGGGAGCAAGCAATTCGCTCGCGAGAGCTTTCCGGTTCGGGATCGATTTCGCCAACTAAACAGCTATTCGATGCTTTCCCAATGTTAGATGGGAAAAATATTGACGATCCAACATCTGCATATACTTATGATGCGAAAAAGTTTTATAAAAATCGCGATCCGCGCTTTGTCAGGACTTTCGTTTATAACGGCGCTTTATTTCCTTATGCCAATGGAGAGAGCTATCGTCAGTGGACCTATTACTGGAAAAATAGCAAGGGTGCTTATGTCTCAACGGAAACTAAAGGTTCTAACGCCAGTGGTATCTATCTGCGAAAAGGATCTAACCCCGCTGCTTCTGCTACATCAAATGGGGCAGCTGGATTTCAGCAAAGTGGTACAGACTATATGGAAATGCGTTTTGCAGAAGTGATGCTGAATTTAGCTGAGTCGGCTATCGGTGTAGATAAATTACAAGAAGGCTTAGATGGAATCATTGAAATCCGCAAAAGAGCGGGAATCGAAGTTGGTGATGGATCATATGGTTTAGCCTCTGTTGCAGGGAATCGCGATAAATTATTTGGAGCGATTATTAATGAACGCAAATTAGAATTTGCGTACGAAGGTAAACGCTTTTATGATCTCAGACGTTGGAAACTTTTTGAAGAAGATTCACCTACCGCCCAACGTATTGGTGTAAAACCATTAAATGGAACAAGAAGAACAGGTTTGTTAATTACGGTGAAAAATAATGGTGTTGAATACACCGGTGCTTCAGATCCGTTAGTACGAAATGAGGCAGGTGTTCCTGTAATTGAACGCCAACCTACAACTTACCCTGAAGGCATCAAAAATCAAGATGAATACCTCGACTATCTTTATGATAATTATTTTGTAATTGCTGAAAAAGATGATTTGGATCCAACAAATACTCCCTGGAAATTTAGGTGGTACCCTGAGTATTATTTCTTCGGATTAAATCAGACAGCCTTGTCTACTTCACCTTATTTACAACAAACTAAAGGTTGGGATAGTATGAATGGAACTGGAACTTTTGACCCGTTAAAATAGCGCCCTTTATAAAATGTTAGAGCAATGTATGTGAAATGTGACATACATTGCTTTTAATAAATGTGCAATTGACATATATTTGAAATAGAATTATAAATCCTACTAACTAGATAAACATGTTACATAAAATAACGCTGACAGCATTGTTGAGTCTCATTACATCAATCGCATTTTGTCAGTATCCCAAAATTCCAGAAGATGTCAAGAAGAATACAGATGAGCTGATGCGTAAAGCGACTAAACAATCGGATGAAGCTTGGCAAAAAGCCCTACCTGTCATAGAAGAATATGCAAAACAAGGTAAACCTTATATTCCATGGGCAGGACGGCCTGATGATCTCCCGCAAGCTAAGATTTTGGCTTTCCCAGAAGCTGAAGGTGGCGGTAAATTCACCTTTGGTGGACGTGGTGGTAAAGTGTATGTGGTCACAAGCTTAGAAGATAATGGCCCGGGTTCATTGCGGGAAGCTTGCGAAAAAGGTGGTCCGCGCATTATTGTATTTAACGTTTCCGGGATTATTCGTCTAAAGACCCCTTTAATTATCCGCGCTCCTTATGTAACCATTGCAGGGCAGTCCGCTCCAGGGGATGGTGTGTGCGTGGCCGGTGAATCTGTTTGGATCAACACACACGATGTCTTGATCCGCCATATGCGTTTTAGACGCGGTGAAACTTATGTCGGCCGTCGAGACGATGCGATCGGTGGTAATCCTGTAGGAAATATTATGATAGACCACGTTTCGGCAAGCTGGGGTTTGGATGAAAATATGTCCATGTACCGTCATATGTATAATGACAGTACCGGAAAGGCAGAGGAGAAACGCGGTACTGTAAACATTACAATTCAAAATTCTATTTTTTCTGAAGCATTAGATACATGGAACCATGCGTTCGGAAGTACTTTAGGTGGAGAAAATTGTACGTTTATGCGTAACCTCTGGGCAAACAATGCGGCCCGTAATCCATCTATTGGTTGGAATGGTTTGTTCAACTTTTACAACAACGTGGTTTACAATTGGGTGCATCGTTCAATTGACGGTGGTGATTACCAAGCGACATACAATATTGTCAACAATTATTTTAAACCAGGCCCTGCGACTCCGTTGAGTCAGCCTGTAAGTTACCGTATCTTAAAACCGGAATCAGGAAGAAGTAAATTGTCCTATGTTGTATTTGGTCGTGCTCATGTAAAAGGTAATATCGTTGAAGGTAATGCAAAAGTAACATCAAATAACTGGGATGGGGGTATACAGTTGGAAAATAAAAAAGGGGATGCGATGACCTATGACGAAGCACAACCATACTTTGCTGCGATGAATGCAAAAGAAGAATTTCCACATGCTCATTTTCCAGTGATGACTGCGCAGGAAACTTATGGTTTTGTTCTTGATCATGCAGGGGCAACCTTGCCTAAAAGAGATCCTGTGGATACACGGGTGATAGGCGATGTGAAAAATGGGAAGCCAGTGAAGCTATTAAGCAATGTGCAACTTCCTGAAAAAGATTTTGAACATCGGAGATTACCAAAGGATTCGTATAAGATCGGCATCATTACCGATATATCCCAAGTAGGTGGATACCCAGTATATAAAGGGACGCCCTACAAAGATTCTGACAATGACGGTATTCCAGATGCAGTAGAAAAAGAAATGGGATTGAATCCAAATGATCCGAGTGATTCGGCAAAAATTACCGAATCAGGTTACGCAAACATCGAAATCTATCTGAATAAATTGGCTGCTAAATAAAGCAAAGCTATGAAATCGTTATTTAATCGAAATACCGTGTTACTATTGGGCCTAATAAGCCCAATAGCTGCATTGGCACAATATCCAATTATCCCAGATTCGCTGAAAAAATTGGCTGCTGAACGGGAAAATACGGAAAACCTACGTTTAGAAAAAGTTTGGGAAAAAGCACAAGAGGCCATGAAGGCCGAAGGTAAGCCTTATATTCCTTGGGCTGCCAAACCGAGCGATCTACCGCAGGCAAAAATAAAAGCTTTCCCAGGGGCTGAAGGCGGCGGTGCTTTTACTGCTGGAGGTCGAGGCGGAAAAGTTTTTGTCGTGACGAGTCTTGCGGACAGTGGTCCAGGAACGTTGAGAGAAGCCTGTGAAGCCGGTGGCGCACGTATTGTCGTATTTAATGTTGCCGGTATTATTCAACTTGAGAAACCGATTGTCGTTAAGGCTCCCTATATCACGATTGCTGGACAAACAGCCCCTGGCGATGGGATATGTGTGGCCGGAGAATCTTTTCTGATTGATACCCATGATGTTATCTTACGGTTTTTGCGTTTACGTCGTGGGCAAACCGATGTAACGCGCCGGGATGATGCTGTAGGAGGAAATGTAGTCGGCAATATTATGATTGACCACGTATCTGCAAGTTGGGGATTGGATGAAAATATGTCGATCTATCGGCATGTATACGACCGGGAAGGTAAGAACCTCAAATTACCTACAGTAAATATTACGATCCAAAATTCCATATTTTCGGAATGCCTGGATGCCTATAACCATGCTTTCGGAAGTACAATAGGCGGTTTGAATAGCACCTTTATGCGTAATCTCTGGGCCTCAAATATCAGCCGGAATCCTTCCATAGGGATGTATGGCGATTTCGGGTTTGTCAATAATGTTATTTGGAATTGGTGGAATAGAAGTGCTGATGGTGGTGATAATAGGTCGTTATTTAATTTTATCAATAATTACTATAAACCTGGCCCCATTACACCAAAAGATAAGCCGATTGCATACCGGATTTTAAAACCGGAATCTGGACGAGATAAGGCGTTTAAGGATCAATATGGAAAGGTGTATGCGCATGGAAATGTGGTAGAGGGTTTCCCAAAAGTTACTAAAGACAATTGGGCTGGCGGGATTCAGATTGAAGATCTACCGAACGTAGGCGACCGCGAAAAAGAAATTCGGGTGGATAAAGCTTTTCCAATGGCACCCGTTACAACACTATCCGCACAAGATGCTTACAACTATGTCCTTAAAAATGTAGGCGCATTTTTGCCAAAGCAGGATGCAGTGGATACACGGATTATAAAGCAAGTTGCTGAGAATAAAGTTTACTACAATCAAGATAAGACGCAGCATGGATTTGTATCGCCTTATGTGAAACGACGTTTGCCAGCGGATTCCTACAAGCAGGGGATTATATCTGATATCGCACAGGTAGGCGGCTATCCGGCTTATCAGGGAGTACCTTACCAAGACGCAGACCATGATGGTATTCCGGATGATGTAGAGAAAAATATGGGATTGAATCCCAATGATCCAAGCGATTCAAGAAAAATAGCTAAAAATGGCTACGCCAATATTGAGAACTATTTAAATGGGGTTGTAGCATTAGATGCTGTCGTGCCCAAAAAATAAGAAATAACCATGAGAAAAAGAATGCTGTTCTTTTCTTGTCTCGGACTATATGCCTTTATTTGTACTGCACATGCACAACAAATGAAGGCATATACTCCTTTGGTATGGGATGAGGCAAAGTTTGTTTATCATAAGGATTCACTTGGAAACCAAATTCCTGACTTTTCCTATGCAGGATACAAAGGGGGCAACGAAACTATTCCTACAGGACAGATTGCTGTCGTTGTTCCTGTAAGATCAGGCGATGCAACAGAGCGTATACAAGCTGCTATCGACTATGTTTCATCTTTGCCTTTAGGTAAAGATGGGCTGCGGGGCGCTGTTCTCTTGCAAGCTGGGTCTTATCTTGTTTCCGGTTCCCTTAAATTAAGTGCCTCAGGTGTTATTCTGCGTGGTAGTGGCTTCACAACAAATGGAACTGTCATCGTTGGTGAAGGAACAACAAGAGAAACACTCATCCGTATTCTTGGAAAAGACGATATCACATTTGCGAAAAAGACAAACGTAACAAGTTCTTACGTCCCTGTCAACGCGCGGGTATTGGATATTGACCATGCCGCTTCCTATAAAGTTGGAGATAAAATTAGGATTACAAGACCTTCCACGCAAGATTGGATTAATCAGCTTGGTACCGATCATTTTGGTGGTGGTATTACTTCCTTAGGTTGGAAACCCGGGCAACGCGATGTTACCTGGGATAGAACGATCGTTGCTGTGAAAGGTAATCGTATCGAGATCGATGCGCCAATCACAACAGCATTGGATAGACGCTATGGCCAAGCGACTGTTGAGCAATATACTTGGAAAGGAAGAATCGAAAATGTAGGTATCGAAAATATTGCACTTAAATCTGCTTTCGATGCGAATAACCCGAAAGACGAAGATCATCGCTGGATGGCAATTACGATTGAAAATGCAGAAAACGTTTGGGTTCGTCGCATGCAGTTCCGGCATTTTGCAGGATCGGCTGTCTACGCTTTGGCAAGCACTAAAAAATTAACCGTTGAAGATTGTATTTCTTTGGATCCAGTTTCGGAAATCGGCGGGCAAAGAAGATATACCTTTTTTACAAAGGGAGAGCAGACACTGTTTCAACGACTCTATTCCGAACATGGTTACCATGATTTCGCAGTAGGCTACCTGGCAGCAGGACCAAATGCGTTTGTTCAATGCCAAGCTGTAGAACCATTCAGTTTTAGTGGTAGTATAGACAGTTGGGCGTCTGGAATTCTATTTGATAATGCGGATATAGATGCACAGGCCCTTAGCTACAAAAACCGAGGTCAGGATGGCCAAGGCGCGGGCTGGTCAGCGGCAAATAGCGTGTTTTGGCAATCTACAGCGGGGCTTGTTGAGTGTTACCAACCGCCAACGGCGCAGAACTGGGCCTTTGGCATTTGGTCCCAGTTTCAGGGAAACGGCTATTGGGAGCAATCTAACGAATACATCAAGCCCAAAAGCTTGTATTATGCACAGCTACGGGAAAGAATTGGCCTAGCGGCTGATGAACGCGCAGTACTGTTGCCAGTTCTGACCGAAGCATCCAGTAGCCCTCCTGTCAGTGTTGCCATGGAGCTGACACGTCAGTCTGAAAACCCAATGACGAAACTGGTTGACTTTATTGCAGAAGCCGGTAATCGTTATCCCTTAAATACGAGCGCAAATGTAAAGACCATCGATCAAATCGGCTATAAAGAGACTACCCCAGCAAAAAAACAAGCAGATATGCGTGTCGTAAACGGTTGGTTGGTACGTGGTGATGAAGTACTCGTAGGGGCCAAATCGGATGTTCCATGGTGGAGTGGTAGCGCTCGGCCACATGGTGCTGAGAAAGCAAAACCACATATCACGCGCTATGTTCCTGGCGAGGTTGGCACGGGATTGACGGACGATCTAGAGGAGATGACGGATTCATTAAAAAAAGATAATATTATCGCCATTGATCACAATTACGGACTTTGGTATGATCGGAGGCGCGATGATCACGAGCGTATCCGACGGATCAATGGTGAGGTTTGGCCACCGTTTTATGAATTGCCCTTTGCGCGTAGCGGCCAGAGCTTAGCGTATGACGGTTTGTCGAAATATGATTTGACAAAGTATAACAAATTTTATTGGGGACGCTTGAAACAATATGCAGATCTAGCCGACCAAAAAGGTTTAGTCTTGATTCACCAAAATTATTTCCAACATAATATTATCGAAGCCGGTGCGCATTATGCGGACTTCCCATGGCGGACCGCCAATAATATTAATAATGTGGGATTTCCGGAACCCGTTCCATATGCCGGAAACAAGCGTATTTTCATGGCGGAGCAGTTCTATGATATCAGTAACCCTGTTCGTCGGGCATTACACCGCGCATACATCCGTCAATGTTTAAATAACTTTAAAGACAACTCGGGAGTCATTCAGATGATCAGCGCCGAATATACTGGACCTTTGCATTTCGTTCAGTTTTGGATCGATGTGATCAAAGAATGGAAGGCTGAGACGGGTAAAAATCCAATTATTGGTTTGAGTGCAACGAAAGACGTACAAGATGCCATTTTATCGGATAAAGAACGTGTCAAAGAAATCCAAGTCATTGATATCCGCTACTGGCACTACCAAGCCGACGGAAAGACCTATGCACCCCAAGGGGGACAAAATCTGGCTCCACGTCAGCATGCACGATTGTTGAAACCAAAGAAAACATCGATGGAGGCCGTTTATAAAGCGGTATCCGAGTACCGTACAAAATATCCGGATAAGGCGGTGTTATACTTTGCCGACAACTACCCAACGATGGCTTGGGCCTCTTTTATGGCCGGCGGTTCTATGGCCAACTTACCTAAAATAGGGAACAATGATTTCTACCGTGCGGCATCGACTATGAAAGCTGTACAAGTCAACAGCGGTACGTGGCTATTAAAGAGCACGCAGGGATTGATTATTTATAGCGAGCAAGCTATAGGTGAAGACATTGACTTATCCGATTATAAAGGGCGTTTTGAAATGATACATATTAATCCGAAAAGCGGAGCGATTACCAAAACCGAGCAGATCAATTTGGGCAAGCACATTAATTTAAGCAATTATACAAAAGGGCCGGAAATTATTTGGCTAAATAAGAAATAACAACATGTCTATACGTAAGAAACTTATATTATTTACAGTTGCAGGAGCACTGTTTTCATGTACTTCTAATAAAGAGTCAAAGCACACTACATTATTGAAGATATCTGAAAATGGCAGATACATGATGACCAAAGACGGACAGCCCTTCTTTTGGTTGGGTGATACAGGTTGGTTATTGTTTAATAAACTCAACCGATCCGAAGCCGATCAATACCTTGAAGATCGAAAACAAAAGGGCTTCAATGTCATTCAGGCGATGGTCTTGCATACCGTTCCTTCTGTAAATGTTTATGGAGATTCTTCGGTCGTCAATAAAGATATTTCTAAGCCATTTGTGACTGAAGGGAACAATCCGGATAATGCAACAGCGTACGATTATTGGGATCACATCGATTATATCATTGACAAGGCTGCTGAAAAAGGACTGTATGTAGCTTTGGTGCCAGTTTGGGGATCTCCGGTTAAGGATGGCAAAGTTTCGACGGAGCAAGCTGGAAAGTATGCTGCATTCCTTGCAGAGCGATGGAAAGATCGTCCGAATATCATTTGGTTAAATGGGGGTGATATCAAAGGATCTGACAAGATGGAAGTGTGGGATAAGATAGGTGAAACAATCAAATCGATTGATAAAAATCACCTGATGACGTACCATCCGAGAGGACGAGCAGCCTCTTCGGATTGGTTCCACGATCGACCTTGGCTGGATTTCAACATGGTGCAATCTGGGCACCGTACTTATGCTCAGGATACTTCTGCAAATGAACAGAAACATTATGGTGAGGATAACTGGAAGTTTATGGCAGCCGACTGGGATATGAAGCCCGTTAAGCCGACGATCGACGGAGAACCCTCTTATGAAGGTATCCCACAGGGATTACACGATATCACCCAACCGCGCTGGAAAGACGCTGACGTCAGAAGATACGGTTATTGGTCTGTATTTGCAGGCGCATTTGGGTATACCTACGGACAGAACTCGGTCATGCAGATGCATGGAAAGCAAGACTCCACTTCGGCCTATGGTTCGGATGAAGTATGGAGCTCGGCAATCAATGCACCTGGTGCTGCTCAAATGAAGTACTTAAAAGAACTTATGCTTTCTAGGGAGAATTACTTTGATCGTGTTCCAGATCAGTCTTTAATTGCGGATAATGGTGAGAAATACAATCGTTTAGTAGCGACAAGAACAAATGGCTATGCATTTATCTACAATTACAACGGTAGAGAAATGAAAATTAATATGGGAAAAATCAAAGGGGACAAGGTAAAAGCGTCTTGGTTTGACCCTCGAAATGGATCGACCAAGGTGATTGGGGAGTTTGAAAACAAAGGTGTACAAACTTTTGTGCCTGAGGGAGGACAAAAGGGCGGAAATGACTGGGTATTGATCTTAGATAGTATTTAATGAGGAATTTGGTCAAATTGTTTGTTTTATTTAGTGTGGCATCTCTCTTGGCCTCATGTCAGCGGGATGTTTACCTATTTACCTCATTCCATGAACCTGCCAATGAAGGTTTGCGCTATCTGTATAGCAAAGACGGATACCATTGGAATGCGATTAATGGGGTGTATTTAAAGCCTGAATTAGGAAAACAGAAAATCATGCGCGATCCGTCGATGATCCGGGATAAACAAGGTATTTATCATCTGGTATGGACCATTGGCTGGCAGGGAAATGAGGGGATTGGTTATGCCCGTTCAAAAGATTTGATTCATTGGGAAAATCAACAGATCGTTCCAGTTATGCAACAAGAAGCAACCACCGTCAATGTCTGGGCGCCAGAATTATTTTATGATGATGTGGAAGACCGATTTATAATTATTTGGGCCTCCACGATCCCTTATCGTTTTGCGAAAGGCGTAGAAGAGGAAAAGAATAATCATCGGATGTACTATACAACAACCAAGGATTTTAAATCTTTTACAGCCACGAAATTATTTAGCGATCCCGGATTTAGTATCATTGATGCGGTCATCGTCAAGAAAGCGCAGAAAGATTATGTATTGGTACTAAAAGATAATACGCGGCCCAACAGAAATCTAAAAGTTGCCTTTGCAGGCAATCCGCTGGGACCATTTCAACAGGTTTCGCAACCATTCTCACCGTATTTAAGTGAGGGACCAGCAGTACTTAAAGTAAAAGATCAGTGGTTGATCTATTTCGATTCTTATGGAAGTAAAAGCTATGAGGCTGTGTCCACCAAAGATTTCAAGGTCTTCGAAAAGATCAACGACAAGATTTCCATTCCAGAAGGACATAAACATGGAACGATCTTCAAAGCGTCCAATAAAGATTTAAAAAATTTGCTTCGGGATGAAGCCAAAAAGAAATAGTATGAGTATCAAATCAGTATTATTGAGTCTATCGCTGGCTTCTGTTATGCACCAGGCGGTGGCACAACAAGATACGGTAAAGTATATAGGAAAGACATTATCCAATGTAGATTATCACCACGGACAGCTGACACCTGCAGTGGGTACGCACAATATTCAGGTATTTAGAGCAAATAGAGAGTTCCCTGAATTAGCAGGCGGACACAATTTTACGTATAACCATCAGCCCTTTTTGGCGTATTGGAATAATACTTATTATTTACAGTTCTTGAGCAATCCTGTGGGCGAGCATATCGCGGAAGGAAA
This sequence comes from Sphingobacterium sp. UBA7249, assembly GCF_002472835.1. Classification (NCBI taxonomy): domain Bacteria; kingdom Pseudomonadati; phylum Bacteroidota; class Sphingobacteriia; order Sphingobacteriales; family Sphingobacteriaceae; genus Sphingobacterium; species Sphingobacterium sp. UBA7249. The sequence continues at coordinate 345,370 of NZ_DKST01000001.1, read as the reverse complement.
AACCTTGTTGTTGACATCAAAAGATGGTCGCAATTGGTCCAACCCTATAGATCTATTCCCTACTTATCTGGTTCCAGAGGGCTTTACCAAGCCGGGACGTACCGATAAGGCCGGAAAAAACCTGTATGCGATCATGCACCAGCGTATGGGTTTTTATCATGCAAAGAATGATAAACTGCTGACCCTCGCGTATTACGGTGTAGCCCTGGACGCCAAGGACGATCCAAATGACGGAAATGGTCTTGGGCGTGTTGTGCGGGAGATCCACAAAGATGGCAGCTTCGGGCCGATATATTTTATTCACTTCAATTCTTCCTTTAATGAAAAAATGGCAAAATATCCATTTTATAAGAAAAGTAAGGATAAAGCATTTATACAAGCTTGTGACGAGTTGCTAGGCACGCCACTCATGATGCAACAATGGGTAGAGGAGTCCGATCGAAACGATCCATTAATTCCCTTGCAACGTCCGGTAAAAGCTTTTTCGTTCTATCACCTCAATGATGGAAGAGTCGTCGGTTTATGGAAGCATGCATTGACATCGATGAGCAAGGACAATGGAAAGACATGGCAATATTCACCGTTGCGCGCGCCGGGTTTCGTGAACAGCAATGCAAAGATCTGGGGACAAAAAACATCTGATGGACGTTATGCAACGGTGTATAATCCTTCCGAATTCAGATGGCCTTTGGCGGTATCGACCAGTAATGATGGGTTGAATTACACTGATTTGTTATTGATCAATGGAGAGATCACTACGATGCGTTATGGCGGTAACTATAAGTCTTATGGACCGCAATATGTCCGTGGTATCGTCGAAGGCAATGGCATGGTTCCAGATCGTAACATGTGGTTGACGTACAGCATGAACAAAGAAGATATTTGGACTGCAGTTGTACCTGTTCCGATCAAGTCTACAGTAGATGAAGATGTGAGCGATGATTTTGCGAAAAATGCAGGACAAGCCTATAACAATTGGAATATTTATAGTCCTTTGTGGGCAAGTGCCAAAGTCGAAGGAGATGCGTTGGTCTTGCGCGATAAAGACCCTTTCGACTATGCAAAAGCAGATCGTGTGATTCAATCGGCCCAAAAAGGGACCATCGAATTTACAGTGAGGCCACAGCAAAATGATCATGGTACTCTACAGATCGAGTTGGTCAATGATATAGGCTTAGCTGCCGCTAGAATTATCATTGACAAAGATGGTATCATCAAAAATAAGGCCGGTTATCGAAATGCTTCGCTGACAAAATATGCAGCAGGAAAGACCTATCACTTTGTGTTAACTTTCGACGTGAGCACCCGCTCTTATCAAGTTGCCATCAATGGCGAGGATAAAGGCACGAAGCTATTTTTCCAACCCGTAAGCAACGTCAGTAAAATCTCTTTCCGAACAGGCGATGTCAGAAGATTTCCAAATGCTGATACAGAAACAGACCAGGACTTTGATGTCGAAAATGCGGGAGCTTCGGTAAAAGAAGCCACTTATCAGATTACTTCGTTGAAAGCTCAAAAGCTGAAATAAATGAGACGGTTTATTATACATATAGCTTTATTGGTAGCCGGTTTTTCGGCAAAGGCGAATGTCATATTGCCGAATATTTTTGCAAATCATATGGTTTTGCAACGCAACCAGCCGGTCGCCATTTTTGGTGCAGCAAAACCTGGTGAGCAGGTGAGCGTAGCTTTTCAAAATCAGTTGAAGACGACAGAAGCTGATCAAAATGGCCATTGGAAAGTTGAACTAAAAGCTATGCCGGCTAATGCGGTTGGACAGACATTGACCATCAGGGGAAACAATACGATTGAACTTAAAGATGTTTTGGTAGGTGAAGTTTGGTTGTGCTCGGGCCAATCGAATATGGAATATCAAATGCGTAAAATTGTGAAGTTAAAAACTCCGCTGAAGGGTGATTATTTCCCTAAAAACGAAGTGGCCGAAGCAAACAATCCCAATATCCGATTATTTTTGGTCCGTCGGAAATTTTTGGCCAAGCCGGATGGGCAATATGGGGGCTGGGCTGTAGCGCGGGATTCGGCACTGCGTCAATTTTCTGCACCGGCCTATTTCTTTGGGAAAACACTACAGCAAGAATTAGGTGTTCCTATAGGCATTATTTCATCAGCTGTGAGCGGCAGCAGAATCGAGCCTTGGTTCTCCGAAGAATATTGGACAAGTTCACCTTATCTGAAAGATAAAAAGAAAGAAGGCGATCCCGGTAAATTCTTTCATACGATGATTGAACCATTAGCGCCTTATACCTTAAAAGGATTTGTTTGGTACCAAGGTGAATCCAATACCTTTCTAAAAGAGAATATTAGCTATAGTTATAAAATGAAGGCGCTGATCGAAAATTGGCGGGCTCTTTGGGGGAACCCCAAATTACCGTTTTATTTTACCGAGATTGCACCTTTCTATTATTCCCTGGACGAAAAAGGTAATGTCCGTATGCCGAGAACGGTGTTGCCGGAATTTCGGGAAGCCCAAGATCTGGTTTTACAATTGCCGCATACAGCACGCATCATTACGACAGATTTGGTCGATGATCCACACGATCTCCATCCAAGTTATAAATGGGAAATCGGTCGTCGTCATGCCCTTAAGGCTTTAAAATACGTCTATCTTAGAAGTATTGTAGCCGATGGCCCTGAACTAGGGGCTGTAAAATACCAAGGCAAACAAGCAACGGTAAAATTGAAACATGCGAAAGGATTAAAGGCCATCGATGGTAAACCCTTAACATCATTTGAAGTTGCGGGTGAGGATGGTATCTTTTATCCAGCACAGGCTGCTATCAACGGACAGACAGTCGTACTTGAAAGTGACCAGGTACAACAGATCCGTCAGGTACGGTTCGGATGGGACGAAGCGGCCCAGCCCAACCTGGTGAATACCGCTGACCTGCCGGCCGCACCTTTTAGAACAAATAATCCATTACAACATATTAAATTGAAATAGTCTTTAGCGATCATGAACTTGAAAACAAAAATAGCGTTATCCTTACTTTTTTTTGGGACTATGGGATTGCAGGTATCTGCCCAAAAAACAGCGAGCCAATACCTCTCTGGAACAGGAAAGGATGATGGTGTATTATGGGATTTTTATGTGAGCGAAGGCATGAATGCCGGGAAATGGACGAAAATACCAGTTCCCTCCAACTGGGAACAACAGGGCTTCGGGAAATATAATTACGGCTTCAATAAAGAGGCTGATAAAGGCAAAGAGGTAGGTCACTATAAATATACATTTAAAGTATCCGATGCTTGGCAGGATAGGCAGGTGCGTATTGTCTTTGAAGGATCTATGACTGATACCGAAGTCAAGATCAATGGCAAGCTAGCTGGCGCTATCCATCAGGGATCATATTATGTTTTCAAATACGATATTACGAAACTGTTGAAGTTTGGCGAAGAAAATCTATTGGAAGTCAATGTCGCTAAGCATTCGGCAAACAAGTCGGTGAATGCGGCGGAACGGGAAGGTGACTTCTGGACTTTTGGTGGGATTTTTAGACCGGTCTATTTAGAGGCCCTACCACAGCATCATATTGAACGTGTTTCGTTGGATGCAAAGGCTGACGGAACATTCCGAGCCAAAATAAAGACGGTAGGAGAAGCCGATGAAATTGCCGTTCAACTTTTTGACGCCAAAGGAAGGAAATTTGGAAAACAGCTGAAAACAAGGTTGTCTGCTCAGGACAACTGGATAAATGGACAGTTTTCAGCCCCGCAGTTATGGTCTGCAGAATTTCCGAACTTATACACAGCACAATTTAGCTTGTTGAAAAATGGTCAGGTACAACATCAGCTGGAGCAAAAATTTGGTTTTCGAACCATAGAAGTGAAAGAACGTGATGGTGTTTACGTTAATGGCGTAAAGGTTCGATTCAAAGGTGTCAATCGACATGCGTTCGTCCCGGAATCGGGGCGGACGACGAGTAAAGAAGTTAGTATTACCGATGTCAAGTTCATGAAGGAAATGAATATGAATGCTGTTAGGATGGCCCATTATCCACCAGATAATCATTTTTTGGCTGTCTGTGATTCATTGGGCTTATATGTCATGAACGAGTTAGCGGGTTGGCACGGGCATTACGATAAGGAAGTCGGTACCAAATTATTGCGGGAGATGATGGTCGTATCCGAAAATAATCCGTCCGTTGTTTTCTGGGCAAATGGCAATGAAGGTGGGCATAATCCAGATTTTGATCCCATCTTCGCAGAAGAGGATATTCAAAAACGCGCTGTGATTTATCCTTGGGCCATACATGATGGTTTTGAAACGACTCATTATCGGGAATATAACTATGGTATTGGTACCTATGATCACGGGCATAATATTATTATGCCGACTGAGTTTTTGCATGGCATGTACGATGGCGGGCATGGTGCCGGATTGGAAGATTATTGGAAAGCGATGCTTGCCAATCCCCTTGCAGCGGGCGGTTTTCTTTGGGATTTTCGTGATCAGGGGATCGTTAGGACAGATAAAGACGGTATTATAGATACCGATGGAAATCGTGGTCCGGATGGTATTATTGGTCCACATGGCGAAAAAGAAGGGAGCTTCTTTACGATTAAAGAAGTATGGAGTCCTATTTTCTTTGAAAAACGAGAAATGGCCAAGGGATTTGACGGCGCATTCCATATTGAAAATAGATATTCATTTACCAATATTAATCAGTGTACATTTTCGTATGAACTCAAAAAATTGGGCGATTATGATGAAGCGAAAGAAACAAAAAGCGGAACGATTGTCGCACCTAATATCCGCCCTGGAGATAAAGGGATCTTAAAAGTTGATTTCCCTACAGGTTGGGAGGACTTCGATGTTTTATATATTACCGCAAAAGATGTGCATCAACAGGAACTTTTTACCTGGAGTTTTCCAATTACATTGCCGAATCAGGTGGCGAAGAACCTCCTAAAACCAAATGGAACAGGGGAGATTGTCGTACAGGAGACCGCGAATGCGTATCTGGTAAAAGCGAATGGCATTAGCTTTCAGGTCAATAAGACGAGCGGATTGCTGGAGCAGGTGCAAAATGCAAAAGGAATTATTCCTTTCAAAAACGGACCAGTTTTGCAGGAAGCGGCGACAAATTATAAGAATTTCAAATTGACTCGTGAAGATGGAAAGGTGATTATCGCGTCTACTTTCGATAAAAAAGATAGTTATAATACCTTGCGTTGGGAAATTCTTGCTTCGGGGCAGTTGAAAATGCATGTTCAATATTTCCCGGAGAGTTATTTTACGCGTTTTGTGGGGCTGAATTTCGATTTCCCTGAAGATCAAATCAAAGGTGTCGAATATCGGGGAATGGGACCTTATCGGGTTTGGAAAAACCGGATGAAAGGTAATCAGTTTGGCGTTTGGAAAAAGAATTACAACAACACAGCAACGGGGGAGACGCCATTCGAATATCCCGAATTTAAAGGGTACCATGCCAATATGTATTGGACAAAATTTATCGGAAAGGATCAAAGCTTTCGTGTGTTTACCGACCGAGAGGATGTGTTTTTACGCTTATATACACCAAAAGAGCAGCAAGATACCGAATGGAAAAACATGGAGCCTACCTTCCCAAAAGGTGATATTTCTTTTATGAATGGTATTTCGGCCATTGGGACGAAAACACAAAAACCAGAAACCACCGGGCCTATGGGTATGAAGCACGTTTACTATGATTTTGAGAAGGAACCGAGCCGGGCGCTGCATATGGTACTCTATTTTGATTTTGAGAATTAATGAACGCAAGAACAGTCATATTCATTGTTTCGGTCTTCTTGTCGACTTTGTGGCGTCAGGCCACAGCGCAGATAATAGCTGTCGATCTGCGGACAGAATTGCTTTCGAATCCGGATGGTATAGATGTGATGGCACCAAGACTGAGCTGGCAATTGCAGGGCAGTGAGCGGTCTATCCGACAAGAAGCCTATCAGGTACTTGTCGCTTCCTCACAAGAAAAACTGGACCAAAATATCGGCGATTTCTGGGATTCGGGGAAACAGTTTTCGAGTAATTCCACGAATGTTATTTATGCAGGCAGAGTCTTACAGAGCAGAGCAGCAGTCTTCTGGAAAGTAAAAGTATATACAAATAAAGGTGAGAGCAAATGGTCTGATGTTGCAAGCTGGACTATGGGCCTGCTGCATTACAAGGATTGGACAGGGCGTTGGATTGGTTTTGATCGGTACTTCCCATCAGACAATGAACAGACCGGACAATTGGCTGCCCGTTATTTCAGAAAGGAATTTACAACAACCAAGCAAATCAAGCAGGCTACAGCTTATATAATGGGCTTAGGACTTTATGAGTTATATATTGATGGTAAAAAGATCGGTAACCAGGTGCTGGCTCCTGTGCCGACAGACTATACTAAGAACGTTAAATACAATGTCTTCGATGTAACGAAATCCTTGTCGGCTGGTAAACATGCGCTCGGTGTCATTTTGGGAAATGGGCGGTTTTATGCCATGCGTCAAGCAAAACCTTATAAAGTTAAAACCTTTGGATTCCCTAAATTGCAGATGCAGCTTATGCTGACTTATACGGATGGCTCGACAGAGGTCATTAAGACCGATGATTCGTGGAAAGGAACGACCGAAGGACCAATAACGGCAAATAACGAATATGACGGTGAGAATTACGATGCCAGAAGAGAGTTAACGGGTTGGGCAGATCCAGATTTCGACGATAAAACATGGTTAAAGGCTGCTTTTGTACAAGAGCCGGGTGGAAATTATGAAGCGCAGTTGGGGGGTATGAAGGTTATGCAAGATATTGCACCGGTTTCGATCGTCAAAAAATCCGAAGGAAAATACATCCTTGATTTCGGACAGAATTTCTCGGGTTGGGTAAAGATGACCGTGGCCGGTAGGCCTGGAACAGCAGTGACACTTCGTTTTGCAGAATCGCTGACCGAAGACGGCGAATTATTCACAACCAATTTGCGCGATGCCAAAGCAACGGATCATTATATATTAAAAGGTGGCGGAAAGGAAACCTGGGAACCGCGGTTTACCTATCATGGATTTCGTTATGTGGAAGTCAGCGGTTATCCGGGGGTAGCTTCAAAAAGTAATTTTGTTGGCCGTTTTGTCTACGACGATATACCCGGTGCGGGAACCTTTGTGTCTTCCAACGCACTCATCAATCAGATCTATCAAAATGCATGGTGGGGTATCGCTTCCAATTACAAAGGTATACCGGTGGATTGTCCACAACGAAACGAGCGTCAGCCCTGGTTGGGCGACCGTCCGATCAGTGCCTACGGCGAGAATTTCCTCTTTGATAATGCCAATTTTTATAATAAGTGGCTCGAAGATATTCGGCTATCTCAAAAAGAAGATGGGGCACTACCGGATGTTGCACCAGCGTTTTGGCGTTACTATAGTGATAATGTTAGCTGGCCGGGAACCTATCTGTTTATTGCCGAGATGCTCTATCAGCAGACCGGTGACTTGCGCATTTTGGAAAAGCATTATCCAGCCATGAAAAAATGGATGGATTATATGCAGGCTCGCTATACAGGCCCGGGCGGCATTATTACCAAGGATAGTTATGGGGATTGGTGCTTTCCACCAGCAACCATCGAAGCCGGAAGAGGAAAAATTGCTGATAAAAAATATCCAAGTACATTGATCGCGACATCTTATTACTATCATTTGCTGCAGACGATGACCCGCTTTAGTGCGCTTGTTGGCAATTGGCAGGATCAAACTGATTTTTTGAGTCGTGCAGCGCAGATGAAAGCAGATTTTAATACCGAATTCTATCATGCTGCAGGTTATTATGGCAGTAATTCATTGACCGATAACCTACTGCCAATGTCTTTTGGTTTGGTAGAAGATGCGAATAGAGAAAAGCTCAGTAATCGGATCGTTGAGATTGTCGAAAAAGAAAATCGGGGGCATCTGAGTACAGGACTTATCGGAATACAATGGATTATGCGTACGCTAACCGAAATCGGTCGTGCAAATCTTGCCTATAAAATTGCAACAAAAAAGACCTATCCTTCTTGGGGTTATATGGTCGAAAATGGGGCAACAACAATTTGGGAGTTGTGGAATGGTAATACAGCCCATCCCAAGATGAATTCACAAAACCATGTGATGATGTTGGGCGACCTCTTGGTATGGCTCTATGAGGATCTGGCGGGCATCAAATCAAAAGAGCATGCTTTTCAGACTGTTGTCATGAAACCGCAGGTAGTAGAAGGATTGGATCATGTGGATGCAGGCTATAAAAGTGCCTATGGAACTATTAAGTCCAATTGGAACAAAAGCAAATCTACTTTCGAATGGAAGATTTCTGTTCCGGCTAATACCAAAGCGGAGATTTATCTGCCAACAACGGAACTTTCCTCGATCTTGGAAAGCAATCAAAAATTAAATAACAACAAAGATATTCAGATCCTACGACAGGAAAAATCGGGTATTTGGCTCGCCATCGGATCAGGAGATTACCAGTTCAAAATTAAACGATAAACAGCATGAAAAAGACCTTGTCAATCGTTATACTTAGCTTGTTCGCGCTGAGTTTGTATGCGCAGGATAATACAACGGAGCAGAAAAAATCACAGGAGTGGACGGCTGAGCTCAAACTTGCCAATCCGACCAAAGAAGCAAGGATCAAAAGTTTGATCTCTACGCATTTGATAGCCGTGAAAGAGTGGCACAATAGCCACCCGATTAGTACCGTTCCAGCAGGAATAAATCCGTACACGGGTGACAAATTAAGTGATATGGATCGCTCGATTATTGCAGATTCAGCACAGCCCGATTCTATACACAGCAACTTGATGGCTGGCTTGCGTCAAGAGCTGGATGAGCAACAGGTTGCTTTTATCTTGGACAAATACACGATTGGAAAAGTTGATTTCACCTTAAAAGGATATAAGGCAATTGTCCCAGATCTGACAGCGATTGAGGAACAAACCGTTCGTAAAAATTTAGAAGAAGCGCGTGAAAGAGCGATAGATTATAAAAGCATCAAGCAAGTTTCTGCCATTTTTGAAATTTATAAAAACAAATGTGAAGCTTACTTAAATGCCAACGGCCGCAACTGGCGTCAATTATTTAAAGAGTATGTGACTAGAGTAAAAGCCGAAAAAGAAAACCAAAAGAAATAGACTCGAATTTATAAATCATAAAAAACAAATACCGTTTGCATTTTGGCAACCATCGGAGGACCCTGAAAATGCATTCGCATATAATATCGATAAGCAGATGAAGATAAAAATTAAATTGGCAACAGCCTTATTGTTTTTATGCACCTTGAATTCTTATGGGCAAAATCCAACGTTAAAAGAATGGCAAAAAGGAGTAAAAAAAGACGAATTTATTTATGATACAGCATCTTTCCCTTCCTGTCATTCCGCTACAATGGCAGAGACGGACCAAGGTCTGGTTTATGCCTTTTTTGGTGGAACAAAAGAACGTCATCCCGATGTGGAGATCTATGTGAGTAGGCTTGAAAATGGCAACTGGTTAGCACCAGTGTCGGCAGCGGATGGTGTACAACCAGATGGCAAGCGCTTACCGACCTGGAATCCTGTTTTATACCAAATACCCGGGGGAGACCTCTTGTTATTCTACAAAATTGGACCCAAACCATCGGAATGGTGGGGGATGCTCAAACGGTCCAACGATGGCGGAAAGACTTGGTCTGCTGCCGAAAGATTGCCCGATGGCTTTATTGGACCGGTGAAAAACAAACCTGTTCTTTTGCAAAATGGCACCTTGCTGAGTCCTTCAAGCACCGAAGGAAATGGTTGGAACGTACATTTTGAGGCGAGTTCGGATTTTGGTAAGACATGGCGAAAAATAGGTCCAATCGCTCGTGGCAGTGACAACCTAGATGCTATACAACCAAGCATACTTGACCATGGAAATGGTCAATTGCAAATATTGGCGCGCACACGCAACCGTGCGGTTGTGACATCTTGGTCTAAGGACTGGGGCGAACATTGGTCCCCGTTGGAAAAAACGACGCTTCCAAATAATAATTCGGGTACAGATGCCGTAACGTTAAAAGACGGACGGCATGTATTGGTTTACAACCACGTACTTCCAGAAGGTAATCTAGCCAAAGGGGCGCGCACCCCATTAAATGTTGCTTTTTCCAAAGATGGCAAGCACTGGCAGGCCGCGCTTATTCTTGAGGATTCGCCAATCAGTCAGTATTCTTATCCAGCAGTGATTCAAACCAAGGATGGATTATTGCATTTTGGCTATACATGGCGTAGAAAGAAGATGAAACACGTCGTCGTAGATCCGAAGAAAGTGAAGTTAATCCCGATTGAGAATGGCATCTGGCCAACCAAAAAGGGATATAAAAAACCAGACCCCAATGCATATGTTAAGGAAGAAGATTAAATTCGTTTGTGCAGTCTGCTTGTTTTTTGTCTCGCTTGTTGTCAAGGGGCAGGACAGCTTACTCAATTATGAGCATAAATTTAAGCAGCCCCTGGAAAAAGTTCTGGCAATGATGCAAGAACGGTATCAGGTCAAAATCAAATATGATCCACGCAATGTCAAAGACATTATGGTGGACTATGCACCTTGGAAGTTTAGGGCGGATCTTGCGGGGACAGAAATCAATTTGCTGTATCCTTTGGGCTTTAAGTTGCAAGAGGAAGCAAAGCCCAATACGTATAAATTAAAATCATACGAATATAATCGCTGGAAACCACAGGAAGGCTGGGATTTTCTGACCTTATTATCCAAAAAATATACCGATCAGGCAAGTTGGGAAAAGAGAAAAGATCAATTGCGTGCTGCGGTAAGACAAGCGATGTATTGGGATAAACTGCAAAGTATACCGGATCAACCGATTCACCTGGGCAAGCCACGTCGCTATGCCGACTACCAAGTTCAGAACTTTGCCTTAGAAATTATACCGGGGGTCTATATCAATGGCAGTATCTATTCGCCGCTCAAGCAAAAGAAAAATATACCTGTCGTGTTATCTCCTGATGGGCATTGGCCACAACAGCGTTACCGTTCGGATGCCCAAAAAAGGTTTATCACCTTGGCTCGACTGGGCTGTATGGCTGTAAGCTATGACCTATTTGCCTGGGGGGAATCTTTATTGCAATTCGCTGGTTCAGATCATCGCAGCAGCGAAGCCATGTTGATGCAGACCTGGGGCGCTGAACGTATTTTAGATTACGTAACCAGCTTGCCACAGGTAGATCAAAAACGAATAGGAATCAGTGGAGGTTCGGGTGGGGGTAGCCACAGTATTTTAATGGCTGCTTTAGACGATCGCTTCACTTTGGTCGCTCCTGTCGTGGCGATGTCTTCCTACTTCTTTGGTGGTTGCCCCTGTGAAAGTGGATTACCCGTGCATTTTGTCTGTGGTGGAACCAATAATGTCGAACTGGCTGCAATGGCTGCGCCCAAACCACAACTGATCATTTCCGATGGACAGGATTGGACGAAGGAAACTGACGTGCATGATTTTCCTTATCTGAAACATATATATGGTTATTATGGACAGCAAAATCAGGTGCAACACGCACATTTTCCCGAAGAAGGCCATGATTTTGGGTATAACAAAAGGCAGGCATTGTACAAATTTCTGATAGATCATTTCCATTTAGATCAGGCTAAAGCTGCCGATATCATTGCAGAGACTTCTGTTCAGATCGAACCGGAGGAGTTATTATACAACTTTGGAAAGAAAGGTGAAAACTTACCAAAGAACGCGATTCATGGGATGGGACAATTGAAAGCATTATTAAAATCATACCAAATTGAACTATGATGAACCGAAAAAATTTTATACTGGATACCTTGGCGTTAGTTGGCGTTGCAGCCTTACCTTCTGCTGTTTTTGCTGCTCCTAAACGACGCTATCATGTCGCCGTAATTGATCTGATGATCTTAAAACGGCAAAAACTAAGTGCATTCGACTTGGCGAAAGAAATAGGAGCGGATGGGTTGGAAGTTGATATGGGCGGATTGGGCAACCGGGTTACTTTTGACAGTAAGTTAGGCAATCCCGCTGAGCGGAAAGCCTTTCTCGACAAGGCGAAGGAAACTGGATTAACGATCTGTTCATTAGCTATGACTGGTTTCTATGCACAGTCTTTTGCCACGCGGCCGACTTATCAGCAGATGGTAGGGGATTGTTTGGACACTTGTCAGAAAATGGGGGTTAAAGTGGCTTTTTTGCCTTTGGGCATAACCTGCGATTTGGTTAAGTATCCTGAGTTGCGACCTGCTATCGTGGAGCGTCTTCGTGTGATTGGCGAGATGGCAAAAAAGGCCGGTGTGGTGATCGGAATTGAAACAGCATTGGATGCGAAAGGCGAAGTCGGTCTTTTAAAAGAAGTTGGTTCCAAACATATCCAAATCTATTTTAATTTTTCCAATCCGTTGAAAGAAGGACGTGATCTGATTCAGGAGCTTACTATTTTAGGGAAGAAGCGGATCTGTCAGATACATTGTACGGATGAGGACGGTGTCTGGCTCGAAAATAATAAACGACTGAATATGCCCTTGGTAAAACAAACCTTAGATCGCATGGGCTGGCATGGTTGGCTCGTGATCGAGCGGTCGCGTGACGCAAATCTACCACCACGGGCTGTTAAAGAAAACTTTGGTGCAAATACACGTTACGTAAAACAGGTGTTTCAATGAGCATAAACTGGATAATATCACTTGTGGCGGTCATACTGGGAATACAGGGATGTCGAAGTATTCCAGTTGACAAGCAGTTGGATAAGGCTTTGCTGCGTGCGGATCAGGTAGGGGCCGAAGAGATGCCTAGAGAGCCGGAGAAGGTGCAATCCCCTTTTACGGCATGGGATGTCCAACGGCCGACATTTCCAATGCGACAAGATACTGTATGGCCTGCTGAAAGTATTCAGGCTAAGCTCGATCAGCTTGCTGCACAGGGTGGTGGGACTTTGATATTGAAAGGGCATCATCATACTGGACGGATTACGCTGAGATCCCATATTAATCTAAAATTGGATGAAGGTTCCGTTTTGGAATTTAAGAATGAAATCAACGATTTTCTGCCTGTAGTGTTTACACGAAATGAAGGTGTAGAATTATATAGTTTGGGTGCGTGTATTTATGCTAATGGAGCCGAAAATATTGCTGTCACGGGATCGGGTAAGGTTATTGGCCCTGGTGATGGAAGTATTCGAAGCAAAACCATGACGCACGATGTCATTGAAAAGATTGTGGACAGTAATACGCCTGTTGATCAGCGAATCTATGATGGTAAAACAGCAAATTTTATCTTTCCACCCGCACTTATTGCTCCTATTAACTGCAAAAAAGTCTGGATCGAGGGCATATCACTGGAGCGTACCGCTTTTTGGAATATCGTTCCCACGTACTGTGAGGATGTCGTGATCCGTGGGGTACGTATACAGTCAATCGGCATACCACGTGGGGACGGTATCGATATTGAATCGTCTAGGCGTGTGCTCGTAGAGTACTGCACCTTAAATACTGGAGACGACTGTATTGCTGTAAAAGCGGGACGTGGATATGATGGATTGCGTGTGAATCGACCTTCGGAGGATATTGTAGTCCGTTACTGTTTTTCGGAAAAAGGTCATGGTGGATTTACGATCGGTAGCGAAACTGCGGGCATGGCCAAAAACGTGTACGTACATGATTGTGTGTTTGGTAAAACCAACGTCGGTATCCGTTTTAAGACCAGAAGACCACGGGGCGGAGGTGGATCTGCCATGCGTTTTGAACGTATTCGGATGCAGGATGTCGAGTCGGCATTGCGTTGGGATATGCTGGGACAAGCCCAGCATGTTGGAAACCAAGCTAGCCGTGATTTCGAAGTGCAAAAGAATGTTTTGACACCACATTTTTCGGATATCCAAATAGCGGACATGTATATCGATGCAGCTAAAGATTGTATTAAGATCGAAGGTATTCCGGAATCGGTCCTGGAAGATGTGAGGATTGATCGTGTCTTTGGCCGTGGGGATCGATATTTGTCAATTAAAGACGCTAAAAATATTAAGATTAAAAATAGTGTGTTTGTCTGTAAGGATACCACGGTATTGACAACCAATGTTTCGGGACTGACACAGGATCATGTTCGGGTTATGACGGATGCACCATAAGATGTGCATATGGCTACAGCTCGAAAAAAAAGGAAAAGGATGAATAATATTAGAAAACAGGGGATCGTCTTGTGGGGCATTTTCCTGTTGCTGCTTGGTATACCCATGATTGGTATGGCCAAGTTAACAGTGGATCGTGTATTAATTGAAGGACGTGAAAACCCATTGGGTATAAATACATTAAAACCTTCATTTAGCTGGCAATTGCACAGCGATAAATTTGATGTGCAACAACAGGCTTATCGTATCCAGATCAGTAAAAGCGCTCGTTTTACAAAGCAGGACATGCTTTGGGATTCCCAATGGGTAGCGGCAGAACAATCCCTAAATTTGTTATACCAGGGAACCCCTTTAGCTACAGGTACAAGTTATTACATGCGCGTGCAGGTACGTGACAATAAAAAGGAGACAGCCACAAGTGCCGTACAACGATTTCATACGGGATTGTTGAAGGCAGAAGATTGGGGGAATGCACGATGGATTGCTAAAGATATATTACCGGATTCGTTGGTCAACCCGCTACCTCTAAGTTCCAGCAAGCTTCGTTTGGACAAAAGTTATGACCTTCCGGTTTTTCGCAAATCAGTTCAGATACAAAAGAAAATCAGTTCGTCGATCGCATATGTAGCCGGATTGGGGCATTACGAATTGCTGTTGAATGGCAAGCGGGTAGATGATGCAGTGCTACAGCCGGGCTGGACGAAATATGACAAAGAAGCCTATTATGTGGTTTACGATCTTACCCAAGTCTGGCAACAGGGGAAAAATACGATTGCTGCCTTATTAGGAAATGGGTTTTATTATATTCCACCAATTAAAGGCCGTTTCCAAAAGCATAAAGTTGCTTTTGGTCTGCCAAAGCTCAAACTTAAGATCGTAAATACCTACGCGGACGGAACACAGGAATTCATCGTGAGTGACGCAGGCTGGAAAACACATCGGTCGCCCATTACTTTTTCCAGTATGTACGGGGGAGAGGATTACGATGCACGAATTTTGCCTGATGATTGGTCAGCTCCAGTTTACGATGATACGAACTGGCAGCAAGCCCTCATTACGGATGGACCGAAGCTAAGGGCGCAGGATATCGATCCGGTAAAAATTATGCAGCGTTTCGCACCTGTTGGATTGCAGCAAGCTGATGGCGGGAAAAGGATCAGCTATGATTTTGGGCAGAATGCATCGGGCATTGTCAGCTTACAAATGACCGGACAAGCTGGAGATACCGTACGGGTGTATCCGGCGGAATTGCTGACTGCGGATGGACGTCCCAGTCAAAAGCACTCAGGAAGCCCTTATTATTACCAGTATATTTTTGCAAAAGATGGAACAGTGTCCTGGCAGCCGCGTTTTACGTATTATGGATTTCGTTATGCCGAAGTTCAGTTACATCCTGCTGGCAGCAAATCGATCCGAATCGATGCGATTCAATTGGCCCATATCCGGAATAGTACAGCACAGGTGGGAAACTTTAAAAGTTCTGATACCCTATTTAATGAAATTCATGAATTGATCAATTGGGCTATTAAGAGTAATATGGTCAGTGTCTTTACCGATTGTCCACACCGCGAAAAATTAGGATGGCTGGAGCAGTTACATTTAATGGGGCCTTCGGTGCAATTTAACTTTGATGCTGAGCGCCTGTTTGCCAAGTCGCTGCGGGATATGCGACAATCTCAGACAAAGGACGGACTAGTTCCTGAAATAGCTCCTGAATATGTGCAGTTTGACTGGGGCGGCGATATGTTCAGGGATTCGCCCGAGTGGGGAAGCAGCTCAATTATCTTAGCCTGGTACGCCTATCGCTGGTATGGAAACAAAGCTTTCCTTGCTGATAATTATACCATGATGACCCGATATATTGATTATTTGGGCACAAAGGCGAAAGATCATATTTTGATACAGGGTTTGGGTGACTGGTATGATTTGGGACCAGAGCGTCCCGGTGTTTCCCAGCTGACTACTCCCGGAATCACGGCTACGGCAATCTATTACTATGACTTGAAGCTCATGGTAGACATCGCTACGCTACTTGGAAAAAAAGAAGATGCCAAAAAGTTTGAGACTTTACAGCAGGCCGTATTCAATGCGTTCAATCAGCACTTTTATCGACCTCAGGAACCTAGCTATGGCTCAGGTAGTCAGACGGCGCTAGCCATGCCGCTCTATGTTGGATTAGTACCCCAAGAGGCAGAACAGGCGGTCTTTAACAGATTAACAACAACGGTCTGTCAAAACGATACGGCGTTGACGGCGGGAGATATCGGTCATCGTTATCTGTTACAGGTATTGCAGGCCAACAACCGTGATGATCTGATCTATGCCATGCATCACCGCGATGACCGGCCGGGATATGGCTATCAGCTGCGGAAAGGTGCCACAGCGCTGACCGAGTCCTGGGCAGGCCTCCCGAACGTCTCCAATAATCATTTTATGCTTGGACACCTGATGGAGTGGTTTCATACCGGCCTGGGTGGGATACAGCAAGATACAGGATCAACCGCATTTAAGCATTTTCGGATCGAACCCAAAATGCTGGACCTGCTGAAAGACTGTGAAATAAGTTTTAGGAGTCCTTATGGGAAAATTTATTTTAACCGAAAACAATCAAAAGAAAATTATCAACTGGAGGTTCCAGTCAATAGCCGATGTACCTTGGTATTGCCTAAAGGAGTCTATCGGGTGAATGGGAAACAGCTGGATTCAAATGCAATGGTTTTGACAACGGATCATGTTGAGTTGCAATTAGGATCCGGAAAATATACGATTACAAGGGAAAACAAAGAAATACCCCTTCAATAAAAGTAGCACGGGCGACGGCCTTACTATCACATGGAGACTTGAGAACAACGATGAAAAAATAACGATTACAGATGAGACGACTGAAAAGAATCATGCTATTGCTATCCTTTGCATTGCTGGGGTGGAAATCGTGGGTACATGCCCAACGAATTTCCAGTACGGAAATGGCAAAAATTTATGAAGAAGTAAAGACACCGTACAAGTACGGCCTCGTGTTGGTCCCGCAGCATAAAGGCGAATTGATGGATTGTCCGACTTTATACAAAGAAGGAAAATACTGGTATATGACCTATATTGTATTTGACGGGAGCGGGTATGAGACCTGGTTGGCACAAAGCCCCGACCTCTTGAACTGGAAAACCTTGGGGAAACAGCTCTCCATGGCACCCGATGGGAGCTGGGATGCAAAGCAGCGTGCAGGCTATAATGCACTGGTTGATACCAAGTGGGGAGGGAAATACAAACTCAATACTTACGCTGGAAAATATTGGATGTCCTATTTCGGCGGTTCTACCGCAGGCTATGAGCCTGAACCTTTGTCAATTGGGATCGCTTATACCAGCAAAAAGCCAGTCAAGCCCCTTCAGTGGCAACAGTTGCCGAATCCTGTGTTAAGCAGTACGGATCCAGATGTTTCCTGGTGGGAAAATCGTCACAAACTATTCAAAAGCTATGTTATCGAAGATCCTGATAAACATACAGGCCATCGTTTTGTGATGTATTACAATGCCGTGGGCGATTCCTTGGTAAATAACAAGGCGACCCGTTGGTATGAACGGATCGGTATGGCCGTATCTGACGATATGACAACCTGGAAGCGCTTTCAAAAGGATCCTGTGGTCCACCATCCGATGGGCATCACGGGTGATCCCATGATTCAACGTATTCATGATACCTGGGTGATGTTCTATTTTGGTGCATTTTGGAAGGATCGTAAGGGCGCATTTAACCGTTTCGCTGCATCTAAGGATCTGATCCATTGGACTGACTGGGAAGGTGCCAACCTAATCGAATCAAGTGAAAGTTTTGATCAGCAGTATGCCCACAAGTCTTTTGTGCTGAAAACGGAGGGCGTTGTTTATCATTTTTATTGTGCAGTAGACAGCAAAGGTAACCGCGGTATCGCCTTGGCGACCTCTAAAGATCTAGGTCGGAGCAACGTGCATTTTTAAGATTTTAAACCAGAAGCATGAATCGTCCTTGGTCAATGATCGACCATCCTGGGCTATTCCAACAGCATTTTTAAACCGAAGGCAGCATGAATGCCTCAACATTGATTAATGAATAAAGAAGCAAGCACAATAATATCATTGATGACAATGGTAACAGTGCTTATAAATCATCATTTAATATGAAGTTACATTATTTTATTTCTATTCTCTTTCTGTTGCAGCTACAACTTGTATCTGGGCAGGGACGTGCCAAAATCCGCTTTAATGAAAACTGGCATTTCACGTTGCAGGATCAGCTGGGTTATCGCTTGCATGATATCGATCCGCAGGCTTGGGAACCGGTCGAACTCCCTCATGACTGGAGTATCAAAGCCGATTTTGGCGCTACCTATCCTGCTGGAAACGCCGGTGGAGCGTTGCCTGGAGGAATTGGCTGGTACAGTAAGGAGTTTAAATTGCCAACAATTGATCAGGGGAAATGTATACAGCTTCATTTTGGTGGAATTTACCGTTATGCGGAGATATGGATCAATGGCGTCTATTTGGGTAAAAAGCCTAATGGCTACCTCTCTTTTACATTAGATCTCACACCATATTTGAAATTTGGAAATCAGTATAACCGAATTGCCGTCCGTGTGGATAATAGCAAACAGCCAAACTCCAGATGGTATTCGGGCTCGGGAATCTATAGGGATGTTTACCTAGTCAAAACAAATCCAATATACCTAGACGATCAAGAAACTTTTATCACTACGCCCGAAGCGCGTGGTGAACTGGGCCAGTTGAAAGTACTTTCCAAATTGAACAAGGTATCGCGTTCCACCGGAGTCGCGGGCGGAAAGAAATATCAAATTACGGTATGGGATCCCACGGGAAATCTGCTATTGAAAAAAACAGGTGTGGAAAAGGATGGAAATATTGATGAATTACTTCGCGTGGACAAACCGAAGTTGTGGAGTACCAATGCACCGAATTTATATCGCGTGCAATTGGCTCTTTTAACTAAAAATAATACGATCGAAGATCAAATCGAAAAAAGAATTGGGTTTAGAACAATTCGATTTGATGCAAAAACAGGATTTTACCTCAATGGGGAAGCCCTGAAAATCTTAGGAGTCTGCATGCATCATGATTTGGGTGCGTTAGGGGCTGCTTTTAATAAGTCAGCTGCAAAACGGCAGCTCGTGATGATGAAGGAAATGGGCGCGAACGCCATTCGTACCGCGCATAATCCGCCGGCCGAAGAACTACTTGATCTCTGCGACGAAATGGGGATTTTGGTTTACAATGAGGCATTTGACATGTGGAAAAAACGAAAGAATAAGTTCGACTACCACATTGACTTTCCTACGGAGCACTTAAAGGATCTTGAGGCATTTGTACGTAGAGATCGCAATCATGCTTCAGTTATCCTATGGAGTATCGGAAATGAAATCCGGGAGCAATTTGATTCCACCGGAATAGCCTTGACACAAGAGATGGCCAAATTGGTTAAATCCTTGGATCCAACACGTCCGGTTACTGCTGCCCTGACAGAAAATAATTATGCGAAAAACTTTATCGCACAGGCAGAGGCTTTAGATGTTCTGGGTTTCAATTACAAACATGAAGATTACGATAAGTTACCTGTAGAATTTAAAAATATACCACTTCTAGCATCAGAAACAGTATCTGCATTGGAAACAAGAGCTGTGTATGACAAGTTACAGGATACAATTCAGCTCTGGCCCGCGTCTTCAAAAGACAAATATGTCGTTAATGGCAATCCCGATTTTACGGTGTCCGCATACGATAATGTTGCGGCCTATTGGGGTACGAGCCATGAAAAAGCCTGGCTGGCGGTCAATAATCGTCCTTTCCTGGCCGGAACCTTTGTCTGGACCGGTTTCGATTATCTAGGCGAACCTGTGCCCTATCCTTATCCAGCAAGGAGTTCTTACTATGGCATTGTCGATCTTGCCGGTATCCCCAAAGACGTGTATTATATGTACAAGTCTGAATGGACCGACAAAGATGTTTTACATCTTTTGCCACATTGGAACTGGAAAGCTGGCGACAGTGTAGACGTATGGGCTTATTATAATAAGGCTGATGATGTCGAACTCTTTCTGAATGGCAAAAGTCTGGGGACCTCAGCAAAGACAACAGACCGTTTGCATGCCAGCTGGAAGGTGCCTTTTGAAAAAGGCGAACTGAAGGTGGTTAAAAAGCGGGATGGTAAAATTGTTCAGGAGGCGAGTGTCCATACAGCAACAGAAGCACATGCAGTTAAAGTTTCCATGGAACATGAAAAATATGCCACCGGGGAGTCCCGCGACCTTTACTTTGTTACAGCAACATTAGTGGACCAAGCAGGACAGTCCGTGTTGCACAATGATCAGGAAATTGAGTTTATTGTAAAGGGAAGTGCGAAAGTGCTCGGAACCGATAATGGATTTCAGGCCGATCTAAGGGGCTTGCATCAGCCCAAAAGGAAAACATTTAAAGGGAAAGCGTTAGGGATCATTCAAAAAACGACCAACACACCCTGTACCATAATCATCCGTTCAGCTTTAGGTGACCAACAAATATCGATCTAAGCTCAGCTATTTATTCATGATAAAGGGATATTCGGATTAAACAACTGAAAAAACAACCACATTACGCAAAAATCTAAAAACTCAATATGAATACAAACAAAATTAATCTCGGAAAAATGACATTGGGGGCAGCTGCTTCTGGTTCGAAGTATCCGATGTTAATGCTTTTTTGCAGCAGTTTTATGCTGGGAACTCCGCTCATCTCCAATGCTGCGTTACATGCCACTACGCTTCATAAAGTCACGGTAAATCAAGTAAAAGAAATAAAAGGTAAAATCACAGATGAACAGGGGAATCCTGTAGCCGGTGCTACCGTGGCGCTTATCAATTCGACGCAAACCACCTCGTCGAATGCGTCGGGAGAATTTACCCTGAAGATGACAGATGAAAGTGGCTCCATCAAAATTACTTCAGTGGGTTACGCTGAAAATGTTTCGATGGTAAAAGCTGGAAATAGTGTCAATGTGGTTCTTAAGAAAAATGATCAAGCATTGGAAGAGGTCGTGGTTATTGGTTATGGTACGGCCAAACGTCGGGATTTAACTGGCGCCGTGGCTTCCGTTAAATCCGAAGAGATCATGATGACGCCAACGGCTAATGTCATGGATGCCCTTCAGGGAAAAGTCTCCGGTCTGGATATCACCAAATCATCCGGGCGGGCGGGTGCCAATGTCAGTGCGAGCCTACGGGGCAACAGGTCTTTCAGTGGTGATAATAATCCGCTCTATATTATTGACGGTATTCCAGGTGATTTTACAAGTTTAAATCCCAGTGATATTGAATCAATAGACATCCTGAAAGATGCCTCATCGACGGCAATCTATGGTTCTGCAGGTTCAAATGGTGTAATTATCATTACGACAAAACAGGGTAAAGCCGGTAAAGCAATCGTCAATTTTGATTCCTACTTTGGATACAATGGTTTTCCTAAATATCCACATGGATTGCAGGGAGACGATTACATGAAGCTGAAAAGGGAAGCTTATCGTGGCGAGCACGGCAATTATCCCGAATTCGCCAATAATATTTTTAAGAATCCCGCACAGCTGGAGGCCTTTGAAAATGGCAAATGGGTGGACTGGATGGACTTGGTCTTAAAAGACGGAATCCAGCAGAACTATAGCTTTTCAGTCAATGGCGGAAATGAAAAAACAAAAGCTTTTTTGTCGCTTAACTATAACGATGAAGAAGGGCTGATCAAAAATGATAACAGTAAAAAATATGCTGTTCGGGCCAATATAGATCACAAATTATCTGATTTGTTCAAAGTTGGAACCAACCTCCAATATACCTATAAAGACAATAATCAGGCTGCGCAAAATGTTTTTGGCAATAGTTTAACCTTTTTGCCGCTTGGGGATGCTTTTGATACCGACGGAAATATCAACCATATCCCGGTGGATGGTGTCACCAATCCTTTGTCGGATCAGATCAAAGATCAATATAAAAATAACATTCTGAGCAACTATTTTGCTGGGAACGCCTATCTGGATTTTACCCCAATCAAAGGGCTCTCGTTTCGTTCGATCTTTGGCGCAACCATAGGATCCCAACGTACGGGCCGATATTTTGGGACGCAATCCATAGCCAATCCCGAAGCGGGTTTCAAATTACCGGCTGCAGTTATTATCAATGACAGGAATTATAATTACCGTTGGGAAAATATCCTGAATTACGAATTTAACCTCCAGGAAGACCATCATTTTGCATTGACGGGAGTAACATCATGGTCGAAAAACCAAGCGGAACAAGCTTACGCAGGTGGATCTGGATTCGACCTGGATTCCTATTCTTTCCACAACCTGAGTGCGGCCACAACTTCAGTTATCCGTTCTTCTTATATTGGTTCACAGTCGATGTCTTATGTTGGCCGGATCAACTATAACTATCAAGGGCGTTATTTGCTTTCCGTTTCCAGCCGTTGGGATGGTGTTTCCCGATTATCCGAAGGCAATAAATGGGATGTATTCCCAGCAGGTGCTTTTGCTTGGCGTCTGAGCGATGAACAGTTCTTTGCACCTTTAAAAAGTAAAATTTCGGAGCTAAAGCTACGGGCAGGGTATGGTATCACCGGTAATTCAGGCGGTGTGGGAGCTTACGGTACACAGGCGGGCGGATATAACGCACCGAAACCGGTAGGCTTTGGCGAGAGTACGCTCGGTCCGGCTTTTATTTTGAACCAACAATTGGCCAACAGAGATCTGGGCTGGGAAAAATCATATACCACGAATATTGGGCTCGACGCTGAATTCTTAAACCGAAGAGCCAACCTGACTATTGATTGGTACAATACAGAAACAAAGGATCTGCTTTTCCTACGGGATATGCCAGCTTCGTTAGGCGGTTCCTGGGGTGCACCTTTCAAGATGTGGCAGAATATTGGTGCAACGAACAACAGAGGATTTGAACTGGCATTAAATACAAAAAATATTCAGGGAGATCGTTTTACCTGGAATTCAACATTGACTTTTGCTGCCAATAAAGAGCGTGTGACATCACTCCCAGGCGGAAAGGATCTGATTTCAAATAATCTATTCCTGAATCATCCCATCACAACTTTCTTTGATTATCAATACCTAGGGATCTGGCAGGAAAGTGAAGCGGAGCAGGCAGTCTTATTCAATTCCAAACCGGGTGATATTAAGGTAGCCACCGATGGTACGGTCAATGAAGATGGTACGCATGCATATGGAGCCAAGGATAAACGTATTCTTGGGTCAGCGGTCCCGAAATGGACGGGCGGATTTCAGAATAATTTCAAGTACCAGAACTGGGATCTATCGGTGTTTTTAACCGCAAGATGGGGACAGATGTTGTCCAGTAATTTGATCACACGTTATGATCCGACAACAGGAGTGGGAAATAGCCCTGACGATGTAGATTATTGGACACCGGAAAATCCTGGCGCTTATTTGCCGAGACCGGGTATACATTCCTCGACCAGTGGTTACATCGGATTTGATGCCCTGAAATATGTGGATGGATCCTATTTCAAGATTCGCAATATCACCCTTGGCTATAGTTTGCCGAAGTCATTGGTTAAGCGTCTTTCTATGGAACGTTTCCGTTTTTATGCAACCGCTAACAATCCATTTATCTTCACAAAAAGCAAGCTGTTAAAGTATCAGGATCCCGAATCCAACGGTTCGGACAACTTTCCGTTGACAAAGCAGTTTGTGGTCGGATTAAATGTTACTTTTTAATGCCAATATGTTATGAAAATCAAATACTTCAATATACTGCTATGTGCAGGTCTGTTTCTGAATTCCTGTTCTCTTGACGAATACAACCCTTCTGGCGTCACCGTGGATAAGGTCGCGGAAAATAAAGCCGGTTTCGATAAACTGATCAATAGCTGTTACTTTGATCTGCCACGTTACTTCTACGGACGAAATTTTTTACTCGTTACTGAAGGCGGGACTGATTTATGGACGGCTGATCTCAATTCAAATAACAACCAAAATTATTTAAAATATGCTTCCAATGCTTCAATGGACATTAACATGGCCAAGGACTACTGGAATGGTGCTTATGATGCTATTAATTATTGCAACATCGTCATCGGTAGAGTGGATCAGGTTAAAGATTTTTCCAATGAGCAGGAAAAACTGGAGAAAGTTGCCCAAGCTTATTTTTTAAGAGGATTGTATTATTTCCATCTGGTCGAACAGTTTGGTCCTTGTCCGCTTAACCTAACGGAGACAACGACTGCCAATACTGCCGCCATACGTACACCTGTGCTGGAAATTTATGAAAAATGTATCCTGCCTGACCTGCGGTATGCTGTAGAACACTTGCCGGTAGGGCCAACAGAAGCTGGACGACCAAGCCAAAAGGCTGCATTGGGGCTATTGGCCAAGGCCTGTTTGCAAACAAAAGAATATAATACCAATCAGTACCTAGAGGAAGCATTGCAGACGGCAAAAAAATTGATTGATAATCAGGCGGACTATAATGTACGCTTGTACGCCTCCTTTATAGACAATTTTAATGCGGCAAATAACAAGAAAAACGCCGAAGCACTTTACCAGATTCCTTATTCTCAGGAGTATGGATCCACCAACGTATACGATCACAACAATGATTTTAAACGGTTCTATTGTACGCCGACGACATTTGGAGCGATACAGTCCGCCGGATTTCAGACCGAAATTGGCCGATGGTCCGGAGGAACATTTATGCCGACCAAATATCTGCTTGATGTATTTAAAAATGATGATAATACCTTAGATCCAAGATATGCGATTTCTTTCCAGACGCAGTGGCTTTCCAATGCTGATTACAATTGGAGCAGGGATGCTATTGTGCAGTTCGATCGTGATGCAAATGCTGTTGCTGTAGGAACTAATCTCCCGAAAGGAGCCTTAGCGCTCAAAGTTTCCCGCGAGGGAGAGACTGGTTATGCCGAAGAAAAAAAGATGCAATTTCAACAGAATTATATCTGGCTTGACCTAGAAGATGTCTATGGATCGGATAATAAGGTCAAAATGAAATATACACGGACAAATCAGCAGCCTGGGCAGGTGGATAATCCATTCATTAGTTTCTATCCATCTTTGGTAAAATTTAATTCGGGCTCGTTAATTAGTCCCAAAACAAACAATTTTACCAGCGACGCCTATGCTACTGTTATGCGTTTGGGCGAAGTATACCTCATTGCCGCCGAAGCTTCCTTTCACTTGAATGGTGCAAATGGAACAGCAGCTAACTACATCAATGTATTACGCGACCGGGTCGGGGCCAAGCAGATTACTGCTGGAGATATCACAGCCCAGTTTATACTGGATGAGCGCGCTCGTGAGCTGTGTGGTGAGTATACACGTTGGTATGACTTGAAACGCATGGGCAAATTGAACCGGTCTTATCTGATGGCGGTCAATCCCGATGTAGGACAATATTTTAAGGATGGCGTACACGGCCTCCGACCAATTCCGCAAGGACAGATGGATGCCATTAGTAACTCAGGTGAATTTCTTCAGAACAATGGCTATTAGTCCTTAGCAATATAAACCAAAAACCAAAAACTTAAATTATGATGTGTAATGCTAAAGAAAAATGTAAAGGAGGGGGACAGGAACCAAGATCAACCTCTGCAGCGTACCCCATGTTATTCCTGTTAGGTAGTTGCCTGATCTTGGGAGCCCCTAAAACTAGTTTTGCTTCGGTTTATAAAGAGCAGCTGAGACAAATAAAAGAAATAAAAGGTAAAATCACAGATGAACAGGGGGTAGCCATCGTTGGTGCAACGGTTTCAATGGTCAATTCGGTACTTTCAACGTCGACAAACAATGCGGGGGAGTTTGTCATAAAGATGTTGGGGGACGAGACCACTATTAAAGCCACTTCAGTTGGGTATAAAGAAAGAGTCTTGATTGTGAAATCCGAAGGAGTTTTAAATATCATTTTGGCTAAGGATGACCAGGCATTGGAGGAAGTTGTCGTCATCGGTTATGGTAAAGTGAAAAAGAGAGATCTTACAGGATCCGTCGTTTCTGTAAAATCTGAAGATATAGTTCGTTCTCCGGCCTCAAATGCAATGGAATCTCTCCAAGGACAAGTGCCAGGATTGGATATAACCCGAGCATCAGGTAGCGCAACCGCTGGATTAAATATGAATATACGAGGTAAGAGATCACTATCGAAAGCAGAAGGAGCGAATAGCCCATTGGTTATTATTGATGGTATGCAAGGGGGAAATATTAGTGATATTAATCCACAGGATATCGAATCAATTGATGTTCTGAAAGACGCTTCGTCTACTGCAATTTATGGTTCACAAGGAGCGAATGGGGTTATTATTGTTACAACTAAAAAGGGACGTGAAGGTAAGCCCTTAGTTACATATAATGGTTATGTTGGTGTAAACGGTTGGGCTCAATATCCTGAAATGCGACAAGGGGAAGATTATATCGCGCTAAGACGCGAAGCCGCTAAAACTGCCGGACAATGGACGGATGTATCGGATGATCAAACGTTATTTACTGTAGGTGAATGGGCTGCATTACAACAGAACCAATGGACAGACTGGAAAAAAGAGGTGTTTCATAACGGTTTTGTCCAGAACCATCAACTTTCAGTCAGCGGAGGCAATAACAATACAAAAGGATTGTTGTCAGGAGGATATTACCGTGAGGTAGGGTCTTTTAAGAATGATGCATTAGACAAATATAATTTGAGGTTAAATGTTGACCAAAATATTGGGGCATTTGTTAAAGTGGGCACAAATTCACAGATTACAAGATATCAGGGAAGTAACCGAGCTGAAAATGTACTATGGCGTGCTGCTACAAATGTTCCCTTGGGACTACCATACGATGACCAAGGAAAGGTCGTATTATGGCCTTTGGGACGTGAAGGTAAAGTTAGCCCATTGGCGGATGAAGCGAGCGAGTTTACAGCTCAACATCGTATTGCGACAACAAATATTATAACCAACGGATTTGCCGAACTTAATATTTTTAAAGGGTTTACCTTTCGTTCAAATCTAGGAGTAAATCTATCTTATCGAAAAAATTACGATTTTGCTAATGAAAGCTCTATCGATCGCGCCGGAGAATTTCCGTCTTCACTGGCGAGTATTCTTGGCAATGACCGCACATTTATTAATTGGGATAATATTGCCAACTATAATTTTTTGTTGAAAGATCACTCTTTTAATGTTACGGCACTCACCTCTTGGACACAATCTAAACTGAATTCGTCTTATATGGAGGGGACAGGGCAATTGGTACCACAGCAACTATGGCATAACATCGGAGCAAACAATAAAGAATCCTATGTGATTCGGTCGGGATTTGTCCAAAGCCAAACTTTATCCTACGCATTGCGGGCAAACTATTCGTTCAAAGGAAAGTATTTGTTGACTGTATCTAATCGATGGGATGGCGCTTCTCGTTTGTCTAACGACAAAAAATGGGCATCATTCCCTTCTGTTGCAGCAGCATGGCGCGTGAGCGACGAGCACTGGTTCAATCTGAAAACAATAAACGAACTAAAACTTAGAGCGAGTTATGGCCAAACGGGGAATTCAGGGATTAGTGAATATGGTACTCAATCGGGTGTTACGAGTTTTTCCAATGCAGCATTTCAGGATCAAGGATACATTTATCATGTATATAACACGCTCATCGGAAATGAAAATCTAGGGTGGGAACGATCTGCATCATGGAATTTAGGATTGGATGCGCAATTATTTTCTGGACGTGTTAATCTAACACTGGACCTGTATGATACTAAAACAACGGATATTCTGTTGCCAAGAACATTGCCTACATCCATGGGATCAGGTAATAATACTCCCTTTCAAATCTATCAAAATATAGGGAGTACAAACAATAGAGGGATAGAATTGATCTTGCACACCAAAAATATCGACAAAAATTTAAAATGGAATACGGATTTTACTTTTGGCGCAAACAAGGAAAAAATCCTGGATCTTATTGATGGACGAGATATCATAGGAGCTACAACAAGGGAGACTGAAAGTCTATTGATTGGCAAACCTCTTCAATCTTTTTATACGTTCAAACGATTGGGAATCTGGCAGTCTGATGAAGCTGAAGAAGCTTCTCGTTATTTTAAAGATGCTAATAAAACACAATCATTTAAGCCTGGTGATATTAAGCTGGCTGACTTGAATGGTGACTTTGTTATTGATGACGTAAATGATGTGACTTATATTGGAAGTACGTCTCCAAAATGGACTTTAGGATTAAATAATTCTTTTGCTTACAAGAATTTTGACCTATCATTTTATGCAATTGCTCGTTGGGGTCAGATGATGGATTATGAATTGACGGGAGCATATGATCCGCAGGGAAAGGGCAATCAACCTGCTTATTTTAACTATTGGACGCCAGAAAATCCTACGAATGATTTTCCAAGACCTAGTTTGACCAATTTTTATAATTACTTGGGTTACCAGACCTATAGTTATTTAGATGCGTCTTATATCAAACTCAAAACTGTAACCTTAGGCTATAAGTTGCCTAAAGCCATATCGGATAAAATGAAAATAAATGCATTACGCTTTTATCTGACAGGTAATAATTTATTTACCTGGACAAAAAGTGACCTCGTCCGTAATTATGATGCTGAAAGAGGTGGATCTGCAAAAAGCCCGCTATTGAGACAATTTGTATTTGGAGTGAACTTAGATTTTTAATAAAATGAGAATATATATAAAATTTATTGTTGCCCTTGGAGTCATTTCTTCTGTCTGTGGGTGTAGTCTAAAGGAATTTAATCCTGGTGGAACAACTGCTGAGGTTGTTTTTTCTAGCGAAGAAGGGATCAATTCCTTAGTTAATTCAGCCTATGTTTATTATGGCTCACAATTTTATGGACGGGAAGATATACTCATGTTAACTGAAGGTGGTACTGATCTTTGGATTAATATAGCGAATTCGGGATATGGTCGCCAGATGACCAAATATGATGGGCTGAATTCTACGATTGGCCAAATACGAAACACTTGGAATCGCTTTTACGAAATCATAAATTATTGCAATGCGGGCCTGGAACGGATTCAGCAAGTTAGTTTTAAGAATGAAGCAGAAAAAAAAGCACGTATTGGCGAAATGTCTTTTTTGAGGGCATTTTCCTATTGGCATTTAGTAGAACAGTTTGGGGAAGTGGATTTGCGTACGACTGAAACAAAAACAGTCGAATTAACGGCACATCGGTCATCTGTATCGGCACTGTATGATTTGATGCTTGCAGACCTTGAAGTGGCAATCTCAAATCTGCCGATTGATCCAATTCCAGTAACAGATATTGGTAGAGCAACGCTGAAGGCCGCCTATGGCTTGAAAGCTCGAATCGCATTGACCAGAGTAGCTTATGAGAGTTCCGTTGCGGAAAAAGATAAATATTATGGACTTGCTTCCACTGCGGCGCAATATGTAATTAATCATCAGGGTGAGTTGCAAACTGCACTTTATGAAACACCTGCACAAGTCTTTAAACCTTCAAATAATAAAAATAATAAGGAAGCATTATTTACGGTTACCCACTCCACAATAAATTCACTTAACCCGCAGCCCAATAATCCCAATAGACTTCATATTTGGTTCAAAGCCAAATATTCAGGAAAAGCGGGAATGGTCAGAGATCTTAGTTATGGAGCTGATAGAAATTCAAATTCTGGAGGGATGTGTTTTATGCCCACGCGACATTTACTTGAACTTTTTGATGAAAGCAAAGATAGGAGATATGATGACTGGTTCAGGGAGAAATACTATCTCAATGTGGATAAGTATAACTGGTCTATAGACGATTTAGCTGCTTTTGAAAAACCGGCAAGTTTGGCTGGAACTTCTTTAAATCGCGGTGATCTAGCACTCTGGTTTACGAAGAAAAAAATCTCAAAGGATAAAAGGAATGGCTCCTACGCAATTGTTGATATTGACGATATCTATACCGGAAATAAGGTAAATACTAATGCTCATTTTAATGTACATTTCCCTACCCTAACTAAATATGATGATCCAGATCTACCCGAAATAGGATCGCAGGTTGGATCAAAGGACGTTATATTGATGCGACTGGCAGAAATGTATTTGATTGCTTCTGAAGCAGAAATGATGCGCTCGTCTGGAAATAAGACGCTAGCGAAAGATCTTATTAATGTACTAAGAAAACGTGCCGCATTACTGGGAAAAGAGAATGAGATGCTGGTCGCTGAAGCTGACCTTAATTTGGATTTTATATTAGAAGAAAGAGCACGAGAATTATGTGGTGAACATATTAGATGGTTTGATTTGAAACGTACACATAAACTGGTTGATTATGTCAAAAATTACAATCAAGATATTACGCTCATGCAACCTTATCATATTAATAGACCGATACCACAACAGTTTTTGGATGTAATTACTAACCCTAGCGAATTTGGTCAAAATAATGGATATTAGAAAAACAGTTCTCGCATGGATTTTCGCTTTTTTTTCGATCTGTAGTCTGTCGGCACAGACAGGAGAAATCCATGTGGGTAAACAAAGCAACAAGGAACAACGGGATGGCAGCCCGGGAGCTCCATTTTCATGTTTGGAGGATGCCCTGCGTGAGGCTAGGGAATGGCGACGATTAAACGATCCGCGCATGCAGCATGGAATCACAATCTGGATTCAGGACGGAGTATATGTGCCTACTCAGACCATTTTTATCCGTCCTGAAGACAGCGGAACAGCCGAAAGTCCGACATGGATAAAAGCGGTAGGCAACGAAGCCATATTTTCGGGCGGGATTTCTGTTACAGACTGGCGGCAAGTAAAAAGTGAAAAGAGATTGGATCCTGCTATTGCTAAGCATATCGTGGTGGCAGATGCCCCTCAGTCCGGAGGAAAGTATTTCCCTTTCCGTCAATTGTGGGTTGGTTCACGTAAAGCAATCCGTGCCGAAAGTCACGATGATGCCCACTTACCCCGGATCATCAATTGGGATTTTCAAAAACAAGCGGCCGTCATTCCGAACGTGTTACCGAAAAGGTTTGCCTATAAGGCCGGTATGGAGTTTTTTATCCATCAGTGGTGGGCAATAGCGCAGCTCCGGGTTCGTGAGGCGGTAGTCACAAAAGATAGTACCACACTATTTTTTCATGAACCGGAAGGTAAATTACAGAATGAACACCCTTGGCCTAAGCCTTGGTTGTCTAAGGAATATGGCAACTCTGCATTTCGTTTGGTCAATGCCCTTGAATTTTTGGATCAGCCGGGAGAATGGTTTTTGGATGAGGAAAACCATAAAGTATATTATTATAAAAGACCTGATGAAAACTTAAGCAAGTTACATGTTGTAGCGCCCTATCTTGAAACGATCCTGAGGATGCAAGGAACTTTGGAATCACCTGTTCGTCATGTATATATCGAAGGGCTTCAATTTCAGCACAGCTCCTGGTTAAGGCCGCACTACTACGGACACGTCGCCTTACAGGCGGGAATGTATTTTTTGGACGCCTATAAACTGGCTAAACCAGGCACCAGGGATAAAGCGGGATTGGAAAATCAAGCTTGGCTGGGCCGGCCACAAGCGGCAGTCATGCTTAGCCATACGGCCTTTACCAATATTTCAGCTTGCCGGTTTTCCCATTTGGCAGCAACAGGCATTGACTATCGGCAGGGCAACCTGAAGGATAGTCTAATTGGAAATCTATTTCAGGAGATCGGCGGATCGGGTGTACTGCTCGGTCAGTTTTCAGATGAGGAAGTTGAAGCACATCTGCCTTTTCAGCCCAGCGACGAGCGTATCTTGACAGATGGTGTTGTGGTCAGCAATAATCTAATCCAAGATATTGGGAATGAGGATTGGGGAACTGTAGGGATTGGCGCTGGTTTTGTCCGCAATGTAGCTATTACAAACAATGAATTGCTTGATCTTCCGTACACAGGCATTAGCTTGGGCTGGGGCTGGACACCGACAGTCAATGCTATGCGTAATAATCGTGTTTTCAAAAATAAGATTACACGTTATGGCAAATACATGTATGATGTAGCCGGTATTTACACCTTATCGGCTCAGCCCGGAACAAAAATTCAGGAAAATTATATCGACAGTATCTATGTGTCGCCTTATGCGCATATTCCTGAACATTGGTTTTATCTCTATACCGATGAAGGCTCAGCCTATATGAATGTCAGCAACAACTGGTTCCCATCCAATAAAATATTGCGAAATGCCAATGGGCCGAGTGTTGAGTGGATAAAGAATGGACCCGAGGCGGATGCCAGGGTCAAAGAAGAAGCTGGCATCGGTCCACGTTATGCCTATTTATTGTCTGAAAAACGATCAGTACCTAAAAATGTAGCTTTCAATACATATATTCCTTTTACCAAACCTGTATTTTTCCAGATCCATGATGTAAAAAAGCAGCTTGAACTGACTGAAATCAAAGATTTTTTTGCTAAACAAGGAGCCGATAGCAGCCAGGTATATCGCTGGAAGGATTACATCTTGCTGATGACAGACGATGAGATCGGTAAGAAAATATCGAGTGCTTGGGTAGCCAATTATCCGGCAATTTCTTATAAGTTGTTCAATGATCTATTTTATACGTTCGATCGGAGCAACTGTGGAGCCGAGAAAGTGAAAGACATCGATTTTGTGTTACTTACCGCACAACTGGTGGACGATAAATCGAAACAGGAGGCTTATTTTGAAGCCCATAAAAATCAAACTAAAGAATGGCCCGAAGTTGCAGCAGGGTTCTGTAAAGCCGGCTTTGACGAGGTATTGGTCTACCGCAATGGAAGACAGCTTATGTTATATATTTCTTTTCCAAAAGGTCAGGATTTTAAAACAATCGATCAGCTGACGACCAGGGACAATCCACGGGTTATGGAGTGGAACAAACTTATGGGGACCTATCAGGAAGGTATTCCCGGAACGGGAGTGAATGAAACATGGATTTTTTATAAACAATAAAATGGAACAGATACAACAGTTAAAATTAGGAATTTTAGGACTTGGCGAAGGACGTAGCACGATGTCTGCGGCACTACAAAGTCCATATATCGATTTGGTCAAGATCTGCGACCTGAACGAAGACCTAGGACGCAAACGCATGAAAGAATTTGATTTTCATGATTATACCAATGATTATCAAGTAATGCTTAATGATCAAAGCATTGAAGCTATTGCAATTTATACGCCGGATCATCTTCACGCACAGCATATCCGATTGGCGCTGGCGCACGATAAACACGTGATCTGCACCAAGCCATTTATTGATAATCTGGCCGATGCCAATGGTTTATTGGAACTCGCAGCTCAGAAAAATAAGCGTGTATTTGTTGGACAGAGCTCCCGTTTTTTTGAACCGGTGAAGAAACAAAGAGAAGATTTTGAAGCCGGACTGATCGGTGAGTTGATTACCATCGAAGGCTATTATCATGCTGATCACCGCTGGTTTCTGGAGAAGCCTTGGTCTTTGCAGTCTTCCTTCAAATGGCTTTACGGTGGGCTGAGTCACCCGGTTGATTTTATCCGCTGGTATCTACCGAATATTGAAGAGGTGATGGGATATGGCATGCTGAGCGCCAACGGAAAAAAAGGAGGGCTTCAAAATCCAGACACCATGCATTTTATTTTCAAAGCCGAAGATGGCCGTGTAGCCCGAGTAAGTGGTGCGTATACCGGGCCTGTGCAGCCTGTCACAAGGGATAGTGAGATGAGCTGCATTTTACGGGGGACCGAAGGTGCTAGTCAGGCAGATTATATGGACCTCCGGTATGCAATTACGGATAAAACGGGCGAAGAACGTATGCTGACATGGGAGCATAAACTAAAGCATTACTTCCGTTTCGAAGGAAAAAGCCATCATGCAGGTGAATATCAAAATTACCTGGAGCACTTCGCAAAAGCCATCCGTACTGGAGAGGAAGCCTCCCCAGATATGAAAGAGGGTATAGGTACTATAGCCTTATTGCAAGCTATGGATGAATCATTGACAACAGGAAAGCCTGTCCGTCCAAAGGAACTGCTGGAAAGATATGGTGTCGATTTGAGCTTAGGAAGATGAATAGTATCTTAGACAAGTTAACCATTTATGACTATTGCATCGTCGTAGTCTATTTGTTAGCATTACTGACAATCGGCCTCCTGTCATCCCGTAAAAAGGTAGAAGGGGCAGAACACTTCCTGGCCAGCAAATCCTTAAGCTGGTACAGTATTGGCTTCAATATGTGGGCGACTAACGTCGGACCATCCATGTTGCTGGCTTTTGCTACAGTAGGCTATACAACGGGCATCGTTGCGGTCAATTTTGACTGGTATGCTTTTATCTATCTTTTCCTGTTGGCGGTGGTGTTTGCGCCACGCTATATTTCTACCGGAGTCCGCACCTTGCCCGAGTTTATGGGCAAGCGGTTCGGTCCAAATACGCAAACTATCCTGGCTTGGTATTCATTGGTAAAAATGCTTATTTCATGGTTGTCGTTGGGACTGTTTGCTGGCGGATTTTTAGTGCGGCAGATTTTAGGTATTCCAATGTGGCAATCGGTTACTGTTTTAGTCTCCCTAGCTGGTCTGTTTGCGTATACGGGTGGATTAAAGACAGTTGCTAAAATCAATATCTTTCAGATGATCTTGCTGATCGCCGTGTCGGCCTTTCTGACTTTCCTGGGACTTTCCAAAATCGGTGGCATAAGTTCTTTAATGCAACAGACTCCCGCCAATTATTGGTCGTTGATCAGACCGGCAAGTGATCCAGATTATCCCTGGTATGCGATCGCTTTAGGCTATCCGGTGGCAGCGATCGCTTTTTTCTGTACGGATCAAGCCATGGTACAATCAGTTTTGGGTGCAAAGAATCTCGAACAGGGGCAGCTGGGAATTAACTTTATCGCTTGGCTCAAGATACTTTCCTTGCCGCTGTTTATCCTCACCGGTATCATCTGTTCGGTTTTATTTCCGGGACTTAAAGACCCATCACTTGCTTATATGACGATGGTGACCAACCTGTTTCCTACAGGCCTGAATGGATTGGTAATCGTGGTGTTAATTGCTGTATTGGTGGGCACCATTGGTTCGTCGCTTAATTCTTTGAGTACTGTTTTCACCATGGATATATATCTTAAGCATATTCGGCCAGATGCAACCAATAAGCAAATCACCCAGGTAGGACGTTATACGGTCATCATCGGCTGTCTAGCTTCAGTTTTCGTCGCCCTGGCGATTGATCAAATTAAAGGGCTCAATCTTTTCGATGTATTTCAGTCTATTCTCGGATTTATTGCGCCACCTTTAGCTGTTGCTTTTCTAATGGCCGTGTTGTGGAAAAGAACCAATCGAGCAGCAATCAATACGATTTTGACTTTTGGTGCGGTACTGAGCCTGGGGACAGGTGTATGTTATCTCTGGATTTTCCCAAAAGATGTTTATTCCTTTTGGCCGCATTATCTAATGCTTTCCTTTAGTCTATTTATGCTGCTACTTATTATTGGAATAGGCCTAGCATACTGGGTACCCAAGTCGGTTTATGAAATGGAACATAGGGATATGTACGATATCACTGTGGAGAAACCAAGTGGCCGCGTCAAGACTGCCTGGGCAATGTTATTTGTGGTTATGCTATTATTATATATTTATTTTAAATAGCCTCTGTCAAGTTAATCCTAGATTGGATTCAATTTGTGATCTGCATTTTTTTAAACTTTCAACAATAGTTTCGGTGGGCATATTCTGCCCGATTTGACGTCGAACGAGCTTTGAAACCGTGAGGCAGGCGATGATGCCTGTTTCGCTGGTTCCGATGGGAACAGAAATATCGATGATGCCTTCCGCGTATGCGCTGGGCATCTCATAAAAACCTTTGCGTTTGATATCGGCTAGGTCGCTATCAAATTGCAGACGTTCTGCTTTCTTCAAACTGCGGTAATAAGGATCGGCCTCTAAAATGGTCTTTCTTTTTTTAGCCTCGGAAAAACTTAAAAGGAGCTTCCCAGACGCGGTCTGGGACGTGTTGTAGAGGTTGCCTTCCTCAATCATGATGCTGATGGGCGAGGAACCTCTGGCGTAAGCGATGACCATTACCTGATTGTCGTAAATAACACAGAGGTGACAGGGGTCTTTGATTTCGTTGGACGTATCCTGCATCGGTAGTAATGAAGTTGCCCGTAGTTTCTCTACAAAGGAATGCCGGTGCGAAAGATAGTATAGCTTCAGTGAAAGCGAATATTTAGATGAAATTGGATCACGATGAATGTACCCGTTGGACTCCAGTGATGCAAGCATGCGATAGATTTCATTGGGACTTCGGTGCAAGCCCAAGGCGATCTCGGATTGGGATTGTGCTGTTGGTTGTAAGGCCAGAAATTCAAGGATCTGCAATCCTTTTTCGAGCGCTGGTGCTCTATATTTATCGGAGCTATTTGCTATCATAATATGTTTTTGCTTACAAATGATCGGGCTAAAGATAGAAAAAGTATTTATGAGTTTTTAGCTTCTCAAAAAAGCATGTTAAATTTTTATATTCAAATATTGTATTTATATTTGAATATTATAAACCGCTTTTCCTTTGGGAAAAAGCATTAGAAGGGAAAAGATTATAAACAATAATATCAATAATTAAATACAGGACTGTTCCGCTTAGGCTATATTATCAGGCCTGAATAGCGAAACGAAATAGGATAAAATAGCCGTGGCTCCAATGCTATATTTTGCCATTTTAAAGGCGGTATAGGTAAATAGACCTTGATAATAAGATGATAGATACAGTTGTTCTGTTTTTCGACAAGACAACATAAAATAAT
Source organism: Sphingobacterium sp. UBA7249 (assembly GCF_002472835.1). NCBI lineage: Bacteria > Pseudomonadati > Bacteroidota > Sphingobacteriia > Sphingobacteriales > Sphingobacteriaceae > Sphingobacterium > Sphingobacterium sp. UBA7249. The sequence continues at coordinate 308,456 of NZ_DKST01000001.1, read as the reverse complement.
AAATGAATACACAATGACAGAGAAAATCCAGTTAAAAGGGATTACCTGGGGGCATACCAGAGGCTTTGTGCCAATGGTCGCGACTGCGCAGCGTTATGAAGAATTATGTCCAGATGTTGAAATTGTTTGGACAAAACGGACTTTACAGGAATTTGCTGATAAGTCAGTGACAGATTTGGCAAAGGAATACGATCTATTGGTCATTGACCATCCATGGACGGGACATGCTGCCGCGAAGGGGATGCTCGCTGCATTTGATGATTACCTATCCGCAGATTTTTTGGCCGATCAGCGTGCTAATAGTGTTGGGAAATCCCATGAAAGCTATAACTTTCTTGGAAAGCAATGGGCATTGGCTACGGATGCTGCAACACCGGTGGCTGCAAGTCGTCCGGATCTTTTACAGGCCTTGCAAGTGGCACTTCCACGTACATTTGAAGATGTTTTAGCGCTAGCAAAAACTGGAAAAGTCGGATTTTCGCTGTTACCGATTGATTCCTTGATGCACTTTTACGGTCTTTGTTGTTCTTTGGGTGAAGAACCTTGCCAAGGTAACGAAAAAGTAATCAGCGACGCAGTTGGAATAAAGGTCTTAAAATTATTCAAATCACTTGCGGATGAACTGGATGCCGGATTTTATAATAAAAATCCATTTAAGGTGTTTGAAGAAATGACTCAGCGTGATGAAATTGCTTACTGTCCATTTGCCTATGGTTATTCGAATTACGCTCGGGCAGGTTATGCACGTAAGGTGTTGCATTTTCATGATTTAGTGTCATTAAATGGTACGCCTATGATCAGCACACTTGGTGGAGCGGGGCTGGCAGTATCCTCACAGGGCAAGCATATTGATGTGGCCATGGATTATGCACGATTTGTCGCGACACCGGAAGTTCAGGAAACGCTATATGTCGAAAATGGCGGCCAGCCTGGACATTTACGTGCCTGGAAAAATGAGCAGGTAAATGCCGCTACGGCCAATTATTTCAGCAATACACTACCCGCATTAGATCGGGCTTATTTGCGTCCGCGTTATGATGGCCATCTTTATTTTCAGGATCATGCTGGTGATATCGTGGTTGATTATCTAAGGGATGGAGGCGACGAAAAGGCAGTTTTGGACAAGATGAATGCGATGTATCGGGAATCATTAGTGGATAAAGAAGACCATGGATAATAAACCACTGGAAGGACTTTTGGTCCTCGAGTTTTCACAGTTTATGGCTGGACCAACAGCAGGTCTGCGTTTGGCGGATCTCGGTGCACGAGTCGTCAAAATTGAACGTCCGGGGGCTGGCGAAGGGGGGCGGCAGATTGCGATTAAAAATATTTTTGTAGATGAGAGTAGCCTGGTCTTTCATACCATCAACAGAAATAAAGAATCGTATGCAGCCAATTTGAAAGATGAAAATGATCTGGAAAATATTAAAAAATTAATCCGCCAGGCAGATGTAATGACACATAACTTCCGCCCCGGTGTCATGGAAAAGATCGGTTTGGATTATGAGAGCGTGCAGAAAATTAACCCAAAAATGATCTATGCCACGGTAACTGGCTACGGCAATGAAGGGCCATGGGCTAAAAAGCCAGGGCAGGATTTACTCGTGCAATCGCTGTCGGGACTTTCCTGGTTATCGGGCTGTGCGCAGGATGGGCCGGTTCCTTTTGGATTGGCCGTGGTGGATATGTACTGTGCCACACATCTGACACAAGGTATATTGGCGGCATTGTTGAAACGTGCCCGTACCCAACAGGGAGCTCTTGTTGAAGTCAGCTTGCTTGAATCTGTGTTGGATATGCAGTTTGAAATGCTGACCACACATGTCAACGATGGCCGCAAGCTGCCTCATCGGTCGACGGTTAGAGGAGCTGGCCATGCTTATTTAAGTGCGCCTTATGGACTCTACAAAACCCTTGATGGCTATCTAGCCTTGGCCATGGGCAATGTAGGGCATATTGCAGAAACCATAGGCTTGTCTGGACAGTCCTATCAAGACGCTGCAACCTGGTTTTCACGACGTGATGAAATACTTCAAGAATTTGCTGCTGTATTGTGTCAAAAGACAACGTGCGAGTGGATATCCCGTTTGGAATCCGAAGGGATCTGGTGTGGTGCAGTCAACGATTATCATCGTTTTTTTGAGGAGCAGGGTTTTAAGGAGGCAGGAATGCTGCAGGAAGTCACTTTACAAGATGGCACCGCACTGACCACCACCCGTAGCGTGTACCAGATCGATGGAAAGCGTTTATATGCGGATAAACCTGCACCAAAAGTGGGCCAGCATACGGCATCAATTGTTCACGATTATTTAGAAAATTAATATGTTACCACTAGCAGGTTATACCGTAGTCGACTTTAGTCAATTTTTATCCGGCCCATTAGCAAGTTTACGGCTAGCTGACTTAGGCGCGCGGGTTATAAAAATAGAAAAACCAGAGACGGGTGATATTTGCAGGCAATTATATACCTCTAATACGATATTGAATGGTACTTCAACAGTGTTTCATGCCATTAATCGGAATAAAGAAAGTATGGTGTTGGATTTGAAAAGCGAATCCGACAAACAGATTATACGTGATTTAATCGCGCGGGCAGATGTGGTGTTGCACAATTTTCGTCCGGGTGTCATGGAACGTTTGGGCTTTGACTATGCAGGTGTCCGAGAGATCAATCCGACGGTGATTTATGGAGAGATCTCGGGATATGGAAAAGAAGGACCCTGGGTGAAGCGGCCTGGCCAGGATTTATTATTGCAATCGCTTACCGGGATGACTTGGTTGAGTGGCGATGCAAATAATGGTCCAGTAGCCATGGGACTTTCCGTTGTGGACATGTTTGCCGGATCCAATCTATGTAGTGCCGTATTGGCCTGCCTGTACCGTCGAGCGATGCAAGGGATAGGAGCGAATGTTCATGTCAGCATGTTGGATTCTGCTGTGGATATACAATTTGAGGCCGTCACAACCTATTTTCGTGATGGCAAATTGTTGCCACAACGTAGCGAAGTGAGCAATGCACATGCATATTTGGCAGCACCTTATGGGGTGTATCGTACGCAGGATGGTTTTCTGGCCCTTGCGATGGGCTCCATTCCTTTTCTTGGTAAACTATTGAATTGCAAGTCATTAGAAGGTTTTGCTGACGGAGAGCAAGCTTTTCGGGAGAGAGATAACATTAAGGCCATTTTAGCCGAGCACCTGACGACAGCAGGTACCGGACATTGGCTGGAGATACTGGAAGCAGCGGATATCTGGTGCGCCGATGTCTTGGATTGGCGTCGTCTGACCGAACATAATGCTTTTAAAATATTAGACATGCTACAGCAAGTAACGATGGGCGATGGCTTCCGTTATGAGACCACCCGTTGTCCCATTCGCATCGATGGCGAGCGGTTGACCGCCGCAAAAGGTTCGCCCAAACTTGGTGAGCACACAGCTAAAATATTGGAGGAACTGTATGGATAAGTTACGTTTTGCTGTCCGGAAATTTGAACCCTTTGAGCGTGCCATGGAGAAATGTTGGGCAGCTTATCAGGAGGTATATCCATCGGATGTGGAGATGGAGTTTGTTCCGCTGGATTTAGAGGAATTAACAGCAGCTTTCTTTGAAAAGAAAGGCCTTAATAATGGCGATTGGGATATCATTCACATCAATACCGATTGGGTTGCACGTGCCTATGAAACCGAGGGTTTGTCGGCACTGGATAGTATGATCGTACAAAATCCACCGGAAGACCTGAAAGGGGCTTGGCCAGAAAGCTTACAAGCTTTACAGCGTTTTGACGAGCAAATATTTGGTTTGCCTTTTCATGATGGTCCCGAATGCCTGGTTATTCGAAAAGATTTATTCGAAGATTCGCAAGAACAGATGCGTTTTCAGGTACGCCACGGAAAACCTTTGGCAATTCCAAAAACCTGGGCTGATTTTTTGACTGTTGCAGCATTTTTTACGCGGCCTGAAGATAACTTGTACGGGACAGTGTTTGCAGGCTACCCGGATGGGCATAATGCGGTATTTGATTTCTGTATTCAACTTTGGTCCCGCGGTGGAGATTTGCAGCAAGGCGACGTACCAGTTCAGTTGGATCAGCCATTGGCTGTAGATGCATTGGATTTCTATCGTAGTTTATTTATGAAGGATAGCGGATTGCATCCCGAATCGGCCAATTATGAATCGGTGCAGGCTGGTGCTGCCTTTGCGCGGGGTGAAGTCGCTATGATGGTCAATTGGTTTGGTTTTGCATCCTGGGCACAGATTGATACCGCCTCGGCCGTAAAAGGTAAGGTAGATGTAGCAGCTATTCCTTCAGCAGAAGGGGGGATGTCCCCCTCATTAAATGTGTATTGGTTGTATGCAATTCCAGAAGGTAGTCGTCATAAGCAGTTAGCTTATGACTTTATACGTTTTGCAGTCGGACGCCAACAAGATAAGTTGCTCACTGTCGAAGGAGGAGTAGGCTGTCGTTACTCCACCTGGTATGATTCCGAAATCAATCAGATGATACCCTTTTATAATAAACTGGCTGAATTGCACGATACTGCACGTACATTACCGCGCTTGGCCAACTGGCCGCAGATTGCACATATCATCGATGATACTGTAATTGCTGCGATTAAGACCGAAGAAAGTAGTCTTTCTTTATTAACAAAAGCACAGGAAAAAATAAATGCATGGTTATGATAGATATCCCTTATAAAACGATTTTACCCCAGACTGCTTTGCCGATTATTATTATAGGCGCAGGTGGTATAGTGAAAGATGCGCATCTCCCGGCTTATCGTAAAGCAGGCTTTCATGTGCATGGTATTGTCAATCGTACAAAGGCGAAAGCAGAAGCACTGGCAGTAGAATTTGGTATTCCCCATGTTTACGATACGGTGGAAGATGCCGTCGCACAGGCTCCCGAAAATGCGGTTTATGATGTAACCATTATGCCTAATAAATTTATCGAAACCTTGGAGGCATTGCCTCATGGCGCGGCTGTATTGATTCAGAAGCCAATGGGTGATTATTATGCGGATAGTCAGGCGATATTAGAAGTCTGTCAACGCAAGGGCTTGGTTGCTGCGATCAACTGTCAGCTTCGTCAGGCACCCTTTGTCAATGCCGCACGCTGGTTGATCGACCAAGGCCATATCGGTGAACTGTATGATATGGAAGTACGGGTATCGGTACATACACCTTGGCAGCTTTTTCCGCATGTGATGGTACATCCACGCTTAGAAATTCTGTACCACAGTGTTCATTATATCGATTTGATCCGCTCATTTTTGGGCAATCCGCAGTCGGTGTATGCAAAAACATTAAAGCACCCGGCCAAAGCCTTATCATCCAGCAGGACCACCTTGCTATTTGATTATGGAGACACACTACACGCTGTTGTAAATACCAATCATGACCATGAATTTGGGCCAAAGCATGAGGAAAGCTATATCAAATGGGAAGGTACCAAGGGGGCTATCAAAGCGACGATGGGTTTGCTGATGGATTATCCGAATGGGGTATCCGATGTGTTTGAATATTGTATCAAGCCAACAGATGGCAGCCAACCGGAATGGGTGGCTTACCCGATCGAGGGAACTTGGTTTCCCGATGCTTTCATCGGCAGCATGGGTAGCTTGATGCGTTTTAAACTGGGTGAAATAGCGGTATTACCGGCTGCGGTTGAAGATGTAATCCATACCATGGCCGTCGTAGAGGCTGCTTATCAAAGCAGTGCTCAAGGGGGGCAACCGATAGCAAAAGGATAAAGAAACAAAGCCTTAAAACCAACAATAAATTAAATTATGCATTTCGAATCTATTTTTTTTGAAGATTATATATTAAACGATAAACGGACAACATTGGGCCGCACGATTACCGAAACAGATTTTGTTGTTCATGCCGGACATACAGGTGATTTCTTCCCCCATCACCTCGATGCGGAATGGTGCAAGACCCAACCTTTTGGACAACGTATTGCGCACGGAACAATGATCTTTGCGATTGGTATCGGACTGACGGCCTCAGTCATTAATCCGGAAGCATTTTCCAAAGGCTACGATCGCCTTCGTTTTGTCAAGCCCGTATTTATTGGCGATACCATCCACGCTGAGGTGACTATTTCTGAAAAATCCGATGCAAAAAAGCCTGAATTCGGTACCGTAGTTGAGCATGTTGAAATTATCAATCAACATGGTGTGGTGGTGTTGGTCGCAGACCATATCCTATTGGCAAAACGCAAGGAAGTTTCAATTTAACCTATCATCACATGGAAATTGGTACAAAAACACCGATCAAGTTAACCGGGGCAGCTTCTACTAAGGGGTATCTGCTTCCGTTTATTCTGATTGTCAGTCTGTTTTTTTTATGGGGTATGGCCCATAATTTAAATGGCGTTCTGATCCCGCATTTGAAAAAAGCCTGTCAGTTGAATAATAGCCAGTCGGCACTGGTTGATACTTCAGTTTTCTTCGCTTATTTCATTATGGCACTGCCGGCTGGTTATGTTTTGCGCAAATGGGGGTATAAACTGTCTATTATTATAGGATTGGTTACTTTCTCCGTCGGTGCATTTCTATTTATCCCTGCGGCAGATCACCGTATGTATGAGCTCTTCTTGCTGGCATTATTTATTATTGGTTGTGGACTAGCCTTATTGGAAACAGCGGCTAATCCTTATGCTGCAGTTTTGGGTAAGCCCGAAGCAGCAACACATCGGCTTAATTTGGCGGCCTCCTTTAATGGATTGGCGGCAATGGTTGCTCCAGTTGTAGGTACCACCTTTATTTTGTCGGGTACGAGCTATTCAGAAACGGAACTGGCGGCTATGACGGAGAGCAATCGGTTAGCGTATCTGCTTCATGAAGCGTCTTCCGTAAAAATGCCTTATTTAATATTAGGTTTAATCTTGTTAGTCGTAGCACTAGTCTTTTTGTTTGTTAAACTGCCTGAAATTCAAGATGAAAAGACGGAAGGAGAGCAGGCGCAAAAGTCTGGTTTATTTGCAGTACTTCGACATAAGCATTTGAGTTTTTCTGTAATCGCGCAGTTTTTCTATGTTGGAGCGCAGGTTTGTGTGACCAGTTTTTTTATTCGTATGGCACAGCAGGGAGCCGGTGTCGATGAGAAGACTGCGGGGTATTTCCTAGGTGTATATGGTTTGCTCTTTATGGGCGGACGTTTCGTCGGTACCCTATTGTTGCGTTATACGACAGCCCAGCGTTTATTGGCTATTTATGCCGTTTGTTGCGCTATATTGGCAACTGTAGCCATTTCGGGGACAGGTATGGTCATCTTGTATGCGCTAGGTGGACTTGGTTTCTTTATGTCAATTATGTTTCCTACGATTTTTTCTTTGGGTATTGCTGGACTCGGAAACGAGACGAAACAAGCCTCTTCTTGGTTGATTATGTCAATTGTCGGTGGAGCCGTATTCCCCTTTGTGACCGGAAATATTATTGATGCGCTGCATGATAATACGCAGATTGGTTATAGTGTACCTTTGGTCTGTTATCTTGTTATTTTATGGTTTGCACTGAAAGGATATAAACCGGCAAAAGCCTAAGTTGTGTCTCACCGTGTATTTGAGTGAGCAAGTGAAAAAAATATAGCGCGTGTTTTACTAGTGAAAAACACGTATATCGCCGAAGTTAACGTTGGTTTTGGTGTTAGTGAATTGATTAACAATGATTCGAATATGAATAAAATTATTTTAATTGTAGGTTGTTTAATTGCAGCAACGACAGCATTTGCACAACAGGCAAGTACCTGGATCTGGTATCCTGGAGATTATGAAGTGTGGTTGAGCAACAACATGCAAAATCGTCGTACGGACAGAGGAACCTTCTTTCCACCGTTTTGGAAGATGGATAGCCACTATGTTCTTGTCGAGTTCAGTAAAGAATTTGATTTGCCTGCTGATGAAGAAATCAGTATCTATGCCGAAGGCAAATATAATGTCAAGATCAATGGGAAAATGCTTCCAGGGGCACCTACTAAAGTGCAGCTTCAAAAGGGAAAGCAAAAAATCAATATTAAAGTTTACAATCAAGGAAATGTTCCCGCGCTGTATGTTGCAGGGAAAAACGTAACGACAGATAGTGATTGGAACGCAACCTATGAAGATAAGGAATGGATTGATGAGACAGGTAAGGCGTCTGATCAATCTGGAACAACCTATGTTAAGGCCGGTAAATGGAACTTTAACGGACCAACCGCTCGACCATCCACGTTTAAATTGCCCGTGAAACTACAACAAGCGCTTTCGCAAGAAAAACAAGGCAATGGTATCTTGGTCGATTTCGGGAAAAACACATTTGGTTTTCTTACCCTGCATAAGCTGGTGGGGACAGGTCGCCTGAACATCTATTATGGCGAATCCCGAGAGGAAGCACTTTCGACGAAAACCAGTGAGACCATCGATTTACTTGAGGTACACAACCAACAACCACAAGATAGTACACTCGATCTATCCAAAGCCTTCCGCTTTGTTTATTTAGAACCCGAAGGATCGGTAAAGTTTGATCAAATATCCATGGAATATGAATACTTACCAGTTGAAGATCGCGGATTCTTTCATAGTTCCGATAATGAATTAAACAAGATATGGGATGTTGCTAAATATACCATGGAACTAACCACACGTGAGTTTTTTATTGATGGCATCAAACGTGATCGGTGGATCTGGAGTGGTGACGCCTATCAATCGTATGCCATGAATTACTATTTGGGTTTTGATTCCGAAGCCGTCAAAAGAACTATTTTAGCGTTACGGGGTAAAGAGCCTACAATCAGCCATATCAACACCATTATGGATTATACCTTCTATTGGTTTTTGAGTATCGCAGATTATTACCGTTATACCGGTGATAAGGAATTTATAGCAGGCATCTATCCACGTATGAAAAGTCTGATGCAGTTTTGTTTGGATAGAAGAAATAGCGATGGTTTGATGAAAGGTTTAGCTGGCGATTGGGTATTTATTGACTGGGCCGAAGGTCTCAGCAAGCAAGGGGAAGTGAGCTTTGAACAATTATTGCTGTGCCGCAGTCTCGAAACCATGGCGATGTGTGCCGATTTGGTTGGTGAGCCGAAAGACAACCAACACTATCAACAAGAAGCTCAACAACTCAAAGATAAGCTATTTGCCTATTATTGGAACGATCAGAAAAAAGCCTTTGCACATAGTCGTATTGATGGTAAGCAAACCGATAACGTGACACGCTACAGCAATATGTTTGCGATTTTCTTTAATTATCTGAACGAACAGCAACAGGCAGGCGTGAAAGCTAATGTCTTGTTAAATGATCAGGTACAACAGATTACCACACCTTATATGCGTTACTACGAACTTGAAGCTTTGTGTGAACTTGGCGAAAAGGACTATGTGATGAAAGAAATGAAAGACTATTGGGGCGGTATGCTAAAACTCGGTGCGACGACCTTCTGGGAAGAATTTAATCCAGCGAAAAAAGGAGCCGAACACTATGCGATGTATGGAAGAGATTTTGGTAAGAGCCTTTGTCATTCGTGGGGAGCAAGCCCGATCTATTTGCTGGGCAAGTATTATCTCGGTGTACAACCAACGGCTGCGGGTTATTCGCAGTATGAAATCAAGCCCTATTTGGCGTCCTTAGCGTGGATGGAGGGAAAAATACCAACACCAGAGGGTGAGATTGAACTTTACGTGTCGAAAAACAAAATCAAGGTAAAATCACCTGTTGGATCGGGGACATTAAAACTGCGGAGCAAGGTTGTTCCACATGTGAAACAAGGTCAAGTAAAACATATCTCAGGAAACGACTATGAGCTCGTTTTGGAAAAAGGAATAGCATATGAAGTCGATTACAAATACTAGGTTATATAAAAAAATAGTCGTATCCAAGCTGAGTGTTGCCCTGTTGTTGTCATTGTCAGCAATTTCGGTACAGGCGCAAACGGTCGACGGAAAACCGGCGGTCATCCCGCCAGTGCCGAATGGACAAATCGCTGCACCATGGGAAAATCCGATGATTACATCGATCAATCGGGATCCCTCACGTGCGACGGGCTATTCCTATGCGACAGTGGAAGAAGCTTTGAAGAATGACCGGACGAGCAATAAACGAATGCTCTTTTTAAATGGCGAATGGGATTTTAAATTTGCCTTTAAACCGGCTGAAGCACCTAAAGATTTTCATTTATCCGAAGTCAAAGGCTGGGACAAAATCCAAGTGCCTTCCAATTGGGAGATGAAAGGCTATGATATTCCCATTTACCGTTCGGCAGTCTATCCATTTAGCCCAATTGATCCACCGCGCATTCCCAAAGACTATAATGGTGTGGGGTCTTATCAAAAAACATTCGAATTGCCCGAATCATGGGATGGAATGAACATTACCTTACACTTTGGCGGTGTTATCTCAGCTTATCAGTTGTGGATTAATGACAAATACGTAGGTTATGCGGAAGACTCCTGCTTGCCATCTGAATTTAATGCCACACCCTATCTTAAAAAAGGTAAAAATCGCATCTCTATCCAAGTCTTGCGTTGGAGTGATGCATCTTACCTCGAAGATCAGGACCATTGGCGTATGAGCGGTATTCATCGGGAGGTTTTTTTGATGGCCGAGCCAAAAGTGCGCATCGCTGATTTTCATTGGCAAGCAACATTAGATGCCGCTTATCAAGATGCCAAATTCTCCATTCGTCCAAAAATCGATAATTTTTCGGGCGATAGCATCAGTGGCTACAAGCTGAAAGCACAGCTTTACGATAGCAACAATCAGCCTATTTTGGCAAAGCCATTGGAAAAAGAGGCTTCAACCATCTTTGATGAGATCTATCCGAGATTGGATAATGTCAAATTTGGCCTGTTAGAAACAACGATCCGGAGTCCAAAAAAATGGTCGCCCGAAGAACCTAATCTCTACCGTTTGGTACTGACGCTTTACGACAAAGAAAATCGTTTGCTCGAAGCGAAGACCTGTCAAGTAGGGTTTCGGAGCATCGCTTTCTCTCCAAACGATAGCAAACTCCTGATCAATGGTAAAACGACCTACCTCTATGGTGTCAACCGTCATGATCACCATCCCGAACGCGGGAAGGCACTGACACGGGAAGATATGGAAGCGGATATTCGCCAGATCAAACAATTTAATTTCAATGCCATCCGGACTTCTCACTATCCGAATGATCCCTACATCTATGAGCTCTGTGACCGTTATGGTATTATGGTGATGGATGAAGCTAATATGGAGACCCATGGACTTGGTGGAAAACTCATGAACGATCCCGCCTGGCTGGCGGCACTTCAGGAACGTGTCACACGCATGGTGGAACGGGACAAGAATCATCCTTCCATTATCATCTGGTCGTTGGGCAATGAATCTGGAAGAGGTCCGAATACAGCCGCTATGGCCGCCTGGATCCATGATTTCGACATCACACGTCCTGTACATTACGAGCCGGCAATGGGAAGCCACCAACTACCGGGTTATATCGATCCTTCGGATCCACGTTATCCAAAATCCAACGATCACTCGCACCGGATTCAGAATATAAAGGACCAATATTATGTCGATATCGTGTCGCGGTTTTATCCGGGCATTTTCACGCCCGCGCTCTTGCTAAATCAAAATAATGGTGATAATCGGCCGATTCTCTTTGTTGAATATACCCATTCTATGGGTAACTCGACCGGAAATATTCGCGATTTTTGGGACATATTTCGTTCCAACCCACGTTTGATCGGTGGATTTATCTGGGATTACAAAGATCAGGCATTGATCCGTAAGGATTCTGTTTACGGTAAAGTATTGGCCTATGGTGGTGATTTTGGCGAAAAAGTACACAATGGCGCTTTTAGCTTGAATGGTATCACCGATGCCTGGGGGCGACCAAAAGCGGCGATGTATGAGAATAAACGAATCTATCAGCCTGCAGAGATCACTTTGGTTGATCCAGAAAAGACCACGGTACAAGTCAAAAATAGATCAGCGGTGCTCAACCTAAATCATTATGATGCTGTCTTATTATTCCGCAGAAATGGGCTGCTGGTAAAAGAAGTGCCTATATCGGCCATGAATCTGGCCGCAGGCGATTCTGCACAGGTAAACTTTGACAAATATTTACCTTTCAAGCGTGCCGCAGATCAGGAATATCAGCTCGATATTCAATTTCGTTTACGGGAAGCGACAGCATGGGGACCAGCAGGATTTGTAGTCTCCTCATCGCAGGTTCGATTGCGGGAACAATCCAATGTCCTGCGACCTTTATCATACAAAGGAGTTAAATTGATCAAGACAGAAACTGCTGATAAGTATCAGATCGCAGGCAAAGCTTTTCAGGTTAGCTTTGACAAATCGACTGGAAGTTTGACTGCGTTTAATTACAAGGGACAGGAAATGATCAAAGATGCAATTCGGCCAAGCTTTACACGCCCGGGTACGGACAATGACCGCCGGGGCTGGAAACCAGATAAAAAACTAAAATACTGGTACAGCGCTCCAAAATTAGTGTCAGTAACCGCACAAGCGAAAGATCAAGATTACGAAGTAGAGGCATTGTATGCGCTACCAGGTGATTCTGCGCGAGTAAAAGTGCTCTATATCGTGAAAAATCCAGGTATTGTGTCAGTAAACTACCAGTTGCAGGTGAAGGCTGGACTCCCCAATATCCCGAAAGTCGGTCTTCAAATGGGGATCAATCCTACATTTGAAGATATCCAATATTATGGCCTAGGGCCAATGGAAAACTACCCTGATCGTGCCTATGGTTTTGATCTCGGTGTTTATCACATGAACATCGATCAATTCATGGAACACTATCTTTATCCGCAGGAGAACGGAAATCGGATGGATGTTCGTTGGATGCACCTCCAAAATAAAAATGCTGGTCTCTTGGTTGTCGGCGAGCAGCCGCTGTATATGAGTGCCTGGCCTTATTCACAAAAAGCAATCGTCGAAGCAAAACACTGGTTTAAATTGAAGAAAGAAGATAAGATTACCTTAAATGTCGACTTAAAACAGATGGGTATTGGCGGAAATGATACTTGGACAGATGTATCGCAACCGTTGGAAAAATATCAAATTCCGGCAAAAGACTACAACTATTCCTTTTATTTGATTCCGACGGATTTGAAGCAATCGATCAAGGATTTTGTAAAATCTAATTTACAAGATAAGATATGACGAGGATTAAGTTGCTATTAGGGACAAGTCTTCTTTTTGGCTATTTGAGCGGCAATGCACAGATTAAAGGTATTCCAACGGCATTAGTTCCTTTGGATCAACATTCATTTGAACAGGCAAAACCTTGGGTATTTTGGTACTTTATGCATGCCAGCTATTCCAAGGAAGGGATTACTGCGGATCTGAAAGCGATGGCAGAAAATAAGATCGCAGGAGCCTATCTAGCACCGATCAAGGGCAAAACCAATCCGCCTCTTTTCGATCCGCCGACAGAGACGTTGACACCAGCATGGTGGGATATGTTCAAATATATCGTCCGTGAAGCAAAAAAATACGGAGTAAAAATAGCTTTATTGCCCAATGATGGATTTGCAACCGCGGGGGGACCATGGATCAGTCCCGAGAAGTCGATGCAGAAAGTCGTGCATGCCGATACCGTAATTGATAGCAAGGGGGAGCGGCTACGCAATGTTCAATTGCCACAACCACAAACCCAACAAGGCTATTACGAGGATATCGCCTTATTTGCGATACCACTGACACATTCGCCGCGAAAGAGCTTTACGGAGAAGGTCCACGTATCCAATAGCTATGACGAAGATCTAAAACGATTGGCTGAAAGAGGGAATAAACAAAATTTTGCAACAGCTGCGTCCGGTTGGATACAGTATGCATTTGATCAACCCTTCCCTTGCAATTCATTGAAAATTGACTGGACAGCATCTAACTACCAAGCGAACCGTTTGCAAGTTTGGGCTAGCGATGATGGCCTAAATTTTCGGAAGATTACACAATTAGAATCCCCAAGAATGGGCTGGTTGGACTGGGACAATGGCGTCACCCACCTGATTCCCTATACCAGAGCAAAATATTTCCGTTTTGTCTACGATCCCGTGGGCAGTGAACCTGGAGCCGAAGACCTCGACTCCGGTAAATGGAAGCCTTCGCTAAAGTTAAACGGCATCAGTCTGTTTGAAGAAGCGCAGGTCAATCAGATCGAAGGAAAGACAGGGGAAATCTGGCGTGTAGGAAAAAACTCTGAACCAAGCGCCGTAGCCAAACACGCTATTGTCGGACAGCAACAGCTCATCCGTTTGCCCAGTCCCGACCAAGCAGGTCGTGTCGACCTGACATTACCGGCAGGAAAGTGGAAAATATTGCGTGTTGGACATACCTCCACAGGACATAAAAACGAGACTGCAGGTGCTGGTAAAGGCTTAGAGTGTGATAAACTCGATGCGGCTACTGTCGCTTTTCAATTTGACCAGTGGTTTGGGGCAGCTAAAAAGCATGTAGATCCGCAGTTATCTAAAGAAGTCCTCACGGTATTTCATATTGATTCTTGGGAATGTGGCAGTCAAAACTGGACCCGAAGTTTTCCAAACGAGTTTTTGAAACGTCGAGGTTATGACTTGACCGACTATCTTCCTGTTTTGGCGGGTTGTTTTGTCAATAGTGTAGAAGATTCCGAAGCCTTTTTGCAAGATTACAGACAGACCATCAGTGAGCTGTTGCAGGAGAAAGGCTATGCTACATTACGTCAGAAAGCGGATGAATACGGCGTCGAATTTACGGCCGAAGCTACGGCTCCTGTGATGGTCGGTGACGGGCTAGCCCATTTTGCTTCAACCGATCGTCCGATGGGCGAGTTTTGGCTTAGAAGCCCTTCGCACGATAAACCTGCTGATATCCTGGATGCCATTTCTGGAAGCCATATTTATGGCAAACAGGTGACTATGTCCGAAGCCTTTACCCAGATTCGGGCTCAATGGGATGAACATCCACGACTCCTGAAAAGTCTTCAGGATAGAAATTATGCCTTGGGAATCAACAACCTAGTCTACCATGTGTATGTGCATAATCCCTGGATGGACCGCAAACCTGGTATGACCATGGATGGTATTGGAACCTATTTTCAGCGCGATCAAACCTGGTGGAAACCCGGTAAAGAATGGGTGAATTATGCAATCCGGGCACAACAGCTCTTACAACACGGGGTACCCGTACGTGATGTAGCTGTGTTTATTGGCGAAGAGATCCCTCGAAGATCCTTGCTCCCAAGTGCTTTGGTCGATGTGTTGCCTGGTATTATCGGTGATGCACGTGTACATCGAACAGATTCTCTGTTGGCCAATGTCGGCTTACCGATGCAGAAAGTAGCGGGCGTGACCACAGGAGCCAATATGTATAGGCCCGAAGATTGGGTTGATCCGCTACGCGGCTATGCCTACGATTCCTTCAATCCCGATGCGCTTTGGAACCAGACGAGGGTACAGGATGGTAAGGTGATTTTTGCGAATCATATTGCTTACTCTTTACTTGTGATGCCTGGAGAAACAGCATTAAATCCGAATGGTAGCCAATATTCCCTTCGTACCTTAGATCGCATCAGGAGTCTTGTCAATCAAGGGGCTACGGTGCTTTTTCAAGATATACCACAGACCTGGCGGGGCAAATTGACGGATGAAAAAGTACAACAGTATCGCAGTTTGCTTGAAGAATT
This sequence comes from Sphingobacterium sp. UBA7249, assembly GCF_002472835.1. NCBI lineage: Bacteria > Pseudomonadati > Bacteroidota > Sphingobacteriia > Sphingobacteriales > Sphingobacteriaceae > Sphingobacterium > Sphingobacterium sp. UBA7249. The sequence goes on along the minus strand of NZ_DKST01000001.1, from coordinate 292,801 downwards.
ATTTAGCAACCTCGCGCCATTCACAAATACAACATTACAAGTTAAACAACTCGGAAAAGGGCGAGTGCTTGTTGGACACTATGAAGCCAAAGATTTTAGTCCAATAAATATCGCTCCGGATGTGCTGATCAACGAAGGGGATAATCCGCATATTTCCTGGAACCATCGCCATTTCGCTGGCGGCCATTTGTTTTTTGTGGCCAATCAAGACAGCCTAAGGCAAAGAGCGATTTTGTCTTTACGGACAAAAGACCGATATGCATACCGTTACGATCCAGTAAGCGACAAACTAGCGGTTCTACCGTTCAATGTGATCAAGGATAGGACAGTTGTTGACTTGTCATTTGAAGCCTACCAATCCAGCTTTGTGTTGACCACTGATAAAAAGATTGATGTACCAACCTATCAGTTATTCGGGAAAACAGCCTTGACAGAACCTTGGTCATTCACGGCTGATGGCCTGCACAACAAGCAAACGCTTAAACAGCAGGAACCTCAGTTTTGGACAAGCAGTACAGACAATGAAACTAAATACCATGCTGGCTCTGGAAGCTATGAGACAACGTTGCGTGTTCATGCAATTGGTAAAAAACAGCGTGCTTATTTGGAATTTTCGGAGATCGAATCCATGGCTGAAATTTTTGTCAATGAACAGTCTGCCGGTGTTGTCTGGACCAAACCTTATCAGATCGATGTGACTGATTTTATCCGGCAAGGTGATAACAAGATCAGGGTGAAAGTGTACAACACCTGGGGCAATCGCTTGCTGTACGAAAAAGAAAAGCCCGCTGCAGAAAAGAAAATAAAAACGACGGCATCGGACAAGTTTCTAAAAGGCTTGCTGCCTTCGGGCTTGCAGGGGAAAGTTGAATTACTATGGCTAGATGCAAAATAAAGAAATCATGAATACGAAGCACAAACTAATGATCCTGGGGCTCTTCTTCGCGACGGGCTGGCAGGTCCAGGCCCAGGAAAAGTCTATTACAAATACCGGTACAAGCCCTTATGCCGTTCAGCAGGCGGTCGATATGGGGGATGTGCAATGGACCAAAGGTTTTTGGGCCGATCGTACAAAGTCATGCTATGAGCAGATGGTGCCACAACTCTGGCACGTTTATACAGATGCTTCCATCAGTCACGCCTATCGGAATTTCGAAATTGCGGCAGGTTTGGAAAAAGGAGAACATACAGGGCCATCCTTTCATGACGGCGATTTTTACAAAACATTGGAAGCTGTCTGCGCAATCTATGCACAGACAAAAGATAAAAAGCTGCTTCACATGCTAGATGAAGTTATTCCCGTTATCCGCAAAGCGCAACGTGCCGATGGCTATATTTATACCAAGGCGACAATTGACCAGCAGCGATCGGGACAAAATATTGAGTTTCAAGATCGGCTAAGCTTTGAATCCTATAATATCGGGCATTTGATGACTGCAGGATGTATACATTATCGGGCGACCGGACAACGCGAGTTGTTGGATATCGCAATCAAAGCAGCTGACTACCTGTATGGATTTTATAAAAAATCCAATCCGACCTTGGCCCGAAACGCAATCTGTCCCTCTCATTATATGGGTACTGTAGAACTTTATCGGACAACCAAAGACAAAAAATACCTTGAACTTGCCAAGCACTTGATCGATATTAAAGGTGAGATTGAGGATGGTACTGACGACAATCAGGACCGTATCCCATTCCGCAAGCAGCATAAAGCCACGGGACATGCCGTGCGGGCAAGCTATCTCTATGCAGGAGTTGCCGACTTATGTGCCGAGATTGCAGATACCACATTGAGCAACCGCCTTTTTGAAATTTGGGATGACGTCACTAAGCATAAGATGTACATTACCGGTGGTCTGGGATCGCTGTATGATGGTACCTCACCTGACGGAACTTCCTATAATCCCAGTGAGGTACAGAAAATCCATCAGGCATTTGGGCGGGATTATCAATTACCCAACTTAACTGCGCACAATGAAAGCTGTGCAAATATTGGCAATATGTTGTGGAATTGGCGCATGGCTAATTTCACGGGCGATGCAAAATACATCGATGTATTGGAACTGGCGCTCTATAATAGTGTACTGTCAGGGATTAGTTTAGATGGCGACAAATTTTTGTATACCAATCCATTGAGTTATTCATCCGATCTTCCATTCCAGCAGCGCTGGTCTAAAAAGCGGGTTCCTTATATCTCATTATCTAATTGCTGTCCACCCAATATCGTTCGTACTATTGCAGAAGTAGCCAACTATGCTTACGGACTATCCACAGATGCTGTTGCGGTCAACCTGTATGGCGGAAATGAATTGAATACAACATACCAAGGCAAACATATCAACATTGTACAAGAATCCAGCTACCCATGGGAAGGAACCGCCATCTTCACCTTAAAAGAGTTTCCTTCCGATTATACTTTGAAACTACGGGTACCGGGTTGGGCTGGAAAGGCAGAAATATGGAAAAATAAGGTAAAAGTAGAAGTACCGATCGAGAAAGGCTATGCCCTTTTAGCAGGAGCACTTAAAAAAGGTGATCGCATCGAAATTAGATTACCGATGACAGTTTCTTTGATGGAGTCAAATCCACTGGTCGAGGAAACCCGCAATCAGGTTGCGGTCATGCGGGGGCCTGTGGTTTACTGTCTGGAAAAGCAGGATGTAGCTGCGGATGTCAATATCTTTGATCTGAAAATGAAACATGGCGAACAGTTCGCGCTGAGAAATGAAAATATCTTGGGACAGGATATTGTCTTGTTGGAAGGAAAAGCCTATCGTACAGATAGCAAGAAGTGGAATTCACTATACCGTAAAACTTCCGATAGAAAGCCTGAAACTATCCCTGTACGTTTAGTACCTTATTTTTCTTGGGGAAACCGTACATTTGGTGATATGAGCGTTTGGATGCCAGTTTTTTAAAGCGATAAATTTATGACGATGAAAACTTGTTTTTTTGCGATCGTGTTACTGTTGGCCCAATTGAGTAGCCAGGCGAAAGTACGTTTATCGGCTCTCTTTACCGATGGGATGGTGCTGCAGCAACAAAGTAAAGTCCCTGTCTGGGGCTGGGCTGACCCCCAGACAACAGTAACCTTACAGACCTCCTGGAATGGGCAGAAATATCAAGCGAAAGTGGACAAGCTTGGCCAATGGAAAATTGTAGTGCAAACACCAGCAGCAGGTGGAGCTTATCAGATCAAGGTCTCAGAAAAAAATGTGATTGAACTGCACGATATTCTAATTGGCGAAGTTTGGTTATGTTCAGGTCAGTCGAATATGGAAATGCCTTTGAAAGGCTATCCTGGGCAACCCATCCTCGGCAGTACAGAAGCAATGATGAATTCCAAAGACGATCAATTGCGTATCTATACCGTTCCCCGCAATCCTTTGTTGCAGCCTGCATCGGATAGCAAACCAAGTGTTTGGAAAAAAACAGAGCCACAGTCTGTTGTCAGTTTTAGTGCAACGGCCTATTATTTCGGTCGACAATTGCGCAAAACCTTGGGTGTGCCAGTCGGTTTGATTCATAGCAGCTATGGCGGTTCAAACATCGAAGCCTGGATGGAGGAATCTTGGCTGGCGGATCAGAAAGATATACAGATCCCAAAACAAGAGGAAGGCTTGAAAGATAAAAACCGCGTGCCGACCATGTTATACAATGGTATGATTCATCCCATTGCCGGTTACGGCATTCGTGGTATCATTTGGTACCAAGGTGAGTCCAACTACGAACGTCCGGATCAGTATGGAGTGTTGTTTCCACGGATGGTCGAAAAGTACCGTGCGCTATGGGGAAATCATGAACTTCCTTTTTATTTTACGCAAATTGCACCATTTGATTACGCTTCATTACCGCCTTATCATGTAGGTGATAAATACAATTCGGCTTATCTGCGCGATGCACAGCGTAAATCATTGGATAAAATCCCGCATTCCGCTATGGCGGTTACCATGGATTTGGCTGAACAAAATTGCATCCATCCATCACATAAACAACAAAGTGGCGAGCGACTGGCCTATCTGGCTCTGCACGATAGCTACGGTTTTGCTTCACTAAATCTCAAAAGTCCTGTTTATGAAAAGTTGGAAATTAAAGGCAATACTGCGGTCCTCTCATTTAAGGATGCACCGCTGGGGCTGACATCATATGGTAAAGAAATAAAGACTTTTGAAATTGCGGGTAAAGATCAGGTTTTTTATCTTGCGGATGCTGTTTTGAAAGGAAAGACCATTGTTGTAGCGTCGCTCAAAGTTGAGGAGCCGGTGGCTGTTCGTTATGCATTTAAAGATTTCGTTGTCGGAGATGTGTTCGGTGTCAATGGCCTGCCCTTAAGTTCTTTCCGTACAGACGATTGGTAAACAGAAATGATGATTGAAAAACGTATTATAGGCATTCTAGTTTTAATAGTTGTTTTGTTAAGCCCAATTGAGGCTCAAGAGTTCAATTGGAAGGATTACAATGTATCTTGGACCACACAGAGCAAAAATTCATCTGAATCCATGCCTGTAGGTGGTGGAGATATTGGATTGAACGTTTGGGTGGAAAACGGTGAATTATTTTTGTATCTGGGAAAAACAGGCGCATTTGACGAGAACAATACCTTGTTGAAGCTCGGCCGCATCCGCCTCCATCTATATCCCAACCCCTTTGCAGACGGAAAATTCCAGCAGGAATTGCAGTTGGATAAAGGTCATATTGTCCTGAGGGGCGAAAGCAAAGGCGTCAAGGCCGAAGTACTGGTTTGGGTAGATGTGTTTAATCCCAATGTACATCTCGAAGTAAGTGCCAATCGGAAGATCAAGGTGGAAGCAGCTTACGAGAGCTGGCGTTTTCAGGATCTGTTTCCTAAGAAGAAGGAAAATAATGCGAATTCTTGGAAGTGGGCACCGCCAAAACCAGTGGTGACGCATAAAGATCAGATTGTGGCAGAAGCAAACAATATTATTTTCTATCATCAAAATCAAGCGACTACAGCGTTTGACCTTGTCGTCGATCAACAAGGCCTGACAACCATTAAAGATTCGTTATATAATCCCTTGAAAAATAGGATTTCAGGCGGTCTTTTAAAAGGTGAGGGTTTTGAATACGTTGGCCAGCGTGCAGGCACCTATATGAATACGCCGTACCAATCTTGGATACTCAAAAGTAAAGTGGCAAAGACCAATCATGCGCTTCAAGTGACGTTGCATGTAGGGCAACAAGGAGACTTGCAACACTGGAAAACAGCACTGGAGGATCTGGCTACGCCCAAACCTACCTTTGTATCGCTAAAACGAGCGACAGAATCCTGGTGGAAATCCTTTTGGGATAGAAGTCATATCGTCATCCAGCCTGGCTTAACAGATCCCAATAATGAAGCTTGGCAAGCTGGTCGAAACTATCAGTTGTTTCGATTTATGCTGGCTTGTAACGCTTATGGGGACTATCCGACAAAATTTAACGGGGGGTTATTCACCTATGATCCTGTCACAATTGATAGTACGTTTACGTTCACACCGGATTTTCGTAATTGGGGTGGAGGTACGCACACGGCACAAAATCAGCGTTTGGTCTATTGGCCATTATTGAAGAGCGGCGATTTTGATCTAATGACGGCACAATTTAAGTTTTACCAACGCCTTTTGGGGAACGCCGAATGGCGATCCAAATTTTATTGGGGTCATTCCGGTGCAAGCTTTACCGAGCAGATTGAAAATTTTGGTTTACCCAATCCAGCAGAATACAATTGGAAACGGCCAAAAGATTTCGATAAGGGCCTAGAATATAATGCTTGGCTGGAATATGAGTGGGATACCGTACTGGAGTTCTGCATGATGATGCTGGAAACCGAACGTTACAATAAATCCGATATTCAGGCTTATATACCGCTAATCGAGAGCTGCCTACGCTTTTTTGACGAGCATTATCAATACCGGGCACGGCAACGGGGCAGCAAGGTATTGGACGATGCAGGTCATCTTGTCTTGTATCCAGGTTCCTCTGCGGAAACCTATAAAATGGCGTATAATTCGGCAACGACGATTGCGGCTTTGCAGCAAGTAACCAAAGGATTGCTGGCATTACCCGACACGTATGTCAATTCAGAATCACGTAGTTATTTTCAGGGTTTTTTGACCAGAATCCCGCCTTTGCCGCAACGTGAACTTGGAGGCAAAAAGATGTTGGCGCCAGCACAGCTATGGGCCCGGATCAACAATACCGAATCGCCACAGCTATATGGCGTTTATCCTTGGGGAATTTACGGTATTGGTAAACCCGACATGGATATTGCGCTCAATACCTATACGTATGATCCCGATGTGCTTAAATTCAAAAGTCATATCGGCTGGAAGCAGCATAATATCTTTGCCGCACGGTTGGGATTGACGGACGAAGCGAAGCAATTGACTGTCTCGAAACTCAAAAATGCAGAACGGCGATTTCCAACCTTTTGGGGGCCGGGCTTTGACTGGGTTCCGGATCATAACTGGGGCGGTTCGGGCATGATCGGTTTACAGGAAATGCTTTTGCAGGCAGTGGATGATAAAATTTACCTTTTCCCCGCATGGCCCAAAGATTGGGATGTGGATTTTAAGCTGCATGCTCCCGGGCAGACCACCGTCGAGGGGAGGTTAAAGGATGGTAAATTAGTGGATCTAAAAGTTTTTCCAAAAGAACGGGAAGCAGCTATTATCAACCTCTTGAAATAGGCTATTCGTGGATTGCTAAGGGTATATTATCGCTTATGAATTGATTTAAGCATTGCGAGCCAGAGCAAAAGTATACACTTTTGAATGCTTGAATCCTACATTGTAAAAAATACAAGGCTAAATAAATAAAACTGGGCTGTCCATTATTTTGGGGAGCCCAATTTGTGTTTTTGACCCCTTTATGGAAAGAAGGTCATAACAGTGCATAACAGTTCTAAAAAACCAATGAATTAACTTAGTTGCTAAGAACCTAAATAACGTTTATATGAATGCAGTTTTTGGAGTTATATTTCATTTCATAGGCGGATTCGCCTCGGGAAGTTTTTATGTGCCGTACAAAAAAGTAAAAGGATGGTCCTGGGAATCCATGTGGATTTTAGGAGGGCTTTTTTCGTGGATTATTGTGCCGCCTATAGCGGCGATGTTAACCATACCCAATTTTGCTGAAATTATTAAAAGTACAGATAACACCATATTAGGTTATACTTTTTTGTTTGGTTTACTTTGGGGAATTGGTGGATTAACCTACGGTCTTGGTGTGCGCTATCTCGGTGTTTCGTTAGGTAGCAGCATTATTTTGGGGCTTAGCATGGTCTTTGGTTCTTTGATGCCCAGCATCTATTATTTTTTCAATAAGGCCGAGGGCAAACATGGCATAGATTATTTTTTTACTACCCAATCTGGTATCTGCATTCTTCTTGGACTTTTGGTCTGTGTGCTTGGCGTCTATCTATGTGGTAAAGCTGGTGTTTCAAAAGAAAAACACTTATCCACATTATCCACAGAAAGCAAGTCTGATTATAATTTTGGTTTAGGGATCGTTGTGGCTATTGTTTCAGGAATATTGAGTGCTTGTTTCAATTTCGGTATTGAAGCAGGAAAGCCCATGGCTGATGTGGCAAATATATTGTGGAAGTCTACTAATCCAAATCAAGGCGAATTTCTTTATCAGAATAATGTCACTTACATTGTGATTTTATGGGGTGGTTTTACGACTAATTTCCTCTGGTGTCTTTACCTTTTGATCAAGAACAAAACGTTTTCGGATTATACGAAATCTGATGCACCTAAAGGCAAAAATTTCCTTTTATGTGCTTTAGCAGGAACGACTTGGTATTTACAGTTTTTCTTTTACGGTATGGGCGAAAGCCGTTTAGGTAATGGAGCTAGTTCTTGGATATTGCATATGGCGTTTATCATTTTGATATCAAATGCTTGGGGTGTGGTCCTCAAAGAATGGAAAGGTGTAGATCGGCCTACCTATCGTTCCATAATAGCTGGTATCGTGACAATTATCATCTCCATTTGTATCGTGGGATTTGCTAAAACATTAGAAAATTAATATTAAAACAAAATATAGAAGAAGTGAAAACGTACAAACATGTCAATTATTTATGGGACGATCAGAAAGCTCAAGCACTTAGTGGTGATGAGGTAGCTTTGTTGTTATATCGTTCAAATATTCTAGGTGCAGATTTAAGAATCACAAATTATGGCGGTGGTAATACGTCTTGTAAAGTTGTGGAAAAAGATCCGTTGACGGGCGAAGAAGTTGATGTGATGTGGATTAAAGGATCTGGTGGAGACATCGGAACGTTAAAAAAGTCAGGTCTTGCGGCTCTTTATTTGCAACGTCTCCGCAATTTGGAGAATGTTTATCGTGGTCTTGAACATGAAGATGAAATGGTTGAGTTATTTAACCATTGTATCTATGATTTAGCGTCAAAAGCACCTTCTATAGATACGCCTTTACATGGATTCTTGCCATTTAAACATATTGATCATTTACATCCCGATGCTGCGATTGCGATTGCTGCGGCCAAAGATGGTAAAAAAATTACGCAGGAATTGTTCGGCGGAACTATTGGCTGGGTAGATTGGCAACGTCCGGGATTCGATCTGGGGCTGCAATTGCGTGCCTGCTTGGAAGAAAATCCAGGTATCCGTGGTATTATGTTGGGTTCACATGGTTTATTTACTTGGGGCGATACAGCATACGAATGTTATATCAATTCCTTGGATGTAATCGAAGCTTGCGCGGAATATCTTGAGCAAAACTATGGCAAAAAAGCACCTGTGTTTGGTGGGCAGAACGTAACTAGCTTGAGCAAGGAGGAAAGAACGTCACAGGCAGCCAAACTCGCTCCGGTTTTACGAGGTTTCTGTTCAAGTGAACGTCACATGATCGGACACTTCACGGATGATGAGCGTGTATTGGAATTTATCAATTCAAACGATTTAGAACGTTTGGCTCCGCTTGGTACCAGCTGTCCGGACCACTTCTTAAGAACTAAAATTCAACCGTTGGTATTGAATCTGGATAAATCAGAAGATTTGGACAACGTGGAGGAACTAAAAGCGAAATTGACGCCATTGTTTGAAGCATACCGTGAAATGTATGCACAATATTACGAAAACTGTAAACATGAAAACAGCCCAGCTGTACGTGATAAAAACCCGGTCATTGTTTTGTATCCAGGTGTTGGTATGTTTGCTTTTGCCAAAGACAAACAAACGGCACGTGTAGCGGCAGAATTCTATACCAATGCGATCAACGTAATGAAAGGGGCCGAAGCCGTAAGCGAATACACTGCTTTACCTCGTCAGGAAGCGTTTGATATTGAATATTGGTTACTGGAAGAAGCGAAGCTTCAACGTATGCCAAAGCCAAAAGCTTTGTCTGGAAAAATTGCCTTGGTCACTGGAAGCGGTGGCGGTATCGGAAAAGCAATTGCCAAAAAGATGGCTCAAGAAGGTGCTGTTATTGTCTTAAATGATATCAATACAGAACGTTTGGAGTCGAGTAAAGCAGAATTTGTAGCCGAATTTGGAAAAGATGCAGTCATTGCTACGATCCTTGATGTAACCAATGCGGAATCTATTAAGGACGCCTTAAAAGATGCTGCTTTAGCATTTGGTGGTATCGATATTGTCGTAAATAATGCGGGATTATCGATTTCCAAGACAATCGAAGATCATACAGAGAAAGATTGGGATTTATTGTACAATGTATTGGTAAAAGGCCAATTCTTAGTTACTCAAGGAGCGACTTCACTCTTAAAAGGCCAAGCAATCGGTGGCGATATCATCAACATCGTCAGTAAAAATGCCTTGGTTAGTGGTCCCAATAATACAGGATACGGGAGTGCAAAAGCTGCACAATTGCATTTAAGTCGTTTATGTGCAGCAGAATTGGGGCCAGCAGGAGTACGTGTGAACGTTGTGAATCCAGATGCAGTTATTTCGGACAGTAATATCTGGGCAGGTGGATGGGCTGAAGGTCGTGCTAAGGCTTATGGCATCACGGTCGCTGAATTACCAGCTTACTATGCAAAACGCACGCTTTTGAATCAGATCATCCTTCCAGAAGACATTGCAAATGCATGTTTTGCTTTTGTCGGTGGATTATTGAATAAATCTACTGGAAATGTTCTAAACGTTGACGGAGGTGTTGCTATGGCGTTTGTACGCTAATTTTTATATCTTAGGTGTCGCGTTCAGAAAGGGAAAAGATGTGCGCGACACCTAGTATTTTTACACGATAACCATTAAATCATGATTTTAGATAAGAAAATTATAGATCAGCACAATAACCAATTAAAAGATAAGCATAAAAGAGCATTTGACTATGTGTCGGGAGATATTGCACAGGTAGATGAAATTCTGGATAAACTTCAAAAGTTTCAAATTGCCATACCAAGCTGGGCATTAGGTACAGGTGGAACTCGTTTTGGCCGTTTTTCCGGTGCTGGTGAACCGGCTACTTTAGAGCAAAAGCTTGAGGATGTTGGGTTGTTGCATGCACTTAACAAATCGAGTGGAGCAATTTCGCTGCACATCCCTTGGGATATTCCTTCAGATGCAGCGAAAATCAAAACATTAGCATCTTCCTTGGACATTGGATTTGATGCAGTAAACTCTAATACTTTTCAAGATCAGGCAGGCCAGGAGCATAGCTATAAGTTTGGCTCCCTACACCATGTCGATCCAAAAGTTCGTCAGCAAGCTGTAGATCATAATATTGAAGTAATCAACTATGGCAAAGCAGTTGGTTCTAAAGCGTTGACAGTTTGGTTGGCCGATGGATCATCCTTCCCCGGACAGTTGAATTTCAGAGAAGCTTTCCAAAATACCTTATCAAGCTTACAGGAAATCTACAAACACTTGCCGGAAGATTGGAAACTTTTTGTAGAGTACAAAGCATTTGAACCGTATTTTTATTCCATGACAATTGGTGATTGGGGACAATCCCTGTTGTTGGCAAACAAATTAGGACCGAAAGCATATACATTAGTTGATTTGGGACACCATCTCCCAAATGCAAATATTGAACAAATTGTTTCTTTATTGTTGATGGAAGGCAAATTGGGCGGATTCCATTTCAATGATAGCAAATACGCAGACGATGACCTGACTGCGGGTAGTATCAAACCTTATCAGCTATTTTTGATCTTTAATGAATTGATCGACGGTATGGATGTGAAAGGTATTGATCATGCGAGCGGACTGGGTTGGATGATTGATGCCTCTCATAATTTAAAAGATCCATTGGTAGACCTTTTACAGTCAGTTGAAGCGATTAAGATTGCATATGCTCAGGCTTTGCTGGTCGATCGTAAAGCGTTGAAACAGGCACAGCAAGCAAACGACATCGTGAAGGCGCAGGAAATCTTGCAGGATGCATTCCGTACTGATGTCAGACCGCTTGTTGCAGAAGCAAGGCTAAGAAGTGGCGCAGCCCTAAATCCAGTTCAATTATTCAACAAAGAAAATTTGCGGAATAAACTTATCGAGGAACGCGGGGTAAATTCTATAGCTACAGGTTTGTAATAGGGGAAAAAAGAATGAAGGGGAAACCAATACCAGTAGTCGCAATATTCGACGTTGGGAAGACGAACAAGAAATTATTTCTCTTTAACGAGCAGTATCAAATTGTATTTGAACGGTCTGCTCGTTTTTTGGAGACTGTAGATGAGGATGGCGATCATTGTGAGAATTTGGAGAGTTTGCGTCTGTCAGTATTTGATTCTTTACATGAAGTATTCCGAAAAGGGGAATTTGAAATTAAAGCAATTAATTTTACATCCTACGGGGCAAGCTTTGTGTACATTGATAAGGATGGACGCCCATTGACACCCCTGTATAATTATCTAAAAGAATATCCGAAAAAGTTATTGGAATCCTTTTATGCGCAATTTGGTGGTAAGGATAAATTTTCAATTGAAACATCATCACCTAGTTTAGGTAGTCTAAATTCAGGACTGCAGGTCTACCGTTTGTCAAAACTTAAACCAGCAGTATTTAAGGAAGTAAAGTGGGCGCTACACCTTCCACAATACTTGAGTTATCTGATCTCGGGGCAAGCTTATTCGGATATGACAAGTATTGGATGTCATACAGCGCTATGGGATTTTAGTAAAAATAATTATCATAAGTGGGTAGAAGATACAGGAATTATTGAAAAAATGGCTCCGATCGTTCAGGGAGATCGTCTTTACAGAGCGACATTTCCGGGCAGTGGTTATCTCGTAGGTAGCGGTTTGCACGACAGTTCGTCTGCATTGATCCCCTATTTATTGAATTTTCACGAACCTTTTATATTGATTTCGACAGGAACCTGGTGTATTTCTTTCAATCCGTTCAACATTGATCCGCTCACTAAAGAAGAACTTCACAGTGACTGTCTTTTGTATATGACCTATACAGGGAAACCTGTGAAAGCATCACGACTATTTGCAGGATATGAACATGAGGAGCAAATAAAACGTATTGCTAAAGCATTCCAGATTTCTACAGGTAAATTTAAGCAGATCGATTTGGATTGGGCCATAATAGAGAAATATCAAGCCTTGGATATTTCGGATGAATTGTCTGCCTTTTCCACGATTGATCTGAGTCATTTTGGCGATTATAGCGAAGCTTATCATGTGCTAATGATGCATTTGGTCAAGGCTCAAGTGAAGGCGACTACTCTTGTCATGAATCAAACCGGAGTGCAGCGAATATTTGTGGATGGAGGTTTTAGTCGTAATCACATATATATGGGACTACTGGCTCAAGCCTTTCCAAATAGTGAAGTGTTTGGAGCCTCCATGGCCCAAGCAACAGCACTTGGTGCTGCTTTAGTGATTCATGATCATTGGAATAGCCGGGCGATTCCAAATGATATTATAGAGCTAAGGTATTTTAGAACCAAACAGCAAACACATTAATGCGATGTTATAGTTGAATAGGATTTAGTTTTTTTATTAGTTATCGTTTGAGGTCAGGCAAATCGTTGTCTGGCCTTATTTTTAAAATATATAATTACAAAGTCATTCGCTTTCTCAAAAAATACTCAATAGTCATTGAAAGAAAGTGAATAAGCAAGATCAATGTATTTTAGGAAATGATAAACATTTCTAAAAAGTTAAAACGAATCACAGGTTTGCTGATGGTAAAATGTTAAATTTCAGAAACTATGATAAGGTCAACAATAGGTTATAGTGCTATTTTAATGCTGGCAAGCAGTTTGTTTACGAAAACTTTCTCGCAAACACAAAAAACGTTATTTGTCAAATCGGCTTATCCGACACCAGTAATTACAGAAGATCATCCGGATGTTTTGAAAAGCCAGAATAAAGCTGGTTTTGAAACAGGACAGATTGTAAAGATTGAAGGAACCTATCACATGTTTATTAATGAGATGTTCGATCGACCTCATAAGGACATGCGTATTGCTTATTGGACGAGTTCGGATGCAATACATTGGCAAAGACAGTCAACAATTGTGGAAAGTATTCTTGGAAGATCTCCATACAATCCTCGCTCTGAGGTATGGGTAACAGCGGTTGAATTCAATAAACAGGAGAATGCATGGAATATTTTTTATGTTTCTTATCGTGCTGGGGATAAAGAAAAAGGCGAAGTCCTCGATTTTGATTATGCCGGTCGTATTTGGCGGGCGAAATCAGTAATTCCAGGTAAGAAGGGTATTGCGGGTCCTTATGCTGATATGGGTATTGTGTTACAGCCGGACGAGAATAGTCAACCTTGGGAAGGTCAACAGGCAGTTGCAGCATTTAATCCGTACAAAGTCGGTAATACTTGGTATGCGTTTTATGATGGGCATACCCATATTCCAAAAGGTGATTGGCCGCTTGGAATGGCGACGGCTACGACACTCAATGGGCCTTGGAGGCGTATGCCTCTTGGTCATAATCCAATTCCAATATCTCCGATATTTAATGAAAACTTGCAGGTTACGGAACTAAAAAAGGGGCATTATTTAGCAGTTTTCGATTCGATGGGGGATCAGGAAATTGGCTATAGCCTTTCTAGTGACGGTATACATTGGACTTCAGAAAAGCGACTGAAAATCCAGACCAGTGATCATCTTTGGGCAGAAGATGGTGATCATGCTACCCGTACACCATTGGGTGCGATAGAGGAAGAAGACGGTACATTAACGGTATTATACACCGCGATGTATAAAAAGAATGGACGTACATTCTATGGATTGGGCAAATGTACCTTAGATTGGAAATAATATATTTATTGAGCGCAAACAAGTGTTGAACTATTTGAACGTAAAAATAAAAGGCTTCCAAACGGGAGTAAGGAAACCTTTTATTAAAACCTAAAATTATGAATAATTATATCAATTATTATATGATGGTTAAAGGTGCTAATAATTGTTCAATTAGCTGTCCTGAACTGTCGACAGATGCGTGAAATGATGGGTACAGGTAAGCACAGGGTAGTGGAGTGGAAATGGAAAACTATATTTGAGCGTCCTTAATTTGTAAACCTAAAGATGAAGAGATTAATCTTAGTGATCGGATTTTTTTTCCAGTTGTGGAGTCCTGTTTTGTTTGCCGAACAGATAGTAAGGGAATTTAGCTTTGGGAAAGCTAAAGGCGGTACCGCAATATCGTTGGAGAAAGCGCAGCCTTATCTGGAGGCTCAGGGGTATGGATTCGAGTTTTCGACAGAAAAGAATGTCGTTATCGATCACAAAAATAAAATGCTGTTAAGTAAAAAACCATTTTATTTCTCCGTGAAAGTTCCGGAAGGGAATTATAAGATTACGATTAGATATCAAGGTTTACAGAACAAATCTTATACGAGTACGGTACGGTCTGAATCCCGGAGATTACAAATTGAAAATCAGGAAGTTTTATCCGGTCAGTTGTTGGATAAAACCTTTGTTGTGCATATTAAAGATCCAAAGATCGGTTCTGGCGGTATTGTTGGATTGAAGAAGCCGCGTGAGCAGCAGAAATTGGACTGGGATGAAAAGCTGACTTTAGAGTTTCAACAAACAAATTGTATATCAAGCCTTCGTATAGAATCGGTTAATGCTATTCCTACAATATTCTTGGCAGGTAATTCTACCGTCGTGAATCAAGAGGATGAACCTTGGGCTTCGTGGGGACAAATGATTCCACGTTTTTTTGATGCGGAAGTTGCGATAGCCAATCATGCTGAATCGGGATTGGCCTTAAGTTCATTTCTTTCCTCAAAAAGATTGGACAAAATTCTTTCTATTGCTAAGGCCGGCGATTATTTATTTATCGAATTTGGGCACAATGACCAAAAGGAAAAAGGAGAAAATGCAGGTGCTTATAAAGGATACAGCGACCGATTACGCTACTTTGTGCGTGAATTTCGGGCGAAAGGTGGTATTCCCGTTATCTTGACTTCAACAGCAAGACGCTCATTTGATGAACAGGGACATTTGGTACACACTTTAGGAGACTTTCCAGATGCGGCACGAAAGGTCGCGGCCGAGCTCCAGGTACCTATGATAGACCTCAATAAGAAAACGAGTATGTTTTATGAAGCATTGGGTGTTGAGGGATCAAAAAGGGCATTTGTCCATTATCCGGCCCATACTTTCCCAAATCAACAGCATGATTTAGCTGATAATACCCATTTTAATCCCTATGGGGCTTATGAAATTGCAAAAATGGTGTTAACAGGAATTAAAGAGAATCAGTTGCCGATTACGGAACATATCGTCGATTTTCAAGGCTTTGATCCGCAGCAACCAGATGATTTTAACACTTGGTATTGGCCACCAAGTTTGATTAATAGTGTTGTAAAACCAGATGGCAATTAGTTTTGTATTGATATAATGACAAGGTCGGACAATATTTGTTCGGCCTTTTTTATGCGCTATTTGCTTCTTCTTGTATAGCATTCTTGCTAGAATCAATTTACATTTGAGTTGGATCGTTCATTTTTCCAACACGAGCGGGGATTTTTTCCTAAAAAACTCATCTCACATAGAAAATTGGGAACATCCCGTCTTCCCCAAAAAATAGAGCAGAAAATTATTGAACATGATACCACAGGATAGTCAACACCATAATATTTAATATAATTGTACCATATATACCGCTTGTCAGAGGCAATCAACAACAACCGAACCCATGCCAAACTCAATAAAAAGCCTAGTGGTAGATGATTAAAAAAATACAATCGTAATATGTCAGTGACGATTATTTCTTTTAATTGTGAGGTTTGTATTTTATAAATGTAATTTATACATTTATAGATATTTCTGATTAATTATAACCAATGAGAACTGATAACTTCAAATTAAGAGCCTATAATTTGTTTCTTACAAAATCGCTCTGCTTCTTTTGTTTATTCTGGATTTCCAATGTCAATGCTAATGTGCATAGGATGAAGGCGTCTGAACCGGATTCAGCCTATTTTTTTGCTTATGCAAAAGAAAAGAATGCTGGCAGGGACGGGCTATTATATGCCTGGAGTTTGGATGGTAAAAAATGGAATTCAATTGGGACAGATTTGGCTTTTGTGAAATCTGATTATGGTCGTTGGGGATCAGAAAAACGAATGATAAATCCGGTATTATTACCACGAAAAGGAGGAGGATGGACCTGTGTATGGCAATTAACCCCCGAAAATAATGGTCCGTATGCACATACTTATACAAATGATTTTTTCAATTGGGGTAGGCAAGACTATTATGTTGAATTAAACGACTTGGATAAATCAACTATATCTCTTGTGAAAAACAGGTTGTCTGTTCGTGAAGAGATTTTGCTTCATGGTGAGACGATGCAGGGAAGCAAGTTGAAAGTTGCGTGGTCTGTTATTAAAGAATTGATTAAACATTATGATCTTGCTCTGCTTAAGCAAAAGCAATGGTCCGAAAGAAGTATTGATGATGCCGCCCGTTTCCCTGGCCTAAAGCCATTGGATATTAAGTTGACGCCGAAAACAGAACAAACCAAGCCGATTAGTGATATGTTGGTGGGTGTATTTTTCGAGGATATTAATTACGCGGCAGACGGAGGTCTTTATGCAGAATTGATTCAAAATAGGGATTTTGAATATAAATTGAGCGATAAGCAAGGGCATGACAAAAATTGGAACGAAAAAACAGCTTGGTCAATTGATGGGGCAGGACAATTCAATATTGATAGTTTAAACCCCATTCATCCCAATAATAAACATTATGCTAGGCTGCGGGGGGCAGGTACATTAAGAAATATAGGGTACGATGGAATTGCCCTGGATAAAAACGAACGCTATGATCTTTCATTTTTTGCAAGAGGTACGTCCGGTAAAGGGCGCCAACTAAAAATTCGGATGAGCACGAAAGATGGAAAGATCCTGGATGAGAAATCTTTAACTGTTGACAGCAAAAACTGGAAGAAATATCAATTGATATTGATCCCTAATTCAACCTGTAAGGATGCTGTGTTGGAGCTTGTATTTACAGATCTACAACAATTGGATCTGGACCTGATTTCTTTATTTCCTCAGCATACATATAAAGGACGTAAAAATGGATTACGAAAGGATTTAGCGGAAGCAATTGCAGCGTTAAATCCTCGTTTTGTCCGTTTCCCGGGAGGCTGCTTGGCACATGGAGATGGGATCGAAAACATTTACCATTGGTCCAGTACAGTAGGGCCATTGGAAAGCCGCGTGCCGCAACGGAATATGTGGGGATATCACCAGACTGTGGGCTTGGGCTATTACGAATATTTCCAATTTTGTGAAGATATCGGGGCGCATGCTGTTCCGGTAGTCGCAGCTGGTGTGCCTTGTCAAAATTCGGGATCACATGGACATCCGTTGGGTGGCCAGCAGTGCGGTATCCCAATGGAAGATATGGATGATTATATCCAGGAAGTATTAAATTTGATTGAATGGGCCAATGGTGATAAAAATAGCACATGGGGAAAAGTACGTGCGGCAGCCGGGCATCCCGAACCGTTTCATCTAAAATATATTGGTGTAGGTAATGAAGACCTAATATCCAACGTATTTGAAGAGCGTTTTACCATGATCTACAATGCTATTCGCGAAAAATATCCGGATATACAAGTTATCGGGACAGCAGGTCCATTTTTCGAGGGCACAGATTATGTTGAAGGTTGGAAAATTGCCAATAAATTAAATGTGCCCATTATGGACGAACATTACTATCAGACACCAGGATGGTTTATTCATAATCAAGACTTTTATGACAAATATGACCGAAGTAAATCGCAAGTGTATTTAGGAGAATACGCGGCGCATATTCATGGGCGGGCGAGTACTTTGGAAGTGGCACTGGCGGAGGCAGCCTATCTAACAGCGTTGGAAAGAAATGGCGATATCGTTAAGATGGCTTCTTACGCGCCGCTGCTAGCCAAAGAGGACTATACCCAATGGCGCCCCGATCTTATTTATTTCTCTAATACCGATGTGACATTGACACCTTCCTACTATGTACAGCAATTATTTGGTCGTAATAACGGAACCGAATATGTTCCAGTAGAAGCAAGTTATTCTAATACTGCCATGGATGTACAAAAGCGTGTGGCATTTTCTATTGTCAGAGATCCGAAAGATCAATCGCTCGTTGTAAAAATGGTCAACATTTTACCTGTTACGGTTAATATACAATTGGATCTGAACAAGCTTAATTTAAAAGCTGAAACAGCGGAGGTTTCACAGTTAACTGGAAAATTGGATAGTAAAACTGCTAAACCTGAAGAGCGGACTGAAACAGTTGAAAAGCTTAAGCATCAACAATTGCCACCCTATTCGTTGACCATCATCCGAATTGAGTCTGCAGCGAAATAGCTTATTAAAAATATGATAAACCGTCTCAAATGAAGAAATTTTTATTGATCTTGATTCATTTTTGCTTGGCAATAGCGCCTTTGTTTGCCAGCGAAGTATTCCATCTGATCAAAAATAATCAGGCTGCTAATATCTATTACGGTGGCGGAAATCCTGTTATTGAAACTGCATTGGAACTGTTAGGGGTAGATGGCCAACATGTTGCCCGGTCAACTTTTAAGAGAATAGCACATCCCGATCCCGGAGCGATTATCGTTGGTCAATTAAATGATCCAGTAATTGGCAAATTAATAAAAGATCATCACATTTCTCTTTCTGATATGGCCGATAAATGGGAGGCTTTTTATTTGAAAGTCATTCAAATTGAAAAAGTGCCCACACTGTTAATTGTAGGAGCTGATACAAAAGGGACAGCATATGGGGTGATGGAGATTTCCAGAAAATTAGGTGTTTCTCCATGGTGTTGGTGGGCGGATGTACTTCCCCGTAAAAAATCTAATATTTCTCTGCCAGCTAATTTTGAAGACAAACAATTCCCGAAAGTGCAATTCAGAGGTATATTTCTGAACGATGAAGATTGGGGACTAACGCCATGGAGTAGTAAAACCTACGAGCCGGAGGCAAAGTTGGATGCAGGAATTGACCAAACAAAAGCAAAAAAAATGTCCACGATGGGACCTAAGACTTATGCCCGCATTTTCGAATTATTGTTACGGCTTCGGGCCAATTCGATCTGGCCAGCAATGCATGAGGTGACGGTGCCCTTCTATTTTGTCCAAGGAAATCGGGAAATGGCTGAAAAATATGGAATATATGTCGGTTCATCTCATTGTGAACCGCTTGCCCGAAATAGTGCAACGGAATGGGATATCGTTGGTAACGGACCATACAACTATTTAACAAATAAACAGGAAATACTGGACTATTGGTCCAATCGATTGAAGATACTCGGTCAATCGCATAACATATTTACGCTTGGTATGCGGGGGAAACACGATGGAGCAATGGAAGGGGTCAAAACAACAACAGCCTATAAAAATGCATTCAATCAGGTCATCAAAGATCAGACAGAACTGTTGAAAAAATATATCAATTCGGATCCAACGAAAATTCCTCAAGTCGTTATACCCTATAAAGAGGTGTTGGATGTTTACCGAGCTGGTATAGACGTTCCTGACTATACCACGTTGATGTGGTGTGATGATAATTATGGTTACATTACGCATTTCCCAGATGAAAAAGAGAAGAAAAGAAAAGGTGGGAATGGGCTCTATTATCATATATCGTATTGGGGAAGACCGCATGACTATCTCTGGCTATCGACAATGAGTCCGGCATTGATCTATCAGCAGTTGAGTACCGCATTTCAGCACGATATGAGGAAAATGTGGATTGTCAATGTTGGGGATATCAAGCCTGCAGAGTATCAGATAGAACTGTTGATGGACATGGCTTGGAATATCGATCAGGTTAGGGAAATTGGCGTTTACCAACATCTTGACCAGTTTTTACAGCGCGAATTTGGACGTAGTTTGTCAAAAAAAATATTACCTCTAATGCAAGAGCACTATCGGTTGGCCCATATCCGAAAGCCTGAATTTATGGGAAATACACGGACAGAAGAGCGGGATCCAGCCTATAGAATCGTGAAGGATCTTCCGTGGTCCGAACAAAAAATTAAGAGGCGATTATCCCAGTATGAAAGTATTCAAAACACCGTTACGGCAATCGATAAGACTGTTCCGGTAGACCGAAAAGATGCGTATTTTGAATTGGTACTGTATCCAATTGTTGCGACAGCAAAAATGAACGAGAAACATCTTTATGGGCAGTTGGCGCGCCATGGCAAAGCGGAGTGGCAAAAAAGCCACACGGCATATGATAAAATCGTTTCCTTAAGTGCACAATACAATTCATTGAATAACGGTAAATGGAAGGGTATGATGGATTATAAACCAAGAAACCTTGCTGTCTTTGATAAGGTTATAGAAGAAAAAGCAGTCGTTCCGATAGTTTATGATAATCAGCCTGTCAAGCGAATTTTTGGTAAAGATTTAAAAGGTTCGTTAGGGTATGAAGGCTTAGGTTATGAAGGAAAGGCAGCAGCGATTCCATTGGGAGTAGATGCCAGTTATCGGCTCAAGGGATTAAAGGGAGATTCTGTGACCATTGTTGTCCACTTACTGCCTACTCACCCTGTTTCTTCAGATGATTTGCGTTTTGAGATTTCTTTGGGGCAAGAAAAATCTTCGCCCATTTCTTACAAAACAATTGGGCGTAGTGAAGAGTGGAAAGAGAATGTCTTGCGCAATCGAGCCATTCGAGAGATTAAATTTAAAATAACTAATTTACAGCAAGATATATTGCGTATAAAGGCACTTGATGAAGGAGTTATAGTCGACGAAATCGCGCTATATTTGAATTAAATACGAGTTGCTAACGTATTGCCGAGGCTTGCCATTCAATCATAATGATATAAATATGAAAAAACAACTTCTTATCTCTTTGTTCTTACTATTGACTTGCCATATTAAGGCGCAGTCCCCTGTTTATCTTTTCTCCTATTTTATAGGGAATGGTGCAGATGGATTACATCTTGCCTATAGTTTAGATGGACTCCAATGGGAGCCCTTGAATCAGGGGAAACCTTTTCTAAAACCTACTGTCGGAAAAGATCAATTGATGCGTGATCCCAGTATTTGCCAAGGCCCTGATGGGACTTTTCATCTCGTATGGACTACCGGCTGGTGGGATAAAATTATCGGATATTCCTCCTCTAAAGATCTTGTGAATTGGACAGTACAAAAATCAATACCCGTCATGATGAATGAACCCGAAGCAAAAAATGCCTGGGCTCCAGAACTTTTTTACGACAAAGCAACGAAAGAATATTATATCATTTGGGCTACGACGATCTCTGGTAGACATAAAGAAGTACTGACCAGTGAAAGCGAAAAAGGATTAAATCACCGTATGTACAGCGTAACTACAAAAGATTTTAATAAGTTTTCAAAAAGCAAGCTTTTTTTTGATCCAGATTTTAGTGTCATTGATGCGGCCATTATACAATCGCCGAATAAGGAATATGTCATGTTTTTGAAAAATGAAAATTCTAACCCCCCTGAAAAAAATATACGCATTACTAAAACGAAGACTCTAACCAAAGGTTTTCCGATTGCTGTTTCTAAGCCGATTACGGGCGATTATTGGGCCGAGGGACCAGCTCCATTGCAAGTTGGACAATATATGTATGTCTATTTCGACAAATATCGTGATCATAAATATGGTGCTGTGAGAAGCAAGGACGGTATTAACTGGGAAGATGTCTCTGATCAGGTCAGTTTTCCGAAAGGGATTCGTCATGGGACAGCTTTTACCATAAATCAAACGGTTTTGGCAAACCTATTAAAGATAAACCGATAATTAAATACGTTATATCCTGACCGTATAGTTGTTAACAGTGCAGTACAGGTTGCAGCGCTATAAATAGATGGTTAATTTCAGATAACGAATTCAATACTTACGAAGATACTTATATATACGTAAATAGTTATATTAGAGAACATTCATCACGGTTTTTGCTAGATTCAAAACTACTTATTGAAGGTTCCTCTCGACTTTAAGAATAAAAAATCCAATAAAAATCAAATGAAGAAAATTCTCTTTTCCATGTTTTTGGCAAGTATTGTGTTGGGTACACAAGCCAAAGTCAAACTGCCCCATGTTTTTGGTTCAAATATGGTACTTCAGCAAGATAAACCAGTGGTTATATGGGGGCACGCGGATCCTCAGGAGAGCGTTGAAGTCAAATTGAAAGGTTTAACAAGAAAAACAGTGGCGGATCAGAAAGGAACATGGAGAGTTACCTTTACAGCACAAAAGGCAAGTTTCGATGCATTTACGATTGAAGTGAAGGGGGATAATACACTCTTGTTGGAAAATGTTGTGGTTGGTGAAGTCTGGTTATGTTCGGGGCAGTCCAATATGGAGTATACGATGCAATTACGTAAGGGGTATAAGAAGCCTGCTGTTGGAGTTGATCAAGCGGAGGAAGAATTGCGGCAGCCTGAGAATTCAAAAATTCGCTTATTCCTTGTTGCGAAAAAGAAGGGGGAACAGACGGATGTGGAGACCAATGGATGGGAAATTGCTGGTCCGAATTCGCTTGCACAATTTTCAGCTCCGGGTTATTTCTTTGGAAAGACGTTGCAACAACAGCTGAATGTTCCTGTGGGGCTGATTAGTTCATCTTGGGGTGGCAGTAGGATAGAGCCTTGGACACCCTTGGAGGCCTATCAAAACTCAAGTACGTTTAAACAGGAGACGCAAAATGGTGAAACGAAAATTGAAAATGCTGTTGCTGGGGAGATGTACGAAGCGATGATTCGTCCATTGGCGCCTTTTGCCATGAAAGGCTTTATCTGGTATCAAGGTGAAAGTAATCTGATGTTTGAGGATACACGTTATTATGCAAAACAAAAATTGCTAATTGATACCTGGCGTAATAGCTGGAAGGACAAGAATATGCCTTTCTACTATGTTCAGATTGCACCTTATTATTATAGTAAGAGAAATGATAAAATGAAACATAATGCAGGCGCATTGCCTTGGTTTTGGGAGATCCAGACAAAATGTATGGACATTAAACATTCGGGAATGGCTGTAGTTACGGATTTAGTCGATGACCTTTCTGATATACATCCCTCCTATAAATGGGAAGTAGGACGCCGCCTGGCATTGTGGCCTATGGCTTTTGACTATGGCCTGAAAAATACTGTTTTTTCGGGACCACAATATAAAAGCAAAAAGATCGTAGAAGATCACATTATTTTGAATTTTAAGCATGTTGGCAGCGGATTACAGTGTAAAGGGGATCAATTGACCTGGTTTGAGATCGCAGGACAGGACGGCAAATTTGTACCCGCTGAAGCGAAGATCGATGGCAATCAAGTGATTGTATCTGCAGTATCGGTAAAGTCTCCAAAACAGGTTCGCTTTGGCTGGAATGAAACAGCTCGTCCCAATTTTTTTAATAAAGAAGGATTACCGGCATTGCCTTTTAGAACAGAGTAGTGTATTTTTGTTCTTTTTCTATTGAAGTACGCTACTTTTGAAGTTATCAAGTTGTTACTGAAATTACGAAGTTGTAACTATAGTTGTCATCCAGTAATAGACGGTTGTTATAAAAAAAGGTTTTCAAACGGGGAGAATGAAAACCTTTATAATAACCAATTAATCCTAAATTTATGATAAAAAATATGATGCTTTTTTATGGGTTTTTCTTTACTATAACTGGCGTAGTGTCATGTAAAGTATTCACCATTGAAATTGGGAAATAACCAATTTAATACGACAAGTTTAGGTATACGGAATGAATTTGTCATCCTGTGCTGTTCTGCTTGTGTGAATAAATCAAAATGACCTAAGATGAATTTAATATATTCGTTTGAAAGTCATTGGCGTTTATATTAAGTTGAAAATTTGTAAATTTGGTCGCTGGTTAAGTGTTTAAACAGCATACTACCTTTCCTTTTGAAAAGTTAACAATGGATGCTACCGCAGAAAATAAGCTAATGATTTCGCTTTCCCATGGAGACGAGCACTCTTTTTTTGCTTTATACGAGCGTTACAGCCATGCCCTATTTTCCAATGTTTTCAGAATGGTTAAAGATAGGCAAATCAGTGAAGAGATTGTACAAGATGTATTCCTAAAAGTCTGGCAAAAGAGATCCACTATTGACCCCACTCGAAGTTTTAAATCTTGGATTTTTACGATTGCAAAAAATGATGTTATTTCTTGGTATAGAAAATTAGCTAAGGAAACTGCACTGCAGGAAAATTTATATCAACATTTCGAGCAGCTCTACGTTATGGACAAAGAGGGCGATATGCGAGAACAACAGTCCGCATTATTAGAAAGAGCGCTCAATACCTTAAGTGAGCGCAGGAAAGAAATCTTTGTTTTATGTAAAATAGAACAAAAGAGTTACGAAGAAGTTGCTAGAAAATTGAATATTTCCGTATCTACTGTGAGTAATGCCATGGTCAAATCCAATCAACATATTCGCCAATTTGTGCAGGATCACTATGATGAGATTTTAATCATTCTTGTTACGTTCTATTTTTTTTAAAAAAAATACGATAGCGATAGTGTTTTTGCTAATAAGTTGCGTATTAACTTATAGATATGGCAAAAAAAATAGAAAATATTTACAAGAGCTATTTGAATGGAAGTATTAATCGTGTTGATCTCGATACGCTGCTTCTATATTTTGAGAAAGCCAGTGATGATGAATTGAATGCGCTTACTTCCTTCGCTATTGACGATTTTGAGGCAGATCACGTCCAAGAATCTTTTGCTGCGCATATCCCAGTCATTAGGCAACGATTGGAAAATAAACTGAATGAATCCAAAAAGCAGCCTATCCGTTTAAGATATAGAAAGAGCTGGTGGGCGGCAGCGTCCATTCTGTTTGTGGCGGGATTGGCCACATGGTTTTATGCGAAACAAAATACCAAGCATTCCGATGTGATAGCCCCTTCGGAACCTATTTTATATGTTAAAGATAAATCTGGTAAAGAAATAGCCATTTTGCCGAAAACAGACTCGATTTGGGCAGTAGGCGATATTGCATTTTCTCGGATCGACAGTCAAACTGTAAAAGTAATCGCAGTAGGTAAAAATCCAAGTTTGCAAACGATATATACTCCCAATTCGGACTTTAGGCTAGTTTTGGAAGATGGCAGTAAGATTACCATGAACGCTGCATCCACCTTACGGTTTCAGCTCCCCTTTACCCCCGCTAAAAGAGAAGTTTCTTTGGAAGGAGAAGGTTACTTTGAAGTCGCCCATGATGCGCGAAGACCATTTAAAGTAAATGCTGGTGCTGCAAAAATCGAAGTATTGGGGACTGTATTTAACGTGCGAAATTATGCGAGTGATGGGCGAGTTACCACATCTCTCATGTCTGGACGGATAGCCTTAAGTAAATCGGGGACCTCCGAAAGAATTGTCCTCCGTCCCGGCGAAACAGCTGTAACCGATCAGAAAGGAATACATATCGAAAATTTGGCTCCTAAGCAAGCTGTTGCTTGGACGATTGGATACTTTGATTACCGGGATCAGTCACTTCGCCTTATCTTGTCAGATATGTCCAGGTGGTATGGCGTAGATATCGATACCATCACGCTACCTACTGATCAATCGATCTATATGAAGGTCCGAAAAAATATTCCATTACAGGAAATGTTGAATCTATTGAATGAAGCAAGTGGTCTGAATTTTCAATTGAACAATAAAAAAATCACATTAAAAACTACTCATAAAAAATAACAACTAAATAGTACATTTACCTTACTCTACCATGTCACACCTAACCGAAAAGCAACCGGTATTTTTGCGGAAATACCTGAGTTTGGTTGCTGGAATTGCCTTGATGAGCATGATTGACCCCTATGAATTACATGCGCAACAGGTACAATTGAATTTTAAAAATGCCGATGTCAAAGAAGTGATTACAAGTTTATCGGATCACTACGGCTATGAATTTGTATTTGACGGCAATCTGCTCAAATCGGCGCACCCGATCAGTGTTAATCTGAAACTATCGAGCGTCGAAGATGCTTTATCCATTTTGTTTAAGGATCAGCCCTTCGGCTATCGTTTGGAAAACAAACGGATTATTCTCTATCGTAAAGCTGTGTCAACCATTAGTCAGCTTTTACGCGGAAAAGTAATAGACAGTTTGGGTAATACTATTCCCGGCGTGTCTATTCATAATTTACAGGATGATAGCCAGACGATGAGTTCCGGAGATGGTGATTTTGAATTGAACGTTGCTAGCTCAGACATCCAATTGTCTTTTAGGCATGTTTCTTTTAATGAAAAGGTCATGCACTTCAGTCCGGAACAAATTGCTCGGCCCGTCCGTGTGATGTTGAGTGCAAAGGAGTCGATGCTCAACGAAATTATGATAACGGGATATCAACGCATCAGCAAAGAACGTAGTCCTGGAGCTTATACCGGTATCAGCAATGATCAATTGAACAAACAGATTAATACCGATTTGACTTCCGCGTTAGAAGGTCAGGTAGCTGGATTGACCTATATCAAAAATCCAACGCGCTCCGGTGCAGACAGCCCCGTACTTCGGGGCATTGGCACCTATTCCAGTCAGGTGACCACCAATCCACTCATTGTTGTCGATGATTTGCCGACGGAGTTTACCTTGAACGATATTAATCCCTATGACGTTGAGTCCGTTACCGTTTTGAAGGATGCGACAGCAGCGTCCATTTACGGTGCCCGTGCGGCCAATGGGGTTATCGTCGTGACCACCAAAAAAGGGAAAGGGCAAGGTGTTTCCGTGAACTTTAATGTGGACCAATTCATCACGCAGAAACCGGATATTTCCAAAATGCACTATGCGCGTACATCGGATTTAATCGATTATGAAATTGATGTATATAAGAAGGAGTTATCCCGTTATGCGAACAGTGAATCGCTATTTAATTACTATGGAAAGCTGGGAAGTGGCAGTCTAAAATATTATTCACCACTGTATGACCTATTTCGAAAAGAATCCATTGGTGCGATTAGTCAGCAAGAACGCGAGACAACGATCAATTCATGGCGGAGCAACGATTATATCAAGGAGTTTACGGACAATGTTTGGCAGAATGAAACACGTCAACGTTATAACGCGAGTATCGCCCAAAACTCCAGTAAGAGCAATACCTTTGTTTCTTTTAATTACGATAAGGGTAAGGGACAGGCGGTCAATGAAAAGAATGATAAATTCAACCTTTATTTGAAGTCGGGCTTTAATTTGACCAAATGGTTGTCTGCAACAGTGGGACTGAATGGTACGTATACAGTAAATAAAGAAACCGACGGCGTTTACAATAATGTGTTCTTGCAACCACGTTATGCTCGCATCAAAGATGAGGGTGGCAACTTAGTCTATACGCCGTACGTTGAATTGCCCAGTTCAGTAGGACCAGGCTCTGCCATTAACGGCGAAACGGCGGAACAAATTGCTGCAAATGGAAATCTAAAAAGTACATCCTTTAATGTGCTTGAGGCATTAGGAGAGGGCATTGAAAGTAACAAAAGTTTAGGCCTTCGTGCTTTTACATCGTTGCGGGCCAATATTTACAAAGGACTTTCTTTTCAGACACAGTTTTCATATGAACTGGGCCAAGCAGCACGTGAAAGCTTCTACGATGAAGATAGCTACATGATGCGCGTTGCGTCAAATGCGATGGTCAGTTACAATGATGCGACGGGTATTTATACCAAGAATTTACCTGCTGGAGGACGTTACTATCAATTTGAGAGCAAACGCTATAG
This sequence comes from Sphingobacterium sp. UBA7249, assembly GCF_002472835.1. Lineage (NCBI taxonomy): Bacteria > Pseudomonadati > Bacteroidota > Sphingobacteriia > Sphingobacteriales > Sphingobacteriaceae > Sphingobacterium > Sphingobacterium sp. UBA7249. The sequence continues at coordinate 264,664 of NZ_DKST01000001.1, read as the reverse complement.
TTACACCTTTCGGAATCAGTTTAACTACGATAATACCTTTGGACAATATGGTCAACATCAACTGACAGCATTGGCCGGATTCGAGATGCGGCAGTCACATGTACCACGCTCAATTGAACAATTGCTTTTAGGGTACAATCCAGTAACATTGACTTCGACCACAATTGATTGGGCAACCTTAAGTAAAACAGGAATAACGAGTTATGTGTATGGGGGAAACAACCGATTATCTGATTTGAATGGCGGGGCGCAAACAGAAACTTTACATCGATATACTTCGCTTTATGCTAACGCAGGTTATACATATAATAATAGATTTAACTTGACTGGAAGCATACGGGTAGATCAAGCAGATCTATTTGGTGTAGATCCAAAGTTTAAATATCGCCCTTTATGGTCCGTCGGAGCGGGCTGGAATGTCAGCAACGAAAGCTTTATGAAAAATGAAGACTGGTTGAATTCACTCAAACTGCGGGCGACATATGGTATTACCGGTAACGTGGATCAAGCCAGTTCCAGCTATGGAACTGCAACGTGGAAATCGGATAAACTTTTCCCCTATTTGCAGTATTTGGAACAAAGGTCACTGCCAAACCCCATGTTACGCTGGGAAAAAACAACAACAACCAATTTAGGGATGGATTTTTCGATTTTCGACAACCGGCTTTCGGCTAGTATCGATGCCTATAATCGATATAGCTCGGATTTATTGATTAATTCTGTTCTCGATCCTACGGTGGGGGCCAGTTCACGTGTGATTAACAATGGTGCACTACGCAATAAAGGGATTGAGTTTAATATCAATGGTGTGTGGTTGAAAAAGAAAGATTTTACGGCGAGTACACAGCTGGTATTTTCCTTTAATAAGAATAAGGTGGAGAAAGTGAATGGCTTAACTTCTACAGCCCAATCCTATGTCGGTTCACCAAGTAATTACTTTTTTGAAGGAAGTAGCTATAATTCAATCATGGCTTTTCGCTATGGAGGCATGGTGAATGGCTATCCTTATTTCTTGGATCAAAACGGTGAATCAAATGTTGTCTTTGATGAGAACGGTACACCGACGAGCATCAAAGAAATTACCTCGCCGGAGGCACTGGTGAATATGGGGACCTTGTTTCCTAAATATACAGGTTCTATCAATCAACGTTTGCGCTATAAAGCATTTGATCTGTCTGCGATGTTCATTTTTTCGGGCGGACATAAACTGCGTAAAGATGCGATCGACTTAGCAAGTGATAAGCTGACAAACGCGGGTTTGGTCAATCGATGGGCCGAAGGTGCAAATAATGATTATCCAAGATTACTGGTTGATTATCCAGACAAATTACGTACCGATGCGAGCAAACTATCTACCTTATGGCGGAACAGCGATAAGCAGATTGTTTCTGCAGATTACATGAAGCTGCGAAATGTGGCGGTGGGTTATCAATTACCAAAACAATTAGCGCAGAAAGCGGGGATGCAAAACGTCAAATTAACCTTGCAGGTGAATAATTTGTGGACCTGGACTGCGGCTGGTGATGATATCGATCCAGAAGCCTATTCGCTCAATAGCGGAACACGTAATTTGCCGCTGGCTAAATCATTCCTCATGGGGCTTTCATTAACTTTTTAATCTGAATCTACGATGACTTTTAAAACTTTAGCGGCGGCATTTGTGACTCTAGTGGTCTTTTCCGCCTGCGACAAATACCTCGATATAACACCAAAAGGCTCACAATTGGTGAGCACCGCTCAAGATTATTACGATTTGGTCGCTTATCCCAATAGGGGCTATCCGATTAATAACTTTCAATATTTGGTCGATGACCAGTATATGAAGGAATCCAATGTAATCGGTTTGACGCCTAATATGAATACCATTAACTTTTTGTTCCAAGAACAAGAGGATCGGGTAAGCCGCATCACCGCATCTAGCTTTTACAATCAATGTTATAAATATATTGCACAGTGGAATATGATTATTTCTTTGGTTGATGAAAGCACAGGAGATAGTCAATTAAAGACCCTGGCCAAGGCTGAGGCCAAGATGTTTCGGGCCTTTGATTATTTCCATTTGATTAATGTCTACGCAAAAGCCTATGACGCGAAGACCGCTTCTCAGGATGGCGGTGTCTGCATTATGGATAAATATGACCTTGAAGCTAAGCCGGCAAAATCAACGGTACAGCAGGTATACGATTTTATCCAAAAGGATATTGAGGATGCTTTGCCCTATTTGCAGGAGAAACCTACGAATCCCTATCATCCGTCACTGGCCTTTGCTTATGCATTGAAGGCGAAGGTGCATCTTTTCAAAAGAGAAGTTGTTGAAGCGCAAGCTGCTGCAGAAAAAGCCTTGCAGCTTAATGGACAGCTAATTGATCTTGTTCAGTATGAAAAGTTAGGGGGGCCGAGCAAGACGCCTATAATCGCTGAAAATAACCCGGAAGTATTAAGCTATATGTATGTGAATGGCTATACGGAGATGAATTTTGGTTATAGCTATATCTTAAGCCCAGAATTGACAAGTATGTTTGACAAGGAAGACAAACGCTTTAGTCTATTTTATACGACCTCAAATGCCAGTTTTCTGGATATTGGCGCTGGAGCAAGTTACTACAACGTGAAATACACTGCTTTTTTCTTCCCCACAGTGGGACTGAAAACACCGGAGATTTATCTGATGTTGGCCGAATGTTATGCCCGTCAGGATCAATTTGCCAAGGCTATTAACATGTTGAATACCTTACGTAAAACCCGGATCGAAGGCGATAAAGCAATACTGGTGGTTCCAACGACCCGAAAAGAAGCGATGAATCTAGTGATAAACGAACGCCGTCGGGAATTGCCAATCGGTTACCATCGTTTTTTTGATTTGAAACGCTTGAATCTTGAACCTGATTATGCCAAAACGCTTGTTCGTGTGTTCCCGATTGTCAATAAGACGGTGGAGCAAAAGACCTATACATTGGCCCCAAATTCACGAATGTATATTATTCCATTTCCATTGGATGCCATGAAGTTAAACCCAAACTTACGGTTGAACACTGATGAAACTGTACCGTTTTAATATATGCTATTACATTACACATGAAAAACAAAATTATCTATAGTACCCTTGCCTTGCTTTTGTCTGGCGGTATGGTTCAAGCCCAACAGAGCCTGAGCAAGACAGACACCGTAAAATCAAAAAATGACCTGAATGAAGCTTACAGCAAGATTTTAAATAAGAAAAAAAATGCCCGGTCTGGGGTTTTTAACGTCGTAGAGTCGGAAAAGAAATGGTATTTGGAAATACCGGACAGCTTGTTGAACCGTTATTTTCTGACGGTAACACGTTTGGTTTCAGCCCCACAGGGCTTCTCCATGTATGGTGGTGAAAAGCTAAATGAGCAAACACTTTATTTTGAAAAAGGCTTGGGGGACCGTATACAGTTGCGGGCAACAATTTATAAACAAGATGCCCCAGAAAACGATGCCATACGGACCGCTTTAGTGCAGTCTCAGGAAGATCCAATCATCGCGATTTTAGATATCAAAGGACTTAATGCGGCAAGCAACGGCTATCTTATTGATGTGACAGATCTTTTTCGGAAAGACAATGCCGCAATTTCATTTGATAGTAAGATAAAAAGCGAAAATAAGCTGTCCTCATTGGCGGATGACCGATCTTTCATTACAGACATGAAGGTCTTTCCCATCAATTTGGAAGTAAAAACAACAAAAACCTATTCGTCGACATCTGGCACACCAGCGGCAAGCTTGACTGGGGCAATGACTTTTACAACCAATACCTCCATGGTACTGCTTCCAAAGGAGCCGATGAAAAAACGGATTTTCGACGAACGTGTAGGGTATTTTGCGAACAAGTATATCCTATTCACAGATAAAGATCAACGTTCTAAAGCATTAAATTTTATACAGCGCTATCGCCTTGAACCCAAAGCGAAAGACGTATCACGTTATTTAAAAGGTGAGCTGGTTGAGCCCCAAAAGCAGATCGTGTATTATATTGATCCGGCAACACCTAAAAAATGGCGTCCCTATTTGATTGCGGGGATCAATGACTGGAACAAGGCATTTGAACAGGCGGGATTTAAAAATGCGATCGTAGGCAAAGAGTGGCCCGAGCAGGATACGACCATGAGCCTTGAAGATGCGCGTTTTTCCGTTATCCGTTACTTCGCTTCTGAAAAAGCAAATGCTTATGGGCCGCGGATCTCAGACCCTAGAAGCGGTGAGATTATTGAAGCGCATGTCGGTTGGTATCATAATGTCATGAAGCTCGTCCAGCAGTGGTTTATGGTACAAGTGGGACCATTAAACAAAGCTGCTCAAAAAATCCAGCTGGATGACGAAGTGATGGGGCAGTTAATTCGCTTTGTTTCCTCACACGAAGTGGGACATAGCTTGGGGCTACGGCATAATATGGGGGCGAGCAGCCAAACGCCGGTGGAGAAGTTGCGCGATAAGAAATGGGTTGAAAAACATGGACATACCGTTTCGATCATGGATTATGCCAGATTCAATTATGTCGCCCAGCCAGAAGACAACGTTGCGCTTGCCGGAATATACCCACGCGTAGGCATGTACGATAAATGGGCTATTCAATGGGGGTATCAATATCTTCCACAGTTTGCGAGTGGTGAAGAAGAGCGTGGTTATCTTACAAAACAGGTGACAGATAGTCTGATGGTCAACCCAAAGCTATGGTTCGGTGGGGAAGGAAACAATGAAGATCCCCGTAGTCAGAAGGAAGATCTGGGCGACGATTCTATGTTGGCGAGTACCTATGGTATCAAAAATCTGAAAAGAGTAGTTACTCATTTGGTAGATTGGACTCATGAGCCTGACGATGATTATAGCAACCTAAAAGATATGCATAAAGCTGTCCGCGGGCAATTTAATCGCTATTTATATCATGTGCTAAAAAATATCGGAAGTCAAGAGATTACGAATAAAGTCCGGGGTCAAAAAGGAGCCGTCTACGCAGCTGTTCCCAAAGAAAAGGTAAAAGCAGCAGTACACTATGTAAATGATAATGTATTTGTGCCGCCCTTGTGGTTGTATCCTGACAATATACAGTCCCTTATTGGAATAGACGCCAATAAAGAAATCAATGATCAACAAGAGCAGATGCTCAACATGCTGATGAGTCCCGGTTTGCTTTATAATGTTTATGTCAAGTCTCTAAGCAATGAAGATCCTTACACCTTGAATGAATATTTGGAAGACGTTGGTCATGGAGTATGGACATTGCCCGGCGGGGATCTTCGTATTGATGCCTTCAAACGTGGCCAGCAACGCTATTTTCTGGAGCGGGTAAATCAAGTTGTCAATCCGAAAATCGGACCAGGGTCGGATATCATTACGCAGGCGCAGCGCAGTGACGTGCAACTCTATGTCAGAAATTATTTGCCTAGTTTGATTGAGCAGATCAATCTGCTTAATGCCAAGCAAACAGGTCAACTCAATAAACAGCATCTGAATTTTATGCTGCAAGAAATTAAACGTATTCAAAATCAAATAAACAAAGATTAAAATGAAAAGTAGATTTAAAAAAATATATGTGGCATGTGTGATCGGCTTCATGCTGGTTTCTTGCCAATTAAGCCAAGGGCAGGATAATGCACAAGCACAGCGCGACAGATTATTTAAGGCCTACATGGAAGTTAAAAAGGATATTACAAATGAGAATTTTGCCGGTGGTAAGGAGCATGTAGTTCAGTTAGAAAAAGAAGTACAGAGCTTTCGGTTAAAAGGTCTGCAGCTTGACGATATGATACGCCTCAAGAAGGTCAGTCAGACCATGAAGGCAGATGCTGCCGGCTTGAAATCTGCGCAGGATATGAAGGCAATGACTGTTTCCTTCTCTGCAATTACGCAATCCCTATTTACCATAATGGAAACGATGAAATGTACAGATGAAGCCATCTACTTACAATATTGTCCGATGGAAAAAGGTTATTGGTTAAGTTACGACAAGGAGATTGAAAATCCTTACGCAGCTTCCATGCGTAATTGTGGACAATTGGTTAAGGGCATGACGACAGAAGATTATCCCAAGCCCGTAGCCTGTCATTAAGGATCTTCAAAGAAATTACAACAATTCAGGTAAGTTCAGGACACTAAAGTGTCCTGAACTTTTTATTTTAGGAGCTTGCAAACTCAATGAATAAACCTATGCTTAAAATTCGAATAGCCTTCCTTACATTGCTGTGTGTTACGACCGTCCTAATGGCCTCAGCACAGACGCAGAAAGAAATACATTATCTTTCGGGAACAGACAATATTCACACGGTCAATTGGGACTTCTGGGTCACAGGTGGACGTAAAGCAGGGAAATGGGATAAGATTGCGGTGCCGAGTCATTGGGAACAGCAGGGATTTGGGGCTTACAATTATGGTCGGGATTATGTGACCTATGGAAAGAATTTTGTATTTCACGATGAGAAAGGTCTGTATCGGCATCAGTTTACTGTTCCAAAGCATTGGAAAGGGAAGAAAATAAGCTTGGTTTTTGAGGGGTCGATGACGGATACTGAAGTCAAGATCAACGGTCAGCTGGCCGGAGATATCCACCAAGGTGCTTTCTATCGGTTTAAGTACGATGTTACCGACAAGATCACCTTTGGCAAGGCTAACATATTAGAAGCCACTGTATCGAAGATGTCTTCCGATAAATCCGTTAACAATGCGGAGCGTCTGGCGGATTATTGGATTTTAGGCGGTATTTATAGACCGGTGTACCTTGAGGCGACGCCACAGGAACATATCAGCTGGACAGCTATTGATGCAAAAGCAGACGGAACTTTTCGAAGCAACGTGTATTTGGAAAGTTGGTCTAAGGCCAATAATCTATCGGTAGAGATCAAAGATTTGAAAGGTAATCTGATCGCAGCTCAGAAATTTCCGATTACTGCTAAGGATTCAGTGAAATTGGTTGAGATGAAAGTAGAAAAACCGCTGTTATGGACAGCGGAGACACCAAACCTATATCAGGTCACTTACACGCTATGGAATGGCAAGAATAAAGAATATCAATACCAGGATCGTTTTGGTTTCAGGACGATAGAAGTGCGCGAGGGGGATGGCATCTATGTCAATGGGGTGAAAGTGAAAATGAAAGGTGTCAATCGTCATGTATGGTGGCCCGAAACCGGACGTTCGGTGAACGCCCAATTGGATCTGAATGATGTTAAATTGATCAAGGAAATGAATATGAATGCGGTGCGCTGTTCGCATTATCCGCCAGATCGGTCATTTTTAGCTTATTGCGATTCACTGGGCTTATATGTGTTGGATGAATTGGCCGGGTGGCAAAAGGCATACAGTACCGTTGTAGGTAAAAAGCTGGTGCAAGAAATGGTTATCCGCGATGCCAATCACCCTTCTATCATACTTTGGAGCAACGGTAATGAAGGTGGGCACAATAAAGAACTCATAGACGAGTACAAAAAATATGATCTCTCCGCACGAACAGTGATCCATGCACACCATAGACCGGGGAATGCAATCAATGGAATCGACTGCAACCATTATGAAGACTTTTATTCGACCAAAAAAATTCTGGAAGGTCCTAATATATACATGCCGACCGAATTTCTCCATGCACAGGATGACGGTGGTGCTGCTGCAGGATTGGCGGATATATGGGAGTTGCACTGGAATGCCAAATTAGGTGCAGGCGGATTTATCTGGGACTTTGCAGATGAGGGTATCGTACGGACAGATTTCAATAATGTGATTGATGTCAACCGGGTAAATGCCCCGGACGGAATCCTTGGACCACATCGTGAAAAAGAAGGAAGTTTCTATGCCATTCGGGAGATCTATGCACCTGTGCATATTACGATGAAGAAATTACCTGCTGATTTCAATGGAACTATTCCAGTAGAAAATCGTTTCCACTTTACCGATCTAAAAGCGTGTCAATTTGAGGGTAAACTGATTACTTATCAACAGCCCTATGCGGATGAATCTGGCATGGATTCGGTGCTAAACCTAAAAGTAAACAGTCCTGTAGTGGCTCCTACGCAAAAGGGGGCTTTGCAATTGAATCTGCCTGGTGACTGGAAGCAGTATGATGCGCTGGTATTGACAGCTACTGATCCACAGGGTGCGGAAATTTATACCTGGACATGGCGGGTAAAATCCAATCAAACATTGACTACTGAAATCCTACCTTTGAAATCTTCTGCGGATGTTGAAGCGAAAGAAGACAGTGTGAATTACATCCTTAAGGCAAATGGAATAACCGCTTTTGTTTCTAAAAAAACAGGATTATTGGTTGATCTGGCCAATGATTATAGCATGAAATTGGCTTTCAATAACGGTCCGGTGCTGATCGATGGTCAGTCAGAGCTAAAGAGCGCTAAACGTTGGCGAGAAGGGAAAAATGAGGTGGTCGAGTTTATGTTTGATGGTAATCTAAGCTTTATCCGTTGGACGATGCGTCCGGATGGTTGGTTGAAACTCGATTATGCCTACAACATGAAAAAAGCAGTACCTTATGCGGGAGTAAGCTTCAACTTTCCTGAAAACTATATTATCGGAGCCAAATGGTTGGGAAATGGTCCTTACCGCGTATGGAAGAATAGGTTGCAAGGAGTTACGCTAAATACATGGGAAAAAATGTACAACGATGGAAAGGCTGGTATTGGGCCATGGACATTTCCTGAATTTAAAGGCTACTTTTCGGATGTCAGTTGGGTACAATTCAATACCGTGCAAGGAAAGTTTTTGGTCGCAACAGATCAAGATGATCTATTTCTTCGGCTGTTCGAATTTTATGGAATTTCAGGTCCCAAAGGATATCCGCAATTGCCTACTGGAGATATTTCCTTTTTGGACGCTATTCCGCCTATTGGAACAAAGTTGGCCCTAGGGATCAATGGTAATGCAGCAGTGAATGGACCTGCAGGAGAGCCGAATCAAATGGATAAAAAAATAGACCGGACACTCTATTTTTACTTTGGTACACCGAAGGGAGAAAAAGAAAATACCCAATTCGTGATGCCTAAAGTAAATGTATTGACTGATTAATGTACTGGTTCATACATAAAAAAGGGCTTTTCTATTTAATAGAAAAGCNNAAAAAAAAAAAAAGGCTTTTTTTTTTAAAAAAAAACCCCCTTTTTTATGTATGAAGATTTATTGTATCAGGTTTATTGAATGATTTCATGGTGCGAATCTCTTTAATGAGGAGAGATTGGAAACCAATTCAGTATGGCCTGTTATTCTTTGTAGGAGAAATCCTTAACATATTGATTTTGGACTGCAGTTGAGGTTATTTTTTTGAGTCGTACATTCTTCAATTGAACCGTCTGAATGGAAAGTTCCGAATTGCCGTTGATTTTTGAAATAAATTGACCCACCTCCGCTTGGATGTTCGAAAGATAGATATTCGATATTGGCGTTAGTTTTTTTACTTTGGTTGGAACCAGGTTGCGCCATTGATAGAGCACATCTGTATCTATCCCTAGGATTCCCTCTTTTACATTTTGGGCTTTGATATTTGAAAAATAAATGTTTTTGACATAGCCGCCCATACGTTCATTGGTTTTGATGAACAGTAAATGCATGAGTTTCTCATTAGGCAATACTGTACAATTATTTACATAGATGTTTTCGATGCCACCCGATAGCTCACTCCCGACGGCAAGTAGTTGGTGACCGTCACGGATTTCACAATTGCGGATGACGACATTTTTTGTTGGTGTTTTTAATCGCCAGCCTTCCGGATTCCGGCCCGATTTCAATGCAATAGCATCATCACCTTGGTCAAAAATACAATTCTCAATCAATACATTCTGACTCATTTCTGGGTCGATCCCATCATTGTTATGACCATGGGCATAGATGTCGATCCCACGTACAAGGACATCTTTCGTTAAGTAGAGGTGTAAGGTCCAAAAAGGACTGTTTCGGATTTTGATATCCTCTACCCGAACCTGTTGGCAACGGTTGAATTGAATAAATTGCGGTCTAAGGTTGGATGTATCATTGACCATAAGGCGTTGTTCGACAGGTATCCCTTCTTGCGCCCAATTATAGAGATTTTTGATACTCTCCATATGTGGTTTCGGTCTTGGAAACCATTTCTCCCAAACAGTAAGATCCGCTTTTATGGTTCCCTTGCCGGTAATGGCAACATTGCTTGCTTCATAAGCATAGATCAATGGAGAATAGTTATAACACTCCAATCCTTCCCAACTACTGTGAACGGCAGGTAAATAGTCCTTTGGATCTCCAGAAAACAGTAGTGTTGCTCCCTCACTGACATGTAAGTTGACGTTACTTTTTAAGTGTATGGCCTTGGTGAGCCACTCGCCTGGGGGAATAATGACATTCCCTCCAGCTCTTGTCGCCAGATCAATTGTTTGAGCTATTGCAGTGGACGTACTTTCCTTATCGCCTTGGCGTGCACCAAAATCGCGGATATCGTAGTTTTTACAATGCTCGAAATTGGGAACCTTAAACGTTGGGATTTCAAAAGGAGCCTGAATGTTGATCTCTTCCTGTGCGAGCTTGCCTGTTTGTGCAAAGCTTAAGCCAACGAAGGATATTGATAATAAAATGATTGTAAAGATTGATTTAAATGTCATAATTGATCCGTAATGTATTCTGAAGGAGGTACTAGCGCTAATTGCTCCAAAACAATAATTGTTAAAAATAAAGAACAATCATAGGAGAACCTAATTTTGCAAAGCAGGACAGTACAAGGTGGTGTGCTGCATAAAAATAGGGAGGTACATATACAAAGTATTTTGAAAGGGCACTGATTTCATGTTGGAGACGCTTTCTTGCGGATAAGTTATGGACAAATTCCTACCAACTCCTGACTGCAAGCGAGTTGTTAAAACGACGTCAACATGGTATCTCAACAATTAAAAGGTGGACTCAACGTGGACTCACTATGGACTCAAGGTGGTTTCAGTCAGGAGTTGATGATAAGTTAGTAGGGAGTTGGTGATAGGGATTCTATAACAAATATATTACGAAAAGCTTTGAATCCTTGCTATTAGGCTCACTGTCAGGAAAAATGAGTGCTTGCTGACTGTGTATCTGGTTTGTTCAGGATACTACAGGACAGCTCTTCTTAAAAATGTTGATACTTTTAGATTAGCTACTCATTAAGCATATTTTAATGCGCTAATCAATCTTTAAAAGCCTTCCAATACATGAATTTTAATTGTTGGGCTAGGGAAAACATATTTATAAACTAAATATTATGAAAAAATTCTTTCGATTTTTACAGTTACTAACATCAATTGCGGTTTTGTCAAGTGCGCAGGCGCAGGATAAGTTCCCAGATAGAACAGTAATCTCAAAGTGGTTTGAGACGATAAAATCGACCAACATAGAAACGCTCGGAAAGAAATTTTTGATCACGGATTTTGGTGTAACGACAGATAGCACCATCGTGCAAACGGCCAAAATCCAGCAAGCAATTGATAAAGCCTATGCCAGTGGTGGGGGAGTGGTCGTTGTACCTAAAGGTATCTATTTGAGTGGGTCATTATTTTTTAAACCAAAGACACATTTGTATCTAGAAGAAGGTGCTGTACTGAAGGGAAGTGATGATATCGCAGATTTTGCATTGGCTGAAACCCGTATGGAGGGGCAAACAGTAAAATACTTTATGGCACTCGTCAATGCAGATCAGGTGGATGGATTTACAATTTCAGGCAAGGGTACACTCGATGGGAATGGGTTACGCTACTGGCGGTCTTTTTGGCTTAGACGGCAGTTTAACCCAAAATGTACAAATATGGACGAGATGCGCCCGCGTTTACTTTATGTGTCCAATAGCAAAGATGTACAGATTTCGGGCATTCGCTTGATCAATTCACCGTTTTGGACCTCCCATTACTATAAATGTGAAAACCTCAAATTGATCGGTTTGCATATTTCAGCACCAAAGGAACCTGTCAAAGCGCCTAGTTCTGATGCGATTGATTTGGATGTCTGCCGTAACGTATTGATTAAGGATTGCTACTTGTCCGTCAACGATGATGCGATCGCATTAAAAGGTGGGAAGGGTCCGAATTCCGATAAGGATTCTAACAATGGTCCGAACTCAAATATCATTATTGAAAATTGTTTTTTTGGATTTTGTCATAGTGCACTGACGTGCGGAAGTGAATCTATTCATAGTTACAATGTGATTTTTAGAAACAACACGCTGGATAAAGCGCGTAAGCTGTTGCAGCTTAAGATGCGCCCGGATACACCACAGGAATATGAAAATATTTTGATTGAAAATGTAAAAGGAAATGTCAATAGTATGTTGTTTATCAAACCCTGGACCCAATTTTTTGATTTGAAGGGCGAGAAAGATATCAAAATGTCCTATGCGAGAAATATTGTGCTGCGTAATATTGATCTGGATTGCGACATTGTTTTTGATGTTCTCAATTCGGAGCAATATGTACTGTCGGATTTTACATTTCAAAATATGCATGTCCGTGCCAGTAAAGATCCTGTTATTCACAAGGAGTACATTAAGAATTTTATCCTAAACAATGTAACGGTTAATAATAAAAAGCAATAATATGTACCAGCATATTGCTGTGATGTAGACCTTGAATGATGAAAACAAAACTTATTCTTTTGACAGGAGCACTGATCGGTTCTCTTGCCGTTTCAGGCCAACGCAAAATGGAGTTTTTGGATCGAGGAATGGTTGGTGTAAAAACTACGGATAACTCCGTGTTTTTGAGTTGGCGTTTGCTGGGTACCGACGATTTTAACACGGCCTTTGCTATTTATAGGCAGGAAGGAAATGGTATACAGAAAAAATTGAATAATGCACCTTTAACAAAGGGTACCAATTTTTTGGACGATCATGTTGACCTGAGTAAAGATGTAACCTACACCTTGGATATTGTGGCGGGTGGAAAAGAAAAGGAAGTTGCTAAACTTACTTTATCCAAAGATCAAAAAGTACAGCAATACTTGAATATTCCGTTACGCACCCCCAAAGGTTATACGCCAGGGGATGTTTCTGTAGGCGATTTAGATGGCGATGGGACGTATGAACTTATTGTTCATCAAACTGGTGTTGGACATGATAATGCGCACAATGGCATCACTTCAGAACCTATTTTTCAGGCATATAAACTGGATGGTACCTTTCTATGGGAAATCAATTTGGGTAAAAATATCCGGGAAGGAGCACATTATACCCAATTTATGGTGTATGACCTCGATAGTGATGGCCGTGCAGAATTGGTTTGTAAAACTGCGGATGGTACTAAAGATGCACTGGGACATGTTATTGGTGATCCAAAAGCCGATTGGCGTGATACCGTATCAAGTTCAAGAACTGTAGGCCGCATATTGAAAGGACCTGAATATTTAACCGTATTTGATGGGCTGACGGGTAAGGCGCTAAGTACCGTGGATTATCTACCTGAACGTGGGGATCTGCGTTCGTGGGGAGACACGAATGCCAATCGTAGCGATCGATTTCTAGCTTGCGTAGCATATCTGGACGGCATACATCCGAGTGTCGTGATGACGCGAGGGTATTATGAACGAACGGCCTTGGCGGCATGGGACTTCAAAGATAAAAAATTAGTGAGCCGCTGGGTATTCGACAGCAAAGTTCGTCAAGATCCTTATTCCGGTCAGGGGTATCACAATCTCACGGTTGCTGATGTAGACCAAGACAGTAAAGATGAAATTGTCTTTGGTTCGATGGTTATTGATGATAATGGTAAAGGTTTATATAGTACAGGATTGGGGCATGGCGATGCCTTACATGTGAGCGATCTCGATCCTGATCGTCCAGGACTGGAAATTTTTGGAATTCATGAACTGAAAGGGGGACGAAAAGGGACGGGGGTAGCCTTGTTGGACGCCAAAACGGGAGCAATGCTCTTTAAAAATGCAATCAATAAAGATGTCCCTCGTGGTGTTGCTGCAAATATTGATTCCGATCATAGAGGCGCGTACCTGTGGTGGCTAGGATCTGCAGCGATGTATGATACCAGAGGAAATATCGTCGGGCAGGCTCCGAGATCGACCAATTTTTTGATCTGGTGGGATGCTGATTTAAGCCGTGAGCTTTTAAACAGCAACTATATTGAAAAATACCAAAGCGGGAAAACGGAACGAATCTTTACAGCTACAGGAACATCGTCGATCAATGGCACTAAAAGCACACCCAACCTGAGCGCCGATATCTTTGGCGACTGGCGTGAAGAATTGGTCTTGCGTTCAGAAGATAACCAGAATCTCCGTATCTATACAACGACGATCCGAACAGAGCAACGCGTATATACACTCATGCATGATCCACAATATCGCTTGAGTGTAGCATGGCAGAATGTAGGCTATAATCAACCACCACATACGGGCTATTACCTTGGTGTAGGAATGGATCGTCCGGTTAAACCGAATATTCAGCTGGTCAAGTCCGCCCACAAGAAATAGAAGGGTTGGAAGTGCACGATTTAAATGGGTAGATTAAAAAGAAATAGATAAGTTAGCACACATGAAGCATACAATAAAATGGATAGGAATGGTATTGGTAGCCTTTCTTTTGATATCCTTCGCAAAACAACAAAATAAGCCTACGATTTATCTTATAGGTGATTCGACTGTGAAGAATAGTAATAAGGAGTATTGGGGCTGGGGAACATTGCTTCCTGAACTGTTGGATACTACACGTGTCCGAGTAGATAATCATGCGATGGCAGGGCGTAGCACAAGGACATTCGTCAAAGAGGGAAGGTGGGCAAAAGTTGACTCATTGTTTAAACCTGGTGATTTTTTATTGATTCAGTTTGGCCATAACGAAGGAAGTAAGCCTGATACGAGCAGACAGGGGTATCGCGGCGTACTGCGGGGGATTGGTCAGGACTCTATTGTATTGGATTGGGGAAATGGGAAGAAAGAGACCGTACGTACTTACGGTGAAAACCTACGTCGTTTTGTGATTGAAGCAAAGAAAAAGGGTGTAACACCGATCTTGTTATCCATGATTCCGCGCAACCAATGGGATGATCAAGGTAAAGTGAAGCGGGCAGATAAGGATTTTGGATTGTGGGCAAAGGAGATCGCGAAAGAACAGGACGTCGCTTTTTTGGATCTTAACAGTATTACTGCAGATAAATATGATCGGCTTGGCCCTGAAGCGGTAAAATCCGGCTATTTTCCGGGGGACCATACCCATACGAATAAAGATGGCGCGCGCGAAAATGCTTTATCAGTTGTCGAAGGATTTCGTAGGATTAAAAGTCAGCTAGTACAATATATTAAATAATAAAGAAGATGAAATTGAAATTGTTGCCATGGGCTGCGGTCCTTTTTGCTGTAATCAGCATGTCCTTTTTGGGACAACAGCATAAACCAACCTTGTTTATTATTGGTGATTCCACGGTAAAAAATGGGCAAGGAAACGGTTCAAACGGACAGTGGGGATGGGGAAGTTTTATTGGCCAGTATTTTAAATCGGATAAAATCAACGTCAAGAACCGTGCATTGGGCGGAACGAGTACACGAACATTTTATAACAACCCAAAACTTTGGCAGAAAGTGCTGGATAGCATACAGCCAGGTGATTTTGTTCTCATGCAATTTGGACATAATGATTCGAGTCCCATTGTGGATACGTTACGGGCTAGGGGGACGATAAAGGGGAATGGTGACGATTACCAAGAAGTGTATAATCCGTTATTGAAGCAACATGAAGTCGTGTATAGTTATGGTTTCTATTTACGACGCTTTGTGAAAAATATTCAAGATAAAGGGGCGACAGCAATTATCTGTTCGCCAATTCCGCGCAATGCTTGGGAAGGAAATCAGGTTCGTAGATCAGATTATGCGCTATGGGCTAAGGAGGCTGCGCAACAGGCTGGGGCATTTTTCATTCCATTACAGGAACTCGTTATTGCTCAGTATGAAACATTTGGAAAAAAGAAAGTAGAAACGGAATTTTTTGATCCGAAGGATGCGACTCACACGATTAAAACGGGGGCCTTGCTGAATGCCAAATTAGTCTCCGAACAATTGAAAGCACAGCCCAAAATCGGGCTAAAGAAATTTATGTAGTATGATGAAACCAATATTTACGCTGTGTCTCTTTTTTCTGTTGACACGATTGACACTGCATGCGCAGCAACGGCCAAATATTGTTCTGATCTTGGCAGATGATATGGGATATTCCGATTTGGGTTGTTTTGGCTCTGAAATTCAAACCCCAAATCTGGATAGAATGGCAAAAGATGGAATTAAGATGACCAACTTTTACAATGCTTCGCGTTGCTGTCCATCCCGAGCTTCTTTATTGACAGGTTTATATCCACATCAGGCAGGGGTTGGCGATATGATGAATAAGCGTCCTTTTCCAGCCTATCAGGGGTTTCTAAATAAAACTTCAGTGACTTTGGCCGAACTATTAAAAGGCGCAGGCTACGGAACCTATATGGCTGGGAAATGGCATGTGGGGCAGGAAAAAGAAAACTGGCCTTTACAACGTGGATTTCAACGGTATTATGGACTGATTGATGGGGCAAACAGCTATTTTGAAAACCGACCTTATCGGCCCAACCAAAAATTGACGATAGCCTTGGACAATGAAGCGATTGTTCCGCCAGCAGATTATTATAGCTCGGATGCCTACACGGATTATGCGATGACTTTTATTGGCGAGCATCTAGACACTAAAAAAGAGAACCCCTTTTTCCTGTACTTAGCTTTTCAGGCTCCACATTGGCCTTTACATGCCAAACCTCAGGATATCGCAAAGTACCGCGGTAAATATATGGAAGGATGGGATGCTGTCCGTGAAAGGCGTTTTGAAAAACAGCAGCAGTTGGGCTTACTGCCACCAACGACCAAATTGTCTCCAATGGATACCGCATTGCGAAAATGGAACGATTGCAGCTGGGAAGAAAAAGTAAAATGGGATGAAAAGATGGCTGTATACGCGGCGATGGTCGACGAATTGGATCAAAATGTAGGGCGATTGGTTGATTATCTCCAGTCGAAAGGACAATTGGAAAACACTGTTTTTATCTTTCTTTCCGATAATGGAGCGAGCAATGAAACAATAACCAATACTGGATTCACAGCTGATATTAGGGCTGCCAATGAATTTCCGGCCAGTCACCCACGTTCTTTTACCGCCTATGGAATAGAAGGTGCCGCGGTCAGTAATACGCCTTTCAAAAAATTCAAGCATTGGGAGTTTGAAGGAGGCAATGCAACTGGTTTTATCGCCTATGGGCCAAAGTTCCTGCCACAGGGAAAACAGTTTGATCTGCCGGCCCATTTGATCGATATCATGCCAACCTTGGCGCAGTGGTCGGGTGCAAACTACCCAAAGAACTACGCCGGTAACACGATCAAACCAATGGAAGGAATGTCCCTGCTTCCTATTTGGATGGAAGGACAGCGGTCTGCGGACAGGGAGATTTGTTTTGAACATGAGGGCAATAAAGGGGTGCGCAAAGGAAAGTGGAAACTTGTTTCCTCCTACCCTGAAAACAAATGGTATTTGTATGATGTCGAAAAAGATAGGAGTGAAACTATAGACTTATCGGCTACTTTTCCGAAAATATACCACGAAATGGTTCAGATCTATGAAAATTGGGCAAAAAGGGTCGGTGTGATACCCTACGAGCAGCTCGCTCAAAAACCTTCATGACTTCACAGACACCAACAGCAATGAAAGCGAAAGAAGGTTCTTTCTGGCCAATAAGATCAGACACTTTCAGAAAAAAAAGGGAACTCCCGTTATGAATAATTATAGCAAGAAAAACATGAAAATATTTAATACGTATACAGCAACTTTACTGATTGCGTTTTTCCTTTCGGCCTGTTCATCGACAAAAAAAGTAGTCGAACAGAAGAAGGAAATCACCGCTGGGGATGTACTTCAATCCTTGCAACTGACCAATCGCTATTTCATGAATAAATGGACAGACACGGGCAAACCCATCTATACCAACCGTTGGCGGCCAAGTAATATCTGGACCAGAGCCGTTTATTACGAAGGTCTCATGGCACTGTATCAGATTGATAAAAACAATGACTACTACAATTACGCGGTGGATTGGGGAAATAAACATGAATGGGGTATGCGCAATGGTGTAGAAACTCGAAATGCCGATGACCAAGCCTGTGGGCAAACTTATCTTGACCTCTATGAGATTGAACAGAAACCTGAGCGTATCCAGCAGATTAAAGCGAATATAGATTACATTATCAAATCTGGCAAAGTAGACGATTGGACCTGGATTGACGCGATACAAATGGCCATGCCAATTTATGCCAAATTGGGTGTAATGACCAAGGATCAAACTTACTTTGATTACATGTATAAAATGTATCATCATTCAAAAACGCAAGAAGGTGGTGGCCTGTATAACAAGGCCGACAAACTTTGGTGGCGCGATAAGGATTTTGTTCTTCCTTATAAAGAACCAAACGGTGAAGATTGCTATTGGTCACGTGGTAATGGATGGGTCGTGGCGGCTTTGGTCAGGGTACTTTCGTTAATCCCAGAAAACGAAGTACATCGTGCGGAGTATATGGCGGATTATAAAGCCTTGATGGAAGCGCTTGTTCCTATTCAAAGACCGGATGGATTCTGGAATGTCAGCCTGCATGATCCCACTAATTTTGGCGGGCGTGAAACTTCAGGAACGGCATTATTTGTTTATGGTATGGCCTGGGGTATCAATAATGGTCTCCTGGATGCTAAAATATATCGACCTGTTGTAGAAAAAGCGTGGAAAGCAATGACAGCAGAAGCGGTACACCCTTCAGGCTTCTTAGGCTATTTACAAGGAACGGGAAAAGAACCTAAAGATGGTCAACCTGTCAGTTTTTCCAGTCAACCGGATTTTGAAGATTACGGTTTGGGTTGTTTTTTATTGGGAGGTACAGAGGTTTATAAAATGTTGTCGAAATAAGTTGTCTCATTATTCATTCAGTGTGTAGCCAATAACTTAATTAATCAGCGCCCATCATGGAAATGGTACACAGTTATGCTATAGATAAAAGAAATTACTCGATCTCACATTAGCCATAAAAAAATATAAAATGAAAAGAGTATTATTTATTTTTTGTTGCCTTCTGCTTTCATTTGGTACCTATGCTCAAGCAGGTCGGAAAACTTTAAGTTTTAATGCGGATTGGCGTTACCACATTGGCGATGTCAGCGATGCTGCTACTGCTGGATTCGATGACCGGGAATGGAAACAAGTTGTCTTGCCTCAAGCTTGGAATGAAGATGAAGCTTTTGCAAAAGCGATACATGACCTTTCTGCAAATATTGTTTGGTATCGGAAGAAATTTCGTATTCCTAAGGGCATTACTTCTGATAAGGTATTTTTAGAATTTGAAGGAATTCGCTTTGGGGGAGAGTTTTACCTTAACGGGAAATTTATTGGACGGCATGAAAATGGTGTCATGGCCGCCGGATTTGATCTATCAGATCTGATTGATCGTGATCGCGAAAATATCTTGGCGATACGCATTGACAATAGCTGGAGCTATCGGGAAAAGGCGACAAACAGTACTTATCAATGGAACGATAAAAACTTTAACGCAAATTATGGTGGCATTCCAAAAAATGTATGGATCCACTTTGCTTCCAAGATCTATCAGACGCTACCCTTGTATTCCAATTTAAAAACTACGGGTGTTTATGTCTATGCGAAGAATATGAACATCCCTAAAAAGACATTGGATCTTTTTGTTTCTTCGGAGGTGAAAAATGAAACCGATAAATCGAGTTTAGTCAACTTTGTTGCCGAAGTACGTAATGCCGATGGGAAGTTGGTGAAAACTTTTTCAAAAAAATTCAATCTCCCAGCCAATCAAACACAACAATTGACCATGAATTCAGCCTTGAATCAGGTTAATTTTTGGAGCTGGGGGTACGGCTATCTCTATACAGTTACGACAAAAATCTTGCGGGATAATAAAATCATCGATGCTGTGCAAACGAAAACAGGGTTTCGAAAAACAGCTTTTAAGAATGGAATGGTGTATCTGAATGATCAAGTTTTGATGATGAAGGGCTATGCACAGCGTACAAGTAATGAATGGCCTGCTGTCGGCTTGTCTGTAGCACCTTGGTTAAGTGATTTTAGCAATGGGCTGATGGTCAAAAGCAATGCGAATCTGGTTCGATGGATGCACGTAACCCCTTGGAAACAGGATGTTGAATCCTGTGATCGCGTGGGACTAATGCAAATGCTACCTGCCGGAGATGCCGAAAAAGATACCCAAGGCAGACGCTGGGAACAGCGGACAGAACTGATGCGTGATGCAATTATCTATTATCGAAACAGTCCCAGTGTTCTGTTTTATGAATGTGGAAACGAGTCTATTTCTGAGGAGCATATGGCAGAGATGAAAGCTATCCGGGATCAATACGATCCAGCTGGCGGACGGGCAATTGGTTCGCGTGAAATGTTAGACAGTAAGCTAGCTGAATATGGTGGTGAAATGCTATACATTAATAAAAGTGTCCGTCACCCGATGATTGCAACGGAATACATGCGCGATGAAGCCTTACGTAAATATTGGGACGAATTGAGCTATCCGTTTCACAAGGATGGTGAAGGTCCGCTTTACAAGGGTGTTGACGCCAGTGACTATAATAGAAACCAAGATAGTTATGTCGTGGAGACGGTCCATCGTTGGTGGGAGTATTGGAAAATGCGTCCCGGTACTGGTGATCGCGTAAATTCAGGTGGCGTCAATATTATTTTCTCGGATTCCAATACTCATTTTCGAGGAAAAGAAAACTATAGACGCAGTGGCGAGGTAGATGCCATGCGTATTCCCAAAGATGCTTACTTCGCCCATCAGGTCATGTGGGATGGTTGGATTGATCCAGATCCAAAGGGATTACATCTTGTTGGCCACTGGAACTATGCTCCCGGAACGAAAAAGGATGTATTAGTCGTCTCCGCTGCTGATCGTGTTGAATTATCCGTAAATGGCAAGATCCAAGGTGAAGCAGAAAAACGCTATAATTTCCTATACCGTTTTCCTGCAGTTGACTTTGAGGCCGGTGTATTGACTGCGAAATCATTTACGAAAGACGGAAAGTTGTTGAACAAAAAAGAACTAAGGACAGCAGGCGAACCTTATAAAATCCGTTTGACAGTGCAACATGGTAAAAATGGTTTATTTGCTGATGGTAACGATATGGTACTGGCGGAAGTTGAAGTGCTTGACAAGAATGGCGTACGTTGCCCATTAGCATCAAACAGGGTTGATTTCAACTTAGATGGACCGATGGATTGGCGCGGTGGTATCGCACAGGGACCCGATAATTATATTTTGGCCAAATCACTTCCGGTGGAGGCAGGTATAAATCGTGTATTACTTCGTACACAGTACGATAAATCGGGTCGAGTGCTGTTGAAGGCGACAGCTAATGGTCTTTTATCAGATTCAGTCGCCTGGACGGTGCAACCTATCAAAAAGACGGAGAATTATTTTGTAAAAGAATCTGCTGAAAATTTACCTTCCTTTTTAGAGCGGGGGCCAAGTCCAGAAAAACCTACTCTGGTACAGCTGAAAAAAAGCCTTAAAATCCGTGCGGCTACCGCTGGTGCCAATTCAGAGAAGGCAGCACAATCCTACGACGACAATGAACTGTCGGATTGGGTCAATGATGGACAGTTGGGCACAGCATGGATAACATACATTTTACAGGAAAAGTCCGACATTGATGAGATCGATCTGAAATTAAATAATTTTAGATCAAGATCCTACCCGCTACAGATTTTCGTAGACGACAAACTTGTTTTTGATGGAAATACGGATATTACTTTAGGCTACTGTACACTTTCGTTTCCGCGTACTAGGGGCGAAAAGGTAACCATAAAACTTAAAAATGCGCCTTTTACTGCAAAGGAAAACAATCAGGTAGAAATGGGCGGTAAAAAGCTTGATGATGGCGTGGCACGTAATGATGCCAATGCCAAAGGGACCTTGAGTATTATCGAAGCCGATATACATCAGGTGTTGGTTAATTAGGATTATACAGTAACACTAAAATAGTTTAATAACTCGAAATGGAGAAAATAGCATTTAAGATGAAATTAAAACCAGGCATGTCTGCGGAGTATCAGCGGAGACATGATGCGATCTGGCCGGAATTAACAACCTTATTGCGCGAAAATGGCGTGTCTGATTATAGCATTTTTTTGGATGAAGAGACGGATACCTTATTTGCTGTTCAGTACCTTGCAGGGCATTCCTCGCAAGAATTGGGCAAAGAAGCTATTGTTCAGAAGTGGTGGGATTATATGCATGATATCATGGAAGTAAATCCGGATCATTCCCCAGTTTCGATAAATTTGAAAAAAGTATTTCACATGGATTAGGCCAATTTTAACATGAAGAAAATCTATATATCGTTAATGCTTGCCTGTAATCTGTTGGCTTTCGGTCGAACGATGGCACAGGATTTATGGCCAGCAGTTACCAAAGAAATGAAACCCTGGACGCGTTGGTGGTGGCTCGGTTCAGCAGTGGACAGACCTAACCTCGAACGGGAACTAACCTTATTTGACAAAAGTGGGTTTGGCGGTGTTGAGATAACGCCTATTTATGGTGCTAAAGGTTTTGAATCCAACTATTTGACCTTCCTTTCTCCCCAATGGATGAATATGCTGGGTGTAACAACGGATAAGGCAAAAACCTTGGGGATGGGGGTGGATATTAATTTGGGAACAGGTTGGCCTTTTGGTGGACCTCAAATCAAGGAGAAAGATGCCGCCACGAAATTGATCCTGGATGAATTTGAATTGAAAAAAGGTGAAAAAATTACTTTCCCTTTGAAACCAAAAGACCCCAAACAGCGTTATTTTTTCCTGCAAGCTTTACGCGCATTTAAATCCGATAATAGCGAAATTAACCTGGATGATTACAGTTCACATAGCGATGGAACTTGGGAAGCACCGACCGACGTACGTTTATTGGCTGTATTCTCAGGAAGAACGGGGCAAAAAGTGAAACGTGCTGCACCGGGTGGAGAGGGGTATACTTTGGATCACCTCGGACAGCATTCTGTCGCATCTTATTTCAATAGATTTGCCGAAGTATTTAAGGATAAACAATTGAATGTCCGCGCCTTTTTTAACGATAGTTACGAGGTATATGGGGCGAACTGGACAGATGAATTTTTACAATCGTTCGAACGAATAAAGGGATATAAACTGCAGGATAATCTTTTGGATTTTGCAGGAAAGGGAGGAAATGAAAATAAAACAGCACGTCTAAAATCTGATTATCGTGAAGTTGTAAATGCGTTACTGGCCAACAACTTTTTGATCCCATTTACAGATTTTGCCCATCGCTATCAAGCGATTTCAAAAAATCAAGCGCATGGATCTCCAGGAAACCTGATTGATTTATATGCCGATACAGATATTCCCGAGTGTGAAACCTTTGGATCCAGTAGTTTTGCTATTCCCGGATTAAGACGTGACACTGCCGATATTCGTAATGTAGACCCGGATCCAATAATGGCTAAGTTTGCAACCTCAGCAGCAAATGTGTATGGGAAGAAATATACTTCTTCGGAGACGTTCACTTGGTTGACGGAACATTTTAAAACCTCCTTGTCACAAACGAAACCCGAAGTTGAACAATTATTCCTGGCGGGGGTGAATCATGTGTTCTACCATGGGACAACCTATTCGCCTAAAAATGTTCCCTTTCCGGGTTGGTTATTCTATGCGTCTGTTAACTTTGTTCCCCAAAATTCATTCTGGGATCACCTATCCGGTTTGAATCAATATATTACACGTGTCCAATCCATTCTACAGTCCAGTCGTGCCGACAATGAATTGTTGGTGTATTGGCCCATTTACGATATTTGGAACAATGCCAAGGGGATGGATAAAGCGTTGAAGGTTCATGATGTTGACGAGTGGTTGCACCCAACGCAATTTTATAAACAAAGTGTTCAACTACAGAAACGTGGGTATAGCTTTGATTTTGCAACAGATAAAATTCTGGCGGGAACAACTGTAAACGACGGAAAACTACAAACTTCGAAGGATGCGATCCCGTATCGAGCGATTTATATCCCTGCCTGTCATTATTTTTCGGAAGTGACGCTTCAGAAAATTTTAGAAATGGCGAAGCAAGGAGCAACTGTCATTTTCCAACAATTACCGCAGGAAGTACCTGGGTATAATCAATTGGATGAACGCACTGCGCTATTCAATAAATTAATTACATCGCTTGGTTTTGAAAAAGATAAGGCGAACCAGTATACGGCTTTTGGAAAAGGTAAAATCTATCTGACGACGGATGTCAATTCAGCCCTCGAAACAGAACAGATAGCACCCGAACGAATTAACCAAGCAGGACTGAAATTCTCGAGAAGAGTCTCTGGTAAGGATACATATTATTATTTGGTCAATCACAGCGAACGGACCGTGGATCGTAGTATGACGCTAAATGCACAGGCTAAATATTATTCTTTGTTGGATCCGCAGACGGGAAGAGTATTTAAGTTACCATCAACGGATGGTAAAATACGGGTGCAGATTCCTTCGGGTTATTCCTGGATCATTTTGGCTTCTGAGCAACAAGCCGCGGAACCATTCCGCTATCAAGATGAATTGAGTCAAGTGACTCAATTGGATCATGATTGGAAAGTTAGCTTTATTTCAGGAGGATCTGTTTTACCGCATGCTAGAAAAATCGGTCGACTGTCATCCTGGACGGAATGGGGCGATAAGGATGCGATCAATTTTTCGGGTGCCGCGGCGTACGAGAAAACGTTTTCCATCGAGAAGGATCAATCGAAATCTTATCTGTTGAAGCTTGGACGTGTTGCTGAAAGCGCTCGTGTATTTATCAACGGGCAGGATGTAGGTATTTTATGGTCAATACCCTTTCAACAGGATATTACCAAGTGGTTGGTCAATGGAGAAAATAAAATCCGTATCGAGGTTGCTAACCTAATGGCAAATCGTATTCGTCAGCTGGATCAGCAAAAAATTGCCTGGCGTAATTACCATGAAATAAACTTTGTCAATATCAACTATAAAAACTTTGATGCCAGCGATTGGAAACCAATGGAAAGTGGTCTGATCGGTCCTGTGACTTTGTGGAGTTATTAATTGCGGGCCGGGACATTCAGACTGCTTAAACAAATAGAAGCAAACGCAATCGTTGTTCCATTTTATTTCCAGAAATCTGTCAATTGAATATGGCGCTATTATTCCNNGGAATAATAGCGCCATATTCATTATATAGTGCGTGACTTTAGTTGTCAATTCCCTCCCGCTCCTGCTCAGGATGGGGCAGGATGGTTAGTAGAACCATATGTTTTATCTTCGAAGTGCCAATTGTGAGCTACAGAAAATAAAAGAGCTATAACCTATCACAAGTATTTATTGCCGTATCATTTTTTAGCGTTACCAATTATTAACAAAGTTACCAGTCAATTTTTTATTGAACCAATATATCTAAATTATGTTATCATCCAGATTTACATTACTATGGATCAGCTTGCTGGCCCTCACGGTTTCCTGTCGGAAAGAGGCCTTTGATGCTTATTATGGCAGACCGGATTGGTTGGCCAGCCCAATTTACCAACAATTGGATTCCATGGGCGATTTTAAAAATTTCCTTAACTGTATTCAGTTGTCAGGCTATCAGAACACACTGGGGACAGCGGGTTCATGGACGGTATTTGCACCGACGGATAAAGCCTTTGAACAATTTATGAATGAACAGGGAATCGCAGATATGACCAAGGTTAGTCCTGAGCTTGCGGAGAGGATCGTCCGCTCTTCGATGACCTATGATGGCGAGCGTATCGAAAAACTAAGCGATTTCTTTTCTAAACAAGGGTGGCAACCAGGATTGGCTTTTAGACGTCGTTCTGTGTATTATGATTTTGTGGAGAGCGAAGATTTGGGAAATGGCAAAATTCGCAAATTTGTCTCGACCAATCGTGGTTCAGATAAGTTATATGTGCCGATAGAAAACAATAATAAGCACCTGACCTATTTCTTTGATGCCTATATGGCACAGCGGGGCTTAGGAAAGTCAGATTATACTGTGTTTTATCCCAACTCTACCTATAGCGGACTGAATGTCGGTGCTGCAAATATTGATCCGAAACGCAATAATATTGCAGCAGAAAATGGTTATATCCATGTTGTCGACCGAGTATTACTTCCGGAGAAAAGCATTGATCAATATTTGACTAGAAGTGATGAGTATTCATCTTTTAAATCGATTTTGGATTTGTTTGCAACTTATACCTACAACGCGGATCTGACCCGTAAAAATGAAGTGTTAACAGGAAGCAAAGATTCTGTTTTTGTTAAAAGTTATACGGGGGTGGGGCTGGCTCTTAACAATGAGAACTACACGAAGGAGGATGCTAACGATGCACAGATCAATAATTTTTCGGTCACTATCCCAAGTAATGAAGCCGTTGATAAATATGTCAGGGGTATGTTGCTCCAATATTATCCGAAAGGGTCTACGCTCAAGGATTTGTATGCAACAAATAGCGGTGTCTTGGTTGAATTTATTAATTCACATCTCTATAATACGCAATTATGGCCATCCCAGTTTACAAATCAACAAAACTTTCTTGGTGAAAGTACCAAGCTAACTAAAGCGAATATTAAAGAAACCAAATTATTGAGTAATGGTACATTCTATGGCGTAGATGTTTGTCAAAAGGCTAATGTATTTCAGTCGGTATATGGCAGTGTACTGCTAAACCCAAAGTACAGTTTAATGCGACGTGCGATTGAACGTATGGGAATGAATCTGACGCTTAAAATACCCACCTTACGCTACATGCTTGTTTTGGTCTCCGATGATAATTTATACAAGATGGGGTTTGATTACGATGCATACAACACGACTGATCCAATTCGCTATAAGGGTGGGAATGGTACACCTGAGATGCGTGAGGTCTTAAATGCGCATATTATTCCTTTAAATAACGATCCTATTCCAGATCTAAGTGGTACTGGAGTGCTGGAAAGTTACGCCGGAGAATACATCAAATATGATCATATGATGTTATCATCGAGCGGCACCTTAGACAGTGTTGCCAACAAGCAAGCGCTGAAAATTGATTCAACGAGCACGGGTACGAACTTGTCAGGGCCACTAAATGGCGTTTCAGTCTATCTGGATGGCGGGTTGACCTCGTCAAATACGAATATCGGTTTCTTTTTGCAAAAAATGGGGGCAGACCAAGTCAGTTCACCATACAATGCATTCTACAATTATTTGATCAAAAGTACGCTGTATTCTGCAACCGATGGTGTAGTCAAAGGAATTGAGTTGGGACTCAACTACAGTATGCTGATTCCGAACAACGCGGCAATTGCCGCAGCAATCGCAGAAGGCGATCTGCCGTCAGCAAATGCTCCTACCTCGCAAGTTGATATCGATAAGGTAACTCGGTTTATCCAGTACCACATTACGCGCAATTCTTTTGCGATCGATGGCAAAAAGACCGGTTATTTTCAGACCTTATGTAAAAATATCGATGGCGATGCACAGTCGGTACAAGTGGTGCTCAATCAAAAGAATAAGCTTCAAGTAATGGATAATGCTGGACGTGTTGTCGATGCAAATATAGCTCAAAGTAACCTTTTGGGACAGCGTGTGGTCATTCATTCCATCAGCAGTTATCTTAAACACGGCTTATAACCCTAGACCTCCTATGAAGATAAAACAAATTAAACTTTTAGTTCTGCTGATCGGCTTTTTTGCAGGATTTCAGTATAGTGCGTATGCACAAAATGCGTCACTTTTAATTGGAAAAGTGACGGAGAAGAAAACCAACCAACCTGTGGTTGGCGCTACAGTCGTGCTAAAGGATAACGAGAACCGGACTATCGTGGGTACGGTAACTGATGTGGAAGGGAATTATAGTCTCCGTGCCAATATGAAGGGGTTAAAATTAATGGTGAGCAGCACAGGATATAAATCGTCCGTACCCACCTTAGTCGGTGAGCGTAAAGCGATCAATGTACAGGTTGAGTCAGCACAGCATACAATTGAAGAAGTCACTGTCTCACGCGGTAGACCCGTAAACGATGGAATGGGGATGGGGATTTCCAAAGCACGTAATACGGCCGCGATCTCAACAATTAGCATGGAGGAAATGTCCGAAATGCAGTCCGCATCCGTTGATCAAGCCCTACAGGGGCGTTTGCCAGGGGTGGATATTACGACCGTCTCCGGCGATCCTGGAGCAGGGATGCAAATCCGAATTCGGGGTACTTCCTCCCTCAACGGAGCAACAGATCCACTGATCGTGGTAGATGGTATGCCCTACGATATTACAGTCCCTGATGATTTTGATTTTGCGACATCCGACGAAAATTCTTACGGTCAGTTGCTCAATATTGCTCCTTCAGATATTCAGGATATCTCGGTATTGAAGGATGCAGCGGCGACAGCGGTATGGGGATCACGTGGTGCCAATGGCGTATTAGTTATCAATACCAAACGGGGTACTGTAAGTGCACCTTCCTTCGGGTATACGTTTAAAGGCTCGTTTTCAAAACAACCGCAGGCGATACCGCTGTTAAATGGCGATCAATACACGACTATGCTTCAGGAGTCTTTCTACAACGCGGGACGTGTATTTTCGACAACAGAGAATGCGCAACAGTTTCAATACGATCCAAACGACACCTATATTTACCATAACTACAGTAACAATTCCAATTGGATCGATGCGATTACACAATTAGGCTATTTTCAGGATCACAATATTCAGGTACGCGGCGGCGGTGAGAAAGCACGTTACATGACTTCAATCGGTTATTTTAATCAAGAAGGTACTACAATCGGTACCGGTCTCGATCGTTTATCTGCCCGAATCAACCTCGATTATCTGGTCTCCGAAAGGATCAGCTTTCAGTCAGATGTATCCTATAGCCATGTCTCCAACGATAATATCTTTTATAAAAATGTAAGGGATGTTGCCTATCAAAAAATGCCAAATCAAGCGATCTGGGAATACGATGAGTATGGGCGCCTGACAGGTAACTTATTTAATCCGGCGCAGACTGCCCAGGGATATTTCCGACCTGCGGAGGCAGACAAAAACGCTTCCGGTACTTATAACGCACTGTCGATGGTCAAAAATGCCATCAACAAGCAGCTGGGCGATATCTTGAATACCCGATTTAATATCGACTATAAATTGATACCAAATGTACTGCGGTTTTCGAGTAACCTTGCGCTCAATATCCGCAATAATAAATCGAAAAATTTCTTACCTCAATTGGCTACTGGTAGGCCGTTTACTGAATATTCTGTAAATAGAGCGTCTGATTCGGATTTGGACGAATTTTCACTCAACACGAAGACGAGCCTATTGTATACGCCACAATTGGGTAAAAAACATTTGTTTACAGCGAATATGTCTTTCCTGACTTCTGATTATCGGAGTACCATTCAGGGGTTGAGTTCGACAAACACGGCGTCTTCTTATTTGCAGGATCCGACGGTACCTTCTCGGACATTGACGGGTGATGCCAAATCGATCACGACACAAACTAGATCCATCGGAGGCTTGATCCAGGCCAACTACATGTTGTTGGAAAAATATGTGGTCGCGGCTAGCGTACGTGGAGATGGCAACTCTAGATTTGGTCCGGACAATCGCTATGGTATATTTCCGGCCTTTTCAGCGGCTTGGCAAATCGGTCGGGAAAATTTTCTGAAAGATATCCGTCAGATCAAGGATGTTAAATTGCGGGCGAGTTGGGGGCGTAGCGGTAATGCGCCACGCAGAGATTATAGCTACATCAATGTATATAAAACCTATGACTATGCTTACCTAGGCGAGAATGGGGTCTACTCGAGCAATCTTGAACTCGCAGATCTGAAATGGGAAACGGTGACCCAGCAAAACTTGGGATTGGACGTGGATATGTTTGACTACCGTTTGACTTTTGGTGCCGAAGTATATAAAAAGAGAACCACAGATCTGATGATGGACAAGATCCAGATTCCGACCTACAATGGTTTTAGTGAAATCAGTATGAATGTGGGAACCATGGACAACGACGGATGGGAGGCATCCTTGAACGTAGTACCTGTCCGCAACAAGAAATGGGACGTCAGTTTTAATTTCAATATTGCACATAACCAAAACGTGATCCGAGAGATTTCACCTTTATACCCAAGGGAAAATGCCAAGTCATCCTTGAAAAACAAAACATTTTTCGCTTACCTACAAGAAGACAATCCTTTTGGTTCCTTCTATGGTTTCCGTTATCAGGGCGTATATAAAGACAAGGAATCAACTATCGCGACCGATGCACAAGGTAACCAGATTGTTAGTCCAGACGGTGATGTTGTATATATGCGGTTTAACTACCCAACCGTTGATTATGTATTTCAACCGGGTGATGCCATCTATGAAGATATTAACCATGACGGCGTGATCGATCAAAAGGATATTGTTTACCTCGGAAACAGCAACCCCAAACTTACGGGTGGCTTTGGTTTTAATGTAGGGTATAACAAACGCTTGAAATTAAGTGCCTTCTTCAACTATAGACAAGGTATTGATATGATCAACGGTACACAGATGAATACGACAGATATGACAAGCTACAACAACCAGAGTACTGCGGTATTGCGTCGTTGGCGCAAAGAAGGCGATGTAACGGATATTCCGAGAGCCTTGTATGGCACAGGCTATAATTCCTTGGGATCCAGTCGCTATGTGGAAGATGCATCTTTCATACGCTTACGTACCGTTACCTTGAAATATGACTTTGCACAAGAATTCTTGAACCGTCTGCGGATCGGGGCATTGAGTACGTATATAACAGTTGAAAATCTTTTGACCTTTACCAAGTACACTGGACAGGATCCTGATGTGGCTGTGAAATTAAAAGATGCCTTTACGGTATTGAAAGACGATTCCATGACGCCACCGCTAAAGACGGTGACACTGGGTATCACTGCACGTTTTTAATTGAAAAATGATGAGAAAGATAATTATAATGAGCCTTCTTGCGCTATCTAGCGTATCGCTCAATTCATGTAATAAATGGCTTGATCTGCAGCCACAAGACGGTATTACCAACGTCGAGTTTTGGAAAACTAAGGAAGATGTCCATGCAGGTCTGATTGGAATTTATTCATCATTAAATGGAGGGGGGGTAGAAAAAAGCCTTTTCCTTTGGGGGGAATTGCGGGCGGATTTGGTGGGTTTAACCAGCTATGCGAGTGATGATAACCGTTTTGTCAAAAATTATAATATTCTGAGCACCAATACGATCTCTGATTGGAGCGCCGTGTATACTGCAATCAATAATTGTAATCTCTTGATCGACAAGGCACCACAGGCAAAAGAATCTGATCCTACTTTTACTGATGCTGAATACAATGATGCCGTCGGCGAGGCACTCGCTATTCGGAGTTACTTATATTTTTATTTGGTACGTACCTTTCGTGATATACCTCTAAAATTAAAAGGTATTGCAAAAGATACCGACATTGTCCCTACTACCCAATCCACCGCAGAGGAGGTTTTGAAGCAAATTGTAGCGGATTTGATCAAAGCTCAGGGAATGGTGCCGGAATATCTTGTGGAGTCTGTAGATTATAACGCAACAAATACAGGAAGGGTGACCAGATCGGCGGTCACTGCGATGCTGGCCGATGTATACCTTTGGTTGGAACAATACGACAAAGTCGAAGTAGAGACGGCCAAAATATTAAATACTGGTCGCTATCGGTTAAATGGGATAGCTACGGTTTCTATTTTTGACGGCGGAACAGCGGAGACCATCTTTGAGATTAGTCATAAGGGTTCTCAGGTAAATCCCATGTTTGACTTGGTTTTGGCCGACAAGAAACCTTTTATGGCCAATGTAGACCTGTTGAATTCTGAAATTTTTCCAGCAAATGCGGATGTAGATGCAGATCTGTCCGATTCACGTGGTGAAGGAGGTTTATATTTACCTGCAGGTAGTATTGTCAAGTATGGCTTGGAAACACCGGACTATTTTAACTTTCAAATTTATCGGGTTTCCGATGTCATGCTAATGCGGGCAGAGGCGCTGGCTGAATTAAACAGGGGGTCAGAAGCATTGCAATTGATTAATGAGCTGCGGACAAAAAGAAAGGCTATCGCTGCATCTGATGCTTTGGTCGATGAAAATGATACCGAGAGTATCATTTTCTATGTGTTTGATGAACGAGCCCGTGAATTGACTTTTGAGGGTAAGCGCTGGTTTGACCTTTTGCGTCTAGCAAAAAAGGATAATTATGCCAATTTAAATGTTTTGGTAGACCTCGTGACGAAAACTGCGGATTCCAATGTACAGCAATCGGCTATCAGTAAGGTTAGAGATATCAATAGTCACTACCTTCCAATCTTGGAGAACGAGTTATTTAAGGATAAATCACTAAAACAAAACCCATTTTACCTAAAATAAGACTGATGAAATATCCACGATTGCAAAGTATAAACTCGAATGAAAATAATGTGGATATTCCATATGGCCTTAAAAAAGCAAACCGAGCTTGCGAGCTCATGAAATAATTATTTACATATGAAAAAGCAACTGAATATGTCATTTTGGATAATTGGTGCATTGTTTGCGCTGATTATCGGTCTGATTCAGGCCTGCCAGAAAGAAAATTACCGCACAACCACGACTGATGAGGTGAATATCACCGGTTATCTCGAACAACATGCGGATGATTATTCGCTATTGACCGATATTATGTACCGTTCGAAAACAGCGGGCTATCTAGGAGCCTACGGTACCTATACGCTCTTTGCGCCAAATAATGCAAGTATCACAACTTGGATGAAGGATAATGGCAAATCAGCATTAACCGATTTTACCGATGCTGAGTTGTTGGACTTTATCAAATACCACGTCGTACGTGATACGGTAGGTACGCTCCGTTTTTCGGATGGAAAGATTAAAACACCGAGCTTGTTTGGTGAGTATCTGTACACAGATGTGCTTCGGGGAAATTATCGAATCAATAAATCTGCCATGGTTACCAAATCGAATATTTTTTGTGGTAATGGTATTATCCATGCGATCGATAAAGTATTGACCCCACCGGTACAGAGTATTGCCGAGATGGTTGCCAATAATCCACGATATCGTATTTTTTCTGCCGCACTAAAAGAAACTGGATTTTATGATACATTGTATTATAAGCGTGGAATGGAAATAGCTGCTAACAAGCGATTTCAAACCCTAATTGTCGAGTCAGATTCAGCCTTGAATACTTTAGGGATACACGATATTTCTGATTTAAAGGCGAAATACTCCCAGACAGGTAACCCCAAGAATCCAAAGGACAGCTTATGGTTATATATGGCTTACCATATCACTAATGATGCGAAGTTTTTGGAGGATGTCGTGGCTGGTGGAACGCTCTATACCTTGGCACCAAAAGAAATTATTACCACCAAATTGTTTAGTACGAGTGTTTTGTTGAATGAAGGAACTTTTAACGGAATCTTCGAACCAGGGGCGGAATTAAACCGGACCTACAGTGATCTTATGGCTTCCAATGGCGTGATCCACGAAAGCAAACAGGAAGTTAAGATAAAAGTGCGGCCGCAAGTACCGGTTTATTTTGATATAGCGACCTCGCCTGAATTACTCTCTTCGCTGGGTAGTGCCTATCAAAGTACAGCCAAGCCCTTGGTTGCCAATGGTCAGCCAATTGCAAATTCAATTGGTTTTAATAATCTTACTGTATTAACGATCGGAACCAATGCCTACACGTATTATAAAGCGTTGGAATCTAAACGTCCGTATGCAAATGGTGATTTGTTAAGTTTATCCTTGTGTTTCAATAATGCCAATCGTGCGAAATGGATCGAATTCAAAACCCCTTATTTGGTCAAAGGCCGTTATAAAGTCTGGATTTGCTATGCACAACATGGGGACGCGCCTGAGATACAGGCAACTTTCAATCCAGGGAAAGCTGATGAGCAGATTTTGCCGAATATTATCGTATTGAATCAAACTTTGACAGCTTCCGGCGTCAGTGATTTGGGCAATCCGAATGCAGACAATCTCATGTTGGCCCAAGGCTACAAACGTTATATGGCCACTGTAGGTGATTATAATGCAAACAATGTTACCGGTGGATTGAAGGCGAAGACCGGTAGTGAGGCTTCGTTGAATGTAGGTCGGTTGGCTGGAATCATTAACGTGGAAACCACGGACCGTCATGTTATTCGATTTGAAGCAGTAAAGGATAAAAAATGTGGTAGCAATACGGTTTATCTGGATATGATCCAATTTATCCCAGCAGATGATCTGGAGCAAAACTATCCACGTTTCCACCAGTTAACAGGCGAACTGTTTTATAGACCACAACAATAACAGATTATGATGAAAGATACCTTAAAATATATGGGGGTGATGATGGTCTTGTTACTGTCACTCGCCTCCTGTACAAAAAAATGGGAAGATCATTTTGGGAATACCAGTACACAAAAAAACTTGTATGAGTTGATTTCCGAAAATCAGGATTTCTCGGCCTTTACGGAATTGTTGAATAAATCGGGCTATGCAGAATCATTGAAGGCCTCGAAAAACTATACATTGATTATTCCGACTAACGCGGCAATGGCAGCAGTTAAGGCGGACTATAACTTTACAGATACAGCGGTGGTCAAAAGTTTTGTTGGCTATCATATCATCAATTCGATCTACAATGTGAATACGGGTGTTGATACCGTAAAAGCCCTGAATATGCGCAACAAATATGTAGAGTTTACCCATGGTGAATTTGATGGCGTTGTACCGACAAAGAGCAATGTGATCGCCAGTAATGGGATCTATCATGTGGTAGGCCAACCGCTTAAACCTCTACAGAATATCTTTAACTTATTGCTATCAAAGTTTGCCGACACTAAACAGGTGGAAGCTATTGCTTCTTTTGATACCGTGTATCGTGAAGGTGAGACAATCACGTATCATACGAGTCCTGTTTGGATCAGTGAAGTGCGACGGAATATGACCACTGAAAACCGTAAGTATACTTATTTTGTAGTGGATGACGAGAGCTATGAGGTAGAGTATGCCAAGTTAAAGCCATATTACACGACTGCTTATGAAGAAGGAAATACGACTCGGCCAGATAGTACAACGACTTTCTTTACAAAGAAAGCCGTTTTACGAGATTTTATGGTAGAGGGAGATCTGAGCGCTGAAGCTCTTGCGGCTGGTGTAGTCTCCATTACAGGAACGGCCTTTCAACTTAATCCAGCTGATATTATCTCGCGGACGAAGACCAGTAACGGAGCGGTATATCGTGTCAAACACCTGACGTATAAACTAAGTGATCAAATCAAAGAAATCAAGGTTTTAGGTGTTGAGCCCCGCGGTTACAAGCAGAATGATAAACGAGGTAATATTTTCTTTAGGGATAAACGCGACATGAATGGGGCGTTATATCAAGATATTGAGATTTACAATCATGGTGTAACATCATTCTATGCCAAGTACCGCGCATTGAGCATGAATGTGGGCAAATATAAAGTCTATGGTCGTGCGATTATGGGATTGGCAGGGGATCCACAGACAGCTGCATTCACGCAATACATCCATTTTTTAGATCCCAGTATCGTCGCAATCAATGAGCCTGATCAGTATAAGCGACAAGTGCTTAACAGTGCGGGCAATGTAGACACAAGAATGGTCTTTGAAGTACAACCTTTAAACCCCAATGAGGTCTATTTAGGCGAAGTAACCCAAGATGTATATGGCAATATGCAACTATTGGTCATGTCCAATGGTACTGGGCCAATTATCTTGGAATACCTCAGATTTGTACCTATTATCCAATAACCAAATGACGACAAAGATGATTTTTAATAAAGTGAATAGTAAGTTAGGATTAATCTTGTTGCTCACGACTTTAGGGGGACAAGCCACATGGGCGCAAGAGAATGATTCTACTGTAAAAAAGGCGACAACGATCTCGCGACCACAATATAAGGTAACGGGTACGGTTTATGACAGTAAAACCAATAAGGTAATTGCTGGAGCACGGGTAACCTATGGGAAAAATGTGGCTAAATTGACTAATTCCAAAGGTGAATTTTCGATGGACATTCCAGTAAAGACTGCGGTTGTAGAAGTCTCTATGGATGGCTACATCCCAAAACAGGTTCCGATCCTGAAAGATGGAAAACTACGCGTGACGCTGTATCCCTCAGATTATCGATCGCTTTATAAGACAACAGCAACTGTTTTTGGCGATAATGATGTATTGTCTAGTGGCGGTGCTGTGGATAAATTGGAGTTCAATGCTTGGGAAGAAAATTCTGAAACAGTAGGCAGTTACTTGCAGGGGAAGATGGCAGGAGTCAATGTCGTACGCCGCTCAGGGACACCGGGTATCGGAGCCAACGTTAATATACGCGGATTATCATCGCTCTATACCAACAACCAACCCTTGTATATCGTAGATGGAGTAGTATACAATGCTGAGCATTTGTCTCCCTCCATTACGACAGGGCACCTGAACAATGCTTTGCAACATATCGATGTACGTGATATTGAGAATGTAACTGTGTTGAAAGATGCGGTAGTGGCGTCGATTTATGGTGCAAAGGCGGCCAACGGTATCGTGGTGATAAATACTAATCACGCAAGGGAGGTTGCTACGCAGATCGATTTGCAAGCCAATACGGGCTATAATTTCCGCCCGAAAAGCTTGCCGGTAATGGGAGCCTATGCCTATCGTAGTTACCTCAATGATGTACTGGCAACGAGTAAATATACCGGAACTGAAATTGCAGCCTTGCCCTTTAATAACGATAATCCAAAATTTGAAGATTATGCCGTGTACCACAATGAGACCAATTGGCAAGAAGAAGTGCTCAAAAGCAGTATTGATCAAAACTATTACCTGCGAGTAACGGGTGGGGATGATATTGCGAAATATGCGCTTTCGGTTGGGTATAATGACGAAAAAGGGATTATAGACCAAACATCGCAGACCCGCTATACGGCACGTTTCAATGGGGATATGGTATTGACAAAAAAATTTACGGCACAAAGTAATATTTCGATTGGTTATGGACAGCAAAATCTCAAAGATCAGGGATTTTCACCAAAGACAAATCCTTTGTTTTTATCAATGATCAAAGCACCGATCTTAAATACCAATGAAGTGTCTTCGGATGGAACTGTCTCGCCAAACTATGCCGATGCAGATTATTTTGGTTATTCCAATCCGATGCAGATTATTCATAATGGTATTAATAATAAAAAAGCGTACCGTCTACTAGGGTCTTTGGTTTTTAATTATGAGTTTAATGACAAGTTTAAATTAAGTAACCTAACCACCGTAACCTATGATAAAGCACAGGAGAATTTTTTTATTCCCAAGAAGGGCGTAGCAAAGGACACGATCAACAACATCGAAGTATTCAGTCGATTGGGGACGCAAGTAGCGCGGTATTATTCCATTTCCAATGATTTACGTTTGCAGTATAAGCAAGACTTTGGATATTCAGGTAAACTACAAGCCATTGGCGGGATCCGGTACCACAAACATGATTCGGAACAGGACTATGCATTGGGGTATAACTCAGCCACCGACCAGTTGGTAAGTATCGGTAACTCGACAGCAGTATCGCGTACTTATGGTGGTAATATCGGCAAATGGGCGAATATGACAGGATATGGATTGGCCAACTTTACATGGAAAGATCGTTATATTTTTAATGGATCTATCGCCATGGATGGCTCTTCCCGTTTTGGCGATCAGGTCAGTGCGGGTGTTCGGATTGCGGATAAAACCTATGGGTTATTTCCGGCAGTGGCTGGTGCCTGGGTATTATCCAATGAGGATTTCTTAAAGAATAGCAGCAAAGTTAATTTGGCGAAGTTGCGTTTGAGTTATGGTTTGGTAGGTAATGATGATATCGGTAACTATGATGCACGGCAAAACTATGTGTCACAGAACTTTTTGGGCGTGCAGGGATTAGTCCGCGATGGAGTCGCCAACCCCTATTTAAAATGGGAAAAAGTGGAGAAAATAAATGCAGGATTTGATTTGGCCTTGTTTCAGGAGCGCCTGAATCTAACGGTGGATATCTACCAAAACACCACACGGGATATGTTGGCCTATAATCCGGGCAATACGGTATCTGGGATCAGCTACTATTTATACAATAATGGTTCAATGCGAACCAAGGGGATTGACCTGAGTGTATTCGGTCGTATTATCAACGGTCCTGTTAAATGGGATGCGGGTATCAATTTGGGACATTATAAAAGCCGTATGCTGAGTATGCCGGAAACGAGTTTTAGCCAATATGCGGGTGCTACCTATATTACCGAAACCGGTGGTGCGCCGAATGCGTTTTATGGCTACCAGTTCGAAGGTGTGTACAGTACTGACGCAGAAGCTTCGACAGCAGGTTTGTCAGTTGTGGATGCCGCAGGCAATAAGGTTGCTTTTACAGCGGGAGATGCCAAGTTTGCGGATCGCAATGGCGACAAACTCATTGACGCTAAAGACCGCGTCGTGATTGGTGATCCCAATCCTGACTTGATTGGAGGGCTGAGCAATACCGTCACGTATAAAAATTGGAAATTTGGGGCTTTGTTTACTTTTAGCGTGGGCAATGATATTTATAATTATACCCGTGCACAACTTGAATCGGGCAGTACCTTTTACAATCAGACGGAGCTTTTGCAGAATAGGTGGCGGGTGGAAGGACAAGTGACGGATGTGCCTAAAGCGACATATAATGATCCAATGGGCAATAGTCGTTTTTCAAATCGTTGGATCGAGGATGGATCGTACCTGCGTCTACGTCAAATTTCGGTTGAATACGGTATTCCAGTCAATAAAAAGATCATCAAATATGTGCGTCTGTATGGAACGGCCAATAATTTGTTTACCATCAGTAAGTACTTGGGGTATGATCCCGAATTCGCACAATCTGCTGATGTCTATCATCAAGGTATTGATGTGACATTGGAACCATTGGTTAGATCTGTCCAATTAGGACTTCGTTTAGGTTTGTAATAAGCAGCAGCATGTTGAAAGTATATAAAAAACAATTAATATGGGCGACAATGGCCTGTATTGTATCAATCTCATCGTGTAAAAAGGCCTTGGACTTTTTACCTGAGGATAAATTAGACAGTTCGAAAACGTATAATACGCTGGCAGATGCCGATGCCGCGGTATTGGGCATCTATGGGCAAGTGGCGACTTTGGGTGATCGCTATGTCATTCTGAATGAATTACGGGCCGATTTGATCGATGTCACGGCGAATGCGAATCCCTATTTGCAGCAGATCTCCAACCATGAAGCCGGAACGGATAATCCCTATGCCGATCCGACAGCTTTCTACCAGATTATTTTCAATTGCAACGATGCATTGAAAAATTTCAAGATTATGGAGAGCAGCGGTAAATTGAGTAATGCGGATTTCAATCAGCGCTATTCGGACATCGCAGTTTTACGCGCTTGGTTGTATTTGCAATTGGGGATGCATTTTGGAAATGTACCCTATGTGAAAACAACGATTGATGATGTCAAGCAGATCAAAGCGTTGGAAAGTTATCCAAAAACCAATTTTGACAATTTGATCGACTCCTTGATTCAGGATACCAAAGACTTACCTTATATGGAAGCCTATGCTTATCCGACAGGATCGAGCTTGGTGTTTACAACAGATGGGGCCAATACCCAACGGGTATTTGTCAATAAGTCGCATGTATTGGGGGAACTCTACTTGTGGAAAGGTGACTATTATCAGGCCGCCTACTGGTATAAAAAGATTCTTTCGGCCGAAGATAACAATACGGATATTGAGTATTTGTACAATGGAAATCGGATTGGTCCCTACAATTTTACCGTAAATTTTGCTCGGGCGCAAGAGGGTTCGTCGCTTGTTAACTCGGTCTCAGAAGGCTGGCGCAGTATGTTTGCGCTACCCAATACCAACAAAATTTGGAATTCGGAGTGGAACTGGTCGATACCGTATAGTAATTCTTTCGCGCCGGGTAATCCTTTTATCGCGTTGTTTTCCAAAACGGGGAAATACGAGTTACGACCATCCCAAAAAATTATGGATGAATGGAATTCGCAGACGAATAGCAACGGTATTCCTTGGGATCCCAGGGGGAAGTTATCGTACGAAATTGCCGCTGATGGTGAGCCTGTAATCACAAAGTTTACCGATAATTCGACTGACGTCTTAAACCTGCTCAACAAAGGCGGCCGATGGAATATCAATCGTGCAGCAGGCGCACATCTAAGATTTGCCGAAGCTGCCAATCAAGATGGCCAGGGGCGATTGGCATTTGCATTAGCCAATAGGGGATTGATCAGAACCTTCTATTATGGTGCATTTACAAGTTTGGGTACCGTAGCGGCAAGTAGTTTCTTTGAGTTGGAATCGCAGATTACCCATCAAGGTTTTGGTTTGGATCGGGTGACCTACCCCAAATCTTCACCATATTATTTTGATGCACGTGATAATGCCAGTCTTGCCCGCGGTGTCTGGTACCGGAGTATTGGCGTCAGGGGAAGAGCAACAATGCCAGAATGGAAATTTCCCGGTGTCGTTTACACACCGGGGACGGTGAATGGTTATGGTCAAATGATGATGGAGTTTGATGTTCCGAAGCTGGATCTGGAGGATAAACTCATTGAAGAATCCTCGTACGAATTAGCATTCGAAGGCGAGCGTTGGTCTGACTTAACCCGTATTGCACGCCGCCGTAACGATCCAGCATTTTTAGCAGATAAAGTCTACGAAAAACTCTTGAAAGCCAATAACCCGAAGGCGGGAGCTGTGCGCAGCAAATTGATGGATCCCAAAAATTGGTATTTACCATTTAAAATTAAATAGAATTGTTTATCCGTTCTTTCATATCGCCAGCGGTCAAAAGATCAGTTTCGTTACTGCTATTGATCGCTGGCTTTTTTGTGTCGGGAAAGGCACAAGAGACTGGTGATTTTTTTAAGCGGGTACAACAGGCGCAGGGAGTACGTTTGCAGGAAAAACTGTACCTGCATTTGGATAAAAATAGCTATGTCGCCGGCGAGATGATCTGGTTTAAGATCTATTGTACCGTTGGTCTGGAAAACCTATTGTCCAACGGAAGTAAGGTCGCCTATGTCGAATTGATTGGCGCCGATCAGCGAAGAGCAAAACTGATTAAAATACCTTTGTATAATGGCTTAGGTGTGGGTGACATCGCATTACCGGATACCCTGACCGAGGGTAGTTACCGATTACGGGCATATACCAATTGGATGCGGAATGATGAAGCTATTTATTTCTTTGACCGGACTTTGGCAATCGGTAATGGCCGATCTGACCAGGTCTTTACGCAGACGACTTGGCAACCGAATGAACAAGGTGGCCGCTACCAGCTCGAACTGAGGGCCTTTGCGCAAGTGCCGATCGTCAATACGGATGTGAATGTGACATTTACGCAACCGAGTATCGTGGTCAATAAGTCAGGTAGGACAAGTTTTCAGTTCTTTACTTCCGATGAACCGGGAACCTATCGCATTATTGTTGAAGGTTTGGATATGTATGGTAATTTATTTCGGCAGCAAAAAGATATTACAGTAAAACGATGATCCTACATACAAATAGAAAAGAGATGAAGCAATTGGTTCGAAGTCTTGAATTATATATACCATTGGTAATCGCATTATGTTCGGTAAAGATAGGAAAAGCACAGGAGCTGAAATTTGAGATCGCTAAATACCAAGGGAATCGGCAATGTGCCATCAGTTATACCTTTGATGATGGATTACGGGAACATGCGACGATAGTGGTGCCACGCCTAAACCAGCTTGGGCTGACAGCCACCTTCTGGATCAATGGATCTAAAGTGAATACCGATCATGCAGATATAAAAGATACCACTCGGGTGACTTGGGCCGAATTGAAAGCTATGGGAGCGGTGGGGCATGAGATATCGAATCACGGTTGGGCGCATCGCAATATAGCTAAACTTTCGGTCTCCGAAGCAGAATACGAACTGTTGAAAAATGACAGTGCGATTTATGAAAATCTAGGCATATGGCCGAAAACATTTTGTTATCCGGGCAACTCCAAGAACGAGCAGGCGATTGTTTTAGCTTCAAAAAATCGAGTGGCAACGCGCTTATCACAATTTTCGGTTGGGAGCAAGAGTACCGATTTGAATTTGGATAAGCGGGTAGAAAATTTATTGACAACAGGAGAATGGGGGGTGACGATGACACATGGCATTACGTACGGTTATGATCATTTTCTGGATGCGGGGATCTTATGGCGACATTTGGAAAAGGTCGCTCAGATGAAGGATCGAATCTGGATAGCACCTTTTGTACAGGTTGCCGCCTATGTCAAGGAAAGGGATAGCACCACCTTGACTATTGAAAAATTGAAAAAAGGCTATCGTATCGTACCGCATCTGCCGTTAGACAGGAACTTATTTCAGGAAGATTTGACCATGGTGATTCAGGGTGAATCGGCGAAAAGGCCGATCGTCAAACAAGGTGACAAGCTGCTGTATGTGTGGACGGTCAATCGGACTTGGCTGGTCAATTTTTCGCCATGGCAAGAAGTTTATATTGAACTTTAACTGGATTGAAAAGAAAATGAACCTGTTACATTGAAAAAAAATAATGATTACGAAAAGC
The DNA here is from genome assembly GCF_002472835.1 of Sphingobacterium sp. UBA7249. Taxonomy (NCBI): domain Bacteria; kingdom Pseudomonadati; phylum Bacteroidota; class Sphingobacteriia; order Sphingobacteriales; family Sphingobacteriaceae; genus Sphingobacterium; species Sphingobacterium sp. UBA7249. The sequence goes on along the minus strand of NZ_DKST01000001.1, from coordinate 222,000 downwards.
TCCATTATGGGGCTTTTTAGTTTCTGTAACAGACTGGATACATAGGAGCCTGTAAGTTCAGGATAGTTAGTTTAAAGGGATATCATAACTTCCAGTTACCGATATAAATCACAAATAACAATTTAAACTTCAACCCATGAAAAATATCTTACGATATGGTACCGTAGTAATGGCCCAGTTGGCTTTGACTCAGGTATTATATGCTCAAGAACTGCTGAAGGGAAAAGTTGTTGACGATAAAAGTCAACCTATCAGCGGAGTGACTATCCTTGTCAACGGCAAAGGTAGTGGAACAACGAATCAAAATGGTGAATTTGGTATCGTTGCCAAGCCAGGGGATAAAATTACCTTCACTTCGATAGAATACCTCACTAAAACCCTAAATGTAGCTAACCTCTCGTTTTTACAAGTGAACTTGACACCTAAACAAGAATCGCTTGATGAGGTCGTTGTCATTGGTTATGGTACGCAAAAACAGAAAAATCTGACGGCTCCGGTTTCTAAATTTAAAGCTGAAAATTTGGATGAACGTCCAATAGCCCGTGTTGACCAAGCCTTGATTGGACAAATTGCGGGGGTACGGGTCAAACAATCGACGGGTGTCCCTGGCAAAGGTCTCAGTGTGCAAGTCCGGGGTTCGGGGTCGATCTCCGCAGGTACAGAACCGCTATATGTGGTGGACGGTTTTCCTTTGCAAAATGCGAAAACAAATACATCTGGAGGTTATTCCTCCGGGAATCCATTGGATAATATGAATCCAAATGATATTGAATCGGTCGAAGTATTGAAAGATGCCGCGGCCGCGGCAATTTACGGATCGCGTGCAGGCAATGGTGTTGTGTTGATTACCACCAAACGTGGACGTACCGGCGAAGCAAAACTAAGTTTAAACTCTTACGTGGGTATTTCGTCGCCGTACCGCAAACTGGATATGCTCAATGGAGAAGAATGGATCGATCGCCAAATTGAAATGATCAATGCCCAATGGGTAGCGTCGGGTACAGGCAGATTGGCCAGCCAGAGTAATGAAGAGCGTCGCAAGATATTAGGACTGAAGGAGGGCACCTATAATACTTCATTTATGTATGATGATCGATGGCTGGAGCCGGGACATCCGGGACTTTATATGATTGATTGGCAAGACGAGGCCTATCGTAAGGGAATAACACAGAATTATCAAGTCACCGGTTCGGGTGGGACAGAATATGTCAATTATTATGTTTCGGGGAATTATATGAATCAGCAGGGGATTGTGCATGGCCTGAATTATAAAAATTATACAGCGCGTGCCAATGTGGAGGTGAAGGCCAATAAAAAGCTAAGTTTTGGCTTGAATTTAGCGCCTTCTTATTCCATTGGTAATGATCCAGGTGTCGAGGGAAAAGATAATATCATGCATCAGATTTACTCGATGTCGCCTGTGCAAGATAATCCTGCCGGGACGGTGAATGTACTTGACAATGATAAGTATCCTTGGAGTGTGTCAACTAACGATCCGATTGCTAAATTGAAAAACTATCTGGGCGAAAATAAAATCTCGCGTTTGCTGGGGACTATCTATGGGCAATATCATATCCTGGATCAGTTGACTTTTAAAACAACCGTCAATTTGGATCAAACCGATAGTCGGAGCAATAGGTTTGAACCGTATACGATTGGGGGATCCTTAGCAAATAGGCTTACAAATCCAAATCAGGCAACCTATGGTTCCAACAGTGTATACCGTAGACAGACCTTTGTCAACGAAAATACACTGAACTACACTATCAATGTCGGGAAACATGATATTACGGCTTTGGTAGGGCAGGCCTATAATTTCGACAAATTAGAAACCTCATCGATTACTTCGAAAGACGGGTATATCAATAGTTCCATTAAAACTTTGAATGGTGCTGTGGCTACTGTTGCTTCAACAGGGGCAACACAAAGTGTTTTATTGTCCTATTTCGGTCGTGTCCAATACGCCTTTGATGGAAAGTATCTATTTTCGGCAAGTCTTCGGCGAGACGGCTCTTCCCGCTTTGGTGCCAATACCAAGTGGGGTTTATTCCCTTCTCTTTCATTGGGTTGGCGTCTGTCGGACGAAAATTTTATGAAATCGTTGAGTTTTATCAACGATTTAAAACTGCGGGGTAGTTTTGGTACGGCTGGTAACAATAATATTGACGATTATAAAAGTATTCCCTTGCTGGGAATCTATAACTATGCTGGAAATGATAAGTCTGTTCCGGGGCAAGCACCTAAGAATATTGCGAATCCGGATCTAAAATGGGAAAAATCACGTACTTACGATGTTGGATTGGACTTCGGGCTTTTCGGTTCTCGAGTTGCCGGATCTTTTGATTGGTATACTCGGAAAAGTAGTGACCTTTTGCTGAATGTTCCCGCAATGTATGTAACCGGATTTGGATCTTACTTAAACAATGCGGGCGAACTAAAAAGCAATGGCTGGGATTTGGAAATTACATCGCATAACATGAAAAAAGCGGATTTCTCATGGTCGACATCGTTCAACATCAGTCATAGTGCCAATAAGATAACTAGATTGGATGGCGGTCAGACTGATTTATTGATTCCATCTTCTTTCGATATACAGCATAGTCTCTTACGCGTTGGTGAGCCGCTATATAGTATCTATGTAGTCCAACAGAATGGCGTATTGAGTCAGCAAGATATTGACAATGGAGCTGCATTATTTGGTAATGAGAAAGCCGGAGATCCACGTTATGTCGATGCCAATGGTGATGGTGTGATTGATGCCAATGACCGTGTTATTGTCGGGCACCCCAATCCAGATTATGTTTGGGGTATTACCAATAATTTTAAATACAAAAACTTTGATTTGAGCTTTATGTTCCAAGGGCAAAATGGTGGGCACATTTATTCTTTGTTGGGTAGAGCACTGGGACGTACGGGACAAGGAGCTTCGGACAATGCACTCGGATTCTATCGGGATCGTTGGCGCTCAGCAGAAGATCCGGGCGATGGACGAGTTGGGAAGGCCTATTCGACGTTCGGACGTATTAAAAATACCGATTGGTTGTATTCTTCGGACTATTGGAGACTGCGTAATATAACCTTAGGATATAATATCAAAGATATGAAGTTGGGCAGCCAATCTAAACTCAGTATGGTTCGCCTGTTTATGACTTTGGAGAACTTTTGGGGGAAAGACAAATATGATGGTGGTGTCAATCCTGAGTCGTCCAACACCAATCTGAGCGGAAGCGATACCTATCCAGAAGCTGGAGATTATGGCGGTTTAGCGATTCCGAAGACAATCACCTTTGGTTTAAACGTAAATTTTTAAAATCATGAAAAAACTAACTATATTTTTGTTGCTATTCGGATTGTTTGGGTCCTGTAAAATGGATCTGGATCAACAACCCATTTCAGATGCAACCTCTGAAACTTTTTTTCAGACAACAAATGATTTTGTGCAGGGCGTAAATGCCTTATACAATGGCCTCCAAAAGTACCCGGATCGCTTGATGAATCTTTCCGAAACCCGCTCGGACAATTTATATGCCATCTCGGATGGTGGAGTACGTGATTGGGAAGGGATCAATAGTTTTCATAAGACGATTGCGAGTAATCCCTATGTGCAAGAAGCTTGGTATACGAATTATAATGTGCTTTTTCGCGTAAATAATTTTTTGGAGCAGCTGCAATCCAAAGGTGGGTCTGTGATTACAGATGAGGGATTGCGCAATCGGATGGAGGGTGAAGCCAAGTTTTTGCGTGCTTTTCTATATTTTGATCTGCTGCGTTACTTCGGGAAGGTTCCTTTGATTGATCATGTCGTTTCGGCGCAGGAAGCCAAAACAATTCCGCGCAGTAAAGTCGAAGATATTTATGCGTTAATTATCAGCGATCTCAATAAAGCAGTGGAAACTTTACCGGTGCCAGGTGGGTATGCTGAGGCCGACCGAGGTCATGCCAATAAATATGCCGCAAAGATGTTGTTGGGATTGGTTTATATGACGCGATCAGGACCTACTTTAGGTGTAGAAGGAGCTGGATTGAACAGTAACGAGTGGGGAAAGGCAGTCGAACAATTCAATGACATTATTGCCAGTAACGAGTTTCTCCTATTGGACAAGTATACCGACATATTCGATTATAATAAAGAACGCAACAAGGAAGTTATATTTAATATTGAATATGCTAGTGGAGCGAATCCGATTGTTGGTTCTACTTTTCCTTGGGTATTAGTACCTGACAATTGGTTCAATTCGCTTGGATTGGGCACGCAAGGTGGGCTGACGATTCGACCAGTATCAAATGATTTTATGAGTACTTATGTCGCCGATGATATGCGGAGATCTTTTTGTATCCAAGAGGGATTTGTATACAATAAAGTTGCCGAAAATAGACCTTTCGTTAAAAAATTTGTTGATGTGACGAAAGTACCAGCGAGCCGAACCGATTGGCCCATCAATTACATTGTGTTTCGTTATACAGATCTATTGCTATTAAAAGCGGAATGTGTATTGAATGGTGCTTCTGGTTCTACAACGACGGATGTGGATGCGGTTGTTAATCAAATTCGAAAACGCGCTGGATTGACAACAGAGTTAGCGAATGTAACTAAATCTCAGCTGATGGACGAACGGAGACGGGAGTTTATTGGTGAGGGACTGCGTTGGTTTGATCTTATCCGTAATGGTACGGTAGAATCTGTCATGAAGGCTTGGATTACGAAAGAGGACGTGGCAAAGCAGATGTCAGATTTTCACGTAAATTATGTGTTATACCCCGTGCCACAGTCCGAACTCGACAATAGCCCGGGCTTGTATACACAGAATCCCGGATATTAATATTTGAATGAATTGCATCGCCCTTAGTATTTAAGGGCGATTTTTTTATTTTTGGCGCCAGCTAATTACAGGATTGAACAGGATGGTTATTATAAATCATCCTGTTATTTTTAGCCATCATTATAAACCTAAGAGGAATCCTGATTACCATTTTTTTAAGTCAGTCCGATTAAGGAATTAACGAAAAAAAACGTAAAGCTTTTTCGTTAATTCAGTACGATGAAAAAGGATTTTCACTACCGAAGATCAACAAGAGGAAAAAATAAAATAATACCTAAATAATACTTTAATGATAAACTATTTAACAATTGGGTTTGATCATCATGTAAAGAAGTACACTTTTTTGCTGTTAATGGCGATGCTGTGCACCTTGAATTTATTTGCTCAAACAACAAGGACTGGAAAGGTTAGCGATGAAAAAGGTTCACCTGTTCCAGGTGTGACCGTACAGGTGAAAGGAAAAGCCATGACGGCAAAGACCAATGCCGACGGTTCATTTACGATCAATGCAGCTTCATCTGATGCATTGACATTCAGAAGTCTTGGTTATGAAGCCAAAGAGGTTTCCGTTGGTGGTCAAAATGCCTTCAATGTGGTTCTAGTGCAAAGGGTTGATGTGATGGATGAAGTGGTTGTGGTTGGTTATGGCACCATGAAAAAGAAAGATGTGACGGGCTCGATTGCTAGTGTGGGGGAAAAAGAGCTCAAAGCAATGCCAGTAAAAGATGCGTTGCAGGCGATGCAAGGCAAGGTTGCGGGTGTGGATATTACATCGAATCAACGGCCAGGTACAACCGGTAATATAAGAATTAGGGGGGTACGGTCCATCAATGCAGATCAGGGACCACTCTATGTGGTTGATGGGATGGTATTGCAGGCCGGCGGAATTGACAATATCAATCCGAGCGACATAGAAACCATCGATGTTCTAAAAGATGCTTCTGCAACAGCCGTATACGGATCTAGAGGAGCCAATGGTGTGGTATTGGTTACGACCAAACAAGGGAAAAAAGGTCGTTTATTGTTAAATTATGCTGGTACAGCGACATTCGAAAAGATGTATGATGTAACGGAGTATATGGATGCCGCTGAGTGGTTAGATTATGCCCGTCTGGCAAATTTCGGTACTACAACACCTGACTACAAGAAAGATTATGATAAATGGTCTAAAGTCCCAGCCTCTTGGGTTAATATTGCTAAAGGTTGGACCAACAATAATACGGTTTGGGATCCGAGTCTTGTCGGGAATTACGATTGGGCTGATGCTGGACGTAAAAATGCCTTATCGACAGAACATACGTTAAGTGTCTCTGGTGGCGGAGAGAATTCGAAAGGCTATGGTTCATTTGGCTATCTCAAGCAGGATGCAACGCAACCAGGACAAAAATTTAATCGATATACCTCAAAAGTAAGTTTTGAAGCGACTCCGACGAAGTGGTTTACCATGGGCGCTTCACTAAATACCTTTTTCTCCGATCAAGACTATGGATATAATTTTTCTAAGTCCGTAACCGGTGCTGGTGATTATTATTCAGCCTTGCGTAGTATGTTGCCATGGTCGGTACCTTACGATGAAAACGGGAACTACCTTCGTAATCCCGCGGCAGGAGAAGTAAATATTATTAACCCGATTAATGAACTGACAAATAATACCAATCAACGTCAGACGTTCGGGGCCAATGGTAGCTTCTTTAGCCAATTGGATTTTGGCCAAATCTATGCGCCATTGAAAGGGTTGAGATATCGGATACAGTTCGGACCCGAGTTTAGATATTACCGTTTGGGTTTAGCCAATGCAGCCGAAGGAATTAATGGTGACGGCAATAATGCGGTGACCTACTCGACTAATCGGAATCTCTCTTGGACCTTGGATAATTTAATTTACTACGATCGTGACTTCGGAACAGATCATCATTTGGGCGTTACCTTATTACAGAGTTCGTCCAAGTATAATTCTGAATCAAGCAATATGAAAGCGACGGATGTTTACAGTGCAAGAGAATTATGGTATAATATTAACTCTGGTGGCTTGGTCGGCACTTGGGGGACTGGACTAGAGGAAAGACAGATGGAATCCTATATGGTCCGTGCTAATTATAGCTATAAAGACCGTTATATGTTAACTGCCTTTGTGCGTTGGGATGGATCTTCGGTATTGGCACCTGGTCACCAATGGAGCTCATTTCCATCTGTTGCTGCATCATGGCGAATTGACCAAGAAGATTTTATGCAAGATGCTCGATTTATTAATGCATTAAAATTACGGGTAGGCGCAGGGGTTGTTGGCAACGCTGCAATTGGTGCCTATGGTACAAAGGGCGGATTGACGCAAAATTTTTACAATTGGAGTGCAAACAATTCGAGTTCCGGTTATGTCGCATCAGATCCTTCTGCTGCGAACCCTCAAAAAATGGCAAATCCTGAATTGGGTTGGGAACGTACAACCCAATACAATATTGGGGTCGATTATGGATTTTTTAATAATCGTATCAATGGTGCATTGGATTTCTATAAAACGAAAACGAACGATTTATTGTTCGCAATGACTTTAAATCCTGTAACAGGCTATCCGAGTACTTGGGCCAATGTCGGGAAAACCTCCGGTTGGGGGATTGACTTTCAATTGAATACAGTCAATATTAAAAATGACAACTTTCAGTGGAATACGACCTTAACCTGGTCAATGGATAGAAATAAAATTTTGCAATTGAATAATGGACGGACAGAAGATGTTAATAATAAGTTGTTTGTTGGCCAGCAAATATCTGTTCCCTACGATCTGGTTTATGATGGTATTTGGAAGACTTCCGAAGCAGAAGAAGCTAAACAGTACGGTGCTAATCCAGGACAAATTCGTGTAAAGGATATTAGTGGCCCAGACGGTGTTCCTGATGGTAAAATAGATCCAACCTATGACCGACAAATTTTGGGATCTTATCGTCCAAAATGGTCCGGTGGTATTATGAATACATTTACGTACAAAAACTTTGATTTATCGTTCTTTATTTTTTCACGCTGGGGACAGACGATCAATGCCGGAGCAGAAACCTTAGGCGGACGCTTTATGATGCGTAAATTGGATTATTTTATCCCTGGAATCAACGAAGATGCAGAATATTATCAACCGGGATCGAATGGTATTGATGTTGCAGATCCTAAGAATTCTTCCATGAATTACCGTGATGGATCATTTATCAAGTTGCGGAACGTGAGTTTGGGTTATAATTTTCCAAAAGCAAAGTTAGAGCGATTGGGTATCAGTAATTTTAAAGTTTATGCACAGCTAATGAATCCTGCGATGTTGTATTCAAAAGTAGATTTCTTGGATCCGGATCTATCAAGCTACAATAATAATACGACACAAGCAGGCTCGTCTGTTACCATAAGAGGAGCAGTAATCGGAGTCAATATCAGTTTTTAGAGAACGTAAAGTTTAACGTATAAATTCATTTTAATGAAAAATTATAAAATATTAATTGCTTCCATCTTTGGTGCCGCTGGATTGCTGGTATTGAATGGATGTAGCAAAGACTTTTTAAAAGAGGATCAGATTACCATACCAGATACAGAATACTTTAAAACTCAAGCTGGATTGGATGATTTGGCAACAGGAGTTTACTCTAAACTGAAATTTAAGTATAATTATACCTGGGGCATGGCTTTGTTCAATTTGGGTGTGGACGAGTTTACAGACGCAAATAATCCCTCCCCCAGCTTTAATAGTTATAGTATGGACTTAAATCCGACCGAGTCAACCTATGGAGGCGGAAATATCCAACCCGTGTTTGATAATATGTATAGTGGGATCGAATCGGCTAATACCTTGATTCAAAATGTACCCTTATATTATGATAAATCAAATGCCAATTATAACACCCGTCTCGGCGAAGGTTATTTTATGAGGGGCTATTTCTACTTGCAATTGATTGTACAGTTTGGTGGAGTTCCACTCAAATTGACACCAACAACAAAAGTAGAATCCTATTTCACGCGGGCTTCGGAAGATGCCTGTTTTGCACAGGCTATTGCCGATCTTGAGCAGGCCTACACGCTGTTGCCTGCGTCGGCTACCGAATTTGGACGGGTCACCAAATCCGCTGCGGCACATTACATTGCCAAAGCAAGATTGACCCGTGCGAGTGAGTTATACGCGTCCTGGAATGCAAAGTACACTGCAGAAGATTTGGACGCGGTCATTAAATACGGAACTGAAGTTGTTGCAGCGCATCCTTTGGTTGATGATTATGTCAAATTATGGGATTACCAAAAAGCCAATAGTGCCAATGAAAAGGTGTCGGAGGTTGTTCTGTCGGCACAATTCTCGGACGACCAGGCGACCTGGGGACGTTACGGAAATCAGATCCACCTTTATTATCCTGCAGTTTATCAAGATTTAGGTGGAACAAGCCGCGATATCTCCGGTGATCGCGAATTCTCGTACGCGCGTACGACAAATTATACCTTGGATGTCTTTGATCGGGTCAACGACTCCCGTTTTTGGAAGTCCTTTATTACGATGTATGGAGCCAATAATACCGCTAATGCGCCAACATGGACAGCAACAAATGCACTGCTGGGCCCAGAAGGAACCGTTGTGGGGACAAAACGTTTTAAAGGTGGTGAACTAGGGATTAAGTATATTGTGAATAATGCTGGCGATACGCGTTATAAAGCAGTGGCCAGTGATGCGACTGGAGTGCTTAAAAATGGTGTGATGCAAAATACACATACTTTTGTGCGTTATTTCCAGGGAGAACAACAAGCTTGGGTGGGCCAGCATGGAAATAATGGCTACTATGGCGTACAATCACGTTATGTGGCGCTCTCAAAGTTCAGAGACGGTTATCGGGTGAGTATAGCATCTGCCAATGGTACGCGTGATGTTATTATGGCACGTTCGGCCGAAGATGTATTGATGGTGGCCGAAGCGTATATCCGTAAGGGGGAAGGTCAGTACGCCAATGCAATACAATGGATTAATAAATTACGTAATCGGGCCGGTTATAAAAATGGTGAAGACCGTGCGAAGCATGTCGACGGCGGACAAGCTTACAAGAATAATTCGTATGCCGTCGGCAAAGGAGGTGGCTTTTCGGCTGAGGGTGCAATTTATTGGGAAGGAAACTCCTACTATGAATCCAATAACGATATGGCCAAGACAACAGCTTCATCCGAATCACAAATGCTGATTAATTCGGTCGCTGATATTTATAATTCGAAAGTCGATGCTCCGATCTATGAGAAATTGGGTGCGGCAAGCAATGCGCAGAAAATGATGGCTTTCCTATTGAATGAACGTACACGGGAATTATGTGGTGAACTCTACCGATGGGAAGATTTGGCACGTACCAAAACATTGGAGGCCAGGTGGAAAGCGTTTAATGATGGTTATGTACGAGGAAATACAGCCTTCAGTCCGAATACACATTACTATCGACCGATTCCGCAGTCTTTCTTGGATGCAACGACCAGTGAAAGTGGTGCTGCATTGACACCAGCAGAAAAACAAGCTATGCAAAATCCAGGCTATTAATTTAGTGAATATAATAAACGTGAATCTACCTGTTCTGTACTAGAATGGGTAGTTTTTTTTTACATACCTATGTAACCTTTATAAATATTGGCTTGCAATCGGTTGCAGGATAGCGCAGGATAGGTGGCTTGACTCGTTTTATTATCTTACGGCTTGATTCGTGTAAACATTTCGGATCTATTTAAACCAAATTGTAAATCAACGGAAGGGAATGTTCAAATGGATAGAAGAGTCTTCTTAAAGTCAAATGCATTTTTGTGGATGACAACCTTGCTCCCCTTAGGTACATGGGGTCAAAAAGGTAGGATAGAGTCGCCCTATTTCAAATTGAAACCGATTGGTCGGTCATTACAATTAAAGGATTATTTTATTTGGTGTTCATCACCGATTTGGGGCGAGGATGGGAAAGTCCATCTTTTTTATTCGCGTTGGCGAAAGGAAAAAGGAATGGGGGGCTGGATCAAAGGTTCTGAAATAGCCCATGCTATTGCCGATTCTCCCTACGAAGCATTCAAACATAAGGATATTGTTCTACAACCTCGGGAGGGTTTTTGGGATAGTACGACTTGCCACAATCCGCTTATAAAGAAAATAGCGGATACCTATTATCTCTTTTATATGGGAAATTCCAATGGAAAGACAGATACGAAAAGGATAGGAGTGGCAACATCGAAAAGCTTGGATGGGCCTTGGAAACGGAGTGATCATCCGATCTTATTGCCCGGACCAGAAGGAGCGTGGGATGACCACTGCACCACAAATCCAGCATTCTTAAAAGGCGATGATGGTAAATTTTGGCTGTATTATAAATCTTGGAATACAGCTGAATACTTACGTGATAAAGGTCCTGTCAGGGGAAATCGAAAATATGGGTTGGCCAAAGCAGATCACCCTTTGGGACCATATCTAAAAGTATCGGAATCTCCAGTGATTGATTTTTCGGATCGGCCCAATAATGCCCAGCTTGAAGACGCGTTCGTCTGGAAACGAGACGGAAAGTATTGCTTAATCGCAAGGGATATGGGGTTTTATAATCATGAATATGGCCTAATCTTAACATCATCAGATGGGTTGAAATGGTCCGGACCGAAAGTAGCGTATTTAAATTTAGCTGAATATGTTCAGGAACCGCCACCACCGGCAAATTTGAAACGGTTTGGTCGACTGGAACGGCCCATGATTTTAATGGATAAAATAACAGATAAACCTCGTTTCCTATTTGGAGCAACCCAAGGTGGTGTAGCTGGGACCTCGACAACTTTTGTTTTTGAGATCGTGTGAGGAATATGCCATCGTCATGCTTAGTTTGAGAAACGAACTGCAAATTTGTGCTCTGTATGCTGAAGACGGATGCTTGTGCACTAAACCTGTAAGCTGATATAACAATGATAACAAGAAACAATTATATACCCATGAAAAAGATTTTTAGTATGCTGCTCGCACTTTTTGCATGCGTCGCAAGTCAAGCACAACAGAAAACCTGGACGAGTGCCCAGCAACCGTTAAAGGAAATTGAACAGCTCAAAAAGATCATTGTGGCTCCTAAATTCAAAAATAAAGATTATTCCATCGCTGATTTCGGTGCAATTGGAGATGGCAGGACAAAAAATACCATAGCCTTTAAAAAAGCGATTGAAGCTTGTAATAAGCAGGGGGGAGGACGGGTGGTTGTTCCTAAAGGAGTATACCTGACTGGTGCCATTTATTTGAAAAGTAATGTCAACCTTCATATCAGCGAGGGTGCAACGGTGCTCTTTAGTAGAGATAGTGCAGATTATCCGATGGTATTCACTCGTTGGGAAGGAATGGAGTGTATCAATTTTTCTCCCTTTATCTATGCGTATAAAGAAGAAAATATTGCGATTACGGGAAAAGGATTACTGGATGGAAATGCTGACAATGATCATTGGTGGTATTGGTGCGGTGCCCGTAAATATGGCTGGCACGAAGGCCGTCCTGGCGAACAAAAGCCGGCCCGGGCAATCTTACACCAACAGATGGCTCAGGAAATGGATCCGAATAAAAGAGTATTCGGGGACGGAAATTTCCTTCGGCCTAATTTTGTTCAACCTTATTTATGCAAGAATGTTTGGATTGCTGATGTCAAGCTGATTAATTCCCCCATGTGGAATCTGAATCCTGTCTTGTGTGAGAATGTATTGATCGAAGGTGTAAAGGTGGTTAGCCATGGACCTAATAATGATGGTTGTGACCCTGAGGCAAGTAAAAATGTATGGATCAGAAATTGTTATTTCGATACGGGCGACGACTGCATCGCCATTAAGTCGGGGCGAGATGAAGATGGGCGTAATATTGGCCGGCCCGCAGAAAATCACATCATCGAAAATTGTGAAATGAAGGATGGTCATGGCGGTGTCGTTATCGGTAGCGAAATTGCAGGCGGAGCCAGAAATATCTATGCACTTAACAATGTGATGGATAGTCCCAATCTGGATCGTGCCTTGAGGATAAAAACCAGTTCCAGTAGAGGTGGTATCATCGAAAACGTATTCTTTTATAACACGCAGGTGGGACAGTATAAGGAAGCGGCGGTACGTTTCAATATGTTTTATGAAAAACCCGGGAAACATATTCCGACAATCCGTAACATCTGGGTCGAAAATCTTCAAGTCAAAGGCGGAGGGAAATACGCTGTGTTATCAACGGCATATGAGACTTCGCCTGTGACTGATTTTACAATGGTCAATTGTAAAATTGACGGCGTAAAAGAAGCATTCAAAGTGGATTACCTAAAGAATGTTTCATTAAAGAATGTCATTGTCAATGGAAAAGAGCTAAAGTCTTTTGATTGATGTGGAATAATCTGTGTTTAGTATGGAGAATCGCGGATGATCACGCAGGAGCATGAGCGCCATTAAAACTGCAGAGGACCGCAATAAATGCCTGAAAGGGATAATAAACTCATGGATAAACAAATTGAGCCCAGCGAGCTCATGAAACAATTATTTATATGAAACGAAGGAGCTTGATTCTTTTCTGTTTTTTAGCAGGTATTGTACTACAGGAGACTGCTGCCCAATCTAAACATTGGCAACATAATGATCGTGTATTGCATTATACCGAAGATCAAGGTGACTTTTTGCTGGTGAATGGACGATATCGATTCAATCGGGCACTTTATGGTAATAATTTGGCATCAAGGGTCGAAGCCGGAGATTTACCGGAGTTTGCATTATATATGCCCGGGATGGGTGGAAATCTGCAATTTATCCTAGGCAATAAACAGGCGCGTAAGAAAATGATAGATGCCGACCATATCGAGACAAGATATCGGCCGGGGGCGATGTGCTATCGCATCAAAGATGCTTTATTGGGAAACGGGTTTTTAGATATCATTGTGATGGCGCAGGCCAATGCCGAAGGAATGATTGTAAAACTCCAGGGCACAGACATCGGACCCGAAGCACAGCTCTATGCTGTTTATGGTGGTGCCAGCGGAAAAACCTTTAGCAGAAATGGAGACATCGGAGCAGATCCAGAATCCGGATTTTACCTTCTTCCTGCCTATTGTGAAAATAACCGCTATACACTGGAGAAAAATCGTTTTGGATTGAGTTATCAAAATAAGAAAAATGAACCGCAGTTTATTCAGGGAAGTTTTTCAGGGCTATCCAAACTACACGTCTCGGATGCTTCAGCATTGGAGAACCTGTCGAACTTAACCAAAACGAAGCATCTGGACAAACCCATGCTTGTCGGGGAGTATAATTTGGACAGTAAGCCGTTCTATATCGAGATCTCAAAAGGTAAACTTTCTGCCGAAAAACCCGCTGTACATGCATTGGAAATAATTTACGAAGAGGCGGAGCAGGCCAGGCTTTCTTTGACGAGCCGGGTTAAATTAAACACGCCTGATCGTTACATCAATAATTTTGCGACAGCGCTAGCCATCGCTTCCGATGGTATTTGGGAATCGCCGACCTTTTTGCATGGTGCTGTGGCCTGGCGAATGCGCTTGAATGCCTGGCGAGGAGCTTATACCGCTGACGCGTTGGGATGGCATGACAGAGCGAAAGAACATTTTTCGAGTTATGCCAATTCGCAGGTGATTGAACCTAGTACGGGTCCAGTTGTGATGGATACGGCCCTGCATTTGGTACGGCATCTGGAAAAGATGGGAACATCGATGTTTTCCAGTGGCTATATTGCTAGAAATCCCAATAATAACAAAGTACCCCATCATTACGACATGAATCTGGTCTTTATCGACCAACTGCTGTCGCATTTTAATTATACAGGAGATATTGCCTATCTCAAACAAATGTGGCCCACACTGACCCGGCATCTCCATTGGGAAAAGCGCAATTTTGATCGGGACAATGATGGTTTATATGATGCTTATTGTGCGATCTGGGCCAGTGACGGACTACAATATTCTGGAGGAGGTGTCACGCATACGACTTCCTATATGTATAGGGCTAATCAAATGATGGCCAAGCTAGCGCAGGTAATAGGCGAAGACGCTACGCCTTATCAGCGGGAGGCAGATAAGATCAAAAAAGCCTTAAAAGATCGACTTTGGTTAAAAGAAAAAGGTTATTTTGCAGAGTTCCAAGATGCGTTGGGAAATAAACTGGTACACGAAAACGCCGGTCTCTGGACGATTTATCATGCCGCGGACGCTGCTATATTGGATGATTTTGAAAATTATCAAAATCTCCAATATGTAGATAATCACATACCTAAAATTCCTATTCAGGTAAAAGGACAGGAACAGGATAATCTTTACACACTGGCAACGACCTCCTGGCAACCCTATACCTGGTCTACCAATAATGTTGCTTTGGCAGAAAATCTACAGACGGCGCTCGCCTATTGGCAAGCGGGTCGGGCAGATGATGCGTATCAGCTATGGAAGAGTAATATTATGGAAAGCATGTACCATGGGATTAGTCCGGGCAATTTTCAGCAACTGTCACATTATGATGCCTTCCGTGGTGAATTATATCGGGATTTTGCAGACCCCATTGGGGTTGCATCACGTACATTAGTTGAAGGGTTATTTGGTGTACATCCACGTTTGTTGGATCAGCAATTATTCATTAAACCTGGATTTCCAGCGTCGTGGAATTTCGCGGAGATCGAATTGCCGGAATGGAGTTGCAAGTATAAAAAAGATGAAACAGCGATTACATTCCAGCTTAAGACAAATTATGCAATACCTTTAAAGCTCTCGTTGGAAATCCCCGTTGAGTTTGCACAGGTGAATGCTGTTGAAGTCAATGGGAAAAGGGTAAAGTGGTCATTGAAGTCTTCTGCCATTAACAAAGCATTTATTGTTATTGAGTCTGAGCCTGCCGAAAATTTTGACATCAGGATAACAGGAGCAGGAAAGCTCGAAAAAATAGATACGAAAAACGTAGAACGCGTATTTACCGACCAATGGTCATTTCCCCTAACTAAGAATATAAAGTTGTTGGATTGTTATGATCCACAGGGGATGATCCAAAATAGGATAGGTCATAAATTTTCGTTTGTTCAGCAGGAGCGTGTAGGAACTTTCTTTGTGAAGCTCCAGCAGGATGATATGGTTTGGTGGCAAGCTGTTGATATTCGTCTATTGCCGCCATTAAAATCGACTATTGTACACAAAGAGGCAAACTATTACCTCGCCATAGAAAATCGTTCGGATCAGCCGCAACAACTGGCGATTGCTCATAACGATTTTCAAGCGGCCTTAAATGTGCGCTCGGGAGAAACAGGAGAATTGATGCTTCCCGCCAGCATCTTTTCAAAAGGAACAAACAGTTTTTACGTGACTACGGGAGCTTATCGTCAAAAAGTAGATTATTGCGATTGGAGTATCCACGATAAACCAAATTTTTTGGAAGAAAATTTATCAAACTATTACAATGCACGTTTGACGGACATCTTTCAACAGAAATATCTTTCGCCGAGGCCAGAAGGTCCTACCCTGCAACTCCCTTGGCAAGGGATAGGCAACTGGTGCTATCCATTGACTACCGCGAATATCGATGATGTAGGAATCATGGAACGAAACAAGCAGGATAGTTTAAAATACTTAGGTATCCCGTTCAAGATAAACAGTGATACCAAAAACGTGGTCTTTGTCAGCCAATGGGACAACTATCCAACAAGTGTCACGATACCTTTGGAAGGTCATGCCCGAAAAATGTATCTCCTGATGTCTGGTTCCACAAATCCGATGCAATCACAATTTGTAAACGCGAAGATTAAGGTCAATTACAAAGATGGAACTTCCGATACGCTTGATTTGGTTAACCCCATCAATTGGTGGCCGATAGAACAAGACTATCTGGATGATAACTATGCCTTTGAAATCCCGGACGAGCGAGTTCCTTATCGAATCAGCTTGCAATCAGGAGCGCTTTATAAAGGCGGGACCTGGAAACATTATACGGAAATCAAGGGATATAGTAATCGTGCCATTGATGGCGGAGCTGCGACCTTATTGGACCTACCATTGAATAGAAAAAAAACGTTGCAATCGTTGGAGCTGATAGCCGTGGCAAATGATGCGGTCATTGGTCTGATAAGCCTCACTTTGATGCGGTAGATGAATTGTCATATTGAGAATAAAATATGTTTAAAAAATCGAATAGATGAAACCATTATGATTTGTTCAAGCCGAGTGCAGCAAACGAAGTGAGTTCACGAACTTTAAAATACTAATTTAATGCGTAAACAAGCTCATTTATACTGATGAGTCCAACACATATAAATAATTTATACGGATGAAAAAGAAATTTTGCGTTATTTTCATAGGCCTTGCAAGCGTATTTTTTCCGATGTTGATCAAAGCACAACAAGGAACAAAAATTAATCGTGAAAGCGTCGTCAAAAGACATAATGTATTTAACCAAACCATGGATACATTAGCCTCGCTTACTGTAGGTAATGGTACCTTCGCCTACACCGTTGATGCTACGGGTATGCAGACATTCCCTGTATACTATAAAAATGGGGTATCATTAGGAACACAATCTGAATGGGGCTGGGACTCATTTCCCAATACAGATAATTATACATTCGAAGAAACATTGAAGTCCTATGATTTTAACAATGAAGGACGAGATGCGAAGTATAGTATTCAGTTGAAAGAGCCCGAGCGCAACGTCCGGGCGGTAAATTATTTTAGAGAGAATAAGCATCGTTTGCAGCTGGGCAATGTTGGTTTGGAGCTTTATCTGAAAAATGGGCAACGCGTGACTGTAAATGATATTCAGCAAATCAAGCAGCAGTTAGATCTTTGGACGGGGATTATTACGAGTGAGTTTCGTGTTGAAGGTGAGCCAGTTGTTGTGAAAACAGCATCGCACCAAGGAAGTGATCGGATAGCTGTCCATGTCGTTTCCCCATTGATCGCAGCGCAAAGACTTAAGGTATTTGTACACTATCCTTATCCAAGTGGGAAATTTTTGGATGAAGGTACCCATTATGGTCAGGTAGATAGCCATAGCACGTCGATTGTAGCTGAATCGACCAGATCTGCGGTTATCAATCATCAGCTGCAGGGAACAGATTATTTTACGAAACTGGATTATTCCCAAGGAACGATAAAAAATACAGATCCGCACTATTTCGTGTACCAACCAGCAGCGGGACTCCAGGAATTTGATTTTTCATTTGCATTCGCTGCCACAGATAAATTTGATCATGATGGCCATAGCTATACGGATGCAGCACGTGAAAGTACAGCATCCTGGAAGCATTTTTGGGAAAGTGGGGCTGCCGTCGATTTTGCCGGAAGTAAAGATCCGAGAGCCAATGAATTAGAAAGGCGGGTAGTGCTTTCCCAATATCTGACAAAAGTCCAATGTGGTGGAAGTAACCCACCACAAGAGACAGGACTCACCTTTAATAGTTGGTATGGTAAGCCGCACACAGAAATGCATTGGTGGCATGCCGTCCATTTCGCACTCTGGGGGCGCCTTGAGATTATGGAAAAAACACTGGACTATTATTTTCGGACTTTTGAAAAAGCCAGAGAACTAGCGAAAAGGCAAGGATATCAAGGGGTCAGATGGATCAAAATGTCCGATAATGAAGGGAATGAAAGCCCTTCATCAGTTGCTGCATTTTTAGTTTGGCAGCAGCCACATATTATCTATATGACAGAATTGGCCTATCGGGATAAAAAGAGTTCGGCTGTCTTAAAGAAATACAAGGATCTGGTTTTCGCAACAGCAGATTTTATGGCTGATTTTGCACATTACGATAAGACCACTGGTCGATATAATGTCGGTAAAGGTGTCATCCCGGCTCAAGAAGTTTTTAAAGCTTCCGAAACAATGAATCCTACTTACGAGGTCGCTTATTGGGATTGGGCACTTCGCGTCGCCCAAGAATGGAAGGAACGTCTGGGGGAACCTAGGGTCGCCAAATGGGATGAAGTTATTGAAAAGCTGGCTCCACTACCAATAAAAGATAAGGTATACCTGGCGACTGAAACTACTCCTGACTCCTATACTTTTGATCGGTGGATGACTGACCATCCTGCGGTATTGGGTGCTTTGGGAATGGTACCTGAATCCCCTAAATTAAATAAAAGCGTGATGAAAAATACATTGGATATCGTTTTAAAGAAATGGCATTGGGAAAAAACCTGGGGTTGGGACTTTCCAATGACAGCAATGAATGCTGCGCGTCTGGATCTGCCTCATCAGGCCTTGGATGCCCTATTTATGAATGTTCAAACCAATACATATCTCAAGAACGGTCATAATTATCAAGATGGACGCTTACGGATCTATCTGCCGGGTAATGGTGGCGTTTTAACGACCGTAGCGATGATGCTTGAAGGGTGGGATGCTTCCACAGGTGATTTGCCAGGATTCCCAAAAGACGGCTCATGGGTTATAAAAAAAGAAGGATTTAAAAAAATGCCTTAAAATATGAAGAAATTTATATTAGTAGTGTTGTTGGCTTATACTACGCTGGAGGCCCTGGCTCAAAATATACCTGCGAAGTCGACGATTGTCGAACAGTTGCGATCCGCCAACGATTATTTTATGAAGAAATGGCCAGATCCGGTCAAAACCATCATTACAAATAAAGAAAGACCAGCCAATATTTGGACCCGCGGTGTGTATTATGAAGGACTTATGGCATTTTATAAAATCGATAATCAAAAACGCTATTATGATTATTCGGTAGAATGGGGTGAAAAGCATCATTGGAAACCTGTCCGCGGTGAAGTGTATACGCGACATGCAGATAATCAGAACTGTGGGATGACCTATATTGATTTATATCGTATTGATCCCAAACCTGAACGCCTGGCAGCGATTAAAGCAAATATAGATGCTGTCATTAACAGTGGACGATATAATGATTGGACCTGGATAGATGCCATCCAAATGGCGATGCCGATCTTTGTCAAACTGGGCGTAACGTTAAATGATACCAAATATTTTGACTATATGTATAAGATGTACAGTCATATTAAATATCAGGAAGGAGGACATGGTCTCTTTAATCCGAAAGATAACCTGTGGTGGCGCGATAAGGATTTTATACCGCCCTATGCCGAACCTAATGGTGAAGATTGTTATTGGGCGCGCGGAAATGGCTGGGTCCTCGCTGCCTTGGCTTTGGTGCTTCAGGAATTACCGAAGACAGATGCACATTACATGGAATATCTGGATGATTTCCAAAAATTAGCGAAAGCATTGCTCCCCTTGCAAAGAACTGATGGTTTTTGGAATGTAAGTTTGCATGATCCAAATCATTTTGGCGGAAAAGAAACTTCAGGTACGGCGTTATTTGTGTATGGAATGTCCTGGGGGATAAATAATGGGCATCTATCGAAAACGGACTTTTTGCCAGCAGTAGCAAAAGGTTGGAAGGCAATCTCAAAGGAATCATTACAACCAAATGGTTTCTTAGGATACGTGCAATCTACAGGAAAAGAGCCGAAGGATGGACAACCGGTCACTGCTGACAAAGTACCGGATTTTGAGGATTATGGGCTTGGTTGCTTCCTCTTGGCGGGAACTGAAATATATAAACTTGCGAAAAAATAAGCTGTCTTATTACGCCGAGTGCAGCAGATTTAGGGTAGTCTAATCGCAGGAGGCAACTTTCATTCCGCTTATTTGAGCTAAAAAGGCGCACTTCATTTTGAGGTGCGCCTTTTTTATGCAACCGGTTGTTACCATCAACTGTCCTGAACTGTCCTGCAAACGTTGCCGGCATCGTTTGCGTAATTTTAATCGTACAATTCTATGGTATCAAGCCTGTTTTCATTTAATATTGTTTAAACGAATTACAAGAATAACCAATTGAAATTTGCTGTAAATTTTATTAAAAGAATTACCAAGCGGTATTAAAACGAAGCGATAACAGCTAACACGGCTGTGAAGTAATTCACGAATAAAATAATAACCAATTTAATATAGTAACTTAATTATGAGAAAAATCAAAACCTTGTTGTTTCTGATTTCTGTGGCACAAGTCGCCTTGGCTCAGGAGAAGAAAATTGTGGGGACAGTCTATGGCCCTGATGCAAAACCGATGTCGGGGGTAACGGTCAGCATAAAAGGCAAAAGCAAGCAGGCAAGTACCAACAAAGATGGACAATACACTATTGCCGTTGGCTCTCTCCAGGATACCCTAGTTTTTTCTTCTGTAGGATTTATTCGAGCAGAAAAGCCAGCTGCCTCCGGAAATAATATTATTGTAACCCTACAGGAAGATGCGCGTGGACTTGATGAGGTTGTTGTCATTGGCTATGGTACTGTCTCGCGTAAGGATCTTGCGGGTGCAGTGAGTTCGATCAAAGGAAAGGAATTGGAGAAAGCGCCTGTGGTCAATGTTGCCGAAGCATTGACCGGTCGGCTGCCAGGGGTACAGGTCACCACTGTGGATGGTGCTCCGGGGGCGGAGATCGTTATTCGGGTACGCGGAGGTGGTTCAATTACGCAGGATAATGCCCCCCTTTACATAGTCGATGGGTTTATTGTCAATAACCTCAATGATATCTCTGCTTCGGATATCGAATCCATTGATGTACTAAAAGATGCCTCATCAACAGCAATTTATGGTTCCAAAGGAGCAAATGGTGTTGTTATTGTGACCACCAAGACACCTAAGGCCGGCAAGACTAGCATCAATTATAATAACTTTTTTCAAAGTAAGTATATGCCCAAGGAATTGGGGGTACTCTCGCCCTATGAATTTGCCCTCCTGCATTATGAATATGGAATGATTCGCGGAACAACGTCGAGCGAGTATACCAACTTTAAAAAATTCTTTGGCGAATACGATGACTTAGAATTATATAAATATCAGGCCGGTACCAATTGGCAAGATCAGCTTTTTGGGGGAGCCGTACGCTCAAGTCAGCACAATCTCTCCATATCTGGTGGTACCGAGAAAACAAAATGGGGGTTTAACAATACCTATAATAAGGACGAAGGATTGATGCTGAATTCCGGACAGAAACGCTATTACTTCAACTTTAAATTGAATCATGAGCTTTATAAAAACCTCAAATTGGATCTTTCCGCCCGGTATACCAATAATGTGATCGATGGTGCCGGAACATCGGGAACGTCAAGCGTCCGTATTTCAGATGGTATCCAGACCAGGCCGATCAATGGTTTGGTAGATCACATGGTTATCGATCCTACCACCATCGTCGATGGAGAAGACGATTACGATAACTTTCTTCGTAGCCTGATCAATCCTGTTGAACTCGCCAAACAAGATTACCGACAACGGAAAACCCGTGATTTTAGTTTCGGGGCGGCCGTTACCTATAACCCGTTGAAAAATCTGACCTTGCGTTCCGAGTCTGCAATCACCCTGCGTGGAGGTGACAGTAAACGCTACTGGGGCCCGCTGACAGGAGAATCCCGGAATGTGGGTTTGAATTTACCTTTAGGTCAAATTGATTTATCCAATGCGAGCATCTATCGTTTTGTTAATACCGCTAACTATACAACCATCAAGAATAAAAAACATAATTTAAATCTCCTGCTGGGACATGAATTGAGTTTTACCACTGGTAATACCAGCTTAAACCGAGCTAAATATTTCGATGAAAATGTAGCTCCAGAGGCTTTATTCGCGAATATGGCCTTGGGCACACCCGAACGAATGGAAACTTATGAGGTCCGTGGCGAAGATTTCGTGTCCTTTTTTGGCCGTGCAAATTATTCCTATTTAGATCGTTATATTCTCTATGCAACATTACGCGCCGACGGCAGTAGCAAATTTGCTCCGGGTAAGCGTTGGGGTTACTTCCCTTCAGCGTCTTTCGCCTGGAAGGTAAAAGAAGAAGATTTTTTGAAGGATGTGAATTTTATCAATGACCTAAAGCTACGCTTGAGCTATGGCCAGGCAGGAAATAACCGGATCGCCAACGATTCATGGAGAATGCTGTATGGACCTAGTCAAAATCGCCCGTATGGCGCCGGGGATATTAATCAGACATATTATAATATCTTAAACTCGTCTTTGCCTAATCCCAATTTAAAATGGGAAACAACAGTCTCGCGTAATTTAGGGTTAGATTTCAGTCTTTTTAACAATAAACTTTCGGCCATCATTGACATATACAAAAACACAACAAAAGATTTGATTATCGACAATGAAATTCCAGCTTATAATGGTTTTACAAAGCAATTGATCAATCTTGGAGAAACGAGTAACAAGGGTATTGAAATAGGACTGACAGCACCACTGATCGAAAAGCAGGACTATGGCCTGTCGCTATCCTTTAACATAGGTCGCAATATTCCGAAAATTGAAAAACTGGATGGTAACAACAAACGGATTCTCCAGTCCAACTGGGCGGGTACGGACCTCAAATCGCAAGATGATTACCTTTTTAATGTGGGTGAAACCATCGGGCAGATTTATGGGTATGTTGCCGATGGTTTCTATACATCGAATGATTTTGAATCTTACAATGGTGGTAGCTCCTATACCCTTAAGGATGGAATTGCTTCGTCTCAGGGTATACTTGGCGGTACCTTGGGCATCAGGCCCGGTACAATGAAGCTCAAGGACCTAGACGGTGACGGAAAGATCACGGCAGAAGGAGACCGACAGGTGATCGGAAACGCCCTCGCCAAACATTCAGGGGGAATAGGACTTAACGGAAGGTATAAGAATTTTGATTTAAGCACTTTCTTCAACTGGGTATATGGCAATGATATTTATAACACGGGACGCATACAATATAATATGCTCTACCGGACGACATTCGGTAATATATCGGATCGGATGAATTCCCATGACCGCTTTAAGTATATTAACGACGCTGGGGAGTTGGTAACAGGCTTGGATGAGCTTTCAGCACTGAATAAAGATGCCAAAGTATGGTCACCATTTTCGATGGGGACAGCGTCTCCGGTATTAACTTCCGATGCCATTGAGGATGGGTCATTCTTGCGGCTTTCCTACGTAACGTTAGGCTATACCTTGCCCAAGCAATTGACCTCACGCGTTGGAATAGCTTCTTTGCGTCTCTTTGCTACTGTTTACAATGCTTTTGTATGGACCAAGTATTCCGGATATGACCCTGAAGTATCAACGACCCGAAGCAGCGCATATGCAGCGCTTACACCAGGTGTGGATTATTCTGCCTATCCAAAAAGTAGAACCTTTACTTTCGGTTTGAATGTCAATTTTAAATAAGAACAACATGAGAAAATATTTTAGAAAATCAAGATATATTGCTTTGATTATTTCACTGGGACTGATCTCCTGTGAGAAGTTTTTAGATACGGATTCACCATCAAATTTTACACAAGAGACAATCTATGCAAATGTGAGTGATGCAACCAAAGGAGTGAGCAGCATCTATGCTTTATTTAATCAAGATGCTTTTACCTCCAGGCTTTCCAACGCGTTTATTCCAAATACAGACATTGAAGTTGGCGGGGTGGGAGCTGCGCCTGAAAACTCGAGAAGGGATATCTGGTCGATGGAAGCCACGGATGGTAACGGCGATCTCCGGACGGTTTGGAACAACGCATATAATGCGATTAACCGCGCTAATTTGGCTGTCGAAGGAATTGAACAGTCTCCTCTTGCCCATCATGCCGACATGAAGCAGCTACTAGGTGAAGCTAAGACACTCCGGGCGCTATGGTACTATTGGTTGGTAAATTACTGGGGGGATATTCCATTCAAATTAAAACCTACACAAGGGGGAGATAATTTATACCTGTCGCGAACTGGGCGTGATACGATATTAAGTACCCTGATACAAGATCTCATCAGTATTGAGCCGAGTATGAAACCGGCTTCACAGTTGACCTATGGTGTAGAGACCGTGAACCGTGAATTTACGCAAGGACTCATCGCACGGCTTGCACTATGTCGGGGTGGGTATTGGCTATATCCTGATATGACCATGAAACGTAAGGATGATTATTTGACGTATTATCAAATTGCAAAGGACTACAGTAAAAAAGTGATTGATGAATCAGGCCATACATTGGATCCAAACTTTGCAGATGTTTTTGATAATCAGAGTAAATGGATTGTTGAGAATAAAACCGACATCTTATATGAGGTTGCTTTTGCACCCGGATTTGGCGATGTTGGATGGAATATTGGTGTAGCTGTAGACGCGGGAGATCATCCTTATGGATCTGGTTCAAGTTATATGCCCTATAACCCTGCATATGTCTATAGTTTTGATACCTTGGATACCCGATTAGCTAAGACAGCAGCTTTCGTCAAATATAATTCGAAATTAGAACAGGCCACGATCAGTGCTACGGGGATAGGTATAGGGAAATGGAATAGAATGCTTATGCCGACACCATCGGGTTCAAATTCGGCTAAAGGAACAGGTATTAACTGGCCCATCATGCGCTTATCCGATGTCATCCTGATGTACGCAGAAAGTGAGAATGAGCTGAATGGCCCTACGTCCCAGGCCCAAGAGGCATTGAAAAAAGTACGGCAACGTGCCTTTTCAGCAGAGACATGGGCGAATAAGGTCGACCAATACCTGGCTCAGGTTTCAGGGAGTAAAGCGACCTTTTTCAATGCGATAGTTAATGAACGCGCTTGGGAGCTAGGCGGTGAATGCATTCGTCATTATGATTTAATCCGATGGAATCTATTTGGTAAAAAAATTGCCGAAAATCGCAAAAAACTAATGGAGATAGGAGAAAATACGTTTAATGGAGCAGGCCCATATGCGAGTTTACCGGGTAATCTTTACTATCGTTTGAAAGCAGACAAAACAATCGAATGGTATGGTGGGATATTCAAGCAGGTACTTGTGCCTCCTAAATTAAAAGACAGTCCTTCAAAGGGGGATAACCCGGACGGATATACTAGTCTGACTTGGCTTAAGGCGCTGTACAACGATAAAGAAAAGCGTGCCGCGGATTACATCTTGCGCTCATGGCGGGGATATAAAGACGATACAGGAATGGCCCCTGCGCCCTATATATTGCCCCTGCATAGTTCTACTGTGACCAGCAGTTTGGGGACATTAAAAAATGAAGGCTATAATTTTTAATCAGGTTATTTTCCATGGGATTGATGGAAAACAAAAACGTATTTAAGATGAAACGTATATCATATTTAATGCATTCGATTATGCTTTTAGGCATAGTGGCACTGCTCCTGTCGGGCTGTAAAAAAGAATGGACAGCGGAGTTGGACGGTGATGCTCCACGCTTGTTTAGACCTTCTATGAAGGGGCCACTCGTAGCCACCGGTAATTATATTGATGTTGCCTGGCAGGAAAGTGAGGGCGCTGGCGGTTATAAAGTTGAAGTTAGCGTAGATACTTTTAAAACAGTAGCAAAATCAATTGACGTCGTAGACACAACAGGGGGGACGGTGGACGACCTGCTTTGGGAGCAACTGTATCAAGTTCGTGTAACAACGCTACACCCCACGGATGCTGCTAAAAATTCGAGACCGGCGGATTTCGGTGAAATAAAGACTCCGCGGTTTCCTACGATCGTCATTAATCCGGTTTCATCGGATGTCGGGGTGAACCGCATTCTGTTTAAATGGAATAGTGAAGGTGACGCGGTGACCACGGTCAAGGTTTTTCAGGCAGCTGCCGAATCTACTCCCGAAACGCTCGTGCAGACAATTGCATTAACACCGCAAAATATCAGCGATACCTGGATCCTGATCGAAAATCTAAAAGCAGCAACGGCTTATCGTGTGGCGCTTTATAGCGGTGAGAAATTTAGGGGTGAAAATAATTACACGACAAAAGATCCTTTGAGCGGTGAAATCATCGATTTGAGCAAGGAAAACCCAGCGAGTGTTAATTTGGGGGATGTGATCTCAAGTGCCAATACTGGGGCGACCATCTTATTGAAAAAGGGAGCCACATATGAAATATCGTCCGCTGTTAATTTCAGTAAATCAGTGACAGTAATGTCTGAAGATAATCCATTAATCAAGCTCAAAGCACAATTGTCCATCAGCGGAGTATCTAATTTTGGTATTACAGCCAATAGTACGATTGCCAAGCTTGCCTTTGTTGACCTCGAAATATTTAGTAATGATGCAGCTGGTAAATATATCTTCAACCCAAATACAATGGCAACTATCGATCTGTTTTCTTTTGAAAACTGTATCATACACGATGTGCGCGGAGTGACCAGGTATAGAGGCGGCATCACTGTCGGGCAACAGACTTTTTCCAATTGTATCATTTATAATATTGGAGGCTATGCTGTATTAACAGTCGATGACAATAAATCGGCAGTCAATAATTTTACATTGGAAAATTCGACGGTCTATAATGCAGATGCATTCCTAACCAGTAAAAACAATGCTGGTGGAACCTACAAAGTGGAGAATGTAACATTTTATCGTGCTCCGCTTTCTGGTCGTAACTTTATAGATTTTGATGGAACAAAGAATACAATTACTGGAGGGCTTGAGATCAAAGGTGTGATATTCGGTGATCCAAAGACGACCGATGTAAATGCGACAAATAAGACCCTTGGGGGAATAAGAATCAACCCAAGCACACAGGTTACCGTTAGTGGAAATTATCGCACGGTCGATTTTACATGGAAGGAAGCCTCTGATTTAATTCCGCTGCCCACACTTGATTATTCCAAGAAAAGTACGGATTTGTTTACAGATCCCGATGCTGGCAACTTCAAGATCAAAGATAACGGCTTTGCCGGAAAGGACAGTGCCGGCGATCCACGCTGGAGACCATAAGAATAACCGATTCCTATATAGCTGAGTGATCGGCTATATAGGAATATCTATACCTCATTTAAACCTTACTTAACATGATGAAATTATCAACAGTACTACTGTTAACTACGGTTAGCATGTATGCCGCATGTTCGAAATCCATTGTACAGCAGCCTGACAACGGGGGAGTATTGGCGGATCCTTCGAATCTAAATGTGCAAATCGAAGGGACAAAGGTAAATTTTAGCTGGACGAAAGACCCATTAGCAGATGGCCATCTCCTGCAATTAGCGGAAGGAACCTCCTTCGGTAAGGTGCTTTACTCCAGCGATACCATTCAAAATGAACAATATGTCTTTGCTGATTTAAAACCCAAGACAGATTATACGTTGCGGATTCGGGCAATTGATCGTGACAATCCGGCATTTACATCGCGAAGCATATACAAGTCTTTTCAGACAGAAGCTGTTGCTACGGAGCAGGTATATGCTTTTCCCGGGGCTGAAGGCTTTGCACGTCAGATTACTGGTGGCCGAGGCGGGCATGTCATCAAAGTGACCAATTTGAATGATTCGGGAGCAGGGAGCCTGCGCGAAGCGCTAAACCAAACTGGGGCACGTATTATCGTCTTTGAAGTATCCGGCAATATCGTATTAAAGAGTAACCTGGATATTAAGAATGGCGACCTGACTATCGCCGGACAATCCGCTCCCGGAGACGGAATCTGCCTACAAGATTATCCTGTCACTGTCAAAGCCGATAACGTCGTCATCCGATTTATACGATTCCGGATGGGGGACCGACAGCAGGCTGAGGGGGATGCGGTAGGTGGTTTTGAACGCAAAAATATACTGGTTGACCATTGTTCGATGAGTTGGTCTACAGATGAATGTGCGTCATTTTATAATAACGATAACTTCACCATGCAATGGTGTATAATAGCCGAAAGTTTACGTTTGTCAGCACATTTAAAAGGAGCCCATGGTTACGGGGCTATTTGGGGTGGAAAGAAAGCAACATTTCATCACAATCTGGTAGCGCATCATGACAGCCGAAATCCACGTTTAGGGGAGCGCGAAGGATCGGAGTATGCATTGACGGATCTCGTTGATATCCGAAATAACGTTTTCTACAATTGGGCAAGCAATAGCGGTTATGGTGGTGAAGCGATGCATGTCAATATGGTTAATAATTATTATAAACCTGGTCCTGCTACGCGGTCTGGTGTTCGTGGTCGAATAGTATCCATCGATAAATATCTGAAAAACGAGGCTTCACCCATTTACAACAAATGGGGCGAATTTTATGTTCAGGGAAATAGCATTGAAGGAAATGATCTGGCTAATTCCGATAACTGGACAAATGCCGTTGCGAATCAATTCAATGCAAAATATGGCGTATTGGACGCGGCTACGCTAAGTGCCATCCGGTTGACAGCAGCTTTGCCGATTGAAGATAATGTGAAAACCGAATCAGCTGAACAAGCTTATCAAGCCGTTCTGGAGAAAGTGGGTGCCTCACTCGTACGGGATGATGCTGACATCCGGATTATAAATACAGTTAAGAATGGAAATTTTACGGCGAACGGATCTAGTGGCGATGAGCGGAGCCGGAATGGCATCATTGACTCACAAGACGATGTTGGTGGATGGCCTCAACTCAAACAAGGGACAGTACTAAAAGACAGCGATGGGGACGGCATGCCGGATGAATGGGAGATCGCCAATAAATTGGATCCGAGCAAAGCAAATGCAAATGATAGGGATTTGAGTGAGGGCTATGATAACGTTGAGGTATATTTAAATAGTTTGGTAAAACATTTATATTAACAGTAGTTCGATGAAAAATCAAATCTTACATTGGATCAATAGTGCAGTTTATTTCAATTGCATCCTATTTCTTCTTTCCTGCAAAAATGAAATGTTGTATAATCAACATGTGCTGTCTGAATTAGAAGGTCCCCAAGAGGTACATATTGAAAGCCAGCATAATCAAGCAGCCGTCAGCTGGAATCCCATTGCTGGTGCAGACGGATATTTTGCGGAACTTTCAAAAGGACCTTCTTTTGTCTCAACTTTGAGGCAGTCAGATACGATAAAGAATACCAAATATACCTTTGAGGGTTTGGACGCAAATACGGCTTATACAGTCAGATTGCGGAGCATAAGCCTTACATCGCCATCCCTTACCTCCAAAAAACAAATGAAGACGTTTACAACTGCAGCGATGCCCAAAGAGGATTTCGTACCGGATATTGTTGTGGCAAAAGATGGTACCGGAGATTATGTTTCTGTACAGGAAGCCATTCATGCAGCTCCCGTTAATGGAGCACAACCCTTTTATATCTATATCAAATCCGGAACCTATAAAGAAGTCGTTGAAATACCGCAAAATAAACCCCTTATTCACCTGATAGGTGAAGATAAAGAAACGACTATTTTGACATTTGACAATTACAGTGGTAAAACTAAGCCTGGCGGTGGTACATATGGAACCGCAGATTCCCGCTCTGTATATATAAAAGGAGATCAATTTGTTGGTGAAAGACTTACCTTCGCCAATTCTGCCGGCATGGATGCCGGACAAGCGGTCGCTTTATATATTGACGCGCCTAGGTCAGCCTTTAATGATTGTAAAATGTTGGGATATCAGGATACCTGGTACGGACACAATGGAACAAAGTCCCTGTTGGAAAATTGTTATATAGAAGGCTCTGTGGATTTTATGTTCGGCGGTTCCTCGACCTTGTTTTCCAAATGCCAGGTTCATAGCAACCGTACCGGTGGTTATATTACCGCTGCCTCTACTCCGGCTGAGCAGCAATATGGTTATGTCTTTGTCGACTGTAAACTAACCGCTGCAAGCAATGTCTCAGAGGTGTGGTTGGGTCGACCTTGGCGACCTTACGCAAAAGTTGTCTTTATGAATACTGAAATGGGAAAACATATTCGACCGCAGGGCTGGCATAATTGGGGAAATCCTGAGAATGAAAAGACGGCATATTATGCGGAATATAAGAGCAGTGGTGAAGGAGCTCATATAAACAGCCGAGTTAGCTGGTCACATCAGCTGACCGATGCCGAAGCGCAGCAATTTACAAAAGAGAAGGTGTTGGATGGCTGGGAACCGACTTTCTTACCGGAAAACGCGCGAATAGTAACAAAACACAAAAAATAAGAGAAAACAGGCTGCGATACCGTGGTGTCTTTTTGACATACAACAGTACAGTGCAGGATGATGAAACCGGTTGCATTGTGTAATATTGTGTAAACCAATATATAACAATTATAAACCCTAAAGCCAGCACTGTTGGCTTGAAAATCTCATCATTATGAAAAGACAGTGTCTATTTTCTTTTGGCGCTTTGGCTATGATTCTTCTTTCTTGTTCCAAAGATGCACTTGTTTCTAGATTGGAATGGATTGAATGGGCTGAAAGTAATGCTACAACTGACGGCGGAAGGTTACTTGCTTTTCCTGGAGCAGAAGGCTTTGGCCGTTTTGCTACCGGAGCCAGGGGAGCAACTACACCAAGTGTCTATTTTGTAACAAATCTGGATGACAGCGGTCCAGGCTCGTTTCGCGATGCGGTGAGCAAGCCTGGACGTTTTGTATTGTTTAATGTATCCGGTATTATTAAATTAAAATCTAATCTAGCCGTTGCCGCAAACACCACCATCGCCGGACATACGGCGCCAGGCGATGGTGTGGTCCTATATGGAAGGAAAGTTTCTTTTTCTGGCTCAAATGGGACGATTGCACGCTTCGTTAGGATCAGGCTCGGCGCAAATGCCGGGGCCGGGAAAAGTGATGATGCATCCGGTATTGCCAACGGAAAAAATATCATGCTCGACCATATGTCTTTTACCTGGGGACTGGATGAGGTGTTCTCCATAAACTGGGATAACAAAGGTAACGAGCCAGATAGTATTACCATCCAGAATTCAATCATTGGGCAGGGGCTACATCGTCATAATCACTCTGCCGGCGGCTTGATACAGACCGGAGGGAAGATATCTATCATCAAATCACTTTATCATAGCAATAAGACTAGAAATCCGAAAGTGAAAGGCATTAACGAATTTGTCAATAATGTTGTTTATAACTTTGGCAATGCCAATACAACCTATCCCGATCATGCCATATCTGCAGATGCTTACATTCTTGGTGGTGAATCCTCCGGAGAGTCTAATGTGACCATCTTAAATAATTATTTTGTGGGCGGTCCGTCAACCCCAAAGACAAAAGAAACCCCATTTTCTAGAGGAAACGGTAACTTTAATCTCTATCAGTCGGGGAATTATTTTGATAATAATCAGAACGGCAAGCTGGACGGAGAACTAATCGAAGCTACAGCCGCCTGGTATCCAGGGCTAGCTGCAGACAATTTTAAAACAGCCGACTTCTACGAGACCTACCCCACCTTGAGGCCCAAAATGAGCGCTAAAAAAACGTATGCCTACCTCATTGATCATGTCGGTGCCACCTTGCCCCAAAGAGATCAGGTTGATGCTTTTTTAATTCAGGAATTACAGAGCAAAGGCACACTCGGATTTTATACCTATCGCGAATCGGATCTTCCTTTGGACAA
Source organism: Sphingobacterium sp. UBA7249 (assembly GCF_002472835.1). NCBI lineage: Bacteria > Pseudomonadati > Bacteroidota > Sphingobacteriia > Sphingobacteriales > Sphingobacteriaceae > Sphingobacterium > Sphingobacterium sp. UBA7249. Next base: position 189,900 of record NZ_DKST01000001.1, on the reverse strand, counting down.
TGGTGGGTTGGGACGACTGGAAAGCGCTAATCTTCTACTCGATTCAGATAATGATGGCATACCTGATATATGGGAAGAAAAATTGAAATTGAATAAGAACGATAATCTGGATGCCCTAAGGCCGAGTGAACATCCCTTGTTCAAGGGCTATTTAAATATTGAAGCTTATTTGATCTTGTTAGCGCAGCAGAAATAAGAGGGCGAAATAAAGAAATGGTTTCCTAGGAAAGGAAGCTGTCCCTTGCAAGTCGCCCATTTTTATGTGCTGCAAGCAAGTCCTATGTTGCATAAAATGCGATTTAATAACCCGATGAAAACGTCAATATACTAAATTATAATGCGAATATTAAAAAAATCACCCAAGGGTAAATCTGTGTTGTTTAATTCAAAGCTTAAGTTAGCGTTGGCGACCTTAGCCTTGCCGTTCCATCTCTGGGCACAGTCAAATAAAATTGCCGGAGTGGTGGTCGATGACGCAAATGTGCCTCTTACTGGAGTAAGTATCCGTATAAAAGGAACAGATCGAACGCTACAAACTGATTCCAAAGGATTATTCCAATATGTAGCGAAAGAAGGCGATATCTTGCAGTTATCAAGCGTCGGTTATGAAACGACAACGTTTGTTGTCAAAGAAAATGTACCAATTAGAGTGCAATTGAAAAAATCCAATCGTGATCTTGATGAAGTTGTTGTTATTGGATATGGTACAGCCAGAAAGCGAGATTTGACTGGCGCCGTGGGCTCGGTCAAAGGAAGTGAAATCAAGGATATACCGGTGACAACTGCAGCGCAAGCATTGACTGGAAAGATTGCCGGAGTCAACATTGTTACGCAAAGTGGTGCCCCGGGGTCGGCAGTCAATGTTACTGTTCGTGGTGGGACAAGTTTCTCAGGATCGAGCAATCCATTGGTCATTGTTGATGGTTTTGTTATGGATGGAGGATTGAGTAGTGTGGATGCTAGTGATATCGAAAGTATCGATGTATTGAAAGATGCTTCAGCTTCTGCTATTTACGGTTCTAGAGGTGCTAATGGTGTTATATTAGTCACCACAAAGTCTGCAAAATCTGGTCGGACCAATATAGATTACAATACCTATTTCAGTTTTGAAAAACTAAGCAAGAAATTGGATTTGTTGAGGGTAGAAGATTATGTGAAATATCAATATGAATACCAGACCTTAGGTGGCCGGCAGCAGCAATTCGCAAATATGTTTGGCGGGGATACCTCAGCTCCGGGTTTTGCGAGCAATGCATATGCACGGATACAGCAGGAGTATGGCAATCGTACTGCGATTGATTGGCAACAGGAAGTTTTTGGTGGTTCAGCCATTTTACAGAACCATAATGTCAATATAAACGGGGGAAATGAAAAGACGAAGTTAATGCTGAGTTACAATAATATGAGTCAAGATGGTATATTGGCTAAATCCGGCTACAATCGCAATAGCTTAAGGGCGAAAATCAATCACAACCTTTTTAAAGGCGTTGATTTGGATTTTAACACCTTACTGCAAGATGCGAATACACAAGGCGGAGGTTCATTAGGTGGGATGCTTAAGATGTCCATCTTGCAACCGGTTACCGGGGGAGTCCGATTCACCAACGATCAATTGCTGCATGCCGATATTGCTGAAGAGCTTCAGGCAGTAGATTCGCAATATGATATTTACAACCCTATTATCATGAACGATGCGATTACGAAGACCAGGGCCAGCCGTTTGGCTGTGGCCAATTTGAGTCTAAACGTCAAATTCCTTAATGATTTTACCTTTCGAACCGCGGGGTCCTACCAGTGGAAGCAAACGAGAAATGACATGTGGGATGATGGCCGTACAGTAAATGCCCGTAATAATGGTGGTCCATACGGATCAAGAGGTAATGCAGAAGGGTATCAATGGCAGCTCACCAATACACTGTCTTGGATGAAACAGCTTGAAAAGCACCATCTAAATCTAATGATGGGACATGAGATCCTGTATTCCAAAGATCAAAGCTTGGGACATACATATTATGGGTTTCCGCAGAGTAATTTTGGATTGAACGATGTGTCCTTGGCAACTCGAATAGATCGTGCTGATGTTGACGAAGGCCGGTATGGACTTGTCTCTGGATTTGCGCGAGCGATCTATAATTATGATGATCGTTATCTTTTTACGGCTACATTGCGTGCAGATGGCAACTCTAAATTCAAGGAAGGGCATCAATGGGGTTATTTCCCCTCAGCCTCAGCAGCCTGGAATATCCATAAGGAGCATTTTATGGTAGGCCAGAACTTTTTTGATCAGTTAAAAGTACGCGCTGGTTACGGATCTACCGGAAACGATAATATTGGAAACGTGACATATACTACCTTATATGGGTCGACAATCGCTGCAATCAATAATACAGAGGTAATAGGTTTGAAACCAAGTGATTTGCTGGGGAATCCTGAGTTGCAATGGGAGAAGACCCAAACGTCTAATATTGCGTTAGATATTGCTATTTTAAAGAATCGTATTAGCTTGACAACCGATTTTTATTCCAACAAATCGAGTAATCTTTTATTGAAACAGACAATTCCGACCTCAACAGGATATAGCTATCAAAATCAAAATGTGGCGGCCCTACGAAATCGGGGAGTAGAGTTTACGTTACGCACATTGAATATCAAAAAACAGAATTTTCAATGGCAGACTAATTTCAATATCACATTTAATAGGTCAAAAACGCTTGGCCTATACGGATCTAGTAGTGAAAATAGCGATTTTATGTTGAATAATCTCAGCTCAAGAATTGACTTCATAACAAGAGTTGGCGAGACTGTGGGGCAATTTTATGGTTACAAATACGACGGTGTATATACTACAGATGATTTTATTCAGAATGGGGATGGTAGCTACATGTTGAAAGATGGGGTAGCATCATTAAAAGGGAAAAACAGAACGAGTATTAAACCAGGCGATGTCAAATATTTACCAACAGCAGGCGAGACCGATAGCAATGGTAATCCCGTATGGTCAACCAATGATCGTACGGTAATAGGAAATCCTGAACCGAAGTTTTTTGGTGGAATTGGGAATAATTTTTCCTATAAAAATTTTGATTTAAATGTGTTTCTAAATTTCGCATACGGTAATAAGGCATTTAATATGAATACACAACGTTTTATGGGACCTTATTTACCGAATCAGAATTCATTGGAGAGAATGGCGGATCGATTTACGTTAATTGATCCTATTACTGGAGCAGAGACCAAAGATCTCAACCGTTTGGCCGAACTGAACCCTGATCAGCATCAGAAAGAGCAAGTATGGAGTCTAAATTCGACCAATAATATTGCGATAAGTGATGCATTGGACTATTATCTGGAAGACGCATCTTTTTTACGTATTAACAATATAACCTTGGGCTATACTATGCCTCAAGAATTGTCCAAACATGCTTATTTGCGAAAAATGCGGGTTTTCTTGACGCTCAACAACATTCATACATTTACCAAATTCTCGGGTTATGACCCTGAAGTAGCATCAACATCGTCTATTTTAACGAGAGGAGTGGATAACTCTGCCTATCCAAGAACAAAAAGTTTTGTTGTAGGCTTTAATTTGACGTTTTGAGTGATTGATTCGATTGAAATATAGCAGGACTACAAACAAAATAATTTAATGCGATTTAACGAATCGTTATGACAAAAAATAGTTTTTAATGAATCGAGGCGACAAGATTAGTAAAGAGATTGCTAAAGATTTATAAAGGCTAAAACACTTTATTCCAATGAAAAGAATTGTAACAATATTGAGCATAGCCTGTCTATTGGTAACAGGATCATGTAAGAAATTTTTGGAACTTCCTTCCCAAAGTGATTACGATAGCAGTAATATCTTTGAAAATGCCGATCGTGTAGAAATGGCTTTACTAGGTGCTTATACGAGTGTTTTTAATTCAGAACTGTATTACCAATTTGGTATGGGTACCGACGAATGCTTTTCCACCGAGGGGGAGACCAACTCAAAAAATCAAGTTTCTAACTATGTGTACACCCCAGCAACAAGCCCATCTTCGACCTACACAGCAATGTATTCTGGTGTTGAACAGGTTAATGTATTGATTAAGAATATTCCGCTAATGCAGCCTAAGACTGATTCAGAAAAGAAAAAACTTGATATGCTCCTTGGCGAGGCACTGGCTATACGAGCCAAAAATATGTTGAATGTAGTACGTTATTTTGGAGATGTTCCTTTTCCGCGTATTCCCGTAGTCGACGCGGGGAGCTTCTCTTCTTCCCGTGTGAGCCGTGATACGATCATGGATGCCTGTGTCGAAGATTTACAAAACGCTATTGCGTTACTCCCTTGGAAAGGAGAATCTGGTTTATCCGTAGAACGTATTTCAAAGAATGCAGCTTATGGACTATTGGCTAGGACGGCCTTATACGCGGCAGGATATTCGCTGCGTTGGGATCTAAACTCTTATTCGGCAAGTAGTGTGAAGTTGAGTAAACGTCCGGATCAGGCCAGGATTCAAGAGTTATATCAAATCGCTAGAGATGCTTGCAAAGCGGTTGTAGACCGGGGTGAAAATAGTTTGATTGATTACGAAATGATCTTCAGAAACGTGATCAATGGAAAATACGATAATGAGTCTATGTTGGAGTATGGGCAAAAGGGTGCAGATCGCAATGATGGAAGGATTGGTTATACAAATGGATTTTTTTCGCACACAAATTCCTTCTATGGCAAAGCACAGCCAGCAATGGCAGCCTTTCCAACCTATTATTTTGAATTTGAAGAGGGAGATAGCCGCCGTGATGTCACGATTGCATCTTATTCCATCACAGCAGATAGTAAGCACCAGATGAATACCTATGCAAGTAATACCATCGGTAAATTTAGAGTCAATTGGAAATCAGAAAAAGGCATTGCTGTCAATCAAAGGGATATTAATTGGATCGAATTACGGTATGCTGATATTCTGCTGATGTACGCTGAAGCTGAAAATGAAATCAATCAGGGACCAACTACAATCGCAAAAGATCTGTACGAGCAAGTGCGTCTACGTGCATTTAAAAATGATAAAGCTAAAATTGGGACAACAGCAACATCTTATCAAGGGTTTCGGGATGCCATTATCCAGGAACGTAAACTGGAACTGGGGTTTGAGGGATGGCGGCGGACCGATCTGATTCGTTGGGGAATATTGTTCGAAAAGCTGACCCAGACCAAGCAGGAGTTATTGGATCTGGCAGGACATACAGGAAAGTACGCAAACGTGGATTTATTCCGTGCGTACAAAATGACGCCGGCCAATATGTTTAATGATCCGCTTATTGCACAAGAATTTATATCATTTAAAGAGGCGCCGGATGTAACAAAAAAAGCCGAATTAACTGCGCAAGGATACACCTTATTGGATATGTATAGCAATCAATCGATTTTCTTTTCAAACGCCTTGACCCCTACAGCGACTTGGGTAAGTAATATTTATAGAGGTCTGGAAAAAAACAAAGTGGAGATAGTCCCGTTAAGTACGACGACCATTGATAATAATCCAGGACTGACCGGTCAGCAGCATCCACTCTATTAGGATGTATTGTGTCCCTCCGATCGATTTTGCGCTCTGTCTATGGGAAATTGCGCTGTATTTGCGCAATTTTTCCACTTGGCGAAATGAGTTCGACAGGTGAACGTTTCATTTCCCCTTAGGGCAAAATATCACTGACGCCTGTCGAAATGAAAAAGTCCCCCGACTTCTTTGTTTAGCTAAAGGACTTTTTCGTTTTGTCACTCGGCGAAATGAAAAAGTCGGGTGTCTGAACGATTTTTCCATAGGGGGAAATGAAAATTCCACGTGGGAAAACAAACGAAACACTGGTCGGAGTGACTTTTCTATGTGACGAAGTCAATATTTTGCTGCGCGAAATCGTTCAGACAGCATGCAAAATCAAGATAGCTCAGGACGGTTATTGTTTCTTTTTGTGATATTTTTAGCATTACTGGCTGATGTACATATTTATTACCTCCTCGTAAGGTAAGTTCATAATATAATTATATGCCGCTATGTAAAAGAAAAACGAATGACATTGACGACATAACTCCAGAAGTCTTAGCGATTTGGATACGATAATATTTATAAAGTACCTTAAAGTGAAATATCGACAATGAGTCATGGTTAACAATATTCTTGATAAGTAGTATAATAATGTAAAATATTTATTTTAATCATACAAGACAACATATGATCTTTAAAAAAATAATTCTTCTCCTATGCTTACTGGGCATAGTATCTACGCTGACAGCACAATCGATGTATCAACAGTTTGCAGATTCGGAAATGAAACGTTTCCCTGAAGCTTGGCAATTGGATCACGGCAAACGGCTTTATTTCGGTTATTCACAGGGCTTAGGCTGTCTTGCCATGTTAAAAGTTGCCGAAAAGACAGGAGAAGCAAAATACTTCAACTACGTAGAAAAGTGGGCGGATACACTCATCAATGAAAAGGGAGAAATTCATCTATATGAGCTTAGTTCGTATAATGTGGATTTTATCAATTCCGGAAAAATACTCTTTGAACTTTATGGAAAAACTAAGAAAGAAAAATATCGTCTCGCTATTGAAACATTGGTTCACCAACTAACATACCAACCTACAACACTCGAAGGTGGCTATTGGCACAAACTGATTTATCCCCATCAGATCTGGTTGGATGGCGTTTATATGACCGGACCTTTTCTCGCAAAATATGCTAAACTTAGTAAGGAAGACCAATACTATGACAAGGCTATCGATGAGATTTTAATTACTGCTAAACATACATTGGACCCTAGGACAGGATTGTATTATCACGCTTGGGACGAAAGTAAAAAGCAAGCTTGGGCAAATCCCCAAACGGGGCAGTCGCCCAATTTTTGGGGCAGAAGTATTGGCTGGTATTTTATGGCCGTCATCGATGTATTGGACGAGTTGCCTTTAGATTATCCCAGAAGAGACAAATTGATTCAATTGGCTCAATCGTTAGCTAAGACTCTTGCTAACTATCAAGATGATGAAGGCCTGTGGTGGCAAGTAATTGACCAGCCAAAAAGAAAAGGTAATTATCAGGAAGCTTCGGTCAATAGTATGTTTCTATATGCTTATTCAAAAGGGATCAATAAAAAATACCTTTCTGAAAGCTACATGGCCTTGGTACACAAGTTATATCAGGGGATCCAAAAGAGATTGCTAAAACGAGAAAATGAACTTTTGACATTGTTGCAATGTAATGCTGTTGCTGGTTTGGGTGGAAAGCCTTATCGAGACGGTAGTTATGACTATTATGTGAATGAACGTATTCGTGAAAATGATACGAAAGCCACTGGACCTTTTATTATGGGATGCATGGAGGCGGGTTTCTGAGGCAAATTGTTTTTGGGTGTTTTATTTAAATATTTATAAACAAATCGTTAATTTTATAATTATTAAAATCTAACAATGACCAGTTCCGTAAATCAGTTTTTAAAAACCTTAGAAATCAGTGATTTTTCTGCTACTCCCAAGTATTTGCAATTAGCAAATACCATTATCGATGCTGTGAAAAATGAAACATTGGTCAGAAACGATATGTTGCCGTCTATCAATGAATTAAGTGCATATCTGGAAATATCGCGTGATACTGTTGAAAAAGCATATCGTTATTTGAAGAAAAATGATATTATTGCGTCCAATCCAGGTAAGGGATATTATGTCAACAAGACCGATGTACAGTCGAAACTTAAGATTGCCCTTTTTCTCAATAAATTGAGTGCACATAAAAAAATTGTTTATGATTCTTTTGCTAGGGAACTCGGAGATTTCGCCAACCTCGACTTATTTGTTTATAATTCGGATTTATCTTACCTGAATAACCTACTGGGAAGCTTGACCAAAACATATGATTACTACGTCTTATTTCCCCATTTTAAAGAGGGGAGAGACAAAGCGCCCGACATCATCCGTAAGATCCCTACAGATAAACTGATGTTGTTGGGTAAGTTCATTGAGGACGTTCCTGGGGATTTTCCTGCGGTATACGAAAATTATGAACACGATATTTATTCCGCATTGGAAGAAGCCAATGAGGTGCTTAGTAAGTACAAAAATTTGAAACTGGTATTTCCGGACTATAGTGATTTTCCTAAAGCCATCATCAAGGGATTTTACAAATTTTGTCAGCAATATGCTTTTGAGCACGAATTAGTGTCCGATATTGATGAAGAGAACGTAGAGAAGGGAACATGCTACATCAATATTATTGAAGACGATCTCGTGAAATTGTTGAACAAGGTTATTCAGAATAAATTGGTCATAGGAAAAGATGTTGGAGTCATTTCCTATAATGAAACCCCATTGAAGAAATTTATCCTGAATGGTATTACGACAATATCCACTGATTTTGAAATGATGGGGCGGCTTGCTGCTGAACTGATTATGAACAAGTCGAAGGAACGCGTCGAGGTACCATTTTATTTAAAATTGCGGCCATCGGTTTAAGGATGACCCGCTCATTAAACAAAACGAGGTGATTGCTCGGAACAGATCAATACAAGATGCTTATAAATCAAAAGGCTGGTCTACTAGACCAGCCTTTTGATTTATGGGAGTTGTAAAAACTCCGTTTATTTCTTTAATGTTTTTACAGGAAACAAATCAATAACTCCGGTTGCGACTTTACTGATATTATTGATTGCTTTTTCTGGGTTATCGACATCACCTGACCCCCGTGCTTGCCAGATCACCGCATTTGTTTTACGGTCGATAGCTTCGATAATCAAGTGGCCATAACGATAGCGTTCTTTTGCAACGGGATAATATCCACCACCGTAATAGTAAGGTGAAAACCAGGGTCTGTACCAGCCCCAAGGACCGCCCCAGCCATAATATCCGCCGCCGCCATATACCAATCGGCTTTTGTTATTGACTATTGTAATATAACGGAATAATAGATCCGGATTATCTTTTGAATACTGGAGCCCCTTTGCTTCCAAGGCCGCATTTGCTGCATCCAAAATATTAGTTTTGGCAATATCATTATCAAAATAAGACTTTGAAAGCGAGTCTACCGGTGGTAACCAAGCATACGTCTTGAAAGGAGTAAAATCCATCTTCTCTACCCGAGTGGTATTGTATTGATAAGACGAACATGATGCGAGCGCGACGCAAAGCACCAAAAATAATAGAATCTTTTTCATCGTAGTAATTTATTTATTAACTGTGATGAATCTACCACGTGTATGATTTTGTTTTTTAAGCCTCATACCCGTGATGGTTTCATGGCCTATATGGAACTTTAATTTATTAAATCTGTTTTTAAATCCTCACTATCCGCTTTCATCGCTTTTACGCAGTATCAAGCGTTTATTTGCAATTTGTTGTTGTACTAAATAGTACAGGATTTTATTTTTAATGTTAGACAAAAAACTACAGATATGGTTTAATCCTAATTGTAAAATTAATAGGAATATTTTGCTACCAACGGAATCTGTCTTCCTGAACCAAAAGCTTTGGGGCTGATCCGTAAAATCGGTGGTGCCTGAAAACGTTTAAATTCAGCATTATTGACCAACTTATTGACTCTCTCTACTAACGCTTTTTCGAATCCCATCGCTACAATTTCGGAGCCGCTCTTTTCATTTTCGATCAATTCAAATAAGATCTTGTCCAGTAAATCATATTCAGGAAGGGAATCTGAATCTTTTTGATCGGGGCGTAATTCTGCGGAAGGAGCTTTTTCAATCGTGTTAACCGGGATAATCTCCCGCTCTCGATTGATATAACGCGCCAGGTCATAGGCTCTGGATTTATAAACATCGCCAATGACCGAGATGGAGCCCGCCATGTCCCCATATAAGGTGCCGTAACCTACAGCAGCCTCGCTTTTGTTAGACGTGTTCAATAGAATGTTGCCAAACTTGTTTGATATCGCCATTAGGATGACAGCCCGTGCACGCGCTTGAATATTTTCTTCGGTGGTATCTGGTTTCAAGCCTTCAAAAATAGGAGCAAGTGTATTTTCGTATGCTGACGCGATATCCTTTATCGGTACAATATGGTGTTTGCAGCCTGTGTTGTTCACCAGGTCCATAGCATCTTTAATCGAATGGTCTGAGGAATAGACTGAAGGCATCAGAATGGATAGTACATTGTCCGCTCCCAATGCTTCGCAGGCAAGGGCGGCTACCAATGCCGAATCCAATCCGCCAGAAAGGCCTAAAACTGCTCTTTTGAAACCTGATTTTTGAAAATAATCCCGTAGTCCCAAGATCAGAGCATCATGGATCAAGGCGATCTCTGTTGCGGGATCTTTTGTCGTTGCGGTGGTTGAGGTGATATTCCTTTGATGATAAGTAACATATTGTAAGTCTTCTTCAAACCGTTTTAATTCCGCGATTTTTGTTCCTTCATTATTAAGTGCAAGTGACCTTCCATCGAAGATAATATCCATATGAGCACCTACTTGATTCACATAGATCAGCGGGCGACTGTAGGTCTTGACCTGGCGGGAAAGTACCTTAACCCGTTCGTCAAAATGTGTGTATGAGAATGGTGACGCTGCGATATTGATCAACAGATCAGGATTTTCTTTCCTGAGTTCGGCCATTGGGTCACCGACATAGGAGTTTCCACCCTCGTCGTCATCCCATAGGTCCTCACATACAGTCAGGGCTATTTTTACACCATTTAATGTAATGCAATTGAAGCGTTTGTTGGGTTCGAAGTAACGGTATTCATCAAATACATCGTAGTCTGGCAGCAGGCCCTTTTTTACAATGTTTCGAACAGCACCCTTTTCGATAAACACAGCGCTATTGTAAAGTTCTTTGCCTTCGGGATCGCTGTTTCTGACAGGGGCACCGATAATACAAGCAATATCCTGACAATGGGTGGCGATTTGGTGAATAGCTTCATCACACTGTTTTTTAAATATGCTATTCCGTAAAAGGTCTTTGGCGGGATAGCCTCCGATAGCGAGCTCGGCAAAGATGATAAGGTCTGCCGACGCTTCTTTGGCTTGGTTGATGGTTTGAATTATTTTCTCTGTATTTGCTTCAAAATTACCGATATGGTAATTCAATTGGGCTAAAGCTATTTTCATCCTTTTAATTTTTCTTTGTTAAACCCGCTATGTGGTTAAAAACATGACGATTGACGATTTAAGTTTTGTATCAATAGTACACAGCCCTAAGACGCGGTACCTTCATTACAAATTTATTCCTTTTTATTGAAAGTGTTTCTTTATTGGCTACTGTTTTTTAAGATTCTACGAGTGACTAGCTTATTTACTTACCCACGAATTGATCGTAGCATTTTTTGTTTGGACTATTGACCGCATAGGCCATGAATTTAATCCTCGCCTAAAGCCCAAATCTGTTATTATTCATAGATTGGTTGAAAAATTATCGTCAAAATAGCGGTGTTCAATTGTTGTAATTTGCTAAATTGTTTTAACATAATTTTAACAACGTTAAATGCTGTTAAATTTCTTGACATGAAACGGAATCTATAGTACCTTTGATATATCAAAACAGAAAGATATATACAAAATAATATATAAAGAACTTTTCATAATTTAGGTTAATAATTGGTTAGGTAAAGCTCGGAGTTCCCCACTTCGAGCTTTTGTTGTTTTAACAGTCCATCTATTTAAGCTTAAGCTTTTAAGGGTTAGGTTTATTTTTTCTAGAAAGGCTTAACGATTGTTAGCGATACTTTTAGATTCTTACAGAAACGAATACGTTTGAATACTTACAAATAATAGGGGGTATAAATAAAAAACCTCCTAAAGCTTTTTTAGGAGGTTTTTTAACATAATCTTTGTTATTATTTTAAATCCACGACTTCGATAACAAAATCTAAAGGAGAATTGGCTGGTATGGTTCCCACAGCTTGATTTTGGTATCCATATAACGACGGAGCCATAATATGAATTTTTGTTCCTTTTTGTAGTCCATTTTCGGTCAAACCGCCCAATTTGACGTCACCTACTTTCTTAGGAGCGAATGCGAATGTCCAAGCTGGAATAATGGAGCTAACAAAAGGGTACTGATATCCTGTATTGGTCAATATTTCAAAAGTAGTTGTTTTATCGGTTTCAGTCTGGTCAAAAATACTTCCGCTCAATAACCTACCTGTGTACTTTACAGTTGGTTTAAATTTAAGGAACTTAGCATTTAAAGTATCCACTATTTTATATTGGTAATTGCCTTCGCCTTCGGTCAGAATTTCATACCAAATTCCAGTTTCTGAATCATATTGTGCATCTGGAAACTTGTTGTCAACATAATTTTTGAGCGTGACAGAATCAGTTTTGAATTGTGCAGCAGCATCATAAATAGGTGTGTCGTCACTTTTAGCACAACTAACGGTAAATAAAGCAATAGCTGCGATTCCCAAGAACAGTGGTGATAATATTTTTTTCATATTAAATGTGATGTTTTCAAAAGGGGCATTTAGACTTTAAAATGATCTCTAGCAAAAGTATATTATTTTTTATTGACATGTGCTGTTGCGTCAATAATTAACATTTTGATACAGTAATTAACACTTATTGGATGATTGAAGTGTATTGTGGAGGGGTGTTTCTAATATTTTTTAGTGTGATCAAGTATATTCTAATTGAGACAGCCATTGTCTAGTGTCATGGATGTATTTAGAAAAAGCCATTTTCGATAAGAAAATGGCTTTTTCAAATAGAATGTTTTTAGTTTGAAGTGGCTGCAGCAATTGCGGTAACTTCAATTTCATATGCAACAGGTGTATTTACAGGAACAGTTACTTTTTCACTTCCATCTTTAAATTCTTTTTGATCAAAACCCAAATAAGATGGTGCCACAAAACGAATTTTGGATCCTTTCACTAAGCCTGTGGCTGTTAGCCCGTTGAATTTTAACTCTCGACCATCTTGACTAATTACTTTAGGGATAAAGGCATAGTACCACGAACCGCCATACTTATTGATCGCAGGACTTAAGTTGCTATAATTAGTCGGCGTACCCTCTTTACTTTGATCGAATACAGTTCCGTTCAACAATTGTCCTTTGAAGTTGATTGTTAACGATGGTGACGTAATTACATAGCCTCCATTTCCAACCTGAGCTTTATAAGTATAGGACGTTTTGTCACCAGGGCTTAAAATCTGATAGACAATCTTAGTTGAGTCGTCTACAACATAGTTTGGCTCCCCAGCATCATTCTTGAAGTTCTGTTTAGCATATTCTAACAACAAAGGAGCTTGATCTTTATATAAAGAATCTTGTCTTGCTTTCTCTTTTTTCATAGCTTCTTCTTGTTGTCTGTAATATTCATCCCAGTCAAAGTTATCTTTATTACATGCTGTAAAAAGAACTCCCAGACACAAAAATGCCATTAAAAATTTCGTGATATTTTTCATAATTTCTTAAAGTGTGTATTAATTATAAAACTCAAAACGCACTTCCGTTTGGTTTCGCTACACAAATATGTTAAATTATTCTAAAAAAACACCTAACTCTTTTGAATTCAGGTATTTTTGCTGTATATTTTTTAAGCGAAACTCCCTGTCAAATCGAAGGATGCTAGGAAAAACCATTTGTTTCCCATTCAATAACGTTAGCGCCAAAGGATGGTACTGGCCAGTTCTTTTCTTATCCGATTTTGCTTTCCAAATGCTCTGGTCAAAGGTAATTTTCTGTACAGATTCCGCATCCAGTCGGACCGCATAATAACTTTTATCGATCACTGTAACAATATCCGGCTTTGTAAATATCTCCTGTTCCATCTTTCGACAATAGGTACACCAATCGGTATGGATAAAAATAATGGTCTCCCTTGGTTCTACTGCAAGTAAGGAATCGAGCTGATCAAAACTGACCCAATTTATCCGCTCCTGTCCAAAATGTAGGAGCGGATAAAGGAAAGCGATCAATAGTATGCTTATTCTCCGACAATATTTCATTGTTATATTTTTATTCGGTGTTAGCTATCCCAACACCAATCTTCTAATGAAAATGGCCAACGCGGAGTCCGAACGTATAGGTCCTCGGACGTGTTGGCCCATAAATATAATCTGAATCCCGTAACGCTCCTTTGTCAAAATCCTTTTGGAAGGCGTTGAACATATTCTGTACACCACCAAAGAACTCGATGCTAAAATCCTTATGTACAGGCAGTGTATACCCCAAGCGTAGGTTTAACTCAACAAAATCATTAGCATTCTTTAATGTCATGATATCTTGCTGGATATGTGGCACAATCATTTTACCTGTATATACTCCTGTCAGGTCAACTGCAAATCGTTTTGTCGCTTTCAGGTTGGTGTTCATATAGCCATAGATATTGGGTGTACGGACATATTTTTTTGTCCAGATATCATGGGCATCCTCTTTCCCTTCATAGATCAGCTGATCCTTCTTGTAACGAGAGCGTTGGATGGTTCCACCTGTCTGAAAGGATAGCCAGGATGAAGGTGCAATATTGATTTCGATGTTAAAGCCATACACGCGTGCGCCTTCTCCATTTTGCATCTCCTGAATAATCAACCCATCCTTTTCTGAGGCCATAATGTTGACAAACTGATTGTTGAGATCTGTATAGAAACCTTCGACAAGCAAGCTTGTCTGTACATTTCCAAAGTTTTTATTGTAACTGAATGATCCCGTATAGGCATTGGAATATTCGGTTTTTAAGTTTTCACCAATAAGGACAAAAACCTGGTTGCCGCCGATCGAGGTTACGTGCATGTCTTCATTAAATGCCTGCGGCGCCCTGAAACCACGTGCATATCCACCTCTGAACTGCAGGTCTTTCGTGATATCATAAAGAACAGTTAATCGTGGGCTGAAAGTACCAAAGCGTTGATCCGAATTCCGATTTATACCTGCAAGACTGTATTTACCATCTACAAACGTGTAATCGTAGCGGGCGCCAATCAGTGTTTTCAATGTTGAAAAGGGTTTCCATTCGTATTGTGCGTAAGTACCCAATCCCTTATTCTGCTGGTCAATCGTCCGCTTATAGCCGGGAATCTCATCCTGGGTGTCGTTATAGGAAAACTCTACACCTGCTGTAAATACATCTTTTTCAAAATTGTAGGTGTACTGACTTCCTAAAACAAGTGCAATATCATCTGTTTTTCCATACGAATTGGATGCAAGGGTACTATCTGCTAAGGTTGTTCCTCCTCCAAGTCCACCATAATAACTGTCGCGCACTGTTTTCTGGACCGAGCCATAGGCTGAGAGCTTATGTTTGTAATCTTCGGAATAATGGTCGTAGGTAATTCCACCGACAATGGAACTGGTTTGCAACTGTTCTGTGATCTGGGTCAAGTGAGGTGCTTTGTCAAGTTGATCTCCCCCCCGGCGGAATTCATTGACCGTACTAAAATCTACCGTGATTTTATCCAAGTCACTTGGTTTATAAAATAGTTTGGTGCCAAAAGTCGTATTACGAAGCTTGGTGATCTCTGAAAAGCCGTCACCGTTTGCGTCATAAGATTCTCTATTGCGATGCATCCCATAAAATGTTGCGCCAGTTTTTAAGTCCTCTGCGACAAGCGAAGTATTGAAGTCGACGGTGTTGTCCCAGCTTTTTCCACCGATCAGTGAATTGGTAGATTTTACCTGCCAGTCGTTCTCGACAGGATCTTTCGTAATGATATTGATTGTTCCGGCGATGGCATTGGCTCCGAACAATGCTGAGCCACCACTGCGCACGACTTCGATTCGGTCAATCATGCTGGTTGGGATCTGGTCCAATCCGTAGACACTATTTAATGCCGAAAAGACGGCCCTGCTATTAATTAATATCTGTGAGTATGGGCCTTCGAGGCCGTTGAGTCTGACCTGTGAAAAACCGCAATTTTGACAATTGTTTTCCACCCGGACTCCGGGCTGATAATTCAATGTTTCGGACATCGCTACAGATTGCGTCGCATTGAATAGCTTTGGTCCGATCACATTGACCACAACAGGCGCATCCTTGCGTTTTACGCCGTATCGGGTAGCCGAGACAACTACCTCATCCAGATTAAGATTATCTTCTTCAAGCTGGATCTGGAGCGGGGATGCTACCGTGTCCAGACTGATCACCCTGGTCATCGAACGATAGCCCACAGCCGAAATATTTAAGGTCACCTTGGGTGTAGCAAGGGCATTGAATTTAAAATGACCTTCGGCATCAGATGAGGTAGCTGATTTGCCATTCTTAATGGTCAATGTGCCCGAAGCAATAGCCTCACGGTTTTTGTTGAATAAATAACCCTCCAATGATGATTGCGCGTATATAGTGGATGTGCTGGCCAATAGTGTAGCCAGTAAAGTGTATTGTTTTAGCATTTTTATTGTATTGCGTATTGAGATGCCCGTACGTACTTATAGCTTTTATACAGCAAGCTTTTTCTTCTTGCAGAGGATACTAAATAAGGAACCTTACCTGAAGCTTGTGTGCATACTACATGCATAGTCTTTGGACGAACAATCGCTATGATGTAAACATAAGGGTATCATCTATCTACTTTGTAAAATTAAATATGGAGACATTGGTTTTGTCCCTAAGGAGTACCAAACCAAGGCTCTGATCATTATTTTTTCCATGGCGAAAAATAAATGTACTTACCAATGCCGATGGCATTATGATACAATGTTTTCACAGGATGTAGTCAGATTTGAAAAAATATGAACTGTATTTATACAAAGTAGGGAGGCCCCCGGAGGTAGTAGGGACTGTTTGTGATGGTGGTAACTTCTGGGCAGGCCGAACAATAAACGGTTAACTGAATTTCCTTTGGTATGGGAAGCTCGAGGACGGTAAACTCGGTCTGAACATAGGTGTTTTGATAGATGACATTCAGGTAATCGATCTGGTCATCGGTTTCTTGTGGTTTTTCTTTTTTTGTAAAATCGTAAGGGTGCGTGTGCATCACGATTTCCCCGGTCGATTTTACTTCTTTGTGCATGAAAACAACACCAGAAATAATAATCAACGACATCAGGACCAATTGGACTGATGCGATAAGCTGACGTAGATTTCTTGTTGTTTTTGATTGCATAAAAAAGCGCTACCCGATAAGGTAACGCTTCAAAAATACGATATAAAGTTAAGATTAAAAATTAAAACTAAAATCTCAATTCTAATATCTCAATACTATTTTATCAAGTGATTGTTGTCATCTGGGAAAACCAAAGAGGGTTGAAACTGTTTAGCTTCCTCAAAATCCATGGTTGCATATGAAATAATAATGATGATATCACCGACTTGGACCAAACGTGCCGCAGCTCCATTCAGACAGATGGTACCTGATCCACGTTGTCCTGGAATGACATAAGTTTCCAGGCGGGCTCCATTGTTATTATTTACGATTTGAACTTTTTCGTTAGCGATGATATTTGCAGCATCCATCAAATCTTCATCTATCGTGATACTACCCACGTAATTCAATTCCGCCTGTGTGACTTTCACGCGGTGAATCTTGGATTTCATTACTTCTATTACCATGGCGCAAAGGTAAAGCTTTTTTTAGTATTTAAATATTCGTAGCCTGATTTGAACCGCGGCTTATGACACGCTGTGGCATTATTGCTGTTTTTTTTACCTCATAACTACAAATCAGCAACGTCGATGCCCCCAATTATCCGATCATTCCTCTTGCTTAAGTTAGCACCATATTGTCAATAAGTCGGACACCTTCTACCCATGCTGTTACGAGCGCTACATGTGGCTTGCTGAAATCAATCTGTTCAACCTCTTTTAACGAAGTACTTTCGCAGATAGCGAAATATTCGACAGTCACCCCCTCTGTACCTGTTAATATTGCTAAGGCATTATTTTTAACCTCTTGTAATCCAGTGTTATCGGTAATGTGGTCTTTCAGATATTGCAACGAATGGGAGAGCGCCAGGGCCTTTGTTTTACCTTCTTCACTTAGGCGCATATTCCGGGAACTTAAAGCCAGACCATGTTCATCCCTGATTATTGGGCAGATCGCCAATTGAATTGGAAGATCTTTGATTTCGATCATACGTTTGATGACCATGACTTGCTGAAAGTCTTTTTGACCAAAACAGGCGATATCGGGTTGTACTAATGTAAATAATTTATAGACGACTTGTGTTACACCCTGAAAATGCCCGGGCCGTTTTTCACCCTCCCAAATTTGATCCAATTCGCCAAGGTCAATATGCCAATGCTCCTCTTTGTCCGGATACATTTCTTCTACACTTGGCATAAATAAAATATCACAATCCACGGATTCCAATAGCTTGATATCAGCTTCAATTGGACGCGGGTATTTTTCAAGATCTTTGGGGTCGTTGAACTGCGTAGGGTTGACAAAAATGCTGCAAACACGGATATCGCTGATGGGTTTGGCATAATCCAATAAGGATAAATGCCCTTCATGCAGTGCACCCATCGTCGGAATCAAGGCGATTTTTTTACCTGCGGAACGTGCTTTTTGGAGATGCGCTTGGAGAGCGGCTTTCGTTTTGAAAATTTCCACTTTACTGAATAATTTTTTGTTGGCAAAGTTGCATATTATTTTGGGAATATAAAACGATGATTGATAGTAAATTGCATGGTAAGTATTTTTTTTGTACCTTTGTAGACCGATTTTACTGTTCGAAAATAATAAATAAAAATAACTGGAGATGGCAAAAACGAAGATATTGTTTATTACTCACGAGATGTCGCCTTTCCTCGAATTAACCAAAATTTCTGAAATTACACGTCAACTGCCTCAAGCGATGCAAGAGAAGGGTTTTGAAATCCGTATCTTGATGCCTCGTTTTGGGAATATCAACGAGCGTAGAAATAGATTGCATGAGGTGATTCGTCTTTCAGGCTTGAACATTGTTGTGGATAATAATGATAATCCGCTAATTATTAAAGTAGCTTCACTGCCTGCAGCTCGGATGCAGGTGTATTTCTTGGATAACGAGGACTACTTTCAGCGTAAAAAAGTTTTTAGTGATGAGCATGGCGAATTCTTTGCAGACAATAATGAGCGTTCGGTGTTCTTCTGTAAAGGAGCGTTGGAAACTGTTAAGAAATTAGGCTGGTCGCCGGATGTAGTACACTGTCATGGATGGTTTTCTGCTTTGGTACCTGCTTATGTAAAAACAACGTATAAGGACGATCCTACATTTAAGGATGCAAAAGTGATGTACTCGCTGTTTAACGAGGAGTTTAAAGGTACATTAGGATCGAAATATGCCGAAATGGCTCCGGAAGGCGCTTTTAAAACCGCGGATGCGCAAGTGTACGGGGACGGTAGTTATGAAGCAATCTATAAAGGTGCTTTACATTTCACTGATATGGTTGTCGTAGCAGACGAAAATGTGAATACGGCAATTGTTGATTTCGCTAGATCCAAAGACATTCAGGTTTTTGAGCCTAATGGCGATCAGGACTACGATGCTTTTGGAGAAGTATACGATCAGTTTGCTCCTGAAGAAGTAGAGGTATAGCACGATGTCCTGAAGATTTGAGTAAAAAAAGCAGACAATAAATTAGTAAAAAGGGCTATTTCCAACGAAATAGCCCTTTTGTTTTTTACGGAATATACGTTTAGCGGAGGTAATTTGAAAACGATAGAAATCTAGGATAGCAAAGTCCTTTTCAGGATATCAGTGGTAAAATGTTATCTTCGTAGCAATGGAAGCCAGGTGATCAAAATAATGCTGGAAAAGTAAATAATGGTCAAGGGTAGATCATCCTATTACAGAACGAACTGCGTATAACGAGCTTATTTATGACGTTGCAAAACGTGAGCTCATAATATATTAATATAATGAAAATTAAGGTAGGATTTGGGTTTGATGTTCATCAAATAAAAGAAGGACACCCATTTATTGTAGGAGGTGTACAGCTGGAACATCACGCTGGAGCATTTGGGCATTCGGATGCGGATGTCTTGGTACATGCCATTTGTGACGCTATTTTAGGAGCTGCAAACTTAGAAGATATCGGTTATCACTTTCCCAATACAGATATGCGTTGGAAGGGGATTAGTAGCTTGTTGCTATTAAAAGAATGTATGGGATTGATTCAGGCAAAAGGATACCAACTTGGTAATATTGATGCGATGCTTTGTCTTGAAGCGCCCAAAATCAAACCTTATATTCCACAGATGAAGATTAAATTGGCAGAGGTGACAGGCCTGGATATAGATGATATTTCGATCAAGGCAACGACTAATGAGACAATGGGTTTCATCGGTAGGCAAGAAGGCGTTGTTGCCTATGCAGTCTGTTTAATTGAACGACTTTAGAGGCGGATGTGCAAACATTTTGATCCTTTAATGTTTACTTTTGGATGAATTAGTAATACCTTTGCCATGGCAACATTCTTTGGCACACTATCTGATAGAGTGGACATTAAAATCTATAAGAGCAAGTAACTGAATATCCATGTTTGAAAAATACGCATACGGATAAGAAGACAGGATATTCAATAGCTTTTAACAATAAAATGCTTTTGCATTCATGAATATTACTGCAAACAAGCACAAATGAATAATATTTACATCTGAAATTTCGTAAATAGATGAAGCGAGTATCAAAAAAAAATCAACTTACTGAAAGCGATATAAAGCGATATACATTCAATTTTTGGAAGATCGTCATCGGCATTGTCGCGCTGGGATTTTTATTTATATTGAGTATACGTATGGGGTTGTTCGGGAAGTTACCTTCGTTCAGCGATCTGGAAAATCCCAAAAGTAACTTGGCATCCGAGGTCATTACGGAGGACCGTAAAGTCTTGGGGACCTATTATGTGCAGAACCGTTCCAACGTCAAATACAGTGAATTGTCGCCCTATTTGGTCAAAGCATTGGTTTCCACTGAAGACAAACGCTTTTATGACCATTCTGGGATAGATTATTCCCGTACCTTTACTGTGATCTTTCATACCTTGACCGGCAATAAACAGGGGGGGAGTACCATTACGCAACAGCTGGCGCTTAACCTCTTTTCTGATGGCCGCCAAAAGAATTTTTTAAAACGGATTATCCAAAAATTTCAAGAATGGGTGACAGCTGTTCGTCTGGAAAGAAATTATACCAAGGATGAGATTATTACCATGTATTTCAATACCGTGGATTTTGGGGCGTACAATACATATGGGATTAAATCTGCTGCACGTACTTATTTCAATACTACGCCAGATAAATTAACTGCTGAGCAAGCGGCGCTCTTAGTGGGTATGTTGAAAGGTCCCGGAGCCTATTCACCCGTAAGATATCCTGAAAAGTCAAAAATTCGGCGTAACACTGTATTAAATAATATGGTGGCTGCCAATTTTATTTCAGCGGAAGAGGCAGCTAATGCAAAAGAGAAACCACTCGGACTAGAATTAAAGATCGCAAACTACGGTGAGGGCTTAGCTCCATATTTTAGAGCAGTATTAAAGGATCAGATTAAGAAAGAATTTGCTAATCTAAAGATCGTTAAAGCTGACGGTACACCTTATGATTTAGATCGTGATGGACTAAAGATCTACACGACCATTAATATGTCCATGCAGCAATATGCCGAAGATTCGCAGAAAGAATGGATGAAGCAGCTGCAATCGAAATTTTCTGCGCAGTGGAAAAATAGGGACCCATTCAAAGGCGAAAAAGCGAAGTTGTTGATCAGTGGAATGAAACGATCCGATCGGTATCGCATACTGCGCGAAGAGGGATTGAATGAAGATGAGATCAAAAAAGCTTTTAATGTAAAGGTTCCGATGAATATTTTTACATGGAAAGGCAGTAAAGATACCATGATGACACCAATGGATTCCATTAAGTACAATAAGTTAATGCTGCGAAATGCCATGATGTCCATGGAACCAAAAACAGGACATATTAAGGCATGGGTTGGCGGTATTGATTTTGGCCACTTTAAATATGATCAAGTAAAAATGGGGACACGGCAAGTGGGGTCTACGGCCAAGCCATTTACCTACGCTGTGGCCGTTGACAATGGCTATTCACCTTGTTATAGTATCCCAAATTATCAACAGACTTACAACGGTTGGACGCCAAGGGGAAATGCACAAGGCGGCAACCCGATTACTTTGGCCAAGGCTCTAGCGTATTCACAAAACTTTGCGACAGCTTATCTGGTGCATGAAGTGGGCGCAGCGGAAGTCGCTGCATTGACCAAGCGTATGGGCATAACGAGCGAGGTACCCAATTACCCTTCCATCTCCCTAGGAGCGTACGAAGCATCAGTCTTTGATATGGTTGGTGCTTATTCAGCCTTCGTTAATCAGGGTACTTGGATCGAACCGACAGCAATCTTACGGATAGAAGACAAAAATGGTACGCCTATCTATGATAAGGCACCGAAAGTCGTTAAAGCGCTGAATAGCGAATCCGCTTATATCATTGTGGATATGCTGAAAAAAGTTGTATCGCAGGGTACTGCACGACGTATTCAGTGGAAATATAACCTGACTAATCCGATTGGGGGTAAAACGGGTACAACCAATGATAACTCGGATGCCTGGTTTATCGGTATCACACCCGAACTGGTCACGGGTGTCTGGACGGGAGCCGAAGATCGGGGAATCAGTTTTGACCGGATGGAATATGGACAGGGGGCAGCGGCTGCAATGCCAGTTTTTGCTTTCTTTATGCAAAAGGTCTATAAAGATTCAAACTTAAAATATACAAAAGGTGATTTCGAACAACCTCAGGGTGGGCTCACCCGTGTCATTGACTGTAACCAGTACTGGGGCGGTGGTGGCTCTGATGTCGAAGACGGATCTACAGATTCAAGCAGCAAAGATGAACCCAAACTAAAAGATGACCGTTTAGGATTTTAGTGTTAAGTAGTTAGATAGGAGTATTGAGATTCTGGTTGCACAGGCCTGCGGCGTACAAAGTGTTTTTTCAAAGATTAAGGAATAAGGACTTTGGTTTGACAAGACTATGGCTTATAAGCTGTCTCCGTTTTTTACTTTTTAATTTTTAAAGTTTTGACATTTGACTATAGAGAAGAATTAAAGAAAATACCTCATCGACCAGGGGTCTATCAGTATTTTGATAAACATGATGAATTGATCTATATCGGCAAGGCGAAAGACCTTCGTAACCGGGTAGGTTCATATTTTGTCAATGAAAATCAATTGAATGGTAAGACACGCGTTTTGGTGCGTAAGATCAACCGAATTTCTTTTACTATCGTAGATACCGAAATTGATGCCTGGTTGCTTGAAAACTCTTTAATCAAGAAACATAAGCCAAAATACAATGTCATGCTCAAGGATGACAAGACCTATCCATGGATTGTTATCAAGAATGAACCTTTTCCCCGGGTGTTTTGGACCAGGCAATTTATTAAAGATGGCTCCCGCTATTATGGGCCATACCCTTCTGTGGGTATGATGCACATCGTACTTGATCTGATCCGCGAATTATTTCCGCTTCGTACCTGTAACCTGGCATTGACACAGGAGAATATCCGAAAGGGCAAGTTCAAGATTTGCCTCGAATATCAGATCGGAAACTGTAAGGGACCTTGTGAGGGATATCAATCTGAGGAAGATTATGATCAAAATCTGAGCGACATCAAGGATATTCTGAATGGTAAAATTGCCGTTGTCACCAATAGACTAAAAGAAAGCATCGCTTCAGCGGCCGCTTCGCTGGATTTTGAACGTGCGCAATTGATTAAAGCTAAACTTGATAAACTGGATAATTATCAAAGTAAATCGACTGTTGTCAATTCCTCGATTACCAATGTAGATGTTTTTAGTATTGCCTCGGATGATGGTTATGCGTTTGTAAATTACTTAAAAGTGATGAACGGCGTTATTATACAGACGCAGACCCTAGAAATGAAACGCCGTTTGGATGAAAGCGAGCAGGAATTACTGTCATTAGCCATCCCTGAAATACGCGAGCGGTTTAAAAGCCTTTCGCGGGAGATTATTGTACCCTTCGAACTGGATATTGAGGAAAACGAACGGATAAAATTCACAATTCCCAAACTGGGGGAAAAGAAGAAACTCCTGGAGCTTTCCCAAAAAAATGTAGCTTTTTTTAGGAAAGAACGCTTATTACAATACGAAAAACTTAATCCAGACATTCGTACCGAGCGTATTTTAAAACAGATGCAAAAGGATCTTCGGATGAATGTCTTGCCGCAGCATATCGAGTGTTTTGATAACTCTAATATCCAGGGAAATTATCCCGTATCGGCTATTGTAGTGTTCAAAGATGCAAAGCCTTCCAAAAAAGATTATAGGCATTTTAATGTGAAAACCGTGGAGGGACCCAACGATTTTGCGACCATGGAGGAGGCTGTTTTTAGGCGCTACAGAAGATTATTGGACGAGGATCAGCCCTTGCCGCAACTGATTATTATCGACGGAGGTAAAGGGCAATTAGGCGCGGCATTAAAAAGCTTGCGCTTATTGGGAATAGAACGCAAGGTAACGGTCATCGGCATCGCTAAGCGATTGGAAGAACTGTTCTATCCTGGGGATCAATACCCACTCTATCTGGATAAGAAATCGGAAACCTTAAGGATCATCCAGCATCTGCGCGACGAAGCACACCGTTTTGGTATCACCTTTCATCGAAATCAGCGTAGCCGGAAGACTTTTGTGTCTGAGTTGGAAAATATACCAGGGATTGGAAAGACAACGGTGGAGAAGGTGTTGACTGAATTTAAATCGGTAAAAAAGGTGAAGGAAGCTTCGGACGAAGACCTAAAAAAAGTGCTTAACCTGAAACAGATTAAAGCACTTCGTGAATATTTTAGTGGAACGAGCTTATCAAGCTAGAGCTAACTTTTCTGATATCGCTGTTTTGATACTTTCTCAATTCATTTGTTAGGTCTGAAAAATCAATAAAGAAAAACAGATGGCATGGTAAAAAAAACTAGCGTAAATAAAGCCAAGGGCTTGTACAATCAGGTCTTAATACGCAATACTATCCACTCAGTACTAATTAATCGTCGTAACCAAACCGTTTAAGGTAATTCTTCTTGCTTCTCCAATCAGGGATTACCTTGACGAAGAGCTCCAGAAAAACCTTTCCGTCAATAAATTCTTCAATATCCTGGCGGGCATAAGTGCCTACTTTTTTGATCATAGCACCTGCTTTACCAATAATAATGTTCTTTTGAGAGTCGCGTTCAACAATAATCTCAGCGGCAATACGCGTGATATTTGCTTCTTCTTTGTAGGAAGTGACAATTACTTCAGTGCTATAAGGAATTTCCTTGTCGTATAATTTGAAGACTTTTTCACGTATCATCTCAGAGACAAAGAAACGCATGGATTTATCCGTCAATTCATCTTTTTCGTAGTACGCTTCGTGGATAGGTAACTTATCTTTGATGTACTGCATGACAGCCTCCACATTGTGGTTTAATTTAGCTGAAATAGCGAAGATCGTATCCGGATTCAATTTTTCTTGCCAAAATTCAATTTTCGCTTTTACCTCTTCTTCAGATGACTTATCTATTTTGTTGATGAGGACGGCTACTGGAGAGTTTGTTTTACGCAATTTTTCCAATACGTCATTTTCATCATATTTTTCGTGGATATCGGTCACAAATAAAATAATGTCCGCATCGATAAGTGATCCTTGGACAAAGTTCATCATTGATTCCTGTAAGGAGTAGTTGGGTTTGATGACTCCCGGCGTGTCGGAAAACACAATTTGATGGTCCTCATCGTTTACAATACCGATAATGCGGTGTCTTGTCGTTTGCGCTTTGGGTGTGATGATAGACATCTTTTCACCTACTAAAGCGTTCATTAGGGTGGACTTACCAGCATTTGGCTTTCCGATGATACTTACGAATCCTGCTTTATGTGACATTTTTCTAAATTTTATTAGGATTACAAAGAAACAAAATATATCTTTGTACTCCAATTCGGAAGGATCATAATCTTGTTTTTTAAAAGAAAAAAGCAATTTTGTTCAAAAATATATTGCGGGGTGGAGCAGTTGGTAGCTCGTCGGGCTCATAACCCGAAGGTCACTAGTTCGAGTCTGGTCCCCGCTACTAAAAGAGAAAGCCGAGGTGAAAACCTTGGCTTTTTTTGTTTTTTACCCTTCCAACTGGAAAAGCTCTTTTCAGATAAAAAACGAAATAGGTAGAATAGCATTGTTCTTATCAACTCAAAATAAGAGATCGCCTCACTGCAATATAAATTTTTCAAAGCTGTCTTGAGATGAAAGATTTTTGTTGCAACTGTGTGTTTGTGCAATCGTTTGTTCAAATGGCGCAATCGATTTCGTTGTTCTCAAATTTTGATATACAAGCATCTTCTTCTAGTTTTAGCATCATGTACCTAAATTTTGATTAGTACGCTAATCAATTTTTAAACTCTAACTATCAAAATATTATGATTTCAAAGATTCTCGACAATCACAAGTTGAGTCTGTTATCATTAGCTTTACTCATAACAAGTACACATAGCCCAGCTAATGCTAATGGTCTTAAATTTCCAGACCGAAACGTTCTGTTGAAAAATGCTGCTTTTCAGCAAAAAGTAAGCGGAAAAGTACAGTCTACGGATGGCCCTTTAGCGGGGGCTACCATTAGTGTCCGCGGAACATCACGTTCGACATCTGCTGGAGCGGATGGAAGTTTTAGCATAGAAGCTAAAAATGGGGATGTTTTGGTAGTCAATAGTATTGGTTACAAAACAAAAGAAGTGACAGTCGCAGGCGCTGTAATCAATATCAGTCTCGAATCTAACAGCGAAGCTCTTGAGGAAGTCGTTATTGTCGGTTACGGGACGCAACAGAAAAAGGAGAGTCTGACCGGCGCACTTCAAGCAGTCAAAGGAAACAAATTGCGTGATGTGACGACACCTTCTGTAGAAAATATGCTGAACGGCAAAGCTGCCGGTGTGTATGTTGCTCCTGGGGCTGGTAAGCCTGGTTCTAATGGAGGCGTGGTTATTCGCGGACAGGCGACTTTGAGTGGCACGACAAGCCCGTTATGGGTAATCGATGGGGTTATTGTTGGTAATAGTCCTGGAGATATTAATCCCGATGATATCGAGTCATTGACTATTTTAAAAGATGCTGCATCAACCTCCATCTATGGTTCTCAGGGAGCTAATGGCGTCGTGGTAGTTACGACAAAAAATCCTACGGCATCCAAGACAAGCATTAGCTTTTCTACAAAGATGGGGGTCAATCAACTTTCTAATGGGAATATGGAGATGATGGATGGCGCGGAGTTATATGACTACTTTGCCTCATTCTCAAATCAAGATAAAATTAAATTTCCGCGTTGGAATTCCGAATTGCGCAACAGCAACTTTGACTGGTGGAAATTAGCCACTAAGACAGGATTTGTCCAAAATCATAACCTATCTATCCAAGGGGGTAATGATAAGCTACAATCGTACTTGTCCTTGGGCTATTATAACGAAGCTGGTGCTGTAAAGGGCTACGATTATGACCGTTATAATTTTAGATTACGTACCAATTACAAACCGTTTGAATGGTTGACCATTAAACCATCCATTGTTGGTTCCAAGCGTTCGGTAGATGATCGCCAATATGATGTCAATGCAATGTATGGTAATCTGCCATGGGATAGCCCGTATGATGCAAAAGGCGATTTAGTACCGCATCGTTATAGCGGTTGGGTGAACAATGCAAGTACGAATTACCTGTACGACTTGCAATGGAACCATAGTGCCAATACGAATTATGAATTTATGGGTAACTTAGATTTTGATATCAAGTTAACGGATTGGTTGACCTTCTCATCTGTTAATAACTATCGTTATAACAGCTATTCCGACAATGGGTACCAGGATCCGCGTTCAAATAGCGGAGAGAGTGTGATTGGCCGTGTTACAGATTATCGCATGGAGTTTGCACGACGTTACACTAACCAAATTTTGCGTTTTAATAAAACTTGGGATAAGCATAGTCTAAATGGCTTGGTGGCATACGAATTCAACGATTATTGGACCAAGACATTAGATGCTTACGGTACGGGTATTGTCAATGGCTTCGAAGTACTGGATGTTGTGGCAAAGCCAGAACGTACTAAAGGCGGAATCTCAGAATGGGCGGTTCAATCATTCTTATCCAACGCGAACTACGCTTACGATAATAGATATCTTGCGCAGGTATCGTTCCGTCGCGATGGAGCATCTAATTTTGGTACTAATGCAAAATATGGAAATTTCTTTTCAGTCAGTGGAGGATGGAATATCAATAAAGAAAATTGGTTCAATGCCGAATGGGTAGATAATTTGAAGTTAAGAGCAGCTTACGGTTCAGTTGGAAATAGACCAAGTTCATTATATCCACAATATAGTCTCTACTCTGTATCAGCATCGTCGAGCTACAACGGGATACCTGGAGCATTGATTAGCCAAATCGGTAATAAGGATCTGACTTGGGAAAAAACATACACAACAGGTTTTGGGGTGGATGCGGCATTGTTTAAGAATAGACTAAGATTTAACGTTGATTATTATGATAAGAAGACTGATAATGTACTTTACCAAGTACCGATCAGCGGTCTGACGGGTGTCACTTCTATTTGGAAAAATATTGGGAAGATGCAAAACCGGGGGGTTGAATTGACCATCGGTGGCGACATCGTTCGAAATGACAATTTGCATTGGAGTTTGGATGTTAATTTAAGTCACAACGTGAATAAATTGACCGAGCTTTTTGCGACAAAAGATGCCAATGGCAATCTTGTATCCAAGCCAATTATAGCTGGTGATGGTTCGGGAATCGCTGGATCGGCGCAGCGTTTGCTCCAGCCTGGTTATCCAGTTGATACCTACTATTTAAAAGAATGGGCTGGCGTTAATGCGGATAATGGGGCACCTATGTGGTATAAATATACGACAGATGCTGATGGTAATGAAACACGAACAACAACATCTAATTATTCAGATGCAACATTCCGTAACGTTGGAAAAGGAAATCCAGACCTTTTTGGCGGTTTTAGCACATCTTTGAGTTATAAACAATTTGATTTAAATGCGGTGTTTGGCTTCTCATTAGGAGGAAAGTTATATAATTATTCACGTCAAGAGTTTGATTCGGATGGTACATACACAGACCGGAATCAGATGAAATTACAAGATGGCTGGAGTCGTTGGGAAAAACCCGGCGATGTAGCTACTCACCCGATAGCGAAATATGATAATCAAGATAAAGGCAATTCGCCGTCAACACGCTTCTTGGAAAGTAACAATTTCTTAAAGATGAGGTCGTTGACTTTGGGTTACAACTTCGATCTGAAAAAGTATAACATCAAAAATCTACGTGTATTCTTAGCAGGAGAAAACTTGTTTACAATTACAAACTACTCAGGTGTGGATCCGGAACTTCCTTTGACTGAGCCAGATGGTAAAGGCGGTGGCGGTCAAATGATCAGATCTACAGGAGTTTCTGTATATCCTATGGTTCGTAAATACATGTTCGGCGCAAGTGTGACATTTTAATTTTAACGTTTAGAAAATCAACAATGAAAAAGATATTAATCGGACTTTTGGTGGCAGCAGCAGTGTCCTCCTGTGATATAGATCGGCTTCCTTATACTTCAATGGACGAAGAGAATATTGCAGGTAATCCTGACGCAATGGTAACAGGTACTTATGCGCAGTTAAAAGCTTGGTCTGACCCGATGCACCGTCTTGGTGAATATGCAGGTGATAATATGATGATCCGCGGTTCATCGACAGATGCATTTTATGAATTTATATCCTATGCAAGGACCCCTAATAATTATCGTTTACAGAATTTTTGGGACAGTGGCTACAAAGCGATCGCACAGTCTTCCAATGTAATCAAGATGTTTGCAGAAGGTCAAAGTGCCGAAATGGATAATAAATTAGGCGAATGTTATTACATCCGCGGTATGATGTATTTTTACCTTTGTCGCGCATTTGGAAAACCATATTATCAAAATGCTGAAACAAATTTAGGTGTACCTATTGTTAATGGTACTCCCGATGATGTTTTTAATGATTTGAACTTACCAGATCGCTCTTCAGTCAAAGATACTTATGCACAAGCAATAAGTGATCTGAAAAAAGCTGAAGCCCTAATGACGATCAATAAAGGTGCAAGCTATGCATCTAAAGAAGCTGCCCAAGCAATGCTTTCCCGCATTTATTTGTATATGAGTGGTACTTATAAAAATCCGAATGCCGAGTATGCACGCCTTTCAGTGGAATATGCTGACAAGGTTATCAACTCGGGGAAATATGTGCTGTTGGCCCGCGAACAATTCATGAAATATAATACATTTAGACCTGAGGATAACAAAGAGACTATCTTTGCTGTGAAACGTGTGGCTTCGGAGTTTTCAGGTGATGACCATTATTACGGGATTGGTGGTATGTACTCCAATATCGGTGGTATGGGCTGGGGTGAAATGTATTCGAGTGCCAAGTATATTGATCTCTTGAATGAAAACGGTCGAAATGATTGGAGACCGGATAGCTACAATATTGTGGATGCACGTGCAGCCTTTATTGAACCTACTTATTCAAAAGATGACGCTGGGAAATACACAACAGTGTTCCGCTTTATTAAACAGGATGTGCCTAAAAAAGCTGGTGACCCTGCTACATTAAGCTATGTCCAGGCACCAGCGACGATAAATGGTAATACCGTCACTTGTAAGGATGGAGATAACGAATATACGTTGAAAACGGTTAATGCTAGTCAGCAGACTTATTCCATTACCTACGAGGATGGTAAAACATATACGGGTATGATTGACTACTATATTTCCTTAAACCGCGCTTATCCACAGTTCTATATTGTGAAATGTTCACGTGAAGGAGAGGAGTCGCAATTGCACTCGCCAGTGATCAGTCGTTTGGGAGAAATTTATTTAAATCGTGCAGAGGCATATGCAAAATTAGGTAACTACGGCGCTGCTCTGAATGACTTAAATACGATAAGAAACCGCTCTATTATCAATGGTGGATATACATCACTTGATGCAAGTAATGCATTTAAGTTGATTGACAAAGAACGTCAATTGGAATTGGCATATCAGGCTGAACGTAGTTATGATGTATTCCGTAATGGCGAACCTTTAAACAGAACATATCCAGGCCCGCAGAAGCAGTTTGAAGATATCGCTCCAACTGATTTTAGGGTGACATATTTCATCCCTCAGGATGCCATCAACTCTTATCCAGGTAAATTGACCCAGAATCCAACGTCTAACTAGACGAATATTCATAATTTAGACCCTATAAATGGCTTTACTTCATGGTAAAGCCATTTTTGTTTTTGTGTCGCCATAATCCCTTTTGAATCCGTATCTTTGTACCCTTAACTATAATTTTAGCATAAAAGTGCCGCCTGCTGTGATAGTGGGGGGATCAAATAAAATAAATATGGCAAATATTGTTGCAATTGTTGGTCGTCCAAATGTTGGTAAATCTACCTTATTCAATCGTCTTACCGAAAGTAGAAAAGCGATTGTTGATGACTTTAGCGGGGTGACGCGCGACCGTCATTATGAAACGGCCGAGTGGATCGGAAAGAAATTTACGGTAATTGATACAGGAGGCTTTGTGCATGGCTCGGATGACGTCTTTGAAGAAGCAATCCGTGACCAAGTTTATATCGCTATAGAAGAAGCATCCGTTGTGATATTCATGGTGGATGTTACAACCGGAATAACTGATTTGGATGATGAAATTGCTGATATCCTCCGGAGAAGTTCAAAGCCAGTATATGTGGTGGCCAATAAAGTCGATCACGCAAAATTGCATCATGATTCGGCTGAGTTTTATGCCTTTGGTTTAGGCGAAGTGTTTAATATTTCTTCTGCTACGGGTTCTGGTACCGGAGAATTATTGGATGCTGTTGTATCCCATTTTGAAGAAGAGCAGGAAGAAGATGAAGCCCTGCCTAAATATACGATTGTTGGCCGCCCAAATGTGGGTAAATCCTCGCTTACAAATGCATTGATCGGTAAAGACCGTAATATTGTAACGCCTATGGCGGGTACGACACGGGATTCTATCCGTATTCATTATAATCAATATGGACATAATTTTCTTTTGATCGATACCGCCGGCCTTCGTCGTAAATCAAAAGTAAATGAAGATATTGAATTCTATTCTGTCATGCGGACCATTAAGGCTCTGGAAGATTCTGATGTAACGATATTGATGTTAGATGCCCAAGATGGGTTGGAAGCACAGGATGTGAATATCTTCAATCTGGCGGAGAAGAACCGTAAAGGTATTGTGATCGTGGTCAACAAATGGGATTTGATCGAAAAGGATAATAAAACCATGAAAGCCTTTGAAGATCGTATCAGGGAGAAAATTGCCCCATTCACGGATGTGCCGATTATCTTTACCTCTGTAACCGAAAAGCAGCGTGTCCTCAAAGTATTGGAAACGGCTGATAAGGTTTACGCCAACAGAACAAAAAAGATCCCGACGTCAAAGCTGAATGAAGTGATGTTGAATATTATCGAGAGTTATCCACCACCATCCTTAAAAGGAAAGTATATCAAAATTAAATATGTGACGCAATTACCGGGAAGAACACCAATGTTTGCCTTCTTCTGTAATTTGCCACAATACATCAAAGATCCTTATAAACGCTTTATTGAAAATAAACTGCGCGAGCACTTTGACTTTACAGGCGTGCCTATTCAAATATACTTCAGACAAAAATAGATTTCCAAGCAGAGAACAAACATGGACCATAATCTCTTTTTATACAATACGCTTTCGCGAACAAAGGAAAAATTCGACCCTATACATCCCAATCTTGTTGGGATGTATGTATGTGGGCCTACTGTCTACAGTGACGTACACTTGGGCAATTGCCGAACTTTCGTTTCTTTTGATTTGATTTTTAGATATCTACGCCATTTGGGGTATAAAGTACGTTACGTACGGAATATTACCGATGCCGGGCATTTGGAGGGCGACCGTGATGAAGGAGATGATAAATTTGCAAAAAAGGCTAAATTGGAACAATTGGAACCCATGGAAATTGTACAGAAATATACCATGGGTTTTCATGATGTGTTGCGTCTTTTCAATACCTTACCCCCGAGCATCGAACCTACGGCAACAGGTCATATTTGTGAACAGATCGAAATGATTGAACAGATCATCGCCAATGGTTATGCTTATGAAAAAAATGGTACTGTATATTTTGATGTTGAAAAATATGTGCAGCAGTATGATTACACTGTATTGACCAATCGTAAATTGGAAGATATGTTGAATAATACCCGTGAGTTGAGCGGTCAGGATGAGAAAAAAGGGCGTTTAGATTTTGCACTGTGGATCAAAGCCAAACCTGAAACAATTATGCGCTGGCCAGCACCTTGGAGTGTAGGGTTCCCAGGATGGCATATCGAATGTTCGGCAATGAGCAGAAAATATTTGGGCGATCAATTTGATATTCACGGCGGTGGGATGGATTTGGCGGCTACACACCATACCAACGAAATTGCGCAGTCCGAGGCATGTAACCATACCGCGCCGGCCAAATATTGGATGCATACCAATATGTTGACCGTAAATGGTGCTCGTATGTCAAAATCTGCTGGCAATGGCTTTTTGCCGGGCGAACTGTTCACAGGTAACCATCCCTTATTAAATAGGGGATATTCACCGATGGCTGTTCGTTTCTTTATGTTGCAGGCACATTATCGAAGCACATTGGATTTTTCCAATGAAGCCCTTGATGCTGCGGATAAAGGATATAAACGCTTGATGAGCGCTATTGGACTATTGGATAAACTAAAGGTTTCAAAGGCTGCTGATTCATTCAATCTGGCTGAAATTCGCAATAAATGTTATGCAGCAATGGATGATGATTTCAATAGCCCTGTACTTATTGCTGAACTGTTTGAGCTGGTTCGGATCATTAATTCCATCTATGACGGCAAAGCTAAGGTGTCTGAAGAAGGACTGGAAAATCTAAAAGTTTTCATGAAAGAGTTTGTCGAAGACATCCTTGGACTGCGAAATGATCAAGCTTCCGGAACAGATGATATTGACGATGTCATGAATTTAGTGATCAGATTACGTAACGAAGCTAAGGCAAATAAAGATTTTGTCACTTCGGATCGTATCCGTGATGAACTCAATGCAATTGGTATCCAACTGAAAGATAGTAAAGAAGGAACACTTTGGAATAAGATTTGATAGATAGAAAATCAAATTAAAAAAAGAGGAAATAAAATGGAGTATTCATCGTTTAAAAGTCTAAATACTGGTAAAATCAAAGAATATTTCCTATCGTCTTTAAAAGAAAGACCGAGTGTAACGAGTTCATTTGAAACGATAAAAATGAACTTTGATAAATAATCATTTGCATATGAATTTTTGGAACAGGTTATCCGTTGTTGCATTGATGAGTACAATGGGTACGACATTGTACGCACAGATACCCGAAAAAGTAGGAAGCTTACTACAGGCAGATAAAGACGCTGCTGCATTAGCGAAAGCTTCTACTCCGCATCAGGCGTTTTTATCTATTATCGACAAAGAATCCACATTTTATGTTCCTTCGCCGGTAAATGCATACAATTACCTCAATAATAGACCCAATATCCCAGATGTCCTAAATTGGCAGCCTACTTTTGCTCTTGTAGCCAAAAGCCTTGAGTTCGGTGTAACTTCTGGTTCTATGGACTTTCAGAAAGTCGGCGCCAGATTGCGTCACGGTGAATACCTGACCGTTTGGAAACGCAACAAGAAGGGGAAATGGCTGGTCGATATCCGTGCCGAAGTGGAAAACAACGGTAATGACGGTGTGTTTGATCTGGAATATATCGAGCCCACTGATTCCTGGTATCTGAAGCACCGCTCCAAGGTGCGGTTAAATCAGCGGGAAGACATTGTCTTTGAAACAGACAAACTGATGTCTACAGTCCTAAAGGCAGACAATCCTACGGCTTATAAGGAATTTTTGAGTGAAGACGTACGCTTTCTATTTCCCTGGACTAGTCCATTAGAAGGAAAGGACAAAATGATGGCCTATTTGAAGAAACAACGTATGACCATTGAAACTGTCCCAGAAGAAGTAAAACGTTCGTATAGCGGAGATTTTGCCTATACAAAGGGAACTGCAACCGTACGGCAAAAAGATAAAGTCGTTAAATATAATTATATCCGCGTATGGCAATTAAGCGAGTTGGCAAAAGATGATGTGAAGAAGGCCAATTGGAACATCCTAATAGAAATGATGTTTGAGAAATAGGTTGTAGCGTTTACCATAAACAAAAAAAGACNNGTCTTTTTTTGTTTATGGTAAGAAGAAGTTCTTATTGCTTTTTCCATTTCTGTAATTCTTCACAAGCACCAAAGTCATCGCTGATATCAATGAAGGTGTTCTTGGCTTTATCGTCAAACCATTTGCTTAGATTACGGCGTACTTTATCTTCTTTTGCTGCATCTTTGATCTTGGTGAAATCCTGATCCAGATTTGCTTTATGCGGCGGGATACGTGTTTTAAGGTAGTTAAAACGGTAACCTACGTCTCCAGTTTTATCTGTGAATTGTTCCGGTTTGGAATATTCTCCAGGCTTTAAAGGGTCAATGGCTGTAAATACCGCCTTTTCCAGTCCATCCATAGGGATTAACGTTGTACGGCTAGATCCTTGTGGATTTAAAACCATACCACCATTAAATTTAGTTTCTTCGGCATCCGAATTATTGGTCGCAGCATGGTAAAAATCTAATTTCTTCTCGACAACCAATTTGTAGATACTATCCAACTTGTTTTTGGTCCGCTCCAAAGCAGCAGCACCGGGATTCATTTTCATCAGAATATGGCGGGTATGTACCTCTTCACCTCTTCTTTCCAATACCTGAATAATGTGAAAACCAAATTTCGATTCAACAATAGGTGATATTTCTCCCGGCTTTAGTTTAAATGCCATTGCTGAGAACTCTTTAACATAATTGTCGCGCGTACCGAAGCCAAGGTCTCCACCATAAGGAGCCGAACCCGGATCCTGTGAATAGAGGCGGGCCATCGTTCCGAAATCTGAGCCATCAACAATCTGCTTGCGGATACCTTCGATCTTCTCGCGTTGTTCTTTTTTCTCTTCGTCTGTCAATTGAGGCAGCATAACAATTTCGCCGATCTCAACTTCAGTATTGAAATAAGGAAGGCTATCTTGATCCAATCCTTCAAAATAGCGTTTTACTTCAAGTGGCGTTACATCCACTTTTTGAACGATATTTTGTTGCATCTTATTTGCTTTCAACTGCTCGAAAACACTTGCCCGCATTTCCTCTTTATATTGTAACAAAGAACGGTTCAGGAATTTTTCCAGCCGTTCCTGGCCACCAGCCTGTTGGGACATATGGCGCAAGCGAGAATTTAAGTTGTCGTCCACTTCTGTTTCTGTCACATCGATGGAGTCAATTACTGCCTGTTGGGAAAGGAGTTTCTGAATGATCAGTTGCTCAAGTACACCGCATTTAAACTTCTCATTTGGTTTATTCCCTTGGGCAAGCCATTGTGAATATTGCATGTCCAGATCGGATTGTAGGATAATTCCCGAACCAACAGTAGCTACTACACGGTCAATAATTTGATTTTGTGCAAAGCTGGCTTGAATGGATACAAACAGCAACAAAAACAATATATATATGTTTTTTTTCATCTTTTTAAATTATTTATCAGTATCGATCTCATCGGTATAAATGAGCTCGTTTCACTCGGTTTGTTTTTTTATTTGTGATGAAGCTATCAGATTTATTCATTCCCTTATGTGATTGAATAAATCATGATGGTTTCATCTAAATAATATATTTCTAAATGCTGATGAAGCGATCATGAACAGCCTTAAATCATGTATTATGCATACTGACCAGTATCATGATGGATTCATCTAAATCACTAATTGTGAATGTGTATCGTCAGGATTGCACGTGACTTTACAGCACTCGGTTGTTTATTAAATTCTAAAATCGAAATAATCTTCCGATTCTGTCGTTCAATAGATACTATTTTTAACAACAGCACAAAATTATCAGATTATATGAATTATTCGTATTTTTATTTAACAATATTTTTATAATCCCAATATTTCAAATGGAGATTTTCGACTTGTTAAAATTGATTCGCTAAAAATACGGATTTGACTATTAGAAAGGGCGGTTTTAACCTAATTTAACAAGTTTATCATTGATCGTAATGACATCGGAAAGTATCTTGTTTTTTTGCATCAAATGGCGGTAAATGGGAGATCCGATCATTTTATTTTTTTATAAATTGTATACACATGAAAAAAATTTTTATTTATCTGATTACACTTCTGCCTATGGTAAGTTTTGCACAACAAATTCCGATGTTTGTGGGAACCTACACCAATAACACCGAGAGTAAAGGTATCTATATCTATAATTTCGACACAAAGACCGGTGAGGCCGCCTTGGTTAGCACCCAAGAAAGTAAGGATCCTTCCTTTCTGGCTCGGAGCAATAATTTTATCTATGCGGTCAATGAACTTCCAAATCAGGAGGGAACGGTGTCTGCCTATTCCTTTAAAGATGGGCAGTTGACCTTTTTGAATTCGCTCCCTACCGGTGGCGAGTCGCCTTGCTTTGTCGAAGTACATCCAAAAGGTAATTTGCTCGCTGTTGCAAATTATACTGGCGGATCGGCAGCGCTATTTGATCTTGAATCAAATGGTGTCTTAAGTAAAAGAAGCCAGTTAATCCAGCATGAAGGCAAAGGTGTTGATCCCGTTCGCCAAGAGAAACCGCACGTACATTCCACCTTTTTTTCAAGTAAAGGCGATCGATTATACGTGCAAGATCTAGGGATGGATCAAATTTCCGTATTTCCGGTTAATAAAAATGGGAACAGCTATAATCTCGCCGAAGAATCAGAAGATTTCTTCACACCAGCGGGTGGAGGACCCCGTCATATTGTTTTTGATAAAAAGGAAAAATTTCTGTATGCTGTATTGGAAATGACAGGACAAATTGCTGCCTATAAAAAAGAGGGAAATGACTGGATGTATCAAAGTACTTACGAAATCAATCCGGAGGGTTTTAATGGAAAAAATGGCGGGGCAGATATTAAGGTTTCTGCCGATGGAAAATTTCTATATGCGACCAATCGGGGTGACGCAAATACAATTGCAACTTTCTCCGTGGAAAAAGACGGCGTATTAAACAAACTGGCCAATACTTCGGTAAAGGGGAATGGACCACGGAATTTTAATCTTTCTCCCGACGGGAAATATCTCCTCGTCGCAAATCAATATACCAATAATATTGTTTTATTTAGTCGTGATCCAAAGACCGGTTTATTGACGGATACAGAGAAAGAAATCAAAGTACCAGCCCCGGTCTGTATTGTATTTTAGCCTTTGGACGTACAGCGGAGGATCATTCTTGAATAGGATTCATACAATTAAGGCATCAAAACTAAATTTTGATGCCTTAATCTTGAAAAACACTTGCGGATCCCGATGCACAGTCGCGTCTAGCTAACAACGACTAGAAATCTTCTTTTCTACAATCCAATTGTCCCTCTTTTTCCAGGTCGTTTAAGGTTGTTCCTTTCCAGGTTTTTACACGTTGTATATAAGCAGCCCGTCCGATCATATGTGCTGCGACCGGTGCGGTCAAAATTAGAAAAAAGCCAATTGCGATTGCTTTGGTCGTTACAGATACCTCGGGGAAAGTCATCGCAGCGCAGATCAATAAAAGACCCACCCCTAAGGTTGCTGCTTTTACAGTCACAGAAAGCCGTAAATAGAAATCGGGCATCCGTAAAATGCCGATTGAGGCGAATAATATGGCCAGCGCCCCGATAGTGCTTAGAATGGCTAAAGTAATATCAGTCATCATGGTTTTGTTTTTCTAGGTAAAATGAAAAAGCTATAGTTCCTAAAAAGGCGATTAGTGCCAAAATCATGGCAATATCTAAAAATACTTCCTGGGAAGTACGTATACTATAGACTGTAATAATTCCAATTCCAATTGTGATAATGAGATCCAGGGCGATGACCCGGTCAAAGATCTGTGGACCCTTGTACAAACGGATAAAAGCCAGTATGACCGATAAGGTTAATATCGGCAGGATAACATAATCGAAGTAGCTGTTTAAAGTCATCGTAAGAGTTCTAAAAGTCTTCGTTCAACATTGTTTTTAAGTGTGGAGACAAATTGCTCCTTGCTCTTCATGTACATCACATGGATAAAAAGCGTTTTCTTATCTTCGCTTACATCCAAAATAAGTGTGCCCGGTGTGAGTGATATAAACGTTGAAAGCAAATTGATCTCCAGATCAGTTTTGGCATCCATAGGATACTTGACGATGGCCGGTTTAATAAAAAACTTTGGTGTAATGACATCGTAAGCAACCTGAACGTTGGCGACGATCATCTCCCAGAGAAAAAAAAGAATAAAACTGACTGTTTTTGGAACACGATAGAAATAACGTTGATCCGCCTCATTCTTATTCATGATCCAAAGAATGGCAAAGCCAAGTAAAAAACCGAACAGGAAATTTGAATAATACATTGATCCTGTCAATGCCACCCAAATAAAGGAGAGCATGAGGTTCATTAAAAACTGCTTTATCATATTAATTCTGTCCTCCCAATACAGCATTTATATAAGGTGAAGTATCCAATAGTTGCGTAGCGATCCGATCTGCAACGTGTATAATAGCCTCTGCGTTAAATCCGATATAAAGCGATGCAGATGCCAATATAATAACAGGCAGGAGCAGCATTGTTTTTCGGTAGCCGACCATTCTGGCAAATTTGTCCTCGATGATCTCCGGCTGTGGGGCATCCTTCCAAAAGACCTGAGCCCACATTTTGGCAATTACATAGAGCGTAATAAAACTACCGATGATCAGTGCTCCAGCAAAAGCATATTTCTCCAATTGAAAGGCATCTTTAAAAAGATAGATTTTGGGCCAGAATCCGGATAAAGGTGGAATACCTACCAAGGAGAAGAGGACAATAGCGAAAAGTAAGGAAATCTTTGGGTATTGTGCATAAAGACCACCCAATTTATTCATATCCATGGTACCCCGGAGCTGTCGAATGACACCTGCCATTAAGAACAAGTTCGTTTTTACCATGATATCGTGAATAAGATAAAAAATAGCACCCAAAAGCGCCCATTTGCTGTATAAACCTAAACCGCCTATCATAAAACCAATATGGCAAACAATCAGGTAGGAGAATAATCTCCGGATATTAGTCTTGATCAAAGCACCAAAAGCGCCGGTTAAAATCGTGAGTACAGCCAATATGACCAACAATTCTTTGGTGAAATGGTTAGGGATAAACAATAAAGAAAATACCCTGAATAAGGCATAGATTCCCACTTTGGTCAATAATCCGCCGAAGGTCGCGGCGACAGCTGAAGGCGGTGTATGATAGGAAGAGGGAAGCCAAAAATAAAGCGGAAAAACAGCAGATTTGATACCAAAACCAATCAGAAAAAAAGTAGCTGTAATTTCGACGAGTGCCTGATTTTGTATCTTGGGTATACGCATGGCCAAGTCAGCCATATTGAGCGAGCCAGAGATCCCGTATAAGATACCGATACCTGTCAAGAAGAATGTAGAAGCCAATATATTCATGGCCATATATTTTACTGCACCTTCCAATTGTGATTTACGTCCACCTAGTGTCATCAGCACAAAGGAAGAGATGATAATAACCTCAAACCAGACGTAGAGATTAAAAATATCACCTGTTAAAAAGGCCCCATTTAACCCCATCATGAGGAAATGGAAAATAGGGAAATAGCCATATAAAATACGTTGCCTGCCGACGCCGACACAGGAAAAGATAGAGACGGCAAGACCTGCGATAGAAGTCAGGAGAACAAGTGTACTACTGAATAGATCCGCAACAAAGACGATTCCAAAAGGAGCCTTCCAATTGGCCGCATTCATAGTTAGGATTTCGCCGTCATAGACCTTAAAAAAAAGCTTAAACGCAAGAATAAGTGCTAAAATACTTCCACCTACGCTCAAAAAACGCTGCGCAGTCGATTTCCGCCAGAACATCAGTTGTACAATGGCAATAAAAAGGTGCACGATCACCGTGGCAATAATCTGGTTGTCTATCATATATCTTCTTCCTCAGGCGTGTTTAAATCATCCAAATCATCCGTGCCCAGCAATGCGTAAACACGTTTAAGCAGTACAATAGCAAACGAAGTCAAGCCAAAACTGATCACGATTGCAGTTAAAATAAGC
Source organism: Sphingobacterium sp. UBA7249 (assembly GCF_002472835.1). Classification (NCBI taxonomy): domain Bacteria; kingdom Pseudomonadati; phylum Bacteroidota; class Sphingobacteriia; order Sphingobacteriales; family Sphingobacteriaceae; genus Sphingobacterium; species Sphingobacterium sp. UBA7249. The sequence goes on along the minus strand of NZ_DKST01000001.1, from coordinate 148,734 downwards.
GCTTGCGGAATAGGATCCGCATAGATGTCCGTAAATACTTTTAAATCAGGATCAATAATGGGCGGCTTACCCTTGATAATATTACCCAACAAAAAGATCAAAATATTGGTGCCATTGCCCAATAACATAATCCCCAACAGCAATTTCACCATGCTGCGTCGCAAAATGAGGTATATTCCGGCGGCATATAGAATACCGATCAATAAAACGAGAATCAGTTCCATTATTCCTCTTCCGTATTTAAAGCAATTGTAAATAAAATAGTTAATACTACACCGATGACCACAAAGTATACACCGAGATCAAAAAATAATGCGGTGCCGATCATACCGATGACGGGGATCTTTTCCTCCAGCCACAGTCCGGTCATGACAGGGTAACCAAAAAAAGTGGGTAAAAACATGCTCACCGCAGCGATTCCCAAACCGATGGGAATTAAGGACAAGGGCTTATATTGAATGAGCTTCATGGTGTTTTGAGGGCCAAAGGCAAAACTATGCAATACAAAAGCGATTGATGCCACCAAGCCGCCTACAAATCCTCCACCGGGATAATAATGCCCCCGGAGCAAGAGAAATACCGAAAATAATAAAAGTATCGGTAAGAGATATCGCGTTGCTGTCTGTAATATTGTGCTATTCATTTAGTATTGAGTAGTGAGATCCGAGTATTGAAATTTTGGTTGTACAAGCCTGCGGCTTGTCAACTGACTCTCTTTTTTATTTTCTAATTTTAACCTTTTTATTTTCACTCTTTATCAGATGATTTCAAACGTAATTTCAATAAGCTGTAGACTCCTAGTGCGGCAATGCTCAATACCACAATTTCAAACATGGTATCAAAGCCTCTAAAATCCACAAGCAGTACATTGACAACATTTTTTCCTTTAGCTAATACATAAGCATAGTCGCCATAGAAGTCACTGATATCGGTGGTGGTGGGTTCATGTAACACCCGTAAAGCTACCATAGAGAGCAGAATACCAAATATGATGGCGACAGCTGCATCCCGAATGATGGTACGCCGGTTTGCCAAATTTAGGAAAGACGGTAATTTGAAAAGGACCAGTACAAAAAGAACCACCGTTAGCGTATCGATCGTAAACTGGGTCATTGCTAAATCTGGTGCACTATAGAACACAAAGATTAGACAGATCGCATAGCCCACAACACTTGTTGCGACCACTGCGGTCAACCTTGATGCAGTTCTGATCGTCAGTACAATGGCGCCGACTAAGATACATACTGTGGTTACCTCATAAAAACTCACCGGAGACAAGGTGTCCCATTTGATATGTAATGGACCGCCTAGGTAGAGCTGATAGCCAATCAATAGCTCTGCAAATAGAATGATCTTTAATAAATAGGAGCGCAGGTAGCCGTTGTGCATCTTTGCGGTAAAAAAGGCCGAAAATAATTCAATTTCTCGGGCACATACATTGAGGATATATGCTGGAGAGATTTTTTCAAAAGTAGTAATCCAGGCAAGTTTCTTATGACTGGGCTTGTTGGCGATAAATAAGAGCGTTCCAACAAAAATGGTTATGGTGCTCAGTAAAAGTATCAGGTTAAAGCCATGCCATATTTTTAGGTGGAATACCTCTTGTTGCGCAAGGATACTGTTTGCGGTTGGACCAGCAATCCAGTTGCCCACGAAACCAGGAAAGCAACCGAAGATCACACCCAGTATTGCCAACAGCAACGGCGGGATCCACATAGATTTATAAGGTAAATGGATATGGTCAAACTGCTCAGGTAATTTGCCCATAAAGGGTTTGATTCCAGCCATAAATCCAGCCGATACCAGGAGTATGTTTGTCGCTACGGCGGCTATTGTCAAGTAGAGGAATAAACTAGGGGTAGCATGTAAAGTAGCCTCGTAGATCAGGTCCTTTCCAATAAATCCAAGGGTCAAGGGTACGCCTGCACTGGAGAGAGCCGCAAGGAAGCCTGCAATGGCAACAGGCATCAGGACTTTGCGCAAGCCCCGTAGGACCGTGAGATCCCTTGTTCCGGTTTCATGGTCTATAATACCCGTAATTAGGAACAGCGCAGCTTTGTATAAGGCGTGAACGAGAATAAAAGCACTTGCTGCGATGACTGCTTCCTTAGATCCAAGACCAAGTAAGAAAACCAAGATCCCCAGTGCGGATATCGTCGAATAGGCTAGTACGCCCTTAAGATCAGTTCTGAAAAGCGAGTGGAATGCCGCGTAGAGCATGGTAATTCCACCGATGATCATAAGCGAATACATCCAGATTGGGTTTCCGCCCAAGATTGGTGAAAAGCGGGCCAGCAAATATATCCCTGCTTTCACCATGGTAGCGGAGTGCAGGTATGCGGATACGGGTGTAGGCGCTTTCATTGCACCCGGCAACCAAAAATGGAAGGGAAACTGTGCAGATTTTGTGATGGCGCCAAGCGCTACCAATCCAAAAACCAGCGGAAAGAGTGGATGTTGTTGAATCAAAGCGACCTTGTCTACAAGTTCGGTTATATTGTAGGTGCCAGCGATATTGCCCATTAATACAAAGCCTGCCAGCAGGAAGAAACCACCCAGGCCCGTAATGGATAGTGCGGTCATCGCACTTTTGCGGGAATCAGCATTATCATTGTTGAATCCGATGAGGAAAAATGAGCTGATGGAAGTTAGTTCCCAAAAGATAAAAAGGAGCAGCATGTTGTCGGACAGTACCAGGCCCAACATGGCAGACATAAACAAACAGAGGTAGCCAAAAAATCGATCAATGTACCGATGTCCTTTAAGATAGGAATTCGCGTAAAAGAATATACACGCTCCGATCCCTGTAATCAACAGGGTGAAAAGTAGCGAAAGTCCATCCAATTTGAAATCCAGATTGATACCTAGCGATGGAACCCAAGCTGTGGATTGGACAAAATAAGATCCCTGGCCGATGGGTACAACAAATTTTGTAAAATACAAAAATAAGAGTACCGGTAAGAATGCGAGAATAAAACCCCATCTGGTTTTTAGGAATCGACCAAATGGAACAATAAGGCTCGATGTTATTAATCCTGACAGAACAGTAAATAGCATTTAGTCTTTGTTTTAATTTTTATTGGAGTATTTATTTTTCAATAAGAACCTTCGAAATTTTATTGCTGTTGATACTTATCTGGCTATGAAGGTTTTTTATGAAAGTCTACAATATAGTGAAAAAAGACGGAAATTTGGAATTTTTTGAATGTTTTGCTTCGTATAAAGACAATAAAAGAGGTTTTATTTTGCAGGATAGTAAGATTTCTTGAAGGACGGAATCTAAGTTATGTTAGAAAACAACAGCTGAATGTATTGTCTATAATTAGTTGATATAAGATAGGGCAAGTGATGTTGTTTTTGCAAAATATGTAATAAACATGTTAATAATTGTTAAAATAAGATTAAAATTCTATCTTTACAATAGACTAGTTTGTCGAACTCCATTAATCGCGACTGATCAATTGTTTGTTATACCCGTTTTATGTTATGGGACCTGAAGAAAAGTTATTTAGACAGCATTATAAAAGTTTGTGTCACTTTGCATGGAAATTCGTAGGGGAGCCTTCCGTTGCGGAAGATTTGGTACAGGAAGCTTTTATTGCTTTTTTTAAGGAAAAACAACGCATGGATGAATCTGAGAATTTTGTGCGCAACTACTTATATACGGCTGTTCGGTTTTCCTGTTTAAAATATATCCGGCACGAAAAGGTGAAGGAGAAATATTGGTCACAAGTCTGTTTTACCGAAGAAGATGAACATTCTGTCGAACTATCCATCATTCATACGGAGGTCATCAATGAAGTCTATCGGATTATTCAAGAAATGCCGGCTGCCTGTCAGCAAATTTTCAAATTGGGGTATCTCGAAGGTTTATCCAATTTAGAGATCACCGAAAGGCTCCAGATCAGTGTGAATACCGTTAAAACTCAAAAACAGCGCGGTATGAAGATGTTACTGGAAAAACTGCATCCTGAGTTTTTGCCCTTTGTTATTTTTTTGTTAAAATAATTTTAATTTCTTGTCACCCCGTATCGATCTATAGGGTTTCTAACCTATAGATATGAAAGCTAATACCAATTACATAGCCAAACTAATCCATAAGTTACTTCGTGGACAGGAAACTGTTGCTGAGCGTGATTCAATTGAGCATTGGCGCAAATCTGACAAAAGAAACGACAAACTGATTGACGAATTTCGGAGTGCAAAAAATATTGAGCAGGATCTGAATTTTTTTGCAGATCTGGACGAAGGAGAGGCTTGGCAAAAAGTGAATGCTGTTAGACATCCTAAAAAGATTAATTATTGGCCATTTTTCCGCATTGCAGCTGTTTTTATCCTGTTATTCGGTGCGGTAATATTTTACCTTCGTGAGAAAGAAGCAAATAGTTCTGGTACAAAGGTCGCTCAAAAGGTTCTTAAAAAAGATGTCTTGCCAGCACAATCTGGTGCCTTATTGCTACTGGCAGATGGATCTGTGGTGCCTTTGGAAAATTCGGTGAAGGCAATAGACCCGAAAATTGTTGTAGCGGCGACTAAAGGCGGAACTGCTGCTGTAGTAGCACCACTGACAGAATGGGCAATTGAATACAATACATTAGTCGTTCCTAAAGGGCATTTCTATAAATTAAATCTGGAGGATGGTACCCAAGTTTGGGTCAACGCAAATTCGCAACTTAAATTTCCTGAAAAATTCGATAAGAACGAACGCCGGGTAATTTTGGACGGTGAGGCCTATTTTGAGGTTTCACATGATGCAAAGCGACCATTTTATGTAGAGTCCAAGGGGAATGAAGTAAAAGTATTGGGAACACATTTCAATATCAATGCTTATAGTAATAATGTTCGTACCACATTATCTTCGGGTAGAGTACAAGTAAGTCATTCTGGAAATGTGATCGTCCTGGAACCCGGAGAATATGCGAATCTCATAGGAGAACAGCTCCGGAAAGGAAAAGCCGATTTAGAACACGACCTTTCTTGGCATCATAATCAATTTTATTTTAAGAAAGAAACCATTGTTGAGATAGCCTCTACACTGTCTAAATGGTACGATATCCAGGTGAAATTCAAGAAAGATGTGGCATTAGATAAAGTGTATACCGGCAATTTCAAGCGTGATGTTAAGCTGTCAGAGGTGTTAGAAATGCTTAGCTATGTTTGTGACCTGAGATTTGAACTTAATGGAAAAGAATTAACAATAGAAAATAAATAAAAAAGGAGTGCCTATGTGATCGATCAATACCTAACCGATAGCCTAAAAAAATAGAACAGGAATGTTGCAGCATCCCTGTCCAGAAATGATTAAAAAAGGCCTAAAAATTTAAAAAGCGAATTTAGTAAACCCAATTAACCACAAAGAGTAAATGTATGAATAACTTACCATTTGGCAAAACGTGGCGACTGATACCTCATGACCCGCGGTTTAGCAAACCTTTACGTATTATGAAAATTAGTACCTGCCTTCTTTTCGCCTTTGTGACCGGAGTTCAAGCCAATGGCATTGCGCAGAAAGTTACGTTGAAAATGAAAAATGCACGGATTGAAGAAGCGCTGAATGCGATTTCCAAACAATCCAATCTGCAGTTATTTTATGGGGAAAATATTGATTCCAAAGTGAGGATCAATGTCAATCTGAAAGATGCTTCCGTTGCAGCTGCATTAAATGCCGTTTTGAAAAGCAATAATATTGAGTATAAGATTATTGCCAATACGATTTCTGTCAATGGGAAAACTATCGACCATGGGGCATCTAATTCCTTACAACAGACAATTTCCGGAACGGTAAGAGATAAGGAGGGGAAAGGATTGGCCGGTGCTACAGTAACTGTAAAAGGGAGCTCTCTATCTACTCAAACGGACGCAAACGGTAGTTTCCAAATTTCCGCTTTATCTAGTGCTACTTTAATTGTCAGATTTGTAGGTTATTCTACTATTGAAGTACCTGTAAATGGTAGAAATGCGATAGCAATTGTATTAGCTACTGATGAAAGACAAATTGATGAAGTAGTAGTAACAGGTTTGGGGGGAAAAATAGATCGTCAGAACTTTACTGGGGCAACTGCCAAAGTCAATATGAAAGACGTTGAATTGGGCGGGTTACCTGATCCAAGTCGTTCTCTGGAAGGGAGAGTTGCTGGTGTTTCCGTGCAAAATACTTCTGGGACATTCGGTTCGGCTCCGAAGATCCGTGTCCGTGGGGCAACATCAATTTACGGTAGTTCGAAGCCGCTTTGGGTTGTTGATGGGATTATTATTGAGGATGTGGCAGATGTTTCTTCGGATGCTTTATCTTCTGGAGATGCACTGACGTTAATAAGTTCTGCCGTTGCTGGATTAAACGCAAATGATATTGAATCATTTCAAGTTTTAAAAGATGGTTCAGCGACTTCAATATATGGCGCCCGTGCCATGGGAGGTGTTATCGTGATCACCACAAAAAAAGGTGCTGTGGGACGGAATTCATTTAATTATGTAGGTGAATTTACGTCGAGAGATATTCCATCCTATAATAGTTTTAATATCATGAACTCCCAGGAGCAAATGTCCATGTATCAATTTATGAACCAACGTGGATGGCTTAATCTTTCTGACGTTTCGGTGGCTTCTGAGAGCGGCGTCTATGGTAAAATGTACCAGATGATTAATGCTGGTAAATTGGAAAATACAGAGACGGCACGAAATGCTTATTTGCGCCAGGCCGAATACAGGAACACAGATTGGTTTAAAGAATTGTTTAGTAGAAATGTGATGCAAAACCATTCAATAAGTTTGACTTCCGGTACTGAGAAAGCTCAATATTATACATCGTTAAGTGCCATCAATGACCCAGGATGGGCTAGGCAAAGCGGGGTGAAGCGTTACACGGCAATGTTTAATGCGGGATATAATTTGCTTGACAATTTAAAATTGAATTTGCTAGCGAATGGATCGTATCGCGATCAACGTGCTCCAGGGACTCTCGGCCAAACAATTGATGTTGTCAATATGGAAGTAAAACGTGATTTCGATATCAACCCATATTCGTATGCAATGAATACATCTCGGACCTTGGATGCGAAAGAGTCTTACATTAGAAATTATGCTCCTTTCAATATCCTGAATGAATTGCGAAACAATTACATGGATATTAATGTGGGTGATTATAAATTTCAAGGCGAGTTATCGTGGAAGGTTTTAAAACAATTGGAATTGACAGCAATGGGGGCATTGCGCTATCAACAATCTTCGCAGCAGCATTATGTGAAGGATTATTCTAATCAGGCGCTTGCTTATCGTGCGATGCCAAATACGATTATACGAGATAAGAACCCTTATTTATATAAAAATCCCGACGATCCATACGCTGTTCCAGTTTCCGTATTACCATATGGTGGAATATACAATCGCACAGATTACAAGATGGTCTCTCAGAACTTTAGGTTTAATTTCAATTATAACAATACGTTTAATGAAGTACATAAATTATATGCTTTTGGGGGAGCAACTGTCAACAATGATACACGGAATAATGACTGGTATCGAGGGTGGGGAATTCAATATGACCTAGGGGAAATTCCATTCACGGATTATCATGTATTTAAAAAGGGGCAGGAAGAGAACAGCGACTATTTTAAAGTCATTAATACAAGAAATAGGGAAGTGGCTTTCTTTGGTCAAGCAAACTATACCTACGACGAACGATATACTTTAAATGGTACATTGAGGTATGAAGGTACCAATAGATTGGGTAAATCTACTTCGGCAAGATGGTTGCCAACTTGGAACGTTGCTGGTTTATGGAATGTACATAATGAAAAATTCTTCAAGAATTGGAACTCTCCTATCAACACCTTGTCATTTAAAGCATCATATAGCTTGACAGCTGATAGGGGACCTTCTTTTGTGACAAATTCTAAAGCTATTTTAGAAAGTTATAATCCTTGGCGCCCTAATGCTGGAGATAAAGAAACAGGTTTGCAGATAAAAGACCTCGAAAATTCCTTACTTACTTATGAAAAGAAAAAGGAATTCAATATCGGAACCTCAATAGGTATGTTTAATAATCGCCTCGCAATTGATGTGGATTATTATACACGTAAACAACATGATCTAATCGGGGAAATTAATACGCAGGGGTTGGGCGGACAAATTTCGAAATATGGAAATATTGCCAAAATGAATTCACATGGTTTAGAATTGAGTGTAGCGGGAACAATTCTTAGAAATGAAGATTTTTCGTGGAACTCTAGTTTTATTTTCACCAAAGCCGTAAACAAAATTACGGAAATGGAAAATCATAAGCAAGTTGTTGATTTGATCTCAGGGAACGGATTTGGATTGCAAGGGTATCCAGTGAGATCCTTATTTTCAATTCCATTTGAAAAGCTGGATATTAATGGACTTCCAATCTTTACAGGACCAGACGGCCCTACAACCACCGGACTCAACTTTCAGGAGCGGGATAAAATTGGTTATTTAAAATACGAAGGCCCGACTGAACCAACAACCATGGGAAGTTTTGGAAATATCTTTGGATATAAAGGGTTCAAGTTGAACGTCTTTTTTACTTATTCGTTCGGCAATGTTGTTCGTCTGGATCCTGTTTATAAAACTCAATATACCGATCTAACAGCAACCACGCGAGAGTTCTGGGATTCGTGGACCGTACCTGGAGATGAACTGATCACAAATGTACCAGTAATGATCGATAAACGGATTGTAAGGAATGACAGAGATTATAAATATGCTTATAATGCTTACAATTATTCCTCGGTTAATATTGCAAAAGGTGACTTTATTCGTTTGAAGGATTTGTCCTTGAGTTATGATTTACCTAAAAATGTTGTTAATTCTTTTAAAGTTTCCTCTTTGGGCTTTCGATTGAATGTCACCAATCTATGGTTGCTGTACGCTGACAAGCGGTTAAATGGGCAAGACCCCGAATTTGTCAACTCTGGTGGGGTTGCTTTGCCAATACCAAGACAATATACGTTAACTGTACGATTAGGACTTTAAACTTTTTTGAAATGAAAACTAAATTCTTAAATATATTGCTACTCTCGGGATGTTTCATTGGGTTTACTTCATGTAATAAATATTTGGATGAACTTCCAGATAACCGTGCTGAATTAAATAATGCGGATAAGATAGGGAAAATCTTAACTTCTGCTTATCCCACAAGCTCTTATGTGATGACGGCAGAGTTGTCTTCTGATAATGTCGATGATTATGGATCAACAAATCCCTATTCTTCTAGATTATCTGGGCAAATGTTTAACTGGTCTGAAATTACGGAAAAAGACAACGACGATATCAACGAATTTTGGATGGCTTCCTATAAGGCAATATCTAGCGCCAATGCAGCTTTAGAAGCTATAGAAAAAGCGGGAAACCCGGAAAACCTCAAGCCTCAAAGAGGCGAAGCGTTGGTGGCCCGTGCATATAATCATTTTATGTTAGTTAACTTGTTTGGGAAACATTACAATCATAGTACTTCAAAATCTGATTTGGGTGTTACCTATATGACGAAGCCCGAAACCACTCTTTCTCCTAAATACCAACGGAATACAGTAGCAGAGGTGTATGATAATGTGGTTAAAGATCTAGAAGAAGGGATACCATTGATCGATGATGCGGCATATGCTAATAGTGCCACGGCAAAATACCATTTCAACAAAACTGCTGCTTATGCCTTTGCTGCACGCGTATATTTATTTATGGGCGAATGGCAGAAAGCTGCTGATTATGCTTCTAAAGCGCTTGGAGATCCTGCCGAGTCGTTAAGAAACTATGCGCAAGTCGCGGCATTTGCGGCAGATCAAAGCAATGCTGCGCGTGAGTATAACAGCAGTACACTGAAGGCTAATTTTCTCCTGTTTTCACCCTATTCAAGTTTAGGGCTTATGTTTGGAGCATATTATACGGAGTCGCGATATAATCATAATGCTGTCATCGCAAGAAAGGAAACTCTTTTTGCGATAGCTCCATACTTGGCACCTTCTAATTGGCCTGGTATTGAATCTGGAACTATTCAAATAGGTTCTACAAATTATCGGATCAGGGCTTATGTGTATGGCGGAACCAATATTGATAAGGCACTTTTGCCTCGTTTCCCATATCTATTTGAATTTACTGATCCAGTGGCACAAACGGGATTTGCCCGTACGACAATGACAGAACTGACTTCGGAGGAAGCGCTTCTCACAAGGGCAGAGGCTAATATTCACTTGAAAAATTACGAGGTAGCCATTCAGGATATGCAGCTTTGGGCAGGTAATACGGTGACTTTTGCTTCGAAAATGACGGTGGAAGGGATAAATAACTGGGGGAATCACTTTGCGTATTACACGCCAAAGGTTCCGACACCAAAGAAGAAATTGAATAACCCTGAATATACGATTGAGACTGGTACACAGGAGAATATGATTCATGCTGTACTCTTTATGCGTCGAATTCATACGCTTCATACAGGGCTTCGCTGGTTTGATATTAAACGATATGGTATAGAGGTTTATAGAAGAACATTGTCTGGGGGTACTGTGGGTTCTGTATCTTCAGATGTGTTGACGACAAATGACAATAGAAGGGCTATACAATTGCCACAAGATGTTATTAATGCAGGTTTAACTCCAAATCCAAGGTAAGATGAACATTTTTAAAAATTTAATATATGTAGGTCTAATGCTTTCCTTTCTCGCTTCATGTAGAAAGGAAGATAAGCTGGATCCAAATAGTGTTTTCATTGATTCGAAATTAACACAGAATGATTTAGATAAATATATTTATGAAAATATAACAAAACCTTACAACATAGATATCTTATATAAATATGTAGATAAGGAGTCGGATATGAATTATAACTTGGTACCCGCCACGTATGACGCATCGATTCGAATGACTCGATTAATCCAATATCTGGGGCTTGAACCTTATGACGATTTAACAGGAAGCAAACAGTTCATTCGGAGTTATTTCCCTAAACTATTGAATTATATCGGTTCGGTTTCGGTTAGGAATAACGGTACTGTAGTATTGGGAACCGCTGAAAACGGTACTAAGATGACGTTATATAATTTGTTAAATCTGGATGAAGAAAGTGGAAGTGACGTAGATTATTTAAATCATTATTATTTTAAAACGATACATCACGAGTTTCAACATATTTTGAATCAGACTAAACCATTCCCCTCAGATTTTAATAGCATAACAGGCACTACCTACGTAGGGGATGATTGGAGTCAGACCTATTCAGAAGACGAGATTGGTTTAGCCGTCGCTGATGGATTTATTTCACCATATGCTTCAAAGGAAGCTGTAGAGGACTACGCAGAACTCTATTCGTATTACGTGACCAGAAGTCAAAACGAGTTCAACTCAATATTGACGGCTCCGGGATCAACCGCCGTAGGTAGGGCGCTGGTACAGAAGAAGCTTAATATCGTAAAAACCTATATGAAGGATAAGTGGGGGATTGATATGGACCTACTTCGAAAAAATATCCTCGATAGGACAGCGAAATTAGATGGTTTTGATCAAACAAAAATCAAATAAATAAAAGATTATGAAATTTCATTCAATTTATATAGCCATGTTTGTATCGCTTTTGTTGGGAACAAGTTGTGATAAAAAACGCGATCGATTCTTTGAAGATAACCCAACAGAGCGGTTGAATGCAAGTGTAAACAATGCATACCAAATTTTAAAATCAAATCCGAACGGTTGGATTATGCAATATTATCCAAGTAGAGATTTGGAATTTGGCGGCTACAATCTATTTACAAAATTTACCTCTGATGAACGAGTCGAGTTTCAGGCTGATTATGTACCTAACCTAATACAACCTAATTATAGTATACAAGAAAGCACTTACAAGGTCTATCCTGGAGCAGGGCCTATTTTGACTTTTGATACTTTTAACGAAATTATCCACTTTTTTGCTCTTCCAGGGGCGTATACCGGTGAAGGAGCAGTAGACACCGGGACGAAAGGGGATTTCGAGTTTTTGGTGCTGAAAGCAACCGCGGATTCGGTCATCCTTCAGGGACGCAAGACTTATAATCGTGTTGTTATGCTTCCGATAAAATCGGATCCGGCAGCATTGATTAAGAAAATGCAGAAAAATGCACAATTATTTGATTCATTTTATGAGTATGCGGTGGAAGTTGGGGGCGCAAGCTATGAAGCGTATATCTATACAGCTATGAATAGAGCTTTCGTGTTTGATGATCCAGAAGACGAAAATATCTATTCCTATACGTATACGGAGACAGGATTAGAATTTTATAAGGAGTTTAGCATAAAAGGTGTGAAGGTTAAAAAGATGACCTATGTGAATCCAACATCAGCTTATCCTTATGGTTATTTTGAAAATTCGGAGAAAAGCGTAAAATATGTTCCTGTAGGGTAGAAATATAGTTTATGTTAATGGCTCTTCTATCGTTGTATGGAAGAGCTATATTTACTCTTAGTATATGAATGATTCAAACTTAAAAATAGTATTAATTGGGTCAATAAGTAGCTTGGTTTATGCATTGCTTTTAATAATTCATTTTTACTACATTGCTATAATACCTGAAAATATAGAAACTGCCTTAGGAGTTATTGTTGAATTGTTTACGATTCCTATATTAATTTTAATAACGATTTGTATTGGAATATCCATTTTTCAATTTTTTGTAAAACAGCAATATAAGCCTATCTTTCTAGTAACCTTATTTTGCAATTTTATTAGTGTGTTCTTGTTGTTTTTTAGTGAAAGTTTCTTTAAATGAATACAATGACTTTGCTTGCTCAAAAGATTGTGAGAACATCGTGTTTAAAATTAAAAAAGAATTAATTATGAAAAATCATTATAAGGTATTTTTAAGATACTGCCTAGCAATGATTATTATGGTAATTATGGGGGAGGTTATCAATTATTATTTTCAAAAAAAAGTTAATGAGCATACCCTATCTTGGTTTATTGCAGCATTTGTATGGGTAATCCTTGGCGGTTTGATCCTAACATTTGTTGACGGGCGAACTAGAAAGAAAAAGTCAATTAGATAGTTTGCACCTATAGAGATGACACATATCAGTGGTAACGAAAGCCACAGGCGCATCTGCTGATCGATTAGGAAGTTTCTATGCACAACTTGGTTGGGGAATTGGTCGATAATAAAAAGAAAAAAGGTATTTATTTCTCCATAAAATTGGATGGAGGTAAAAAAAGGGGTGTCTCAAAATTATTGCGAGACACCCCTTTTGCATAGATTATCCATAATTAATTTGCCGGGACGCAAACGCTTCCCCCTTGTTGCAAACCGGTAAGCAGCCAAAGCAAACACGTAGCCGATCAGGGTAAACGCTTGCGCTGGGATGTAAATCCTTCGATCGTGGAAAATTTCGACGGACAGGGCAAGTGAAAACAGAATAGCTTCAAGTAAACAGGTTCATAATCGACAAAGGCCGATCGGCACAAGGCACAGACTACATATTCCAGTAAGAAGACACAGTTAGTGGCGAATGGTTCGCTGCAGCGAACGAAGTAAACCTTATATACTGTGGAAGAAACACGGTATTGTTCCATCGTTTCGCATACTCGGCTAATGCCATTAGTTTCTTGACTTAAGCAATTGCTTCGAGGTACAAAGGCTTCACATGGATAGCCAAAGCGTCCCAACGGGCGGCATCAGGACACTGGTATATCTCTCGAGTAATAGGGAACAGTGGAAAAGAACCAATACATCGGTTAAGCAACAGAATGAGCAAGGCAAGTGAACACGTCGGCTCTGTAAGTAATTCTGTAGTCCAACCAAAGGATTACGGTCAGGAATGAAGCGATAATGAAAAGTGCGGAACCAAATGTGGCCTGAGATATAATCCTATTCCAGTTTTTTGTTTAAATAAAAATCCCGAGGAATTATTTCTCATAATTTTGTGACAATTCAATCTAAAAAGAATTGTTACTTTCATTAATACCTAGTTATCTGCTAATATTTTGTTTTTGATCTCCTCGGTATGGTTTATCTTTCGTTTTATAATAAATATTACGAGCGTGACCCTAAGAGAAAAAATGGAAAATGCCCATTTTGAAATATTTTTCTTGCAAATAATAAAAAATATTAGCCATTTTTATAGCACAATTATTAAACATCTTCATGAGATGTACATATATGTCCTAAAATACCCATCTATAAAACATAATAGCTGGAAAAGGAAGTGATCTAACTATGCAGAAGGAAGAAGTATTATTCAAAACACACTACAACGGGCTCTGTCATTTTGCGTGGAAGATATTAGGTGATCTGACGGTCGCAGAGGATCTGGTACAAGATGCTTTTATTGCCTATTTTAAAAATACAAATCAAGTTAGCGATAATGAGATTGCGATCAAAAACTATCTCTACAGTTCTGTGCGCTTCGCCTGCTACAATCACATACGCCATGAAAAGGTGCGTCAAAAATATTGGAATGTTGTTGGTTTTACAGAAGAAGACAATACTGCACTCGAATTGAATATGATCCACAGTGAACTCATTCAGGAGATCTATAAAATTATTGAACAAATGCCTGCCTCCTGCCAACAGGTCTTTCGATTGGGATACCTCGAAGGCCTGTCAAATCTTGAGATCACCAAAGAACTTCAGATTAGCATTAATACCGTGAAAACACAAAAGCAACGCGGTATGAAAATGCTGCTAAAACGCCTGAATCCCGAATTTCTCCCTGTTGTTATATTTTTGTTAAAAAATATTTAAATTCTTGTCACCCCTTTTTCCGTCTTGCGTTTCTTTAGTGTAATATATGAAAGAAAACACAGGACATATTGCAGAAATACTCCGGAAGTTCCTTAGCGGTAACTTGACTGGAGAAGAGCAAAGCCAGCTTGACGAGTGGTTAAAAGCTAGTCCGCAGAACAAACAATTTCTGGAATCTTTTCGCCAGGCAAAGAATATCGAAGAAGATTTATTCATTGTGCGAAAATTGGATGCAAATAAAGCCTGGGATAAGCTAAATAATAAACACCACAAAGGAATAAAATCAATTGGAAAATGGTCCTTAGGAATTGCCGCTTCCATTACATTTTTAATTGGATGCTTCGCACTATGGCGAACAGAATTTGCTGCTAATATTCCCAAAGAAAGACCTGTTGTTGCTGTACAAAAACAAGATATCGCACCAGCAACGAGTGGAGCAATTTTAGTGCTGGCAGACGGAACAAAGATCTCACTGAATAACGATTCTACGAAAACACTGACTAAAAACAATAATCTTGTTGGTAATAGCAATGAGTTGATCGTCAAAGGGACAGATCAGACTATTTCAATGCAATATAATTCATTAATTGTTCCGAAGGCAAGTTTTTATAAAATGACGTTGGTGGATGGTACAAAAGTTTGGGTCAATGCACTTTCTCAACTGAAATTTCCGGCTCAATTTTCAAAAACAGAACGCCGGGTCTTTCTCGACGGGGAGGCTTATTTTGAAGTGGCGCATAATCCGAATCAGCCTTTTGTTGTGGAGTCCAAGGGAAATGAGATCAAAGTGTTAGGGACACATTTTAATGTGAATTCCTATTCAGACCAAGTTCGTACAACCCTTGCGGAAGGCAAAGTTGAGGTTAGGAGAAATAACGAACGTGTTGAGTTATCACCCGGAGAATATGCATGGTCATCTCAGGATAATCTGATCAAAGGGGGGGCAGATTTGCAACGCGATCTGTCTTGGCACAACAATGAGTTTTATTTCAAAAAGGAAACGATCGTAGATATCGCACATCAATTATCGAGATGGTATGATCTGGATGTGAAATTCAGGGGAAACGTACAGCTGGACAAGGAGTATACCGGAAGTATCGAGCGTGATGTTAAACTATCTCAAGTGCTGGAAATGCTATCCTATGTAAGTAACCTCAAATTTGAAGTGGATGGAAGAAAATTGATTATTGAGACGAAAAGCTAAAATAATATTTAACTAAACCCAAACCCATTGCTTATGACAAATTAATACCTACCCAAAAGACCTTAAAAAAGAGAACAGGAATGTTGGCGCATCCCTGTTCAGAAAAATGTGATTATCAGGTCCTAAATTAAAAAGTGAACAATTAAACCCCAATTAACCACAAAGTGTAAATGTATGAATAACTTACCATTTAGCAAAAGGTGGTCCTTGATCCCTCAAGATCCACGTTTTTGTAAACCCTTGCGTATTATGAAAATTAGTACATGTCTTTTATTCGCATTTGTTACAGGTGTGCATGCCAAAGGTACTGCCCAGAAAGTCACCTTGAACATGCGAAATGCACGCATTGAAGAGGCATTATCTGCAATCTCCAAGCAGTCTCATCTGCGCGTACTATACAGTGAAAATCTGAATTCGAAAGCGAGAATTTCAGTCAATGTCAAGAACGCCACTGTTGAGGAAGCACTCAACGCTGTATTGAAAAATAATAATATTGAATATAAGATTATTGCCAATACAATTTCTGTCAACAGTAATTTAAAATCCATCAATTCAAATGCATTAACTGCATCGTTACAACAAACCCTTACAGGTACTGTTAAGGATAAAGACGGAAAAGGACTGAGCGGCGCTACAGTGACCGTAAAAGGAACTTCAGTTTCTACCCAAACCGATGAACAAGGAAGATTTAAGATAAATGCACCTAGTACAGCCACATTAGTTGTCAGATATGTCGGATTTTCCGAAATGGAAGTTGCTGTAAATGGTCGAGCAAATGTTCCCATCGTTTTAACGTCTTTAGACAACCAGCTAGATGTCGTTGATGTTGTCGCTACTGGTTACCAAAATATAGATCGTAAATTGTTTACCGGGGCATCCTCCAAAATAAATGCAAAGGATGCAGAACGGAGCGGTGTACCAGATATTACGAGAATGCTAGAGGGGCAGGCGGCCGGAGTTTCTGTCCAGAATGTTTCGGGAACCTTTGGGGCTGCACCTAAGGTTCGTGTCAGGGGAGCGACCTCGCTGTCTGGAGATAACAAGCCGTTGTGGGTTGTTGATGGAATTATCTTGGAAGATGTGGTCAATATTTCCAATGAAGCCCTCTCTTCGGGAGATGCAAATACTTTACTAGGGTCATCAGTTGCAGGTTTAAATCCGGATGATATTGCCTCCTTTACTATTCTGAAAGATGCAGCGGCAACTGCGATGTATGGTGCACGTGCCATGAATGGTGTCATTGTGGTCAATACCAAAAGAGGGGTGAATACAGAAGGTAAAGCGAAAGTAAATTATTCTGGAACATTTACGACTTATTTAAAGCCGAGCTACAGTCAGTTTGATATCATGAATTCGGCCGAACAGATGTCTGTTTTGCTGGAAATGGAAAATAAAGGCTATCTGGATCACGCTGCGGTTGCCAATGCTGCAAATGGTGGTGTTTTTACAAAAATGTATAATCAAATGTATGTTTATGATGAAAATACGGACTCTTTTGCATTGAAAAACACCCGTGGCGAAAGACTTAAATTTTTAGAAAGGTACACCAAAGCAAATACGGATTGGTTTGATGTGCTTTTTAGGAATTCGTTGTTACAAGAGCATTCATTGAGTATCACCTCGGGATCAAGCAAAGCACAGACCTATATTTCTACAAGTTATACAGGAGATAATGGACAGACTTTAGTGGACAATGTGAAACGTTTCACCGGGAATATACGCCAAAACGTTAAATTCTCAGACAAGTTCTCCGCGGAACTATTGATTAATGGATCAATTCGGGACCAGAAAGCGCCGGGTACATTAACACGTCAATCGGATCCTGTATACGGTTCTTATTCTAGGGATTTTGATATCAATCCTTATTCGTACGCATTAAATACCAGTAGGTTGATAACACCATACAATGAGGATGGTAGTTTGGAATATTTTACCCGAAACTATGCTCCTTTCAATATTATCAACGAGCTGAATACAAATTATATGCAACTACGGATGATTGATTTGAAGATACAAGGTGGTATCAAATATCGGATCATGCCATCTTTGGTTTACTCGATCGATGCGGCTTATCGTTATGCGCTTTCTGAAAGAAATCATTCTGTCCTGGAGAATTCCAATATGGCTTCGACATTTCGTGCAAATGCAAATACAATCGTCAATGATGGTAATAATTTCTTGTATAAAGATCCTGATTTTCCAAACGATCCAGCTGTTGTTATTCTCCCTAATGGAGGTTTCTTCAATACGACCAACAATGATATCAAAAATTATTACTTCCGACATAATTTAGAATTCGATAAGCAATTTAATCAAGACCATCGTCTTAATTTATTTGGTTCAATGGAGATCAGAATGGCTGATCGTCAGAATTCGGATTATGATGGGGTTGGATATCAATTTGCAAACGGCGGATTGGTAAATCCGAATTATAAGTATTTCAAAAAAATGATCGAAACCGGTGATGCTTATTTTGGAATGAACCATGGAAAAGACCGGAATGTCGCTTTTATGTTTCGGGGAGCCTACAGCTTTGCAGAAAAATATTCTATTAACGCAACTGTTCGATACGATGGATCCAATAAAATGGGATCAACAAGTAATGTGCGGTGGTTGCCTACCTGGAATATCTCAGGAGCATGGAACGTAGATCAGGAAGATTTCTTCAATAAAGGTGATGTGTTTAGTTCATTGCGTCTGAGAGGTACCTACGGTTTGGTTGCTAATATGGGCGACGCGTCCAATTCTACGACATTATATTATAACAGGATTACCTATCGCCCCTATGAGAATGAAAAGGAGACATCAATCAATATTTCCAGTTTAGCCAATAGCCAGCTTACATGGGAAAAATTGTATGAGTTCAATGTCGGTACTGATATCGGATTGTTCAATGACAAGGTAAATATCACTATGGATTACTACAAAAGAAATATCTTCGATCTTTTGGGGTACTTGAAAACTTCGGGAATCGGAGGTCAAAACACCAAATATGCCAATTATGGAAAAATGAAGTCTTCGGGTTTTGAATTTACCATTGCGGGAACTCCCGTGAGAGGAGAGTCATTTAAATGGCGGACCCAGTTTAATTTTGCTTATAATACGAACAAGATCACGGAGCTTGAGGTAAACCCGAACATCTGGAACCTGGTTCGTGCTGAGGGGGCGCCAATGAAAGGGTATGCACAACGCGGATTGTTTTCGCTCCAATTCGATGGATTAAATCCCCAATATGGTTACCCAACATACGTTGGTGTAAATGGAGAACGGAATGAGCCTTATATTTATTTGCAGAACACGACCGATGTTAAATACCTGAAATACCATGGCCCAGTAGATCCAACATTTACTGGTGGATTTTATAATAATTTCTCGTATAAGGCTTTCACTTTATCCACACTATTTACATTTGCGACAGGCAACTATGTGCGTTTACAGCCAACTTTCTCAGCAACCTATTCTGATATGAACTCCATGTCAAAGGATATGGTCAACCGCTGGCAAATGCCCGGAGATGAAAGAATGACCAATATCCCGGCGATATTGGATAAGTTCACGGCAGATAACAGGATTTATAGACCCAATGGATCCACAACAGATGCAATCTATCCATATAATGTATACAACTACTCGGATCAACGGGTTGCCAAGGGAGATTTTATTCGTTTAAAAAATGTAGCCATATCCTATGAATTGCCTAAAACTTTGGTGTCGAAGCTGCGATTCAGCACGGCGCAGATTTCGCTGGTAGGAAACAATATAGCCTTGCTATACTCGGATAAAAAGCTGAACGGTGCTGACCCCGAGTTTTTTAATAATGGTGGTGTAGCAATGCCTATCCCTAGACAGTACACATTGGCCGTGAAATTGGGATTCTAAAAAATGAACAAGATGAAAAGAAATTATAAACAAATTATACTCTTAACATTAGGTCTCTCGGTATTGAATACAAGCTGTAACAAATACCTCGAAGAAGAACCTGATATGCGTACGCAGATTAACACCGTGGAGAAGTTATCGCAACTTTTGGTGACAGCCTATCCGGATCGGAATTATTATACCTTTGCGGAAACTGCCTCAGATAACGCCGAAGATAAAAGTGCAGCTTTGGCTGGCCATAATAACGAACCTTTTATCAGTCTTTACAATTGGAATGTTGTACAAGAGACAGGCAATGGTTCGCCTGCAGAATATTGGAATGCCTGCTATCGTGCAGTAGCTGTTACCAATGAAGCTTTGGCTGCGATAGAAAAAGAAAAATTTGGTGCTGCTGCTGATCAATATAAAGGGGAGGCGTTAGTCGCCCGAGCATACTCCATTTTTATGTTATCGATTTTTTTTAGCAATCCTTATCAAATCGGCGGTGATAATTCAGGACTTGGTATTCCATATCCACTTCAACCAGAGACAACTACAAGGCCAGTTTATGAGCGTGGAACGGTTGCTTCTACCTATGCACAGATAGAAAAGGACTTGGAGGAAGGTCTAGCGTTGTTAAAAGGGGCGAAGTACGAAGTGCCACATTACCATTTTACTCAACAGGCAGCGTTCGCTTTTGCCGTCCGCTTCTACCTCTTCAAAGGCGATTGGGATAAGGCGATACAATATGCCTCTGCCGTTTATCCTGATGGTAATTTTAAAGGAAATATCCGTCAGTATGTAACGGATTTAAATCCGAGGTCCTATGCGGAATATCGGCAAGAGTATACAAAGGCAAGCAAGTCATGGAATCTGCTGTTAGCGAATACATATTCAGTTTTTCAGCGCAGTAGCGGGGCCGGAAATGCGCGCTATAGTTTTGGTGAAACGGTAAAAAATATCTATACCGGTAACACCGTGTATGGCGCCAAATTGATTAATAAATTTGGCGTATATACAGCACCAAACTATACGACGAACAAGTTTAATGAATTATTCTATTATACAAATTTTCAAGCTGGGACAGGATATCCTTACATTATGGCGCCGCTTTTAACTGCCGATGAGGTACTATTGAACCGTGCTGAGGCATATGTGCAAAAAGGAAGCTATGATCTGGCTTTAAAGGATCTCAATGACTTTGGTACAGCCAATATAGATGCGTATAACCCTACAGCTCACGCCTTGACTATTCCAAAAATTAAGGACTATTTCCAGACAAATGCTGGTGTAAGTAATTTATCGGACAAAGAAGCAGTGATCATGGCTATTCTTGAAATCAAACGTATTGCATTTATGCAGGAAGGAATTCGCTGGATGGATATTCTAAGACATGGTTTGACTGTAAAACACAATTTTATAGAAGCAAGTGGAAACGAAACATTCCAAACTTTGGATAAAAATGATCCGAGACGGGTATTTCAGATTCCTCAAGATGCTATTAATACCGGAATTCCTGCTAACCCTAGATAGATATTGCTGTTATGAAAAGATATTTCCAATATATTATTACAGGCTGTGTGCTTGTAATGATGACGATTACATCCTGTTCAAAAGATAGTGATAAGCTGGATGTTGATATGAATAGTTTTAACACTGATCCCGAGGGAAACAGTGAAGTGGATCAATGGTTGATGAGCGAATTGACGGATCCCTTTAATATAGAGGTTATTTACCGTTTTGATCGCAACTTGACCGATGTCTCCAAAGATATTGCGCCAGTTGCCATAGATAAGGTTAAACCAATGATGGTGGCTGTATTAAACCTTTATTTGAAACCCTATCAAAAGGTTGCGGGGAATAAATTTATCAAGACGCTTGCCCCGAAACAGTACCTATTATATGGCTCGGTTTCCTATAATACGAATGGATCAGTTACCTTGGGTACAGCTGACGGAGGACGGAAGGTGACGTTATATGGCGTTAATAGTTTCAATGCTGCAACGGTAGAAGGAGATAATGGTGTACGTCGCAAATTAAGAACAATACATCACGAATTCACCCATATACTAAATCAGAATGTGCCTATTCCATCTGATTTTGAGGCGGTGACTAAAGGCGATTACTATGCAGATTGGACCAATTCGTCTAATACTGATGCGGTGGCGAAATCTTTGGGTTTTGTAAGCCGTTATGCCCGTGGACAGTATACGGAGGATTTTGCGGAGATGACCGCTCACCTTCTGGTTGAAGGACAGGTCTGGTTTGACAATTATGTTGTGTCAGCTCCAATTTCTGCCCAGCAGAAATTGCGAAAAAAAGAAGAAATTGTGGTTCGTTATTTTAAAGATGCTTTTGATGTTGACTTTCGTGTATTACAAACTGAAGTTCAGAATGCTTTCAAAACATTATATAGTGCAAAAGATCCAGCGGACTTGACCCAGACCTTGGCGAATTGGATCAATACCAATAAAGTTGCTACGATTACATATACGCCTGGAGCAAATTATCTGACAACTTATGGATCTTCTTCAACTTTTAAAACGCTGATGGATAATGTGCAGGCAGCTTATGTAAAACAGAATCCTGGCTACAGTACCGGTAAAGTAACTTATTTCCAATTGAACTTTACAGATGCAACGAATGTGGCAGTGAGACTCGGGTTTACGATATCACCAACTAGTACAACTTATATCGCAGAGTACTATTTCCAGATGATCAATAATCCAGTAAATGGCGAAGTACAGTTTGTGAAGAGCACAAATAGTTCCGGAGCAATGGCGAATGGAAATGGTAGCATATTACTCCAAGGATTTGAAGGTTATGTATTACCATATTTGACGAATCGCATTTTCGTGGCGGGATGGCTTCCATCCGGAATCAGTTCAACTGATCCCCTATACCGCACCTACGGTGGATTTTATGAAAAAGGAGTTACAGCAAACTATTTTTATGGACCATTAACGCTTAAATAATATGAACAGAGTATTTTTTAATTTTTTGGCAGGCTGTCTTCTTTTTGCTGTAGCATGTAAGAAGGATGCTGTCGAGAATGTATTTGGACAAAAACCAGAAGAGCGTATTTCGGATACGCTCACATATATCAGAAATGAATTGGTCAATGCACCCAACGGTTGGAAAGGGGGATTTTCTACCGGAGCAAAAGGTGGATTTGGATTCTATTTTAATTTTAAAAATGATCAGACCGTGGATATGTTGAGTGATTACTCGACATCTTCCGGGAATGAATTGAAATCATCCACCTACCGTGTTTCGCCGTTGTTTACACCAACATTGATTTTTGATACCTACAATTATATTACGATTATGCAAGATCCGGCTCCAGATGCCGGCGGTGCAGCCGGATCAGGATTTAAAAGTGATATTGAGTTTCTTTATGAACGGCATAATGCGGATACACTATTCTTTACGGGTAAAAAATACCGTCAGCCTTTTACATTGATCAGGCTTTCAAAAGAAGAACAGGAAAGCTATTTAAATGGGGGATTGAACAAATTTAATACTGATTTTACAAATCTCTTGAACAATAATTACGGCTTTACTTACTTTGATAATGCTGGTGGTGGAAAGATTAGCCTTGAAATCGATTACATTGGTAAGATGGCGAATTTTGTCTACGTTAATTCTTCTGGCGGGATTGACAGCGTCTATCAGACTTCTTATTACACAACTTCCTCATCTTACAATTTGGTTAAACCCGTTAAGATTGTGGATAAACAA
Source organism: Sphingobacterium sp. UBA7249 (assembly GCF_002472835.1). Lineage (NCBI taxonomy): Bacteria > Pseudomonadati > Bacteroidota > Sphingobacteriia > Sphingobacteriales > Sphingobacteriaceae > Sphingobacterium > Sphingobacterium sp. UBA7249. The sequence goes on along the minus strand of NZ_DKST01000001.1, from coordinate 125,214 downwards.
ATCAGAAGCTTTGTGATAAAGGGAAGCGCGATTGAGGGTGAAAGTACGGACAATACCGCGACAACATTGAAAAGCCAGACCTCTCCAGCCCTTTATAGTGTTTCAGATGCCTTTGGAAATAGTAAACCGTTTAAAAAGATGGTTAGTAGAGGTAAAGTCAATGGAGTAGATGCAAACGTTGCTATTTTTGATCGTGTAACCGAATTGTTCAAGGCAAGTGGAAGGACGATTAACAATATGTACTTTACAATGACAAATAGCAGTTCAGCCATTTTCTATATTAATTATACATCTGGAACCTCAACATTTATTGCTTCGGCAACTTACACCTACCGACGGGAAGCAGATCGAATTTATCTGAAACGTACCGGTATTGATGGTGGAAATAATTGGAACACAAGAGCAACACAAGTGAAACCTGTTGATGATCTATTCGGAGATGGTTCAAAAGAACTGGAATTTAAATTTGATTGGGTCTTCAGTTCGGATACAAGTGTAAAGCTGCCTGTAGCAGCAATTCGATCTATTGCCAATCCGACAAATATGCTGTATGGTAAGTTACAGATTCAATAAGAAAGATTGTTTCTGCTAATTATGGATAAATTAGAATTATAATGGAGAAATCGCCAAGACTATATCAATTGTAGTCTTGGTGTTTTTTGTAACGGTATTTACCTCCTCAGGAGGGAGTGTAACACCAACTGTGTCATAGGATTAAAACTTAAAAACCTCTTTCGAGTTTGAGTCTATCCCCAAATCTAATATAAAGTTGGGATATGGTCAAGCCCCAGTTATGCATTGGCATCGTCCATTTTTTTGCGATATCCTTTATGATCAGATACATCAATTTCATTAGTGCCTGTTCGGAGCTGAAGGCTCCTTTAGACTTAATGATTTTTCGTATCTGACGGTGCATTCCCTCGATCGGATTTGTGGTGTATATAATCTTGCGAACCTGATCCTCGTACTCAAAGAAAGTAGAAAGATTGGTCCAATTATCCATCCAGGATTTGGCAGCGAGAGGGTATTTCTTGCCCCATTTTTCTTCGAAAGACAGTAGGTTCTCATAACCTATTTCTTCGTTCACGGCTTTATACACTGGCTTTAAATCCTCCATAACAAGCTTTTTATCTTTCTCAGTTACATAGCGCATACTTGTTCTGATTTGGTGAACAATACACAACTGGATCTTTGTTTTTGGAAAAATAGCTTCTATGGCCTCAGGAAACCCTTTTAGACCATCAATACAAGCAATAAGGATGTCTTCAACGCCACGTTGCTTTAGATCAGTAAGAACTGAAAGCCAGAACTTAGCTCCCTCATTTTCTGAACTATAAAGACCGATCAGATCTTTTCTACCATCCATACCAACTCCTAGTATGTTATAAATAGCTCTTGATTCAACAGTTCCATTCTGACGGACTTTAATGTGCATGCAGTCCAGGAATACAAAGGGATAAACAGCTTCAAGAGGTCTACTACGCCATTCATTTACAGCTGGAAGTACGCTTTCGGTAATACGCGATATTTCTGTGGCAGAGATCTCCATGGCATACATTTCGCGGATAAACTCACTTATTGCCCGTATGCTCATTCCTTTGGCATACATGCTCAATACGTGTCCCTCAAGCTGTTCAGTGATGATTAATTGTCTTTTAGGTACTACTTTCGGCTCAAACGTGCCAGATCTATCACGGCCTGTTTCCAGCTCAAATGTCCCAGTATTAAGGCCACGGACTGTCTTTTTTGTCTTGCCATTTCGCCGGTTGCTATTGCCCGAAGCTTTCTCTTCGTTCAAATGATTTTCCAGTTCTCCATCCATCATTGATTCCAACAGATGCTTCATTAACGGCGCTAGGACGCCATCATTTGGAGACAAACTTTTACCTTCGTAAAGACCTTGCATGGCTTCTGCCTTGAAGCGTTCAAAGTCGAATGGGTCTTTTTCTTTCATGACCGTGTCGTTTGAATAATTGAATATAAATAATCTTATTGAATTATTCCTCTGACACAGTTTACGTTACAGTCTCCCTCAGGAATTAATTAAATTATTGGAATTTTTTAAATATCAACATTATGAAAAATAAAATATTTTTGACAGTGTTTTTGTCTTTTTTTCAATACTTACTCATTACAGCGATCATATTCGCTGGTTTAAATTACTTTTTAAATGGTAGGATTCCTATCTTTATTATTGCTATCAGCTCTTCGTTAATTGGCATATTGGGAGCATGGCTTCATTATCTCTTAACATCAGGTAATGTCAAAAAGCACTTCAAACTAGTACTGTTCTTAATTGCCGTCGAAGCATTTGTGTGTGTAGCCTCCTTGTTCTGTTTCCTAGATAATAATTCCTCTATATATCGCATTGCTTTACAATCTGTTCTTGCTAGTGTGTTTATAGTTTACTGCGCATCTAGAGTGTTGCCTGAAAAATCAAGCTATTGATTAATAAAAAATAACTGTTGCCCTCAAACGAACTATTCTACACAGAAGCTTGATTATGCAAATGGTAGTTATATCCGCATGCAGTAGCAGGCTGAAAAATAGAACTGACGTTATTGTTTCCATCCATAGCCTGACTAAATTCTATTATTTATTAATTGTGCTTTTGCACAAATAAAGGTGCTTTGTTATGTTGATAGCTCGTGTATCAGATTTTAGAAAAGATATAAAACGTTATCTGGATAAGGTTTCTAAAAATTTTGAAACCTTGATTATTAATCGAGGTAAAGACTCTGGTATTGTTGTTATGTCTCTTGAAGAATATAACTCCTTGATGGCAACAGGCCATGAACTATCTTCCCGAAAAAATGAACAGCGTCTTGACGCAGCAATTGAAAAGCTCAAAGTGGGAAAATCATTTGAAAAGCAGTTGCCGGAGGAGTAATATCGCAAGGACCCCATTCGAAGGGTTGGGTAAGCCCGAACCCTTAAAACATAAGTATTCCGGATTCTGGTCACGTCGCATTGATGAAGAACGTAGGCTAATTTATAAGTATGAAGAAAACCAAATTCTAATTGCTAAATGTAGATTTTATTATGACTGATCTATTTTGACGGTGAGAAAAATGACTCGGAGCAAAATTCATTTTAAGTTTTCCACACGATGTTAATAACGATGTGGAAAACGTTGCTTGCTATTGTATGGGGAATGTAAGTTGTGACTGAAGGCCCATTAAACGTACAAAGTAAAGGGAACTTCCTTTTAAAATTTCAATACTTTTTTGTATATTGAACTATAGAAATATTAACCTTCACCCAATGAAGATCAAATTTATACTGGTTTTAGCATTGTCCTTTATCATCTGCTTTTCAATATCATCAGCTGTATACTATTTCTTGGATGACCAATCTTCCATTCGTGATTCCTTGTTTGTGGGTTTTATCTCAAGCACCATCGTGATCACTTTATTTTCTAAGTTCAACATAACCGCTCGACGCACGTAATCATACTTTCCTGATACTAACTCCATACCAACTTATGGCCAACTCCTGACTGTAACCGCTTTGCGTGTACAGTGAGTCCACGTTGAGTCCACCTTTAGCAGTACGGTTACCATGTTGACATGCTTTTAACAATTCACTTGCAGTCAGGAGTTGGTGTGAGTTTGGTCATAACTTATCTTTAAGAAAGTGCCTCCCAAATTGCCAAATTTATAATTGCTGTTCTATCCGAATTTTGAAATTCCTAAAAATCAAATAAATGATTGATACACAGTTATTATGCTAGTATATTTATAGTATGGGAATAAATGATAATGGATATATTCGGGGCCTAGTTGGGCCGCTGGTAAGTAGAAAGGTAGGAACAAAGAACTATATTCAAAGCAGACCGCATCGTGTAAAACAAAATACAGAAACGAAGAATGCGGGGAAAGACTTTGGACAGGCAAGCCGTGCCGCTGCGTCAATTAGGCAAGCGTTCAACTTGGTGCATCAAAAACTGCATGATGTTCAAATGGGCAATCGATTAAACCGACAGGTATATCGGGCCATGAAAACAAATATCAGCGACGATCGGGGGACACTGTGCCTAGACAATTGCGCCCTCGACAGATTGGTGAATTTCCAATTCAATGATAATTGTCACATGCAGGATGCGCTGAACATTGATCCTGCAGTTAAATTGACTGAAGATAACGAGATCGAAGTATCCTTTCCAATATTCGATATCAAGAGAGCATTGCTGCTGCCCAAAGGTTGTAATGCTATTGCCTTTAAGTTTCTTACCTTTTCTTTCGATTTCAAAGAACGGGAGTTCGAAGAAGTAAAAGACGAAGAATGGGAGATCGATATTGTCTACGACCAGGGACCAATTCCGGCCAAAACGATCAGCATTCCATGCAACGAATTTGTTGGTACACCCATCCTGGTTGGATTTGCGATCGTATACCTCCATAAAGATGGACGACGATGCACTGTGCTCAATGAGGTTGACTTTAGCCCTTCATCCATTTTAGCCGCTTTTCAGCTGTGAGTAATTCGGTTTCTCCATTTTTGACCAACTGATTGGGAGATAATTCTTTACTGTTGAGTTGCTCTATACGTTCAGTTATTTCCCATTTACCGCCCCAATCACCCCTTTCACCGACTTTTACCCTATGCTGATCTAAATGTAATAAAATCGCATGCTGCGTTGTCTTACTTTTGAATCAGAATCTTAAAGGAAATGATGCAACAAAATCAATATCCTTGCGACAATTAGAAAAGAGACAAAAAACTAACAATATAAAGTAAAAGAATTATGAAACCATCAAGATTTATAAATCCTAAAAAATTGAATAAATCTGATCGCTTCATCACAACTAAAAACAATTATAAACGATGAAAACTTTAGTAAAGACATTCGCAGCAGCAGCATTGATCGCAGTATCTACTTTTTCAATGGCAGCAACTGATCCCGGAAAAGCATTGAACCTATCCACAGCAGACTTGGCAATAGATAGCTATGTGTCTGTGATGACGGAAGGAGTATCTGGTGGAGTGGAGCAATTATTTACCTCCGACTTTAGCCAAAAGATCCAAGGCCAGAATGGACGTACCAATAAACGTTCGGAAGTGATTTCCTTTTTGAAAAAACAGAAGGGAGAGAAACTCAACTGTAACACAAATACGGAGATTTTAGAGGAATCCGAAAATTATATGGTGGCACGCATTACAATGAAATTCAACGATTTTACCAAAACGGACCTTGTTACCTTGGTAAATGAAGCCGGAAGCTGGAAGATCGCAAGTTCGGTAAACGCATACAAATAGAAACTGTTTAATTAAATTCATATGTTTATTTTAAGCCACGTCGGGATGATGTGGCTTTTTTGTTTGCTTATTAGCATTAGTGACTGGATAAGCTGATTTCTATTAGGTAGATCCTCAGGTAATTGCGGTTATGATCTGACAATGTCTGCGGATTTGCTGCACCATAAGAAAAAATATTTTATAACGAATTTGTATTCAACTTGCTGACATTTAGTTGTTTGTGGTTTATTTAATTGTAAATAGTGAATCTGATGTTGGTATTTTTTCAAAATAAATATCAGTAATGGATAACAAATTAGATTTGAGGACGTTTTATTATCTATAAGTATATGTAACAAAATTGATAGAAACAAAGGGGGACGAATGCTTAGATGTTTCAAATTTGTTAGATGTATTTCAATTTTTGCTTGGAACGTAATTATTTCAATTAGATTCTCATAATAAATATTTAACGTATGATGCACCACCTAAACCATTCTCTTCTCTTAGCCTGCGGTTTTACGCTATTCTGCCATTCTGGGCAAGCTCACTCAATCGAAACCAAGTATCGCACTAATAATGTAGCTGCGCGTACTAAACCGCTTTCTTTCCTTGCGGTTGACACGATCGGAATTAGCGGTAAAGTCACAGATTCATTGGGAACAGCACTTGCGGGAGTGGTTGTCACCGAAAAGAAAACGGGCAATAGCGGATTGTCAGATCAAACTGGAGCGTTCAGGCTTTCAGCAGATCCAAATGGGGTTTTAATCTTTATAAAAACTGGATATGCAATTAAAGAAGTTCCTGTAAACAATCAAAAACTTATCGAAGTCAGCCTGTCAACTGGTACCGCGGAGGTTCAAACGGATTCGACAGCCAATAGCAGAGATTCTTCGTCCACTGTCACCGCTGGTCGGGATAGCACGACAAAGGTTGCTGCCGGCCGGGATAGTAGTACAACTGTTGCTGCTAATCAGGATAGCACTAAAAACGTTACCGGTAATCAGGATAGTGCTGGAACAGTTTCCGTAGGGAAGGGGACAGTGAAAGGAACTGTAACTGGGCCTAAAGGGCCGCTACCAGGCGTTACTGTAGCTGTAGTCGGTGCAAATGTGTCCGCAAGTACGGATGAATCCGGTAAATTTCAAATTGCTGCTGGTCCGAAGAATGAACTAAGGTTCTCTTCCCTTGGTTTTGAACCGATCACGCAGCTTGTTGGAGATCGAAAGGATATCCAGGTTGTACTTAGTAGTGAAACGAAGGTACTGGATTCGGTACAAGTTGTTGCGGTAGGTTATGGTACCATGAATCGCGCTACACTACCCAGTGCGGTATCAAGTATTGGCGCTGCCGAAATCCAAGATGAGGTATTGCCAAGTATTACACAGGCGATACAAGGTAAGGCGGGTGGTGTTCAGGTCACTCAGAAGTCGGGTTCGCCGGGCGGTGGGATCAGTATTCGGGTAAGAGGTACGACATCGATCAATGCCAGCTCGGATCCATTATATGTTGTCGATGGAATTCCGGTCAACAGCACGACCAATTTCACAGGAGGATCTACCTTTGATTTCGGTGGCGGTACGCAAGGTATCAATGTGCTATCCTCGATCAACCCTTCGGATGTCCAATCGATCGAAATATTAAAAGATGCGGCATCCTCATCGATCTATGGCTCAAGAGCTGCAAATGGTGTCGTTTTAATCAGTACCAAAAAAGGTGCGGCTGGAAAAAGTGAGTTCAACTTTAATATGTACGAAGGATTCTCCCAGGTGCCGAAGGAGCGGTATTATGATTTTATGAATACTGAGCAGTATCAGGACTATATGAAAGATTATTACAAAATCCTACAGCAACAGGATCCCAAGGCAGTCATTCCCGAGCAGATATTCTCCAATCCGAATGTCAATACAAACTGGCAGGATGCGATTTTCCGAAATGCAGGGACGAGGAACTACGAGCTTTCATCAAGTGGCGGTGGCGAAAAGACCCAATATTATACCTCCATTGGGTATATGAAACAGGGTGGTGTACTGTTGGGATCCGACTTTAATCGGTTAAGCGGTCGTATAAATCTCAATCATCAACATAATGAGAAACTTAGATTTTCTACGGCGATCAACCTCACCAGAGCTGTTAACCAACGTGTACAGGAAGAAAACTCAAAAGAAGGAGCCACCAAGAGTGGTATATTCTCTCCACCTAATTTAGCGGTATACGATGCGGCTGGCAACTTTGTCTACGATCAGGTAAGAACGACACGTGAAAATCCTGTTGCTATGCTAACGCTCCCGACAAATGAAGCGGAGACTTTTCGTGTATTAGCGAATGCTAGCGCAGAATACAATATATTGCCAGAACTCCTACTAAAGACAAGCTTCGGTACAGATATCAGTTTTATTGATGAAACCTTCTTCATGCCGCCTGTCGGACTTCGCTCTTACGCTAGTCAGGGAGGTATTGGTGCTCGTCGTAATACCCGGGATCAGCTTTGGATCAACGAAACAACCTTAACCTATGACAAGAAATTTGGTGATCATAGCATCAATGTACTAGGGGGATTTTCGGTTCAAGAATCCAGACTTGAGTTTGTGCATGGACAACGTTCAAATTTTCCGAATAACGATATTCCTTATATCACTGCCGGAGGTGTTATTACCGGTGCAAATTCGTATCCAGAAGAATGGGCCATCGCTTCTGGATTTGCCCGGGCAACATACATTTATAAAGATAAATATATCCTCAATGCAAATGTGCGCTCGGATGGCTCATCACGTTTTGGCGCCGACAACCGTTGGGCCGTATTCCCATCATTTGCTGGAGCATGGCGGCTTACAGAGGAAGATTTCTTGAAAGATTCTAAGGTACTCGATGATTTAAAACTTCGCGCGAGCTGGGGGATTACTGGGAATCAGAACATCGGCAACTATGCCAGTCGTTCACTATATTCTAGTGGCTACAACTACATGGGACTCGCGGGGTTTGTGCCCAATGTGTTGGGCGATCGTAATTTAAAATGGGAGACCACCAATCAGTGGAATGTGGGTGTTGATGCTGGCTTTTTGGGGAATAGAATCTCATTGTTAGCTGATTACTACTACAAAAAAACGACAGACTTGTTAATCGGACTGCCTATCCTGACCAGTTCGGGCTATCTCAACCGATTTACAAACTCTGGTGATATAGAAAATAAAGGCTTTGAATTTGAACTAACGTCCAAGAATTTGGTAGGTGAATTCAAGTGGACAACTTCGCTGAACATGACTTTTAATAGAAATAAAGTAGTGGCTTTACCTGAGGGATTGACAGAAATGCGTGGCGGGGTAGGTGATCTGAACCGTGCCATAGTAGGACAGCCGCTTGGGGTATTCTATGGCTGGCAGGCGACAGGTGTCAATCCACAGACCGGGATGATCGATTACCTAGGTGCAGATGGCTCTGCCGTAACACCAACAGACTACAAAGATCAAAGGATGATCGGCGATCCTAATCCATCGTTCTTTGGCGGTATTACCAATAACTTTGCTTATAAGAATTTTGATTTAAGTATTCAGGGGCAATTCACGTATGGGAATGATATCTTCAATTATAACCTGGCATCGGGACTGGAAGGATTCAATCCAAGCTCCAATCAGTTCGTTGACTTTGTGGATAGATGGAGAGCACCTGGCGATATTACGGATGTTCCTAGACCAGCTCCTGGGGATCTTAACAATGGGGCAATATCATCGCGATTTGTCGAAGATGGTTCATTCTTTAGAATTAGAAATATCACGTTTGGCTATACATTGCCTTCCAGTATTGCGGAGAAGATAAAAATGAAAAAGCTCCGTTGGTATGCCACTGTGCAGAATGCATTTGTATTTACAAGCTATAGAGGTTATGACCCAGAGGTGAGTTCAAGCCATGGCGGTGCCAATACGGGGCTTATCTATGGGTATGATTACGGAAGTTATCCACAGCCGCGTATTTTCACGACGGGTGTTAACTTGACGTTCTAAACTGTTCAGGCCATGAAGATAAAGCTCAGCTGCTGCAAGGATTCACCACTGTCTAGGAGTCACCCCATAGCGGTAAGATACGCCTGGCAATATGCACAGGAGGAAAAACTAACCGAGCGTAGCGAGCGCGCTAATTAATTTATAACATATACTCGTAATAATTTGTACGGATGAAACCATCATGATTTATTCAACCGATAGGAAAGAATCCAATCAGAAATATTCGGATGAGCTCTTGAACACCAATTAGAATATAAAATTGGGTGAAAAATAAATTTGATAGCTTCATCACAACTTAAAAAAATTAAACGGATGAAAAAGAATAAAATAGTATTAATTTTTTTGGTGAGCATGATCGCGTCTTTTGCAATATCATGTTCTAAATTTTTAGATCGGGACCCGCTTGGGCAGATTACTCAAGATAAATTTTTCAATTCCGAAACCAATGCTAATGCTGCTGTTTTGGGAATGTACCGGACGATGATGAATTCATTTTCTTTTGGTCAGTCCATCATTGTTGTTCCAGAGTTTTCAGCAGCCCATGTTCGGCATGCTTCCAGTTTCCCTGAATATGAAAACTTTGCAGAGCACAAAATACAGGCGATCAATCCTTGGATAGCCAATATGTGGCAAGCTGTGTATACCACGATAAATGCGGCCAACCAAGTGATTGAGGAAGTCCCAAAAATGACTGAGACGATGATTACTGAAGACAAGAAAAAGATGTTTGTTGGCGAAGCTAAATTTATTCGGGCATTAAACTATTTTTTTCTGGTACGCGCCTTTAATAAAGCTCCGCTAAAACTTTCTTATACCAAGGAAGGGGATAATATTGATATCGCTGAATCTGACAAAACAGCACTTTACACGCAGATTGTTAAGGATCTGACGGATGCTATTGCCGCGCTTCCCAAAGAAAATCCAAACACCGGCGATGCCGCCAAGGGGCGGGCTTCTCATTGGGCAGCGAAGGCGCTGCTGGCAAAGGTGTATCTGTATCAGGCTTCCATTACCAATGACTATAAAAAAGCAGCGGATATGGCGAGCGAAGTGCTGACTGAGGGAGGCTTTAGCTTGGTCACTGAATACAGTACGATCTGGACAACGCAAAATACAAATGAAGCTATTTTCGAAATTCAATTTGACGATCAAGCAACCAATCCACTGGCAGCAGTTGCTAATGATAATCCTAGTGTGCTATTCTTTGCCAAAGATTCGGCAATTCTGGACTTATATGCGGAGCAAGACAAACGAAAGGATTTTACGGTTAAAAAAGGAAGTAATAATAACTATTTCATGGGTAAATTTCCGAATTTCTCGCCAGCGAGTCAAAACCTGACCGTTATCCGGCTTGCAGAGATTTACTTGATCCATGCGGAGGCTAAGGCGCGTGTTGATAATAATGTGAGCACAGCAGCGTACAACTCATTGAAAGCTGTTCAGACGCGCGCTGGTGTCGCCGTTCCGATCGATACATATGCTAATCTGGAGGCCTTCGTTACTGCCGTGCAAGAAGAAAAAGAAAAAGAGCTTATGTTTGAAGGCGAGACCTGGTTTGACTTTAGCCGTACGAAATTAGCCCTTAAAAAATATGAAAATCTGAAAGACGAGAAATTCCTGGTGTATCCTATTCCGTCTGCTCAGATAAGTTTAGGAACTGGCCTTACACAAAACCCGGGATATTGATACAAAGTGTACTCGGTACTCCCGATACTGTTTATTTTAAGCCACGTCGAGATGATGTGGCTTTTTGTTGTTTAACCATAAATAAAATATGGATATTTTTGATAAAAAAAATTTGAGATATTCCCAAACTGGAAACAATATCTTTTGTTGCAGGATGGACTGATTTCCATTTAAATAATGGTCTTCGCTTGGACATATTGACAGATATGAAGGGATTCGAAGCCGTAAATAGACTCAAAGATCGAATTGATATACAGGCATTGGAAGAAATTATCAGGCTTCGAGATGAGGAAAGACTGTAAGGTGTTGACTTATCAACAATGTTATTAACATAATGTGGAAAACCCGGTTTCATTCATTGTAGCGCTAGGGAATGGAATTAATGATTATTTAACCTGTCAATTTATAATTTTACTCAGGTAATTTGTTAAATTACGCCGATATTAATAACGATAATGAAGTATTATTTGCATTTTACGGCGAAATTTGTTTGTTTTCTACTGCTCAATTTTTGCTGCTCAAGCCTTTCGGCACAAGTTACCTTTACGTCCTATCATAAGAAAGATGGGGAAGAAACCAAGCAACAGGACTCAGCCTATTTTATCCGAACAGTTCATCTGGAAGCTCAAGGAAAAGAAAACATTTATCGAATAGAGGAGTATTATTTGCACAATGATTCGTTAAAGCTCAATAGTGTTAGTAAAAATGGACGTCAGCCGTTTAAGTTTCAAGGAAAAAAGTACGAATTTTTTGAAAATGGCACGCTAAAGAGTCTTGAGAATTTCAGTGATAATAGTAAACTGGTAGACTCGGCTTTTTATCTCTATCCGAATAATAAGTTGAAGATGATGGTGTTTTATCCTAGCGAAGTTAAGAAAAAGAAGTTGGTGATAAACAAGCCGGTCTATATCGTGTATTATGACTCTTTGAATAACAAAACGCTGGAAAACGGGACCGGCCACATTCATTTTAGTGTAGACGAAAAAGGAGGTTATGAGGAAGGTAGTATGGTCAACAATTTACGTGAAGGAGAATGGAAAGGAAGAATTGGCCGAGACTCTTTTGTAGAAAGTTATAAGGAGGGGAAATTGCTGTCGGGTACAAAAACAAAAGCAAACGGAACTACTATTCGATATGATTCTACTTCTTATAAAGTAGAACCTGAATATCCAGGAGGAAAGGATCAGCTGATGTTTTTTATCTCGAAAAATTTTGAATATCCAAAACAAGCTTTAATAAATGAAGTGAGCGGTATTTTGGAAATCAGTTTTTTTATTAATCAAGACGGTAAAGTAGAAGATGTTAAAGTGAAGGAGGATTTAGGATTTGGTACCGGTGAGGCTGGTATAAATGTGGTAAAAAAACTTAGGAAATGGAAGCCTGGGATGATACGCGGAGAACCTGTACGGGTGGCTTATACTTTGCCTATCAGGTTAAATACAGTGCGAAGATAATTACAACTTAATAAGATAAGAAAGCCTCCACATGGGAGGCTTTCTTTGTTAAAGATTGTTGCCAATTATTTTTTTAGGCCTTCGGCACCTTGTATGATTCCTTCGACCACAGTTGGATCCTGCAAAGTCGATGTATCTCCTAGATTGCTAATATCGCCTTCGGCAATCTTGCGTAGAATACGGCGCATAATTTTTCCTGAACGTGTCTTTGGTAGATCATTGACAAATTGGATGATATCTGGCTTGGCAATAGGGCCAATAATACGTGATACAGTCTCCATAATGTCTTTTTTAGTGGCTTCTGCATCTGTATGGTGATTGGCGATAACATAAGCGTAGATGCCCTGACCTTTGACCGGGTGTGGATAGCCGACAATAGCTGATTCCACAACGTCTGCATGCATATTGATGGCATTTTCTACCTCCGCAGTACCGATGCGGTGACCAGATACGTTCAATACGTCATCCACACGACCAGTGATTTTGTAATATCCTTCCGGACTACGGTAACAGCCGTCACCGGTAAAATACATGTCCTTATAAGTCGAGAAGTATGTTTGTCTACAGCGGTCATGGTCTCCCCAGGTCGTACGTAGCATACCTGGCCAAGGGAATTTAATACAGAGATTTCCCGTTACATCATTACCTTGGATTTCTTGCCCGTTTTCATCCATCAATGCTGGCTGTATACCTGGCATTGGAAACATGGCATAACTGGCTTTTTCTGGTGTCACACCAGCTAAGGATGTGATCAAATGGCCACCGTTCTCTGTCTGCCAATAGGTATCGACAACCGGACAGTTCTTCTTACCCACCCTCTCATTAAACCAATTCCAGGCTTCTTCATTGATAGGCTCACCCACCGAACCCAATACGCGTAGTGACGAAAGATCGTTTTTATCCACAAACTGATCTCCGAAAGCCATTAACGAACGTAGTGCCGTAGGGGAGGTGTAGATAATATTGACTTTATACTTGTCAACGATATCCCAATAACGGCTGGCATCCGGGAAAGTTGGAATACCTTCAAACATCAGTGAGGTAGCGCCTTGAGACAACGGTCCATAAACAATATAACTATGACCCGTGATCCATCCGATATCTGCCGTACAGAAAAATACATCGTTGGGCTGATATTGGAATGTATTCATAAACGTGTAGCCCGTGTAGACCATATATCCACCACAAGTATGTACCACACCTTTAGGCTTACCGGTGGATCCTGATGTATAGAGAATGAATAAGGTATCCTCTGCATCCATCTCTTCCGCAGGGCAGGCCGGATTTCCCTGAGTCTCGACTTTCTTGATCTCATCTTCCCACCATACATCACGTCCTTTGATCATAGATACTGGCGTGCGTGTCCGTGTTAATACAATGACTTTTTCAACAGTATCACACTGCATCAGCGCATCATCTACAATATTTTTAAGACCAATGGTTTTATTGCCGCGGTAACTGCCATCCGATGTCACGATCAATTTGCATTCGGCATCAACAATACGGTCTGCAATAGAACGAGCGGAGAATCCGCCAAAGACGACCGAGTGGATAGCACCGATACGCGCACAGGCCAATACAGCAATAACCAATTCCGGAACCATCGGCAAGTAAATACATACCCGGTCACCCTTTCTGATATTATTGTTCTTTAATACATTGGCAAATTGCTCTACTTTCTGTAGTAGTTGTTTATAGGAAAGGATGCGGTGTGCTTCATTCGGATCATTGGGCTCCCAGATAATGGCTGGTTTATCACCATTCGCATAGATATGACGATCAAGGCAGTTTTCTGTAATATTTAATTTTGCACCTTCAAACCATTTGATATTAGGTTCCTCAAAGTTCCAGTTCAGCACTTTGTTCCATTTTCTCTTCCAGAAAAAATGATCCGCTATGCTCGCCCAAAACTCCTCTGGTTGTTCTACACTTCGCTTATATTCACTTTGATATTCTTCAAATGATTTTATTTGTAGGCTCATCGTTATTAGGATTAGTATGAATTATTTTAATTTATATTGTTATCGTTGCGAAATCGTTTTTGATCGTTCAATTTCGGTGTACAATTTAGCGGTTTTTGCCCATTTTATCAACAATTAGATGTTTAATATAATGTTAAACTACTTTTCTCTATCAAGATTGTTATATTGCAATACGATTTAACCAAGATGTTGTTTCTAAGAAAGTTGTTCTATATCACGATCTACACAAATCTTTTGATCGCCATGGCGGCCATGGCACAATGTGCACTTACCTACATTATATTTGAACGGCCGATCAATTGGTATATTGTTCTTGTGGAAGGGACTGCTACCTTATTGCTGTATAATTTCAGTCTTTGGTGGTCAAAGCCTAAGAATCCAAAAGAGTCCAAATTCCCCCGTACACGTTGGATATTTAACCATGAATGGGTCATGTGGGTAAATAATAGCATTGCTTTGACCGTGCTTGCTTTTTGCTTATGGCATATTCATCTGTACTCCTTTTTGTTTTTGGGGTTTATAGGTTTGTTGAGCTTGCTATATGGAATGCCCTTATTTACTTTTCATGACCGAAAAGTAGGACTTAGACAGATCCCTGGTGCAAAAATCTTCCATATTGCCTTGGTTTGGGTTTGTAGTAGTGTGGTGCTTCCTTATATCGAGTTGATCAGTGCCGGTGACAAAATAACACAATGGGTATTTATCGCGCTCTGTGGTTTGAAGTTTGTATTTTTGATTATCTGCACGCTACCTTTTGATATTCGTGATATCCAGCAGGATTCTTATTACCACCTGCGTACCCTGCCCAATATGTTGGGCGAACAAAGGGCAAAGAACCTTACCTACACGTTGTTAGTACTGCATTGTCTCCTTGTTCTGATCGTACCCTATATGGTGTATATCAAGATTGGATTGATCTTGACTAATATCCTTATCTTTGCTTTACTAAAACTGGCCGTATTCAGGACAAAAGAGCATTATCATTACGCTTATCTTCTGGATGGTAGCTTGGTATTACAGTTTTTGATCGTTATTCTTGTCGGTATTTTTTAGTGCCGAGATGTTTGCTTATACAAATTGGCACCTCAATAGACCCGTCTGCATTTCACTTTAGTACTGATTACCGGATCCCCTGGCAAGAAGATAATAGATTCTTGTAGGAAATTAGGATGCTAAAAATGCAATGATCTTATCTGCGGCAACTTCCGACAACTTATAATAACTCTCAAATGTCCAGCCGGCCACATGGGGCGACAAAATCACATTGTCCCTGCTGATAAGGTCTGGATACCAAGTCTGTTCGGCAAGTTTGGGGAACTTTTCAACAGGAAGCACATCGAAGGCTGCACCGAGAATGGCCCCCTCGTCAAGCGCGTTTAATACAGCGGGTACCTGGACAATACCGCCGCGCGCGCCAAGTAGAAAGAAAATAGGCTTTACAAATTTGGACAGATAGTCTCGGTCGATCATACCACGTGTCTCGTCAGTCAAAGGAATATGGAAACTGATCACATCCGCTTCTTGGTAGATTTTTTCTATGCTGGCCTCTATGGCGTACTGGTCGGTATAATCCGTCCGATATTTGTCATAGGCAAGGACTTTTACATCAAAACCGGACAGCTTTTTGGCCATCGCCATACCATTATGACCATAGCCTACCAGACCAACTGTACGGCCTTTAAGTTCGTATCCACGGTTGGCCTCACGTAACCATTGGCCAGACCTCACTTGTTGATCGCTACGGTTAAGGTTATTCATCAGACTTAATAACATCCCGATCATATGTTCGCCTACTGCATCTCGGTTTCCCTCATTGGCAGGAATTAACGTAACTTTCCGCTGCAGTGCAATCGCGTCGTCAATATTATCCATTCCGGCCCCTGCCCGGGCAATAAAACGTAGGTTGGGTGCTAGATCGAAAAAAGCTTGATCAACCTGAAATTTGGAACGAATGACCAAACCCGAATACATGGATATAATTTTTTCGGTTTCCTCCCGGCTAATATGCGGTTGATAGTTATAAGCGATGCCTGCCTGATCAAATTTCTCAAGCATGACCTCGTGAATGTCGTCGACGATCAAAATGTTAGTTTTCATCCAATATTTTAGTTGTTGATGAGAACACGGGAAATGATTCAGATCCCGGGTTCATCGTTACGATTGATTTGCATAAAGTCCATGGACAATAATTTGTTTAACTGCTGCTGCTTGAGCCTGTCGGGCATTATTTTCATCAAAAAATTGCGTGTGCCTATCAGAAGGGAATTTTCCCATTGGGCAATCTTTCCGATTTTCCAGGAGGTATTGCAGATATAGTTTACCCGTTCCAATCGGCGTTTTTGGAATCCTTGGAAAGCTGACGTAATGGATGCTGCTGTTCGCAGTTCGTCAAGTAGCACAGCAACATCTTCGATTGCCTGACAGGCACCTTGTCCCAAATTGGGGGTTGTGGCGTGACCAGCATCTCCCAGCAAGAGGATCGGGCCAAAAGCAAGTTGTTGTAACGGCGCAATATCGATAATGTCATTCCAGATGAGCTCAGAATTTTTAGTTTCCGATAACATAGTTGGGATCGGGGCGTGGTAATCCTTGAAATTCTCCAATAATTCTGCCGTGGTCCAGTTTTTCAATGTTGGATTTTGTTGCCGACTATTGATACAGGCGTACCAATAGATACGGTTGCCGACAAGGGGAGTCATCCCAAACCTGCCTTTCGCCCCCCAAGTTTCGGTACTTTTTTTGAGCTGAATGCTACTGTTATCTATTGTCGCCCGCCAGCAGGTGTAGCCCGAATAACGGGGGCTTGATGTAGGGATCAGCTGCTGACGTAAAACGGAATGCACACCGTCGGCAACAAGTAATGCGTCACCTACAACTTGGCTTCCATCGGTAAAGTGCACACGGGTCTGTTCCCCCAGCCGTTCAAAGGAAGCCGCACGTTTGCCAAGATGAATTGTATGATCGGAAATTTTTGATAAAAGAAATCGATGCAGGTCCGCACGGTGGATAGCAAAATTATCCTGTTTATATTTCTGGCTGATTGATCGGGTATTCGGTTCCACCAAAATATTCCCTTTTTCATCCAGAACATTATAAGAGTCAAGATAGTGTCCTAGTGGTACGATTTCATCTTTTAACCCGAGCTGTTCTAAAGCCTGCATGGCGTTGGCCGCAAGTCCAAACCCAGCCCCAATGCCTTTGAGCTCCGCCGCGCTTTCATAGACATGTGCTTCAATGCCCAATTTTGCGAGTCCTATTGCAGCACATAATCCTGCGATGCCGCCGCCAATGATGATGAATGTACTGTCTGTGGCATGCATATTAGAGGCTGTTTACGATTTCGTTGGTCAGACTGACAAAATCATCTACGGTGAGCCGTTCAGCTCGTAGCTCATAAAGCGGATTGTCCGACATTTTATCTTTTGGGACAACACCCGAAAGGGAGTTGCGCAAGGTTTTTCGACGCTGATTGAAGCCCGCTTTCACGACCCGCCAAAACAGCTTCTCATCGCAAGCTAATTGTTCGCGGTCATTTCGGGTCATGCGAATGACACCCGACAACACTTTGGGCGGTGGATTAAATGCGCCTGCCTTTACCGTAAAGAGATATTCTACTTTATAGTAGGCTTGTAAAAATACACTCAGGATGCCATACTCTTTGCTGCCAGCTTTCGCTGTGCAACGTTCGGCCACCTCCTTTTGAAACATGCCCGTCATCTGAACGACACGCTGGCGTTCATCCAGGATCTTGAAAAGGATCTGAGAAGAAATATTATAGGGAAAATTGCCGATGACAGCCATCTTTTCACCGAAATACTGTGAAAAGTCCAGGTTTAGAAAATCGCCATGGATTAATCTTTTACCCAATTGTGGGTATTTGTCATCCAGGTAGGCAATGGATTCGTCATCAACATCGATCAAATAGGTCTCATATTCTTCTTTCTGCAAAAGAAAGTCCGAAAGGACCCCCATTCCCGGACCGACTTCGAGTACCTCGCTAAAACCCAATTTAGGATCTAATGCTTCTACAATACGTTGTGCGGCATTCTTATCGTTTAAGAAATGCTGTCCTAAATGTTTTTTTGCTCTAACTGTACTCATGATGCAAAATTAGAAATTTAAAAGCTTTATAAAGTAAAAAGTCAAAAGTAAAAATTCAAAAGTGCAGACAGTTTTTAAGCCAGGGGTTTGTTCAGCCAAAATCTCAATACGCATATCTAACTACTCAATACTAAAAAAAAATCCCTATTTTTGATTCAAAGCATTTAAAAATAGAATGAGTGATAAACTAAAAATCGGAATTACCGTAGGGGATATTAACGGCATTGGACTTGAAGTAATTATAAAGTCACTGGTAGATCAACGTATGTGCGATTTTTTCACGCCAATTGTTTATGGAAATACAAAAGTTGCCTCTTTTCACCGAAAAGCGGTAGGAATAAACGATTTTAGTTTTAATGTAATCAATGATGCTGAACAAGCCCATCCCAAGCGGGCGAATATGATTAACTGCTGGCAGGAAGACGTCAAGATCACGTTGGGTGAGGAAAATGAGGTTGGCGGTAAGTACGCTTTCTTGTCGCTGGAAAGAGCGATCGAGGATTTGAAGTCCGGCAAAATTGATGCATTGGTGACTGCACCGATCAACAAACACAATATTCAGCAGGAAGGATTTCAATTTCCGGGTCATACCGAATATTTGCAGGCCAAAGTTGAAGCTGACGATGTGTTGATGTTTATGGTCTGTGATGAGCTGCGCATCGGTGTGGTGACTGGTCATATTCCTTTGCATGATGTAGCTGCGAATATTACCGAAGAGGCAATTTTGAAAAAGCTCGTTCTGATGAATGAATCTTTGAAAAAGGATTTCTGGGTAGAGAAACCCAAAATAGCTGTTTTGGGACTTAATCCACATGCTGGAGATCATGGTATTATCGGGACTGAAGACGACCAGATTATTCGACCAACGGTTGAAAAAGCCAATGAACAGGGAATTTTCTGTTTTGGACCTTATCCGGCCGATGGTTTCTTCGCAAAAGGAGCTTACGAAAAATTTGATGCTGTATTGGCGATGTATCACGATCAAGGACTGATTCCATTTAAGCATATCGCAAAAGGGGCTGGTGTAAATTATACTGCGGGTTTGCCTATTGTTCGTACTTCACCAGATCACGGTACAGGTTACGATATCGCGGGCAAAAATCTAGCGTCGCCAGACTCATTTATGGAAGCAATTTTTACCGCAGTTCATATTGTAAAACGTCGCCGGGAACAGGCTGAATTACTAAAGAATCCATTGGCATTCCGCAAACTGTCCAAAGATCGGGATTAGACGAAGGGTGATTGATACATATTTTTTAAGTTCATGCTTTTATCGTGCGATTATATGATCCAGTGATCAGGGCTCTGAACTTTAAAAGGGGGAAATGATTATCAATCTCAATTCTCAATAGCTATACCCAATACTAAAAAAATTGCTACTTTTGCAAAATGTTTGGTTTTTTACCACACGTTCTAACTATGCACGATAATTTACAACATCCAATATTTTCTATCATCAAAGAGCTCGCCGAGCAGACAAATACCGAGTGTTATGTCATCGGAGGGTATGTACGCGACTATATGATGAAGCGTCCATTCAAGAATGACGTGGATATTGTTGTGGTGGGAAGTGGTATTGACTTTGCAACATTGCTGGGTGAAAAGCTGCATACGAAAGTTGCGGTCTATAAAAATTTTGGAACGGCAATGCTTGTTTTTGAAGGCTTGAATGTGGAGTTTGTAGGGGCAAGAAGGGAATCTTACCGGGCCAATTCCCGAAAGCCGATCGTAGAGGATGGCACGTTGGCCGATGATCAAAATCGCCGTGATTTCACGATCAATGCCATGGCTTTTTCATTAAATAAGGCTGATTATGGTACTTTGGTAGACCCATTTAATGGTGTGGAGGATCTTGAACACCGCATGATCCGGACCCCGCTCGATCCCATAGAAACTTTTTCGGATGACCCCTTGCGGATGATGCGTGCGATCCGTTTTGCGACTCAGCTAAATTTTAAGATAGATATTGAGGCCATTAAAGCGATCACGGAGACGAAAGAACGCATCAAGATCATTTCCAAGGAACGGATTATTGACGAAATCAATAAAATTATTCTCTCCTCCAAACCCTCTGTGGGCTTTAAATACCTTTTTGATACTGGTTTATTAGCGCTGATCTTTCCCGCAATGTACAACTTACATGGGGTTGATATTATTGACGGAAAGGGGCATAAAGATAATTTTTACCATACATTGGAGGTCTTGGATAATGTGTGCGAATTGTCGGAGGATCTCTGGTTGCGCTGGGCAGCTATTATGCACGATATTGCCAAACCGGCAACAAAGCGTTTCGATAAGAAATTGGGCTGGACCTTTCACGGACATGAAGACCGCGGTGCACGCATGGTACCCAAACTTTTTGCTGAACTGAAATTGCCGTTGAATGAAAAGATGAAGTTTGTACAGAAACTTGTACAATTGCATCTTCGCCCGATTGTCCTTGCGCAGGATATTGTGACAGATTCCGCTGTAAGGCGCTTATTGTTTGAGGCAGATGATGATATCGATGCCCTGATGATGTTGTGTCATGCAGACGTGACAACTAAGAATGAATTTAAAAAGAAAAAATACCGTCAGAATTTTGAACTTGTCAAGCAGAAGCTAAAGGATGTGGAAGAACGTGACAAGATTCGAAACTGGCAGCCGCCGATTAGCGGTGAAGATATTATGACGCTTTTTGGATTAACTCCCGGCCGCGTTGTTGGACAGTTGAAAAATCTGATCCGTGAGGCTATTTTGGAAGGCGAGATTCCCAATTCCCGAATCGAAGCGTATCAATATTTGATCAAAAAGGCCGGAGATATGGGCTTAGAGGTCAAACAAGAAATCCCGTTGGAAATTTCCAATTCTTAAAATATAGTATTAATTTTAAACTGCTAAAAAGAAGGATACATAAAAGATGGCAATTTATAGATTTAGAGTTACTTTTGAAGATTACGAAGATGTATATCGTGAAATTGATATGCCTTCCAAAAGTACATTTTTAGACATGCATGAGGAAATCCACAAAACAACAGGCTACGCGGCTGATGCTTCTTCCTCCTTTTACGTCAGCAATGACCAATGGAAAAAAGGGACAGAAATTGCATTTAAACCCACGCAGCGTAAAAAAGATGCTGAGGTCTTATTAATGGAGAATATTCGCCTGAGCAAGTTTATTGATGACCCGCACCAAAAGTTTTATTACGTCTATAATTTTGACCGTCCTTATGATTTTCAGGTAGAGCTGATCAAAATCTTGAAAGAAGAAGCCGGTAAAGATTACCCGGCTTTATTCAAGTCTGTTGGTCAGGTACCTAAAACCATGACTGCCGCTAATTTCCCTGTAGCTGATGCTGTTGAGGAAGATGAGTATGTTGAGGAAGATGAAACACAATATGGTGTGGATGACGAAGATGAATTGGATGGCTTTGACAGCGAAGATGAAGATGAAGAGGGAGAAGGCGAGGAGGAACGTGAAGAATCTACTGGCTACGAAGACGAATATTAATAGAAAATGCCTTTAGATGCTTATTTGAGCATCCGAAGCAAATATTATGGCAAATAAAAAAACACTGATAGCCATTGTAGGTCCGACTGCTGTTGGAAAAACTGCAATGGCTATTTCATTGGCCCAATACTTTAAGACTGAAATCATTTCTGCCGATTCCCGCCAATTCTATCGGGAGATGAGCATCGGTACGGCAAAGCCGGATGCAGAAGAATTGGCCGCTGCTCCACATCATTTTATAAATTCGCATTCCATTGCCCAAGATTATTCTGCCGGAGATTTTGAACGGGAGGCATTACGCTTGCTAGATAAGCTTTTCGAGCAACATGATGTGGTTGTGATGGTGGGGGGATCCGGACTATTTGTACGTGCACTCTGTGAAGGACTGGATGACCTTCCCAAAGCTGGGGAGGAGGTGCGTGAAAGACTCAACAACGAAATGGCGCAATTGGGTATTGAAAAGATGAAGGAACGGTTAAAAGCAATTGATCCTGCTTATTATCAAGTCGCCGATGTGGACAATCCACAACGTGTCGTGCGCGCCCTGGAAGTATTTGAGGCTACCGGCAACCCGATGTCGTTTTATCATAAAAAAGACGTGGATAAAAGACCATTTAATATCTTGACGATCGGATTGAATATGGAGCGTTCCCAATTGTACGAACGGATCAATCTTCGGGTAGATCGTATGATGGAAACGGGTTTGTTAGAAGAAGTTAATTCATTGCTTCAATTTCGGAGTAAACCGGCTCTGTTGACGGTAGGCTATGCCGAATTGTTCGACTACCTCGATGGTAATATCTCTTTGGAAGATGCTGTGGATAAAATCAAGCAAAATTCGAGGCGCTACGCAAAGAGACAGATAACTTGGTTCAAAAAATACGGTGACACCTCTTGGTTTCAACCTACCGAGACAGCGGCGATTATTGCGTTTATAAACAGTAAGCTACTTGATCATAACGGAATGAGCTAGTGCTATCTCAAGGCAATAAAATCTTTATGCTTTCATCAGTACCAATAGCCATGACAAGCTGCTGAAAATTTTTGCTGATCGATAAACCGGAATAGCGCGTTCATTCATAATACATTAATGAAAAAATGCTTATCCATAAAAAAATACACTTTCATAAAAAAAGGCAGCTAGTTATTCCCAGCTGCCTTTCTTATATTCTTACGATCTACTTTACCAAGTAATTCCATCCGAATGGATCAGCTACTTTGCCGTAGCGCAACTCATTCAAATAATGCAATACTTTGTTGGAGAACTCGCGGCCTTCAACTGGTGGCAAGTTGTAGTCTTGACCTTCAAAACCGATACGGCTAATATGGGTAATCGTTGCAGCTGTTCCTGCAGCGAATGCCTCAGTTACTGTACCTGCTTTGATACCCTCGATAAGCTCTTGTACAGATACCTTTCTCTGTTCGGTTTTAAAGCCCCATTTATCAGCTAATTCCATAATGGTACGACGGGTTACACCGTGCAAGATGGTATCACCATGTGGTGTAATAATTGTATCGCCAATACGGAAAATTAAGTTTGCGGTACCTGCCTCTTCAATGTATTTATGCTCCGCAGCGTCAGTCCACATAATTTGATCATAACCTTCATCGTTAGCCAATTGGGTAGGATAAAGTGACAATGCATAATTACCCGCATTTTTCGAAAATCCAACACCGCCTTCGGCAGCACGTGTATAGTATGTTTCAACTTTTAAGCTAATGGGTTTGCTATAGTAAGCGCCCACTGGCCCCGTGATAATGATAAATTTGTATGATTTGGATGGATGTACGCCCAGAGCAGCTTCTGTACCGAACATAAATGGACGGATATATAACGAAGAACCTTCTTTGGCAGGAACCCAATCACGGTCAATATCCAATAGTTTGCTCAGGCCATCCATGAAGATTCCTTCTGGGACCTCAGGCATCTGAAGACGGGCTGCAGACTTATTAAATCTTTCCCAGTTTCTGTCTGGACGAAAGATGTTCACTGTACCGTCTGCAAATTTATAGGCCTTAACACCTTCAAAGATCGCTTGACCATAATGTAAAGCTGACATTGAAGGGCTGATACTGATATCTCCATAAGGGACGATGCTGACATCTTTCCATTCACCATCATCATAGTCTGCGACCAGCATGTGGTCGGATAATATCTTTCCGAATTTTAGATTGTCGAAATCTACTTGCGAGAGTCTTGAATTTTGAGTTGGCTCTACGCGAATTGAATAGTTCTCTGTCGCGTTCATCTTATTTTTTATATTACTTAGGCTAAGTTATGAAAAATTGAAATATAAACCGCACTTTGTCCTGATAATTTACTATCCAGCGGAATGCCTTTTATTTCGGACAGTCATTCTCCAATTTACTACACTTGTTGTTTTGAAAATGAAGATTTTAGGCTAATATTTTTTAAAAACCGTGTATTATTAATTAATTGTGTTAATTTTTTATTAATTAATACTGCATTTGTATTTATGGCATAAAGTTTGGCAATAAAGAATGCGGCCATTGGTAGGCTTTTGGCTCGCTTTACGCTATAAAATCACTTATCATAAAATAAACTTAGTATGGAATTGACTCACCGTCTTAACAAAAGCAATGAAGTAACATCGGGTGAGACTCGCGAATTGTTACAGCGTGACGTTGAAATTCAAAAGAAAGGTATTTCTGTGAATTTTATCCTTGGTTTTTTTGTTTTTTTGTATAAAACTGCAATTAAACCCTAAACAAAAGAGATTAGCCAAAAATGTATTGGAAAAATTTTGGCTAATCTCCACAAGGAAAGACTTTCGGTCAATCTTGTAAAATCTTCAAAAGCGGATCGAGATACTCTCTATTATTGCTCAACCTTGGAACTTTATTCTGTCCACCTAATTTACCCCTAGACTTCATCCATTTATAAAAAGTGTCTGAAGGCGCATTATGGACAATTGGCGATTGAAGTGCCATATTCTTAAATCGTTTTGCATCGTAATCCGAATTTATTTCCCGCAACTTTGCATCCAATATTTCACAAAAACGTTTAAAATCGTTGGGCTGCTGTTCGAATTCGATCACCCATTCGTGCGCGCCAGCTTCTGCTTCCCTAAAATATACTGGTCCTGCGGTATAATCTTTAATGCGAGCATCTGTCAATTTGCTTGCTTCTGCCAGTGCTTGCTCAGCATTGTCCACGATTACTTCTTCACCAAATGTATTGATGTATTGTTTTGTGCGTCCTGATATCTGAAAGCGATAAGGCGACAGGGAAGTGAATTTGATCGTATCACCTATTTTATAGCGCCATAATCCAGCATTAGTGGATATGATCAACGCATAGTTCTTGCCAATCTCCACCTGGTCCAAGCGTAACGTAGCCGGATTTTCCTCATGTACCCGCTCCATTGGAAGGAATTCGTAATAAATCCCATAATCCAACATCAACAGAAGATCTTCGGAATCTGATTCATCCTGTAAACCAAAATACCCTTCTGAGGCATTGTAGTTTTCTAAATAGTACATTTTGTCGGAGGGGATCAGCTTGTGGAACTGCTCGCGGTAGGGTTTGAAGCTCACGCCCCCATGGCCATAAAATTCCAGGTTTGGCCATACCTCCAATAGGTGATCCTTGCCTGTGATTTCCAATATACGTTTGGCCATCACGATATTCCAGGTTGGTACACCGGCCAGACTGGTTACATTTTCCTTGATGGTGATTTGGGCGATCTGCTCTATTTTCTCTTCAAAATTGGGATTTAAAGTCACCTCCATGTTAGGGGTACGTTTAAATTCTGCCCAAAAAGGGAGATTACGGATTAGGATTGAAGATAGATCTCCATAGTAGGAATCCGGACTGAAATTGTTGATCTGGGATGAACCACCGATAACGACAGATTTTCCAGTAAAAACACGACTTTCGGGCTTATTGTGACAGTAGATGGTCAACATATCCTTTCCACCCTGAAAGTGACATTCTTCCAATGCTTCTTCACTGACCGGTATAAATTTACTACGGTCAGCGGTTGTTCCGGAAGATTTTGCAAACCATTTAATGTCCGAAGGCCAAAGAATATTCTGCTCGCCTTTGATCATCCGATCTACATAGCCTTTGATATCATCGTAATCCTGTATCGGCACACGTTCTTTGAATATTTCGGGCGTGAGTATACTCGTATAATCGTATTTCTTTCCCCATTCCGTTGCCTCAGCAGTAGAAATTAAACTCTGGAACCATTCTTCTTGTACATCGTGGGGATATTTCATGAAAAGCTCAATCTGGTGAATTCTTTTTTTCATGAACCAAGTAAAAATGGAGTTTAATAAGGCCATAGGGATATTCTTTATGCTTTAAAATTTTTTCCTTCTTAATTCAAAATGACGACCGAGATAGAATTTTCGTGCCAGCTCATTATCCGCAATTTCTTCGGGCGTACCGGCAAGCATAATTTTTCCTTCGGTCAAAAGATAGGCTCTATCGGTAATGGAAAGAGTTTCCTGTACATTGTGATCGGTGATTAAGATGCCAATATTACGCGTTTTGAGCTTGGCGACAATAGTCTGTATTTCCTCTACGGCAATGGGGTCAACCCCTGCAAAGGGTTCATCCAGAAGAATAAATGATGGATTTGCAGCCAATGCCCGTGCGATTTCAGTACGCCGGCGTTCACCCCCTGACAATAGATCACCCCTGTTTTTACGCACACGATGAAGGCTAAACTCGCTCAACAGTTCCTCCAGCTTGGCCATACGCTCTTCTTTGTTCGGATAGTGGATCTCTAGGACAGCAAGAATATTATTCTCCACGGACAACTTCCGGAACACAGAAGCTTCCTGTGCCAAATAGCCTATCCCACGTTGCGCACGCTGATACATGGCGTCTTGTGTTATCTCTTGATCATCTAAGAATACCTTCCCATCGTTAGGCTTGATCAAGCCAACAATCATATAAAAAGAAGTGGTCTTACCAGCGCCATTGGGGCCTAATAATCCGACGATCTCTCCTTGTTCAACATGAAAGGAAACATTATTGACAACTGTACGTTGCTTATATTTTTTTATGAGATGTTCTGCCTTTAAAATCATCTTCTTGATTTAGCTTTTTGTTGCATGTATTTTCTATCCTTACTCCGGCGAACTTCAGATCAGCTTAATCTGATCCCGAAATCCTTATAGGATTGTTTTCATGCAAATCTATTGTAAATATATTTAATATCTTCTTAGTATTAAGTATTTAGATAGTAGTATTTAGATCTGAGGAATGTGATTAGTTTTGCAGTCCTAGCCTAGTATCATTTAACGCAAAAATGCTGTAGGCTGTCCACAAGAATTAAATCTATGTACCCATCATCGACTATTGAAAAATGCTAATACCGAATACCCTTGATATTAAGTTGTAAGTTTCTCTTGTTGCGCCATACATTCTCCTCTATACTATAACAGATATCGAAACTCTGGCCCGAATTGATAAGACTGATATGGTCGGCTAGTCCGAAACCGATACAGTCAAAGGATGCGGAGTCTTCCTGCAGCACGGTCATTTTTAAATGGTTTGTACCTACAGGGAAAGCCGGACCCACCGCAGTTACTTTCTTACTCAGAAAAATCGGAGCCTCATTTTGTGGGCCAAATGGTTCAAACTGTTGGAGGATGCGGAAAAACTTTGCATCTATATCCTTCAGCTGAAGTTTGGCATCGATCAAGATTTCTTGCGTCAGCATTTCGGGGCTGATCCGTCGGGCGACAACTTCTTCAAAGCGATCTTGAAACAGGCTGACGTTGTCAAGAGACATCGTTAAACCAGCAGCGTATTTGTGACCACCAAATTGCTCGAGTAGGTCAGCACATTCGCTTAGGGCCTCATATAAATCGAATCCGACTACTGATCGGCATGAACCGGCAATATGGCCATTGGTCTCGGTCAATATAATTGTTGGGCGGTAATATTTCTCCGTCAATCGCGAAGCAACAATACCGATGACGCCTTTATGCCAGTCCGCTTTGTATAATACAGTTGATTTACGGCTTTTGAGTACGACATTTTCCTCAATGAGCGCCAGGGCTTCCTCGGTTATTTTTAGGTCGAAATCCTTACGGACGTTATTTTGATCATCAATACTCGAACTAAAATCTTTGGCTTCCTGTAAGGATTTTGAAATCAACAACTTAACTGCGTCCTTTGCATGATCTATCCTACCGGCAGCATTAATGCGCGGGCCGATCTGAAATACAATATCATTGACAGTAAAAGTTTTTGTTCTATTGTTGGAAAGGTCAATCAACGCCTTAAGTCCGACACAGGGGTTGGTGTTGAGTTTGATCAATCCAAAATGGGTCAAGATTCTATTCTCACCGGTGATCGGGACGATATCGGATGCGATACTTACCGCAACGAGATCCAAAAATTGGTAACAGGCATTGATATCCATACCATTGGTCAGGATAAATGCTTGAATGATCTTGAAACCGATACCACAACCTGAAAGCTCTTTGTAGGGATATGCGCAATCTGCACGTTTCGGATCTAGTACAGCGAATGCCTTCGGAAGTTCTTCGCCCGGCAGGTGGTGGTCACCGATGATAAAGTCTATCCCCTTGCTGTTGGCATAGTCAATTTTATCAATGGCCTTTATGCCGCAATCCAATGCAATAATTAAGGTAAAGCCGTTGGCAGCGGCATAATCTATACCTTGCGTCGATATCCCATAACCCTCAGCATATCGGTCCGGAATGTAAAACTCAAGTTGACTGTGAAATTCTCTAAAGAAACTGTAGACTACGGCCACCGCTGTGGTACCATCGACATCGTAATCACCATAGATTAGAATTTTTTCTTTATTGCCAATGGCTTGGATGATTCGGGATATGGCTTTTTCCATATCTTGCATCAAAAATGGATCGTGCAAATCAGACAATTGTGGTCTAAAAAACTGCTTTGCTTCGTCAAAACTCCCAATTCCCCTGCTGACGAGCAACTCTGTTAACACAGCGTTGATATTTAGTTCCTCGCGCAGTTTGTTGGTTATTTTGACATCAGTTTTAGATTTTAGTACCCACCTTTTTTGCATATCTTTGCACAATATTTTAAGTGTAAATATACGTTTTAAGGCTGGACTTACCTAATTCCTAAACCTGGTATTGACCCTCGGTTGCTTAACGTGCATATTCCCAATGTTTTAAATATGGTACAGGCTTATTCTTTATATGAAGGTTCTTTTTCCGTCGATAAGAGCAGAAAATTCGTTCCCTTTGATCCAGCTTTGGATGACCCAAAAGACCGTCCGGGATCGATGTTTATCCATGTTCATCCTTTTTTGATTAAAACAGAATCGGGTATTGTGATCTGTGATACCGGCCTAGGGCATACAGATGAACACGGTGTGTTGAAATTGTACAATAATATCCGAAAATTGGGTTATGAACCAGATGATGTGAAATATGTACTGATGTCGCATTTACATAAGGATCATGCTGGTGGAATGGTGAGTATGGAAAGTGGCTCGCCTCGCATTGCTTTTCCGGAGGCGGAATACATTGTGCAAAGGGGGGAATGGGAGGATGCCTATTCAGGTATCTCCAGTTCGTACCGTACAGAGATTTTTGATGTTGTCCAACGGAGTGGAAATATCGTGCTGGTAGAGGGTGAGGGGCGGATAAATAATGAAATTAGCTATGCTCATAGTGGTGGGCATACCGCAAATCATCAGGTATTTCACATCCAAACAGGGGGAGAGCATTATTTTTTCGGAGGTGATGTATTACCTGAACCAGAAGAAATTTTTCATAATTACGTGGCTAAATACGATTTTGATGGCCGCCGTTCAAAAGAACTTCGACAGGCTTATTGGGCAGAGGGCGCACCCCAGGGATGGGTCTTCCTGTTCTATCATTCCAAAACCATAACGGTGGGGTGTAGTCAGCTGCGTCCGGATGGAAGTTATAAACTGGTTGAAGCGAGGTAGAATAGAAAAACAAATGATATGTCAATCAAAAGCCTCGTAGAATTCCAATTCCACGAGGCTTTTTTGACGTCAGGTTTAATATCCAGCATTCTGCGGGAAAGCAGCCTCAGTATTGCTGTCGATGACTTCCTGTGGAATAGGCCAAAGAATAAATTCCTTCTTGACAACATCCTTTGACTGGGGATTAAGCGCCTGCACACGGCGTAGGAAAACATCGGCACCAAAGCGTGCTAATGTCATCCTGCGCATTTCTTCGCCCATAAGCTCTCTCGCACGTTCATCCAATATAAAATCTACGTTGATTGCCGAAGCATTGACCGGAGAGGCTTTGGCCCGGGCACGTACCGCATTGATGGCATCCTTCGCCAGCTCAGGTTTATTGGCGCGCATATATGCTTCCGCCAATAAAAGATAGGTCTCGGCCAACCGTATTTTGACACGATCTTTCATATTGCCTTCAAATGCAGGGTTTGCCGCTGTTTTTCCATAAAAAAACTTGGTGATTGTAGGAAATACATTCCCAGAAGCGATGATTGCATCGGTCAATACAACCTTCTTACCATAGAGTTCCGGAACAGAAGGATCATTATAATACCAATCCCGTTTGATATTGTAAGGGGAATTTCTGACGTCTTCTTTTTCATAGCTATCCAGCCACCACTGGTACGGACGCACGTGACCGAGGCCCCTTCCTCCGAGTGAGTCGGCAAGGACAAAGCCTTTTTGTTGGGAATAAAAAGGAACCCAGGCGCGTTTGCTCCAATCCGTATAATTGTCACCACCTCCCTGCGTATTGTATTCCAATTGAATGGCCCAGATAGTCTCTTGATTGCCTGACGAACGATTCTGATTGTTCTCGATAAACATGTCGTGGAAATAGTCGCCAGGTTTGTCTTTCTCGGCCCCAAATCGTTGATCGTTTAACTTAAAGTAACCACTTTGAGTGACTTTTTGAGCTGCTTCTGCAGCCAAATCTGGCTGACCTGCTTCAAGATAGGCTTCTGCAAGGTAATGAAGGGCCGCCCATTTGGTCAATTTGCCTTCCTGAATTGGGCCTGGGTCCGCAGGCAAGTTGTCACCAGCGTATTTAAGGTCCTCGATAATATGCGCCAGTACCTCAGCTTTAGGTGTACGGGTAAAGTCACGACGTGGGGTTGGCGATACCTTGTCCACCCACGGTACATCCCCGTAGAGGTTGATCAAGTAACGGTAGCTATAGGCGCGGAAGAAACGGGCTGTAGCTTCCACACGCTTTGGATCATTCTCTTTATCGGTCCATTGGATCGTATTTTTAGTTAATGCTTCCAGGATAATATTCGTATTTCCAATAAAACCATAAGCATACTTCCAGTAATTACGTACATAAGACGAAGCTGGGTTGAGGCTATAGTTGCTAAAAGGCGCTAAAGTTGCATCAGTTCCTGTGGTTTTGATTGCGACAATGTCTGTACCAACTTGTAAAGCTTCCTGCGGTGTTGCTCCCTGTGAAAATATACTGCCGTTCCAGGTCAGAAATTCCATCCGAGCGTACGCGTATAGACCGTTCAGGCCCGTTTCAAAACCTTTGGTATTAATGTAGGTATTGTCAGGCGATTGAAAGCCGCTGGTATCTTCATTTAGAAAATTTTTGCTACAGCCAGTAAAGAATAGGCTAAGACCAGCTAAAAGTGTATATAAAGTTGTATTTCTTTTTTTCATGATATTTAACTGTTTTAGAATTGAACATTTAGCCCTAATGAGAATGTTCTTGCTACCGGATAAGGGTAGGCAATATTTGTTGATGTGGGGTTTCCTGTCGTCGAACTGACACTTAATGCTTCTACATTGTACCCCTTTATTTTGGAGAACGTATAGATATTGCGTGCATTGATAAATGCCCTGACGGATGAAAGATTCAATCGTTCTAGAAAATCGCCTTCAAAGGTATAGCCCAAGCTGAGGTCGCGAATCCGCCAATACGCTGAATTGATGTAATACGTATGGTTATTGACGGGTGTGTAACCCGGTGACGGTATATCTGTGTTTGGGTTCTCCGGTGTCCAGTAAGGCATATCAGCTAGATAATTTGCGCCATTATTGGGTAGGAAACGCTCGATATTTTTAAAATCATCCACTTTTGTGCCGCCAAAAGCACCGTTCATAAAAATAGAAAGGGAGAAATTTTTGTAGGTAAAATCATTCCCAATACCGAGGGTATAAGGTGAAATTTTATTCCCCATGACGGTACGGTCGCTGGCATCGATTTTACCATCGTTATTTAAATCAGCTAATTTAGCATCGCCTGGTTTTGCTTTTGGTTGATAAGAGTTGGCGATATCCTCACCTTCTTGCCATACCCCGATCACTTTGTAATCATAAAATATACGGATGGGTTTGCCAATAAGCCAAGCGTTGGTCAAATCGTCCTTTCCATCGGAACGTAATTTGGTAATTTTATTGTTGTTGTATGCAAAATTGACCGTGCTGTTCCATTGAAAATTGTCATTTTTAATGTTCAATGCGTTTAGAGTTACCTCATACCCTTTATTGGAGGTTTCACCAATATTGTTCAAAATTGTGTTATAACCATTCATGACAGGGACTTGCTCGCTCAGCAAAAGATCTGTTGTTTTCGAAGTATAGTAATCAAACGTTCCCGAGAGACGATTTTTAAGAATGCCAAAATCCAAACCTGCGTTTAAGGAGGATGTCGTTTCCCAGGTCAGGTTGCTTCCTCGTCCATTGAAATTCATCACTAGTCCTTTTACGGGATCTAGGCCATAGATATAATCCACATTGGTCAATCGATCATAGGTTTGATATGGAGATACGGCTTGGTTCCCGTTTTTACCATAAGAAACACGTAGTTTTAACTGATCAAAGTAATCCTGGACGTTCCCTTCTTTGGAAATTACCCATGCTCCGGCAACTGAAGGAAAGAAGGCGTACCTGTTATCAACAGAAAAAGCGCTATAACCGTCCGAACGACCGGTTAATGTCAATAGATAACGATCTTTGAAGGAGTAGTTGATCCGTCCCATATAAGAGATCATCGCTGTATTCTCAAGCTTGGATTCCAATTTCAGATTTTTGGAAGCTGAAGCCATATTGTTGTACCCGGCATCGGAAACGAAATCATCGCCGGTCATTTTAGACGTTTTGAGGTTGGTCTTTTGTGAAGAATAGAGTCCGACTACATTAATTTTATGATTGCCAAAAGTCCGGTCATAAGTCAGTAAATTCTCCCAGGTCCAATCCCAAAAATGTTCATTATAAATCTCTCCCCGTCCATTTACACCGCGTCCTGTCAAAGTATTTGATCCATAATAGGAGTTTTCATTGATATTTCTGTAGTTCGTGCCGAATGTTGACTTGAAGCTTAACCCTTCAATTGGAAGCTTGACATCTAACCAGGAGTTTGCATAAACAGTCCGTCGTGTATTGTCCCATTGACCATTTTCATCGGCGAAAGGGTGGCCCCATAATGTTTGGGCATACATCGGATACGTCTCCGCTACACCGTTTTCATCCCGATTTTTGCTATAGGGGGATAGTTTTACCACGCTTTCCAGGTTGGGTTGTACACCATCACGATTGCCTTGTGATGCTTGCATGGTCATTCCCAATTTTAACCATGAATTTAGGCTTTGATTGAGATTTAAGTTGACATTGTAGCGTTCGTACGGTGTGTTTTTGACCACGCCATCTTGATTGAGATAGCTTACTGATGCGTAGTAATCAGATTTGTCAGTTCCGCCCGAAAAACTGAGCTGATGTTCGTGAATGGGAGCCGCATTGTTAAAGGCTTCATTTTGCCAATTGACTTCTTCGCCTTTTTTATACTGTTCCAGTACATTCGCAAAAAGGTAGTTTTCGGGATTAAGCGCATCACCAGTTTTACCTTTAGCGGCTTGATAGTCGCGCATAAATTGAATGTATTGTGGGCCATTCATCAATTTCAGACGACGTTCTACGCTCTGTAGCCCAAAATAACCATTGTAATTGATGCGCGCTTTTCCAGCGGCACCTTTTTTGGAGGTGATCAAAATGACCCCGTTTGCCGCACGTGATCCATAAATGGCCGTGGAAGAGGCGTCTTTTAAGACAGAAATACTCGCAATGGTATTGGAGGAAATATCACCCAATGAGCCGCTGAAAGGGATTCCATCTAAGATGATCAAAGGATTATTGGAAGCAGATATGGAGTTTTCGCCACGTATATTGATCGCTGCGGTTTCTCCTGGTTTAGCATTTCCAGAATTGATTGCTAGACCAGAAATCTTGCCCTGTAGTTTGTCCACGATGTTTGGCGAATTGATTCGCTCCAGGGATTTGGCTTCCACTGTAGCGACACTTCCTGTCAGGTCACTTTTTTTCTGTTTACCGTAACCAACAACGACAACCTCGTCCAACATGTCCTCGGATTTTGTCAGTGTAACTTGAGTTGTTTGGGATACTGGTAACTCCCGTGCAATAAATCCGATTGAATTAAAGACTAATGTGGCATTTTTTGATGTGACTGTCAGCGTAAATACTCCATCTTGACCAGTGGTGGTTGCTACTGTTGTTCCTTTTTGCTGTACGGTAACCCCGCTGACAGGCTTCCCGGTTTCATCCACCACCTTTCCAGAAACGGATTGTTGTTGGACGACTTGGACAATGGCTGTCTTCGCATTATTAGGGAGCGCTGCAACATAACAAGGTGCTGCTACTGAAAGAATTGTTAAGGGCGTCAGTAGAATGAAATGACTCTTTTTGACCATAGTGTGTAATTTAGATTCGCTAGTTTTAATGGCGACAAGTATAAAGAAATTAGGTGGAGTCATTTCTTTGCTGAGCTGAACAAACGATTGCACGAACTACGAAAACGTTATAGAAATTCAACTTTGTAATAACGCTTTCACCCAGAAATGGGGGACGCTGACTGATGTTTTTAAATGAATTAAGCTGCCTAAAACTCGTTTTTCTGATCTTTTTTTAGTATTTTGGGATAATCTGCTTGTTCATGTCCCCTGCCGTCGCGCGGTGAGGATTCGTTTAAGATTGAATTTTTGGTTAAATTTGTTTTTGGTAAAACGGCACTTTGCTGTTATTATGGGTATTTATTTAAATAGAAGATTATGTCTATTGTAAGAGAGTCCGATCTGATTGGAATTGGAAAGAAATTTCAAATCGAAACCGATGCGGGAGACAATATGGTTGTTGTGATCCACGATGATGGTCGGCGGGAACTGTATCGTTATGATGATGAGGAGCATGAATCACGCTGTGTAATGACACTTAATGATGATGAGTCCCGTCAGATAGCCGGTATTATAGGCGGCTTGTCCTATAAACCGAAGGCATTGGAAACAATTGAAGTAGCTTTGGACGACTTGCGTATCGAATGGTACAAGCTTGAGGGCAAATGGGAAGGGGCAGGAAAAACGATCGGTGAATTGGAGGTACGGCAACGTACAGGAGCTTCCATTATTGCTGGGATTAGGGATGATGAAACGGTGATCAACCCCGGACCATCTTACCTGATTACTCCGGGTACGACCCTCGTCATTGCCGGAAAGAAAAACAACATCAAACTTTTAAAGGAAATTTTACTGTAATCTATGCTATCACATACCTTAATATTGGAAATTGGAATCGCTGTCGGACTTGTAGCCATTGTTGGACTGATTGCCAACAAGCTTAAGTTTTCCGTTATTCCTTTTTTCATTATTATAGGCATGGTTTTGGGACAGCATGCACCTCAGATTGGGATGGTGGACCTGACATTTACCGAAAGCAAACCCTTTATAGATTTTATGGGCAGGCTAGGGGTGTTGTTTCTCTTATTCTATCTGGGACTGGAATTTTCAGTCAATAGACTGATTAAATCAGGTAAAGCCATCGTAACAGGAGGGACCATCTACGTACTGCTCAATTTTACGTCTGGACTGTTGATTGGTTGGCTGATGGATATGCCCTTCAAGGAGATGATGGTGCTTTGTGGTATCATGACGAGCTCTTCAACAGCTATTGTAGCTAAGGTGCTTACGGACCTGAAACGGACGGCAAATCCAGAGACCGAAGTGATTATGGGAATGATCATGTTTGACGACCTGTTTATCGCCATGCACATTTCCTTTCTTTCAGGATTGATATTAACGGGTAGTAGTTCGTTTTGGACGGTAGCAGGGACGTCCTTGTTGGCATTGGGCTTTATCTTGGCCTTTTTGGTGCTGGGCCGCAAATTGGTGCCGGCAATAGATCGTTTATTAAAAGAAAAAACTTCTGAACTATTTATATTGGTCATTTTTGCGCTGCTTTTTATCGTTGCCGGATTTTCGGAGACCATCCATGTTGCTGAGGCTATTGGTGCATTGATGGCGGGATTGGTACTCGCAGATTCGCAATACATTAAGAAAATTGAGGCAATGGTGCTGCCTTATAAAGATTTCTTCGGGGCGATGTTCTTCTTTAGCTTCGGACTATCGATTGATATCATGTCGCTGGGGGGAGCCGTATTGTGGGCTTCCATAGCAGCTGTGGTGACCGTCATGGGTAATCTTGCTTCAGGTTATTTTGCAGCCAAATTCTCGGGAATGAAGCCTAAAACTTCCTTTGACATCGGCTTCACCCTGTCTGCCCGCGGAGAGTTTTCGATTATCATGGCCAATATCGGCAAAGCAGGCGCTTTACTCCCTGTGATTCAATCTTTCGTCGTGGTGTATGTATTGATCCTTTCCATCGTGTCGCCACTTTTGACGAAAGAATCGCGTAATCTATGGAAGCTGCTCTTTGGAAGCGATGCCAATACCGCCAAGCCGCTCAAGAAACTAAGTGATCTGGAAAATAATTAATGGCCGATAAAGCTATTAATGCAGCTTCTCCAATAGATTTCGTAGCGAAAATACATCCTAATAAAATTGCCTCCTGAGTTACAAGAAACCCAATTCGAGTTTTGCTTCTTCGGACATCATATCTTTGGTCCAGGGTGGATCAAAAGTCAGTTCGACCAAAGCTTCTTTGACCCCTTCAATAGCAGCGACTTTCTCCTGCACTTCATTCATGATTTCGCCTGCAACCGGACAGCCGGGGGCAGTGAGTGTCATGACGATTTTTGCAATGCCATCTTCCTTGGTAATAATTTCATAGACAAGTCCCAGATCCACGATATTTGCTGGCTTTAGTTCAGGATCATAGATCGTTTCCAATGTCGCTTGGATTTGAGGTGCCAAACCCAGCTTATCCATTACAATAATGCTCATTTGTTCAATTTTTTATCTTCAATAGCGTCATTATAGATCGCTAATAATTTGCCTTCATTTAATTCAGGAGTAAAATTACTAAAATAATAGGCTACACAGGTCTTTCTTATCTCATCTTTTTCTTCCCTTGTCATGGCATTCCATTGGGTTAGGCAGGCAACGATCTCGTTTTTGTTGTGCGGATCAAATGTCTGCCCGGTTTTATTGGGGATAATCATTTCAGGCAAAGGCCCTAAGTTGGAGCAAAGTACTGCCGTTCCGGCGGAGTAAGCCTCAAGAATTGTAATGGGCATTCCTTCGAAACAAATGGAGGGAACGATGAGTGCCTGTGCCGAAGCAACCAATGGTAAAATCTCGCTCCGGGGTTTAAAGCCGAGGTAGCTGATATTGGAATGCCCGCTTATGCTTTTCACGACCTCCTCTTCCAGTGGTCCACCACCGATAATGCGGAGTTCCAACCCCGTTCCTTTTACGGACTCAATCAGCTGTAATATTCCCTTTTCGTCCGATAGCCTGCCTACATAGATAAAATAAGGACATAAAACTTCCGGCGCTAAAGTTGTAGGAAAAACAAAATTAGGTTTTACTGCAAACTTTTCGGCTGGTATCCTCAATGCTGAACTGACAAATATAGACTTTGCAAAACTGCTTAAATTAATGTAACGGTTGACTTTTTGCCAGGTGCCTATTTTGCGGTGAAACCAGTAGTTAAATGCGAGGAGAAATGTTTTAAGGAGCGAATCATTAAATGCTTTTTCTTTAACGGCCGTCCAGGGGAATTCTTCTTTTAGCGAATCCAGAAATAAATGATTGTGATGGTATAGCGTTGCCGATGGACAGAGTAGCCTAAAATTGTGCAGTGTCATTACTTGGGGAATACCCTGTTTGGCGATGGTACGTATCAGGATCGGACCAGCAGCATAATGTGTATTGTGTAGATGAATGACATCCGGTTTGAATTCACGAATGTTTTTTTTTAAGCTATTTGCGGCGAAAATATTCCAGATTGAACTTAGTGTCTGTAAGGCTCCCCGCCAGCCTTTTTTATTCTGAAAGGTCAGCGTGCGGACCTGATGATCTTGGGACAAGAGGGAATATTCCTGTTGAAATACAGTATCCTCCCCTCCGGGATTTTGGTAAAATGTATGGATAATCAGTATGCGCATAATAAAAGACTTACACAAATGTACAATTTTGCGTTGATATGCTTTAACGGTACAAAATTGCCATTTCTATATGATTATTGCTATATTCGCATGATTCGATCGTAAAGATATATGCAACACTTACAACAGCTCGTGATAGAGGCGATAGAGACAAGTCAATTTCCCGAAACTCCCACACATTTATATGATCCCATACGGTATATATTGACTTTGGGCGGCAAGAGGGTTAGACCAGTGCTAACATTGATGGCGGCCGAGTTATTTGGCATGCAGGAAATGGAAGAAATTATTCCAGCTGCAAAAGCAGTAGAATTTTTTCATAACTTTTCCCTGATACATGACGATCTGATGGATAAAGCACCTTTACGGAGGGGCAAGACCACCGTCCATGAAAAATGGGATGCCAATATCGCTATTCTTTCTGGCGATGGTTTGTTGGTCAAGGCCTATGAGGAAATTTCCAAATGTAATCCCGTCTATCTGCCGGCAACCTTGCGGATTTTGAGCAAAGTAGCCATGGAGGTCTGCGAAGGTCAACAATTGGATATGGATTATGAAAGCCGTGCATCCTTGCGTATGTCGGAATACCTGGAGATGATCCGCTTGAAGACATCCGTACTTTTGGGGGGTGCACTGCAATTGGGCGCTATTCTTTCGGGAGCGAACGAACAACAGCAAAAATTGATCTATGATTTTGGGGAAAATGTCGGCTTGGCTTTTCAATTGCAGGATGACATACTGGATGCCTATGGAGATCCGGATACTTTTGGTAAGATCGTTGGTGGTGATATTATAATCAATAAGAAAACCTTTCTACTCGTTAAACTGATGGAGGTTATTGAGGAGGAGGATCTTCCCCTCATGCAGCATTTATTAAATTCGACTGTTGATGTGGTCCCAACAAAAGTTGAAGACATGCTTAGATTATATGATAAGTATCAGGTCAGGAAATCGGCCGATGAATTAAAGGATAGCTATACACAACGTGCATTTAAAAAAATGGAAGCGCTGGATGTACCAAACGAACGTAAGGCAGCGTTAATACTGTTAGCAAATCACCTTTTGGTGAGACAGCAATAGAGAGAAAATTCTATTAAAATTCGTATTTTGCCAATAAATGGCTATTTTGTACTAAATAATTAAATAAATTTTAGATAACGTTCATGGATCCTTTAAAAATCACGGTATTTCAAGCATATTTATTCTGGGAAAATATTGAAAAAAATCTGAATAATCTGGCTTTGCGGCTTTCAGCATTGCGCGAGAAGACCGATCTGATTATCTTGCCGGAGATGTTTAATACAGGATTCACAAACAACGTTGAAAAATGTGCCGAGCCAGCAAATGGCCCTACCACAAAATGGTTATTTGAAATGGCAAGTTCACTGAATTGTGTTGTTGCTGGTTCATTGATCATCGAAGAAGGTGGGAAATACTATAATCGTTTTGTATGGATGTTTCCTGATGGCAAATATGTGAAATACGATAAGCGCCACCTTTTTGGTATGTCAAAAGAAAGCGAGTATTTCGAACCAGGCAACGAACGTATTTTAGTGGATATCAAGGGCTGGAAAATATGTCCTATGATCTGTTATGACCTGCGGTTCCCAGTTTGGTCCAAGAACCAGAATGCTGCCTATGATATCCTAGTTTATACAGCAAGCTGGCCAGACAAACGTTCGGCACATTGGCGGGCACTGATCCCCGCGCGTGCGATTGAAAATCAAGCTTACGTGGTTGGCGTAAACCGTGTGGGGCATGATGGTAATGATATCTATTACTCGGGTGGATCAATGTGCATATCACCTTTAGGTGATGTTGTTTACTATAAGCCAGAGGACGAAGATTTATATACCTTTACGTTAAATCCCAATGATTTGCTGGAGGCACGTGAAAAATTTCCGTTTTTAAAAGATTCAGATTCTTTTAGCATCGGATAACTCTTTTTGCAGCCTGGTCATCCTGCTTTTTATTAGGTATAAAGACAAGCAATTTATTTTGTTTGTGTCCTTTTTTATTCCTAAATTCAGTCTACTATAAATCGTTTATGATGATTTATTAACATCTATTTATTGTATGTTGATAAAATTTGTTTGATACAATTGTTGAAAAGCGTACTTTAGGCTAAGTATTAGCCAAAATAAGTTTAGTTTTTTTTTATTTTGATTTGAACATACTATTTATTAGCGACACAAGTTGCGTAAACAACCATAACCATTATTTATATGTTAGACCAAGATTTAGTATCGCAAGAGTATTTTTATAATTTTCTGACAGGGAAATATTCGATTGCGGTTATGCGGAGGTTGCAGCGCAATCTCAAGGAAGCGGGTTTAAGCATTACTTCGGAGCAATGGAGTATCATGTATAACCTGTGGGTAGAAGAGGGACTGACCCAACAGGAACTGGCGATTCGTACATTCCGGGACAAACCGAGTGTAACGCGCCTGATCAATAATCTAGAAAGACTCAACTTGGTTATCCGGGTCAACGACAAAAACGATAGACGGTCGAATTTGATCTATTTGACCAAAATTGGGCGAAAGATGAAAGAGGAAGGCATGAAGCAAGCCAATAATACGATCGAACAGGCGTTAGGGGGGTTGACCGATGATCAAATTGCGCTGTCGCATACCACCTTGCATCGCGTGCTGTTCAATTTAAAATAGCAACACGATGTCATTGGGGGATCACACGTATTCTTATTAAGAAATTATCTGAGCCGAAAGGCCAATAGGGGAAAAGAAAAAACAGAAAGCCCTCAGCGTTAGCAACGACTGAGGGCTTCTTGTATAGAGCAGCTATTTGGAAGATTAATCTTCGAAAAGCTTGCTTTCGAAATCGGTGTGACTATTGACGAGTTTTCCTTCCGTACCAAAATAGATTTCTTGAAAACTTAACGTCCGTATTGCATCAACTTTGCGGTAGAATTTATCTGCCGATACATCGGATAAGGTTTTGAATCCGCAGGCTTCCATGATCTCCACAGTGGCGCGTAATGTATTGCGGTGGAATTGGGCCACACGTACGTACTTGTCATTTACATCTAATCCTTTGTATAAATGTGGTTGTTGCGTTGCAACACCAACAGGGCAAACGTCTTCATTACATTTTAAGGCCTGAATACAACCCAATGCAAACATCATTCCCCGTGCACTATAGCACGCATCGGCACCCAATGCAATCACTTTCAGTATATCGAAACCAGTTACGATACGGCTGGAGACAATCACCTTGATGTGTTTTTTCAAGCCAAATGAGATCAGGGTTTTGGTGACAAATGCCAAAGCATCATAAAGAGGCATCCCTAAATTGTCTGTAAATTCTAATGGCGCAGCACCTGTTCCACCTTCAGATCCATCGACCGAGATAAAATCTGGGAAGATCTGTGTATTTTGCATGGCATGACAGATGTCCATAAACTCATTTTTATCACCGATACATATTTTAAATCCGATTGGCTTTCCACCTGAAAGGTCACGCATTTGCTGTATGAAATGCATCATTTCCGTTGGTGAAGAGAATGCACTGTGCGCAGGTGGCGACATGACGTCTGTTCCTGGGATGACGTGACGTATTGCCGCAACTTCAGGCGTATTTTTGGCTGCTGGTAAGATACCACCATGACCGGGTTTCGCTCCCTGGGAGAGTTTCAGTTCGATCATTTTCACATTTTCACGATTGGATTTCTCGCGAAAAAGCTCTGCATCGAATTTACCTTCTGCATTACGGCAGCCAAAATAACCGGTACCTACCTGCCAGATCAAATCGCCACCATTGTTATGGTAATCACTGATCCCACCCTCGCCCGTGTTGTGCGCAAAATTTTGTAGGGCGGCACCTTTGTTTAGTGCAGTGATAGCCGTTTTACTCAAGGCACCATAACTCATTGCTGAGATATTAAATACACTTAAGCTATACGGTTTTTTACAGGCTTCATTACCAACTTTTGTACGTAAGTCATGATTCTCAATATGACAGGGAAATACGGAATGCGCAGCCCATTCATTACCAACTGCCTGTGGATCGGTTTGCATACCAAATGCAACGGTCTCCCGTTGATTTTTTGCCCGTTGATAAACGATGGAACGCTGTCTCCTATTGAAGGGGCGGCCGTCCATATCAGATTCCCAAAAGTATTGCCTCAATTCAGGACGGATGGATTCAAAGATATAACGGAAGTATCCAACCAAGGGATAGTTTCGTAAAATCGCATGTTTAGTTTGGAAACTATGGTATAGGGCAATCAATAATAATGGGAATGGAATGATTAATAACCAAAACCAGCTTGATGTAAATATAAAGCCAAATGATACTATGATTAAATTAATCACGATCATTGTTGAAATAATGAGTTTTCTAACTTCCATAGAAAATACGATTGTTTAGTTTTAATTCGCTATTTTAATGTTTAGTCCAATTGAATATTTTACTGTTCAATTAGCATTCCAAAATGCGCTTTCGGACAGAGCAAATGTACTAAAGTTCCCTAAGTAAATGGATATATTTACTATGCTGGAATAAGTTTTGATAAGTTTATAACTGTTTCTAACAAACTATTTTCTTTTAGTAATCTCATGCGACAAAAGTTGATAGATTTGCTGTAAATCTGGTTTATTACTAATAAATTTCAAATGTTTTTGCTGTGTCGTCAGGTCTTCCCGAATCGCCGGACCTGTCTGAACTGTAATTGGAACCTGCTTTTGTACTTTTTCTGCCGTTTCTAGAATGATTGGCCGGATCAGATCGAAGGAAAGATTATTCTCCTCCAAGAGTTCGTAAGCGAGCTGATAAAGGATATTTGAGAAATTGTTGACCATGACCGAAGACAGATGAATCGCCAATCGCTGTTGCGAATTGCACAGGATGCTCCGGGGAGAAAAGGTTCGTGTCAGATGAAGCAAGATCTCGGCATTATCTTCATTATTGCCTTCGACACAAAATGGAATACCCGAAAAGTCAACCGATTTATTTTTAGAGAGCGATTGTGGAGGATAGATCACACCATAGTTGTTAAACTGCTTCAGTACATCGATATCGGTTGCGCCTGAGCAGTGCACAACAATGCCTTTAATAGGCTTAGGCATCGTTTCTACAACTGTAGGAATAGCCTGATCGGACACGGCAATTAGATACAGATCAGCATCGATCTGCAGCTGGCTGAGTTGATCCGTAGCAGGACATTGAAGCGCAAAGGCCAATGCATTCGCATTGGCCTTTGTTTTACTATAGATTTGAACGATCTGATGTCCTAGTTGTTGAAACGCTTGTCCAAAATGCGTTGCGGCATTTCCGCTTCCTAAGATGACAATATTCATTATTTCGCTAATTTTCGTTTTTCCTCTTTATTCCGTCTGACAATAGACATGATAAAACCAATGGTCATGACAATTGTTCCACACCAAAAGAAGTTGATGTATGGGAATTTGATTGCCTTAAAGACCACCCATTTTTTCTCCGGTAGCGGTTTTTGGTAGACCATGATTTCTAGCTTATCCTTATCTGGTTTGATTCCTGTAAACCTAAATTTAAGGCCTTGATCAGTCACATCTTTGTTGAAATCATAGACTCCACCATCCTTGATCAAATAAACAGGTTGCACTTCATATTGTTTATTATCTGCTGCAAAGACCTTTATTTTCAGTCCAACCATTACATCGTTGGGGCCTTTCGGGATTTTTTCGAGCTGTGCTTCCTTGTTAAGACCTTCAATTACATAGTAACCATTGCGGTAACGTAAGGTATCGCCAATATTGACCTGATAGGTCGCAGGTTCT
Organism: Sphingobacterium sp. UBA7249; assembly: GCF_002472835.1. NCBI lineage: Bacteria > Pseudomonadati > Bacteroidota > Sphingobacteriia > Sphingobacteriales > Sphingobacteriaceae > Sphingobacterium > Sphingobacterium sp. UBA7249. The sequence goes on along the minus strand of NZ_DKST01000001.1, from coordinate 81,159 downwards.
TCATAATCTTCAAACCCCGTTTTCTCTTCGGCAGATACTTTTGCGTGCTGTGCCTGACTTTCGGCAGCCGCAGCAGTAATTAAGGTATATACGTCATGTGTAATATAATGTTTAGTTGCCGGAGTACCGATCAAACCACCCATTTTGGCATTGTTTTGCGCGAAAGGTTGTAGAATAAATTCTTCTTTCACTTTACCCGATTCCTCATCGACACGTTCGTATTTGATTTTGTAATACGTATTTGGTGCAACAATACTATCGCCGATATACGTGATTTTATATTCACCCATCTGTACCGGCTCGCCTTCGGTTAAAAATAGGTTTTCACCAGGTTTTTCCACTTTGTCAAAGCCCGATACCGCGATGTACCCCGTATTGTTGACAGAGATAACTTCATTTGTAGCTGCGGCGATCATTGCTCCGATCAACAGGAGGCCAAAACCGATATGCGCTACCGAGGATCCCGCCAATTTCCATTTACCTTTGACCGCATCGCCCAGTACCCGGATATTCGCCAAGATACAGAAGATGCTGGCAAAAGTAATCAGGATATAGATCAGGTTGGTATAAGTTTTGGTAAAATAGGAAATAATTGCTGTCAGGATAATGGCTACAGCCAGCGATGCTACAGTGGATGCTAAAAACTTGCGGCTATCGGTACGTTTGTATTTTAAGAACTGTGTAAATCCGGTCATAATCATGACGATAACCGCGAAGCCGGATTGCCATTTATTATAATGTTGAATCGGCTCCAACGGTGGCGCTACCTTGGTGCCAAAAATCTTGTTGAATACTGGAATAGAAGTAGAGGCAATGATCTGTGCACAGGCAACAGTTAGTACCAAGGCACCGATAAATAACCAGAATTCTCTCGAATAGATATCTTCATCTTTTTCAGTAATAGGCATCTCTTTCTTTTTAACAACAAGAAAGACAACCATAATCGCTAAAAATGCAACGTTGAACAAGATCAACTGTCCGCTCATTCCCAAATCAGTAAACGAGTGAACGGAGGTTTCGCCAAGGACACCACTACGCGTCAGGTAAGATGCATAGATCACCAGCACAAAGCTGATCATCGCCAGAAATGTTGCTGTAAAATAAGAATGCCCTGAGTTTTTATAGGCAATCATGACGTGTACCGCCGCGATCAAGGTAAACCAAGGAATGATGGATGCATTTTCTACAGGATCCCAAGCCCAGAATCCGCCAAAGTTAAGCGCTTCGTAAGCCCAGAATGAGCCCATGATAATACCAGCTCCCAAAATCATTACCGCAAATAAGGCCCATGGCAAAGCTGCATTGATCCATTCTTTGTAACGCTTGGTCCATAGGGCACCTGTTGCATAAGCAAAAGGAACAATCATCGAAGCAAAACCAAGGAATAAGGTCGGTGGGTGGATCACCATCCAATAATTTTGGAGAAGTGGATTTAAGCCATTACCGTCCGTGATCAACGATAGGTAGTTGGCTTGTTTTAAAATCGGAATATCCATTGCGTCACGCAACAGGATAAATGGCGAGCTACCGATACGTAATCCGAAAAGTTCCACACCAACGATCATGGATGCCAAAAAAGCTTGACAAAGCATCACGAAAGTCATCACGGAGCTTTCCCAGCTCTTTGCTTTAAACAACAATATTGCACCCAATACTGTTTGCCAGAACATCCATAGCCAAAAACTGCCTTCTTGTCCTTCCCAAAAACTGGAAATAATATAATAAGTGGGCAATGTCTTGGACGAGTGTGCCCATGCATAATTGTACTCAAAAAGATGATTATAGATGATATAAAATAAGGTTGCACCGATTGCTACAACGGAGACTGCATTAATCCAGAATCCAATGCGCGCGATCTTTTTCCATGAAGTCTCTTCAGGGTTTTTAGTCGCAAAAAAATAGCCGATACAAGATAAAAGCGCGGCACCAAAGGAAAGAACAATAAAAAATTGTCCGATCTGCCCAGGTAGCAGGTGCTCACCAACGTAATTAACGTCCATTGAAAAATTGATTTTACAAATTAATTATTGAAAGCTGTGGCATTGATTTCCGTGACGACCGATTTATCGTTATATTTCGATGGACACTTCATCAATATTTTGCTTGCTCTAAACACATTTCCGTCCATTTTGCCAGTCAACACAATTTGTTCCGAACGCTCGATGTCCTGCGGTTTTGCACCTCTGAAGACAACCTCGCACTCTGTACCGTCATTATCGTACATGAAAAAGCTGAATTTGTTGGCATCAGTCTTCGGATCATAGTGAAGCGCCTTATCTTTGTTTAGTTGGCCGACCACATATAGTTCTGTTTTCTTTTCTTTTGCCTCGGTAAATGTCGAGTAGGTACTTGAATCCGTGTAGATGACAAGTATCATGGCAATAGCCACAGCAATAATAGCGATTAGAATGATGGAACTTTTTTTCATTACTTTATTATTTATTGTGCGTTCATTTGCTTTGGTATAAATGAACCCGTTTACTCATTAAATTAGTTCAGCAAAGAAACTATCATGGGCAATTGTTCGGATTATGATCCGAACAGGCTAAAACTATGACAGTTTCGTTGGGATTATTTGTTTATGCATTTGTACCGGCCTTCTGTAATTTTCATGTTTCCCCAAACATATTCACGTCAATGAGCACATACCTGCGATCATTTTGACAAAAGCTGACACTTAATCGAATGCAAAATTACAAATAGATTTGCGAAGAAAGGAATAATGCAACTTTTCGACATTATTTATATTTGTTCTAAATAGGTCGCTATGGCTGAAAAAATAAGGTATATTTGGATGCTTTTGAATAATTTAAGTTGAGATTTAATATTTTGTCGTAGTTTATATCGCATGAATTTTACAATTGCCTGTTAATATGAGTGTTGCTTTGCGGTCTTTACTGCTCTTGTATGGAATTATATTTCCATTTTTTTTGGTTTTTGGGCAGGTGGGTTTGCGCAACCAGGAACTTTCTCTTCAGAATGATAACGATGTCTATCTATTGATTGGCCAGGACCGATATTATACCAATGGTATCAATGTCAATTATCGTATAGCACTGCCACCGCGTAGCGGATCGGAAGTTTCAAATACAGTACTGGACTTTGAACTTGGCCAGCGCATCTACAATGGGATTAGCATAATAGATTATCGTCGGCAAAATAAGAAATACGACCGGCCTTTTGCGGGGTATCTTTACCTAAGTGCAGCTGGGACTCGTTTTTTGAAAAGCGATCAGGTGGTTGAGCTTAAGATAGAGCTGGGGCAGATCGGCTCCAGGTCGTATGGCGAGGAAGCACAGAAGTTTATCCATCACCTTTTTGGAATGTATGAAGCCACGGGCTGGGAGACGGAGCTGAGCAATGCCTTTGGTGTGGATTTGCAGGTGAAATATTTAAATGGAATTTATCGGAATCAGTCTCAATCTTTTGACCTCGGTGTCATGGGACGGGGTGCCCTGGGGATGAACAATACCAACGTGGAAGCTGGAATCCCAATTCGTGCGGGGCGACTCAAACCCTACCATGCATCGACGTTTACACATGGACATTTGACGCAGGCCAGAGGTAAGGACGAGCAAGAATGGTATTTTGTTTATCAACCTAGTTTGGCACGGGTATTTTATAATTCAACGATAACAGGCGGATTGGGAAAAGACGATCCTATCGGAGAATTATACCGTATTGAACCCTGGATGCTGAGTCACCGAGTGGGGTTCAGCTGGTCCAACCACAAGGTTAATTACGGTATCAATTATATTTTCAATTCCAAGGAACTCAAGTCTATCTTTCATCGGCATCAATACGGACAACTATTTTTTGCTTACCGCTTTTAACCATTGTTAACCATGCTTTCAGCCATTGGATCCGATAACTTCTGCCCGATAAGCCTGGTGGTCAACATGGCGGCAACCGTATCGCCGGTAGCGTTGAGCATCGTTGCCAGGGGATCTACCAATGTCGCAATAATCATAATGGAAGGAATGACTTCTGTCGGCATTTGATAGACCGATATAATGAGCATTTCGCCGATATACCCACCGTTTGGAATACCGCCAGCGACAATACTGACCAATAAAGTGATCCCAACGGCCATCATCAGATTGCCCGGTTCGAAAAATTCTTGGCCACTTAACAACAGCGCAATATAAATTTTAAAGATACAAGCGATGGCTGAACCATGTTTATGCAAGGTTGTTCCCAAAGGGATAACGACACTTGCGACGGTATCGGGGACACCGATTTCTTTTGCTGCCAGTAAATTGGCCGGCATGGTTGCGAGGCTGCTGCAGCTGCTGAGTGCAGTCAGTGAAGGTAAAATATTATTCTTCCAGTAGCGTTTGACACCTTTGATACCAAATGCTAGGAAAGCAAATAGACTAAATATTGTAAAGAAATAGATGAGACCGAAAAGGTAATAAAGGCCGATGGGTTTGGCATAGAATCCAAAGAGCTGTGGGCCAAGTGTACCGACTTGATAAGCAAAATAAGCACCCAAGCCGATCGGAGCCAGATGCATTACCATGACCAATAAATTTCCCATTACGGCATTTCCTGAGTTGATAAATTTTCGGAACATATCAGCTGAAGTACCAGATCTGCGTGTGGCGATACCCACCAAAAATGAGAATATAACAAAAGCCAGCATATTCTGTCGGGACAATAAACTGGAAAATTCACTAACGGTCAGGAAACGAACCATTTTTTCACCCCAGGAGTCCTGTAGAGTCGTGTCGATAATATCCTTTGTTTGTTCGATAGGAAGATCAGAACTCACGGGAAACAGGTAGAGAAAGACCACACTCGTCACACCGGCAACAACAATACCGATTACAAATACAAGTGACATCATGCCGATGATACGGCCCAATACGCTATCTCCTTCAATATTGGCTACGGATGAGGCTATTGCAAAAAAGACCAGCGGTATGACGCTGACAAAGAGCAGATTTAGAAAGATATCCCCAATGGGCTTCAGGTTATTCACAAAATGTGGAAAAAAGATCCCAATTAAACTCCCGATACTGATGCCAAGAAGCAATAATAGGATGCTGCCATAGTTCCGTATAAAAGTTTTTGCTGAATATTCCATTAGGTTCTGTGATTGTTTCGTGTTTACGATGCTAAAATAATCTTTTTATCCTATTATTTCATCGTTTAAATTATTTGTACATGCCGGTCTCATCGGTATAAATGAGTACGCTTACTGATTAAATAGTATTTTAAGATATGCGTGTGTTCCATTTCGTTCAATCCACCAGATTTGAATAAATCTTGATGGTTTATTTCAATTGCTTATTAAGCCCATATAAAGATTTACTGGAATTATTCCGGCCAGCTTTTTATCTTTGAAGGGATATACTTTAAGGAAGACTACTCCTGTTGGACCAGTGGGGAAATTTACGCAAATTTTGTGTCCTGCAAGTGCAATAGCTTTATGGGAATTTGCCCCCAAGGTATATTTGAATGGAAGTGTTGGAAAGAATAGTGAATTTATCAATAATGAGTATGACAAACATGGATTTTGTAATAACAGGAGATGGCTCGAAGACATTGTATAATGCAGAGATAGGCGAATGCTACCACTCGAAGCACGGTGCTGTTCAAGAAAGTCGGCATGTATTTATCAAAACCGGTTTGGATCACTATGTGCAACAGACAGGAGCTCTGGATGTCGCTATCTTAGAAGTAGGATTTGGGACAGGACTTAATTTTCTGCAAACAGCAGACTACATCCGGGACAAATCATTTCAGGTAGATTATGTGGGCATCGAAGGTTTTCCGTTGCCGCTGAATACCATTGCTGCAACAGGATATGATGAGACTGTGGATGCAGCAGTTTGGTCAGCCTATGTGAATAATTATGAAGGTGCATTGCAGCAGTCGGTTCGAATTCACGAGCGGTTACAGCTTCGCATTGCGCATACTTTATTGATGGATTTTGATTCCGAAAAACGGTTTGACGTCGTGTATTTTGATGCTTTTGCCGCCATACATCAGCCCGAAATGTGGAGCGATGCGGCATTGGCGCATGTCGCCCAGTTCGTTAAACCGGGCGGTGTCTTTGTTACTTATGCCATTACAGGCAACCTCAAACGCAGTATGAAATCTTTGGGATTTTCCATTGAGAAGACTCCGGGGGCACCGGGAAAAAGGGAAATGTTGCGTGCGACCAAACAATGAAAGTTGTATAAACTTCATGATATAAAGTGAAAGATCACAAACGAAGCTGTCCATATGAGGACCACCATCTTTTTCTTCAGTCTAGAGGAGACCTATAAAAAGATGAATTGGCTTAAAAGCGAACAATTTGTTAATTTGTAAACAGTATAAAACTATAGGATTGAAAATCCCGCTAGCGCTTATCGTATGAAAATCTCACAGATCTTAGCTATTCCAGGCTAGATTGCTAGATACTTATAAAATTGTTGGCCACGCAACCAACTATTTTTTGCTACTAATAATTTTTATTTAAGCCATTAGTAGCAACGTTTCACATCGCTTTAAAGCTATGTTTATGGATGATTAGACCATACGAATGATTTTCACCTGAACGATCAATATTTCGGTTCTATAATTAAATAATAAATGCACCGACAATTGCCGCGGGATGCAGATATTTATTATTTAGTAGGGAATAATCTTCGCGAAATCTTTCATAGTATTCGATATTCATTCCAATAAGTACGGTCTCAGCATCTTGATCGTTCACATCAAACCGTAATTCTTCCAATTCAACAGTTCTAGAATCTGCCTGTAAGCATAAAGAAATCTGGTGTTTGTGCCTACGGACATAGATCTGTTTTTCGAAATTGAATACCACAATCATCAAATTTATTTTCATGAGATTACAGTATTTTGGACGATGAATATCGTTTTGCATGTCAAATTTTGGGAATTGTATGGCAATTTGTTTTGTATCCAACAATTTTATTTCTGGGTCGAAATGCATGTAGTCGTGCATATGGCATTTGTCGTTGAATTGAAAGTTTACCAGCCGATCGATCTTTCCGCCACGAATTGTCTTTTCGCCCACGGGCGCTCTGTTTGGCCGGGTGACTCTTTTTAATTGGTTGATCAGGCGATTGTGCATATTGCTATCGTGTAATTTGAGGTGAACTTCACCCATTATATGTCGTATGCGGGATCCTGCGGTACTCGCGTTACCAAAATCTATAGCAGCTGCTTTTGTGGCCTTCGTTTGTTTTGTCTTACGCCCTGGGCCAGTCTGCACAATAGTTTTTTCATTTGATTTTCGAAAGACAAGGTTCCCAACCAAGCCTTTCAGATTACCGTTTTCTAAAATAGCCATAGGTTGAATTTAGGGAATTAAAATACTGAAAAACAAATAATTGTTTATTTTTAAGAGATTTGAAATAGGCTTTTACCAGCAATTATTAAATTCATAATAGCTAGTAAAAGCCAATTATGAAAATTGCATTGGATGTTTTTATAAGTGACGCAGGCAAGGATCTTTTTCGAATTTGGTATGGGGATAAAACCGCTGCTTCGATAGCGGTTCGATGCAGCTTCGTATCTACTTCGATACAGCTCCGTCCCCTAGTCGAGATGAGTCTGTGGTGAGAGCGACATGTGTCCGTGGTGAGTCCGAGTTAAAGTCGGAAACATGAGGGTAAGACTTCTTTCTCAAGCCGCTATTACTAGGGCGCAGTGTCGAAGAAGGGGCGAATGAGTGTCGAATGAAGGCCGAATGGGAGTCGAAGGATCCTCGAATAACGCATCTAACACGGACTCCGGATCGAAGTAATACTAATCCGTTCTATTGTTTGGGGTATTACTTATTAACAATATTTGTTCTGAATTACAGCTTATTAACATAGTTACTAACATTTATAAGCCACTCAATAAGCGAATATAACTGTCGATGTAAAGTTGTTTGTCCTTGGATTTATATTGTTGGATATAGCGTGGGTGATCCAGAATAATTATCTCTCCAAATAGTTTCTCTTCTTTGTTGATTTTTGCGAGGAAGGTCGCATTTTTCTTTCCCAGAACAAAGACTTCGTCAGTTTCCAGTCCCATAGAAATATGTTGTTTTAGGGATTCCACCATAAACGGCTTTACCATTTCAAAAAGCTGCTTATCGTCGTAATAGTTTGCATTAATCCAGTTGTTAGGCTTTTTATGCTGGACAATGGCCAGTGGAAAAGGGGAATTGATATAAAACTGTTGATAGAAGATATTAGGTCCGCCGTAGGCTTCAATCATATCGTACATAAATACTGAGGAGATTTCATGGGTATGGGCGGATTGCATTTTTATACCACAGGCACTGTATAATCGTTTGGTATCCGTAAAAGGTACGCCGGTGACGCCCGCCCCATGTCTACTTGGATTGATCCCGATGATAAATTTGCGTTGGAGGTTGTCGTGATAGTATTTGTTGTAGAATTGTCCCATCACAACCAGTGTCTCGGGATTGTCAAGGTAAGGGTTAATCACGTTGAAATCAGCAGGAAGATTTCCGTGATAGTGAAGTTGTTTGTTAAATGTAATTACTTTCTCGGCAAATGTAGGCATAATGGATGCTTTTAGAAGCAAGTTACGGATTTTGAATATAGGATAACAAAAAAGGACGCCAATTAGCGTCCTTTTTCGTGTATATCTTGGTCTCTTATTAGTGACCTTGTGTACCATCAGCACCGTGAGAATGTCCATGTGACAATTCTTCTTCAGTAGCAGGGCGTACATTTAAGATTTCGATATCGAAATTCAATGTTTTACCAGCCATTGGGTGGTTTAAGTCTGCAACAACAACTTCTGGAGTTACTTCAGCAACTACCGCGCGGAATTGGTTACCTTGGTTGTCTTGCAAAGGTAATACTTCGCCTACTGGAGGTAAACCTGTTTCTTTGAACATGTCTACTGGCAATTGTGCGAATGCTCTATCGTCTTTTTCACCGTAAGCATCTTCTGGTACCAATTCGAAAGAAGCTTTGTCACCTACATTTAAGTCAGCGATGTTTTCTTCAAATTTAGGCAACATCATACCTACACCATATAAGAAGTCTAAAGGTTGTTCTGCAGTTGTTTCTTCAACGAAAACTTTTTCACCGTTTTCTACTGTGTGAAGTCTGTACGTCAATGCTACGACGTCGTTTGCTTTTATAGCCATCTGATTTTGATTTTTGGAGCCCCAAGGCTACCGTTTATTAAATATAATTTATTAACGCTGTTATGGAATCTTGTGGAAGACTGCACGTCTTATTTTTACAAAGATATGCTTTTGTTTTCTTTCCGATTCTATTCTCTAGGAGAGGAAGACTTTCTTCCGTGCCGCCGAGTACAATTTTGTTTGGGATATAATGTTGATCCAGTTCCTTGCGAAAAGCTGCTGCTTCCTCACCGGTAAGAGCAATTTCATTGATCCCATATGTTTCTTCTAGCAATAATATTGCCCAATTTGAATAGGCAGATCCGTAAGTCTTGATTTGGGGAAATATATTGGCCAGTAATTGATCAGCGATGGCAGTATAATTCTCATCGTCAAAAAGTAAACCCAAGCGCTTCAGCTGACGTACAATAGTCGAGGAAGAGGAGGGAATTACATTGTCCATGACTTCACTTTTTCGTGCGATCAGTTCTTCTGCTTCTGTAGAGGTATAGTAAAATGTTTTTTGGTCGGCATCATAAAATAACGCAATGGTCTTATCCGCCAATTGTCGCGCGATAGTCAACCATTTTTGATCAAATGTGGCTTCGTATAAAGCTATAAAGGCTTCTATGGTGAAAGCATAATCATCCAGAAAACCCGATATCGCACGGTTATCATCCCGTGGCTGATGCAATATAGCGTTATTATCCTGAATCAGTTCCGTGCAAATAAACTGTGCATTGTTCAGGGCAAGATCCAAAAAATGATTATTTCCTAGACTGCGATAAGCGTCTATTAGTCCTTTTAATAAGAGGGCATTCCAGGTGGTCAACTGCTTGTGGTCGAGTCCCGGCCGGATGCGTTGTTCGCGATAATCAAATAGTTTCCGCTTGGAAATTTTTAGAAACTCTGCCCATTCGTCAGCTGACATATTGACCTTTGTCGCAAGCTGGTCTGCATTAATGGCGCAAATGGGTACATTGGTATGTTCTTCTTCCCAGTTGCCTGCCTCTGTAATATTAAAATATTGACCGAATAGCTCAGCGTCTTTGCCAAGAACTTTATCAAATTCAGCTTTCGAAAAGGAATAGTACTTTCCTTCGACTCCTTCGCTATCGGCGTCCAATGCGCTATAGAACCCATGATTAGGGGCAAGCATTTCACGCGCTGCCCAAGCAACCGTTTCTTCAATAATTCTTTTATAGAATGGATCTTTATTTTGTTGATACGCTTCCGCATAAAGTGAAAGTAGCTGACCATTATCATAAAGCATTTTCTCGAAATGTGGGATATGCCAGTAATGATCTACGGAATATCGGGCAAAGCCACCGCCAATCTGATCGTAGATTCCTCCGGAACCAATTTTTTTTAAGGTAAAATGGACATGATCCAACACCTGCTGGTCTCCCGATAGAATAGCATATTTTAAAAAGAAAGACCAATTGTTGGGCAGTGGAAATTTAGGCGCTCTTTTGTATCCACCTTCCTCTTTATCGAAGGTCTCAGTCCATGGCGCAATGATTTCTTCAAGATCTTTGCTGGTGTATTGTTCAGGAATGGGTAGGACAGGGAATTTCTCTGCTCGCTGGATACCATTCGTCAATTTATTGGCATAATCCAATGCGACTTCTGGCTTTTCTTCCCACATCTGTGCGATCTGTAACAAAATGTTTTGCCAATCCTGCGGTTTGAAATAGGTGCCGCCATAAATCGGACGACCATCGGGCAGACAGATGCAGTTCAGGGGCCATCCGCCGGCATTGGTCATCAGTTGGACAGCGAGCATATAAACTTGATCAACATCAGGACGTTCTTCGCGGTCAATTTTGATGGGCACGAAAAACGTGTTCATGGTCTGGGCAATGGCTGTATTTTCAAAGCTCTCCCGTTCCATGACGTGACACCAATGGCAGGCTGAATAGCCGATGCTCACAATGATAAGCTTATTTTCGTCCTTCGCCTTTTTTAAGGCCTCCGCACCCCAAGGCCTCCAATCCACGGGATTGTGCGCATGCTGCTTCAGGTAAGGGGAGTTTTCAAACTGCAGTTGATTCGCCATAAGACGAAGGTAGGAAAAAAGCCTCCAGAATGGAGGCTTTAATGTGTTTTTTAATATTTAGGTTCTGCAATGATGAAATAAGTTTCAATGGCATCTTTCGGAGAGCCTACTAAGGCGATTGAAGAAGCTCCGTTTTCCCAAATCGCTACTGGGGTATAATTCAACTTGTTTTTGAAAAGCATAGTATACTTGTCATCAAGTTCAGCTTGTTTATTTTGTGCAGAAACAAATTTAGGTGTGCCAAACGTTGCTTGTGCTACTTCCACTAAATACTCTTTTTCTTTTTCCAGAGTTTGCTTTGGAAATTGATCACTATAATAGAGACTCAAATAACTATATGGATATTGCCCTTTCACATAAGTTTGATTAATACGATATCCTTCTTTGTCGGAATAGGATTCCCCGACAAAGCTACTGGCAGGTGGATTTCCCCAATTGACATTAAAAAAGTCTTTCCCTGCAATGGCTCTGATGGTTAGTCCCGCTTGTTTGATCACTTTACCCTCTTTGTAAAGTAATAAGTCGAATTTATAATCCCCCGGTTTGTTGAATGTGACTCCAGTCATAGAACGAAAGGGATTTACTCCTGAACTGTAATGTAAAATGTCATCGATATGCCATACTATTGAATCGACAACCTCCTTATCCCATAAAAAAGCTGTAAAATGGTCTTTATGTTCCTCTTTATCGTATACACGGATTAGGCCTTGCTCAAATACATTTATCACCCAATTGTCGGTCCATACATCAATATTTTTGGTTAACCTAGTGGTAAGAGACTCTTCTTCTTTTTCTTCAGGTGTTATTACTTCAGGTGTATCAGGATAGTTATCCTTGGAACAAGAAATGAAAATAAATAAAATACAGCTTATAATAAGGTGTTTCTTTAGCATGACTTTTTAAATTTTCAGTAAAGGTAAGAAATGTTAATATAATTCATATAATATTATGACACTATTAATAAATTTATAATGTTATGGGGGGGAAGGACAGGAAGTTGACTATTAATCAGTCATCGGGGTGCTTACCTTTTATGCCGGGTCGTCGATCTTTCACTTATCATGTGACAATCGCCAAGGATAAAGTTCGGGTCACTTTTACGAAACAACAAACATGTTTTTTACTTCCGGTTAGCTTTCTCTGCATTAGAAATAGTTGTCGCTATGTAAAGATAGGAGTATCAGCATAATGACACTCCTTGTATTCAGTAGTTTGAACGAAATTTAATCCACTATTTGCACAAGATCTGCACAGTTGCCACTGAGCATTTGAAAGGTAAATCCTGTATCAAGCTTAATCTCTGCAAATGAAGAGGTGCGGAGGTAGGCAGATTTTCTGGTCAGGTATTCTACCAAGTCCGTCAATGTCGGGTTGTGTCCAAAAAGTAATACATGATCGATATGATCTGGGATCGTGTTGATGACTGAAAGCAAGTGTTTGTAGGTACACTCATAAATAGACTCTTCCATCTGAATATCAAATGAAGGAGCGCCCATAACTTCCAAAAAGACTCGGGCTGTTTGTAAAGCTCTATTAGCGGGAGAACTGATAACTATACTATTTTCATTGAGTGTTAGTTTGCCTGCGAGCTTTTGTGCAACTTGTTTCGCATGTTGTATTCCCTCGGAGGTCAATGCGCGATCAAAGTCATTTATTCCAGGAATGGTTTCGGCTTTGGCGTGGCGGATGATATAAAGTTTTTTACTGTTGTCCATAATTAAAATTTTTGATTCTACACTATTTAACGCCTATAAGCGGGCTTTCATTATAAAAATAAGAAGATTAGTTCTTTAAATATCGGTGAAGTCCCTGAGAGCGTATTGATTGTATAATAACATGTGGCGAATAAGTTTGTTTGTTATAGAGAGTTTATCCATTGCCTTGAATGTTAATTAAGAATGGTAATAAATAAGTTATTTCGATGAAAATACGGGGGCAATTTTCGGTTACTTAAAGAAAAATAAATCAAAATAAATTGTGAAAGATAAAAATTAATTTAATTTTGTAGATTGTAAATTATATTAATATTAATAATGAGGCCGATTTTATCTTTTATTTTAATTCCAGTTTTACTTTTCTCGTCTTGTTCGAAAGATGAAGCGATTGATAATCAATCTGATCCTGTTGAGTATCGTAAAAATAACGCAGCATTTTCTTCGGATTATTTTATGATGTCAAATACCACTGATGAGAATCTGTTTTTAGGAGGATTGTGGTTGATCGACAGCGCGAAAGAAGGGGGAGCGCTAGAGAGAATAAAGGTAGATATTAGTAATTTTAAGATGAAAGTTGTTCATAATTCAAATTTGAATACGATCAAATTTGGAAATTTTACTCCAAACTACCAAAATGTCTCAACTTATGCCAATTTGTTTAAAAATGACATATTTGATGCAAATATCAATTTTAGTTATGGCACTTTCTCCGACTACAATGTGATTAGGACTTTCTTACAAAATAGCTCTGATTCGGATGAAATTCTTTCACTCATTGCCAAGAATAAAGATGGGAATAAAATGGTGCAACGAAAGTATGGATATTATGAAGATATAGTTTTGTTAGACTTAGTTCTTGGAGCTCAATTTGATGAGTTTGCCGCTTTCTTTGATAAAAAATACGTAAAGTCTTTGTCTAAAGAAGGGAATGTACCCGCTTATGTAAGTTCTGCTGCATATGGTCAACATAGCCTGTTTTTATTCGAAAGTGATTATACGGTTGACAGGATCAAAGATGTATTGAAGAAGTTAAAAGCTGGTGAACAGCTGAATAACATAGATAAAGATCTCCTAGAGTCAAGTTCCATAGTTATTTATTTCCGTGGAGGTGATAAGCAAAGTTATATTGGAAAGGCTGAAGGGGCTAAAGCTGTAGAAAATGCATGGCAATTGTTTAAAGAAAAAAGCGACAAGAAAAATAAAAGCTATGAGTTCCCAATTTGGTATAAACTAAATAGTTTAGAAGACTTTGGGGTAATAAGATATAATATTAAGTTTGAATATTTTGAGAAAAATATTCGGTATAAATAAATTGATTATTCCGATCATTATTTGATGGTTAACTATCTGTTGAAATATTCGCTTTTTGTAAATGTATATAGTTTTTTATAGAAGTATGCGTGTTTTACCAGTCTAGTATTTTCAGTAAAGCGTTTCCATTTATTAAAGCGATTTCGCCAGTTTAACTGTTCTTCGATATTTAACAGCTGGTTAACCATTTTATAGGCGTTCAATTGTGTTAAAGCAATATTTCTTAATTTCCTTCCATCCTCGGGATTATATTTTTCAAGCTCCCGAATCAACTCTTTTTCCTGGTATTGACGATTCAGATAACGACCTGAACAATTCATTTGTACATATTTTGAAAAATTTTCCGGACGTAAGTAACCGTCGGCTTTATTTCCGTTGTACCCGCGATGATCATAGATTAAACTGGGGCGTCCACAGGCCATTGCATCGTAAATGGATCGACCAATCCCCACAACCAAGTCGAAAAGATTAATCTTTTGTTCGATACTGACAGTCGGATTTTCCTGTTTGTTATAGGCTTGAAAATGTAGACCTTTCGCTCGACAAATAGCTTTTAATTTCGCATTAGCTTTATCGCTTTGGCATAAAGACAATACGCTTTGGAGTGTATTATTTAATGGACGTACGGGTTTTTTTGCCTGTACATCTATCCCATTTAAAATAACATCATTTGCATACCCCATGCTTAGAAGATGATCGGATATTTCATCAGAAATGGCAACGTGATAATCTGCAAGTGGCGACGGTTGTTCTAATTCCGGAACAGTGCCATGACATATTTGAATGATGGGAGCTTTAGAAAAGAGTTCTTTAACAGAACTATTATGATTAGCAAAGATCAGATCATACCTCTTTTTATTCATAAATGGTGTATGCAACTCTTCTTCTATCTTGTCTGAAATTAATCCCTTATTAAAAGTAAAATACTCTACTTCAACATCGGGCCGTACATTAAGTGCTTTGATTAAATCATAAGTATAAAGTTCAGAACCTCCAATTTCGGCTAGATGATTGGTTGCAACTAAAATTTTTTTTGCTTTTCCCATCTCTTTAGATTTTCAGAAATAATTAGTGATATTATAATCTGGGTAACAAGCAACAATCATTATATCGTCTCCCAATATGTAAAATCACCCAATCATTTTGTTTTGAAATTCAGATAAAGCAAATAATAAGGTTTTATCTGAAATAGTTTAATTATAATAACTAACGAGTGTAAAAGCAGTTTAATTACATCTGCTGGCATAAAAACTTAAAAATATGAAGATTTATTGATTGATATCTTTATTATTTATGATTGAGCTGGCAAATTGATTGGAATATGCTCTTCTTGGTCAAAAACATACTTGATCCAGTTAGAGAAACTATATTTCCTTTTTATTAGAGGATCTATTTCTCGCATGGGTGTATTAAGGAATGTAATAACTTGATTGTAGTCAGTTGTTGGATCAATGATCAGTATATTGTCAGGTTGGTAGAAATCATATTTTTGAATAGATTTTTGGGTGGTGATCAACTTCTTGTTGAACCCTATTGCTTCTAAGGCACGAAAAGATAATCCATCATGTAAATAATTAGAAAAATCAGCCAAGGCTTTGGACTGTCTAACTAAATCTATATTTTCTAAATACGTAATACCATCATAAGTGGTTGTAATGATAGGACACCGTTCTTGTATCTCTTCTACCAATTCCTGGCTATGCGTATTGATGATAGCATTGATTTCTACCTCTTCTTTATTTTTGAATAAATTGAAAAACTGATAAATATCAGGAATCCTTTCTTTGATGTATGTTCCAATGAACAAAATATCGGTAGATTTACCGGTCAAGTTATTGTCTTCTTGTTTGGTTATTTGTTGATCTAGGTAAAAGTTGGTTAAAGGTAAGGTGCCGGGTAAGGCAAGGTCAACAGGATCAAATACAAAGAATCGGTCAAAAATTGCTATTCTTGAGAAAATATCAGGATAGCGATTTAATCCATCCCATTGATAACCGACGGTAAGTCTAGTAATATTTTTTACCTTCGCAATGATCGATTTTGGAAACAAGTCCGGCCGGATAAAAAGGGCATAGTCTGCTTGCTGTATATGCGCAAATTTCCCCTCGTATTGTTCATCCAGAAATCTTTTTCGCAATACATCTTTATACTGATAGTCTTTTAAAATAAGTTTCCGGTAAAGGTTTTTGAGCCGTAATACTGGACTTTTGTAATAAAAAGGCTTTTCTTCGATATTGATGTCTACAACTTCAAATCCCAATACTCCCAACTGGTCACTGATAACGGAATTTAGACCAAAATTTTTGGGAGCGCCAAGTATAACTATTTTTTTTTCGTTTTGTTGCAATAGCATTTTCAAATCCTGATTATCGAGCAAATATTTTCGGAGATTGCATAATTTCATGCCAGATGTTTAGAGTATCTTCTTTTTCCATTTGCAGTGTGTAATGGGAGGAAACAAATTCTGCAGCGAGTTGCCCCCTTTTCAACATCTCATTTTGGTTTTGCTCAAATTTTTCAATAATTGTTTTTACGGCCTCAACATAGTCAATAATATCGCCTTCGGCCACCGCTGTTGTGAATGATGGATCAAAATATTCTTTTCCGCCTTGTCCAATATAGCCTACTACATAACAGCCGCATGCCATCGCTTCAACGGGAGGTAAGCCAAAGCCTTCTCTAAAGTTGAAACTCAGAAAAATCATGCTTTCTTTCATGATTGTTGCAACTTCCGATTCTGTTTTGTTATCAATTGAAACTAATGACCAATCTTTTGGAAGTCCGGTCAAACGTAGAATATTGACAACCTGCGAAACATCCCCGCCAAGCTTTCTTGGCATGAAACATATCTGTTTTCTTTTGTTTGTTCCCAATGAAAAGACATCATGATTTATCCCTAATCTCATTTTCAAAGTTGTTATATGAGGAAAGGCATAACTAAAATAATTTTTTGCATCGTCTGAAGCAACGATGGTAGCTACGGTATCAGTAGAGTTATAAGGTGTATCTTTGTAATCTCCATCTAATGCGAAATGGTCAAACGTATAATAACAGTTCTGATTAAAAATAATACGTTTGTTAATAGGCATAATCTTATGAATTCTAGGACCATAGATTTCAGGAAATACAAGAATAGCGTCTTTTTCTATACGATGGCTGATTAATTTAAGGATTTTTAAGAATATTTTTTTACTGAATGTAATCTTTTTTTGTCTATAATCGTATTTTAGCCTTTTAAATAACCAAGGATTATATTTTATAGAGACTTTGGCGTTAAACCAACGCTCTACCTTTCCTAATTTTCGATGTAGGATTACGGCATTATATCCCGCCTCATTAAGGATTTGTACTTGACGATACATTTGTTTTACACCGCCGCTTGCGGATCTATTGGTAGGGCAAATAAAATATATGGTTGGCTTATTCGGCATTATGATATGATGGTTTGAATCCAGTTTTTTATAAAATACTTTTGTTTGATGTTGCTGTCAATTACTTTATACGCACTATTAAAAAAAGACTGCGGTATGTCTATCGTATTGATGTCCTCAATAATATGAATATTTTCTTCACTATAAAAATCAGCATTATAGATATTGGCTGTCGTTATTAACTTTTTCCCCAAGCCAATAGCTTCAAACGGTCTAAATGAAAGCCCACGTTGGTTAGGGTGGGCAAGATCTAATATTGCTTTGCTATCAAGATAGTATTCATAAGCTTTATTAAATGGAATAATCTTATGAATCACTTCAATATTGTTTGGAAGTTTTTCCTTAATTGGATGAGATGGATAAGTAAATATTCTAGCTTTAGCTTTTATTCCCTGTTTTTCAAAGTATTCAAACAATTTGAGTGCATCGTTTATTCTGTTATCGTACGTCATCAGTAATGCTACGTCGTATGCCGAAGCTTTTTTACTTTGCTCGGCAAAATAAAAGTTTGTAATCGGTTTGAAACCGAATTTTAGACAATCGGCGGGATCAAAGCTAAAAATAGTGCCAAAAGAATTGATGAAATTTTTCTGCGTGGGAATTTTATCAATACTATCCCAGAATAAGCAAACTGATCGGTTACAAGCCTGTTGTGCAATCAATAGATCTTCTGCTGTCAAAACATCGGGACGATTAATGATTAACAAATCAAACTGTCCATGCTGTGCAATAGTTTGTCGTATATATTGTCCCTTTTTTATTTCTTTCAGATTTTTACGCAGAAAAATTTTGAGAAAGAAGTTATAAATCCGTTCACCAAGATTTTTGTATTGATAAGGAAGTGTTGAATTGATATCAATGACTTTGTGATTACTGTATTTTTTTAGCCCTTCGCTTACAACTTCATTAAATCCGTAATAACCGGGAGCGATAAATAAAATTTTTTTCTTCATTAATAGAGAAGACTTTTAAGATTAAAAATTTTTTTTAGCCATGTGTCCAGCGTATAGCGCTCGTAAATATCGTCCGAGATCTTTTTGTAAGGACTGTTGAAGAAAGACAGATCTAAATTACTTAAATTTTTATCGATATATAAGATGTTCTGTGTCGCATATAAGTCATAATCGATAATGCTGGGGTTATCGGTTATAATCTTCTTTTCTAGCGCCATGGCCTCGAAAATTCGGAAACTTAGCCCCTCCTGTCCTTCACGCATCAAATCGATAATTACCTTGGACTTTTTATACTCATTTAATACGGCTTCATTACTAATAGGTTTCTTTCGGAATTCTATCAGCGTTGAACCCGTTGGCCTAAGGAAAAAATTTCTGAGTTTTTCTTTCCAAACCTGTTTGCCAACAACGATGATTCGGCTTTTTATATGGAAATCTGAGAGGTGAGCGACCAATTTCCTTAGTAATTTAATCCGGTATTTATCATATGAGGTGATGTAAAAGAGATCATGTTCAACAGTGTCGGACTGAACTGGCTGATCAGATATGTAGTTATAGTTTGTAATCTTCTCGAAGCCGTATTTATTAACGTCTTTGTCTTCAAATGAATAGATCTTGTCAAACAGATCCAAACGATCTTTAACTGGAAATCGTTCGAGATTATCGTATAGATAGGAAATCAGATATGGAGTATAAGATTTGATCTGCTTAATGGTCTCATAGTCCAAATTATGGGGATTGAGTACAAGGATCTTGTCCTGAGGGCCGAGCTTGGCCAGCGAATCAAGCACATATTCTTGGCGTTTGATGTGCTTGATGTTTTTGTTTAAGAAGATTTTGCTCAGGGCATTGCGGAATCGTTCACCAAAGTTTTTGTAACGATATGCTCCCATGTTAATATGAGAGGCATCGACCCCTTTTTCTTGTAATTTACTTACAATGTGGTGGTCATAATTCCAATAATCAAAGCTTATAATGCAAATCTTCATCTCTTTTCTTCTCTTTTCAAGGACATAAAAGTTTCATGTACACTCAGACTCTGCAAGTAACAAAGTTGATAGCCTCGTCGTCCATCAAGTATTCCTAGTTTCAAAAAGTATGCCTTAAAAAATTTAAAAGACACTTTTGCTAAGTGGCTCAATAGCGAATAACGTTTGTTCTTCGCATAGAGCTCCTTGCCTTTAAGCGCTCCATAATGAACCATTTTCTCTTTGTAAGATGTATAATCAGCAAAAGAATAATGCCATATCTTATTTTTTAAACTACCAATCGTTCCGTTGACTATCAATGTCTCGTGGACCTTCTTTTTGGTGTCGTATGTAGCCTTACTCTTTTTGAAGAGACGGAAATTCTTGTCGTTTTGTGTGCCAGAAAAATTAATCCGCTCACCACAAAAGAAAAATAAGCGATACATATAATATGCATCTTTCGCTTGTGGATCATTGATGGTCTCCACTATTTCAGTCTGGCATGCCTCAGTCAGGCGTTCATCCGCATCCAAAAATAGTACCCAGTCGTTACTGGCGTATGTCAATGCCAAATTCCGCTGTTTGGTAAAATCTTCGAATTTATTTTGATAGATCTTTACTTTAGGATGCAATCGTGCAAGTTCCAAGGTACGATCGGTACTGAACGAATCCACTAAAATGATTTCATCGGCAAATTCTAAACTTTTAAGAACTTCGCTAATATTATCCTCTTCGTTGTATGTAATAATTAAAGCGCTTATTTTTTGGCTCACGTATACGATTTAATTAAAAAGTTGGACCATACTATATCAATCATAACGTATTAGTTTCTCATTTCGTTACATTAGGCTGGAAAAAATGACAATTATTGTTTTGCAATTTAGTCCCTAAGCTCAAAAAGCTTTTTCATTGTGACAAATATATTACATATTTTTTGTAATAAAACAAAAAAACGGAAATGCTTTTTTACTTAGGATTGTCAAAGAAATGTATTTTCGATTATCAAACACAAAAACTTAAACCTTATTAATTATATATGATTATTTTTGCACGAAAAGTAATAGCAAATTATTTTTTATGACGCTATATTAGCGTTATTTACGTATTTAAATTCAATATAGTAAGTGGCTATTCCAAAAGTTATATACCAGACTTTCAAAACAAATAAAATTCCTTTATTGACCAAATTTTATATCTGGCGATTTTTAAGAAAAAATAAAGGTTACCGTAGAGAGTTTTTTGATGATGCTCAAGTGGATGCGTTTGTGAAGGAGTCTTTTGACGAACGCACTTATCGTGCTTATTCACGGCTTCAAATAGGTGCTGCAAAGGCTGACTTTTTTAGGTACGCGATCCTATACATTAGAGGCGGTATATATTTGGATCTTGATAGTGACATTACGGGTAAATTAGATCAGGTAATTCAAACAGACGATGTCGCTGTAGTGGCGCGCGAGAAAAAGTGGCAACAATATTTTGCACAATGGGCGCTTATTTTTGATAAGGGGCACCCCTTTCTGAAAGAAACCATCAAACTCATTGTTGAAAATATTGAAAACAATAGATTTCCGCATGATGTACATTCGATGACTGGTCCGACTGTTTATTCGCTGGCCATCAATAATGTTATTGCGCGTAATCCGGAGGTTTCGTACCGTATTTATACCGATGATTACAAAGGCATAATGAAGTTTAAGTATAAATTGGGAAAGATCCTTATCTATGGGGATCGCTCTAAACACTGGAAGAAACTGCAAAAAGTCATTCCTGTCGTAAAGGCTGAAAATTAAAGTGTAAGGTATTGCTCGGCCCACTGACTGGCCAAATGCTCATCATTAAACTTTTGGACATAATCCAGACCTTTGATACGCATGTCATGGCGGAGCATAGAATCCTCAATAACCGTTTTGACTGTATGTCCGATATTTTCAATGTCATGTGGTGATACATATTGCGAAAATGGACCTCCTGCTTCTGGAAAAACTCCTGAATCCGTAGTAATGACAGGCGTACCTGAATACAGGGCCTCAATGATGGGAATCCCAAATCCTTCATAAATAGAAGGGTAGATGAATGCGAGCGCTGAGGAATATAGAATAGAAAGCTCTTGCATATCCAAGCCGCTAAGAAAATAGACCCTATGCTCCATTTGATGCTTGCTGATAAACTCTTTAAGCTGAAGTTGGTATTTGGTGCTTTTTCCCACTATGACTAAAGGTATGTCAATATTTTCTATTGCCTTGACAATGGAAAGTGCATTTTTCCGCTCTTCTATCGTTCCTACATTCAACAGGAACTCATCGGGTAAGCCTAAGCGCCTTTTCAAGGCCTCCTTTTCAATGGCCGTCTTTTCTATTTTAAACGCCTCGTGACAGCCTTGATAGATGATAGCTATTTTTTCAGGTGGGATATCGAAAAATTCAATAATATCATTTTTAGTCTGTTTACTGATCGCGATAATTTTCTCTGCCTGATGGCAGGCATGGGCAAATTTCTTTTTATAGATCCATCGGTCAATCGGATGGTATAGCGAAGGGTAACGCATGAAAATTAAATCGTGCATACTTACTATCGATTTAATTCCAGCTGATGCCAAATCGACCGGAATTTCTCCGGAAAGACCGTGAAAAATAGCAATATGATCTTTTTTTAAATCCGCTACTATTTTTTTTGTTCGCCAGAGGTTTGGAAAATTTTGGCTGATATATCCCTGTGGTGTCCTAATTTGCTCAGGATTGACGAGATTAAAATAGCGTTCAATAGATGTTTTTGCGGTATAGAGCAAATAGTCATTTTGCGGGACAAACTTCGACAAAATACGTATCAGATCCCGGCTGTAATTGCCCAAGCCTGATGTGTTGTTAAAAAAACGCTTTGCATCGAATCCTATCCTCATCTTATCGCTGTTATCTTTTCGATCACCATTTCCGGTGTAATTAAATCAATTGCTTCTATACCGTCACAATCGCAGGGTATGTTGCCATATACTGAACTAGGACGGTTGGGATGCTCTACTTGGATACAGTCCGCTGCTTGCTGCCCATAGCCCGTAAATCCCGCGTAGGGGTGTGTTGCTCCCCAGAGTGATAAGCATCTTATACCCATCAATGAGGCCATGTGCAGTCCGGACGAATCCATGCTGATCATGAGATCTAGGTTGGATATGATATCCAGTTCTTCTCTCAACGTAAATTTCCCGATGGTATTGTAGGTGTTTGGAAAACGTTCAGTCCAGTTCTGCGCGATTTGAAATTCTTCTTCGCCGCCTCCAAAGAGCAATACATCATAGCCATTATGGGTAAGATGGTCTATAACCTGTGCCATCTTATGCTGTGAAAAGATCTTATAACGGTGTTGCGCAAAAGGGGAGATGCCGATTTTCCTGCGTTCAAAATTACCAAATAGGCTAAATGCTCCTTTTGGGACATCCTGCAGATTAGGCGTCAACTGATGACTCAGCTCAATGCTAAACCCTAGTGTACGGAATACATCCGCATAGCGCTCAACAGTCAGTCTCAGCTGTCGCTTAATCTTATGTTCCTTACGTGTCAGGGCTTTTTTTTCAGCACGGCCTTTGTCCAGTTGTTTGACATTCATGCCTGTAAGTGAAAATAAGACATCAAGCACGCGCGAGCGTAAATTGAAGTGCAGATCTGCTACAGCATCAGCACCATACTGTGCCAGTTCTTTTTTTAGCCTTACTAAGCCCCAAAAGCCTTTATGAACTGTCTTCGGTTCAAAGGGGTGGAACTTGACATTCTTTATGCTTTCAAAAAATGGGGCAAAAAACTGACGGCTTACCATGATAATCTCTACAGCCGGATACCGCTGACAAAATTCTTTTAATACAGAAGCTACCATGGCGACATCGCCCATGGCCGAAAACCGGGTTACTATGATTCGCTGCGGCAGTGGCATGTTCTTATTTTCCGGATGTATAAAGTACAGGGTTCAGTTCGGGATCGTTATACATTTTCATCTGTTTATAGACCTTCATGTATTTTTCACCCGATTCTATAGCAGTCAATAATTCGTCGATACTTTGTGAAAGATCTGTACGTTGCTCGAGCAAGATGTTCAATTTGCCCTGACAAGCAGTGATATGTGCTTCTGTGGCATCTGAACGAAGCGTTTCCTGCTCCATATGATAAATTTTTAAAGCCAGGATGGACAATCTATCAATAGCCCAAGCTGGGCTTTCGGTATTGATTTTTGCTGAAGGCAATGCTTGGATACCTTGATATTTTTGCAAAAAGTAACTGTCGATATATTCTACCGTATCCGTGCGGTATTGATTCGACTCATCAATGCGTCGTTTCCAATACAAGGCGTCCTTGGGATCTATCGAGGGATTACGTACAACATCTTCCATATGCCATTGTACAGTGTCAATCCAGCACTTTAAGTACAGGAGGTGTTCTAGGGATTGTTTGTCATACGGATTCTGGATTGGATGATCAATCTGATCGTATACGTGGTAATCCTGGATAGCACGTTGAAAAATTGGATTTGCTATTGCACTAATCATGGTACAAACTTAGATAAATTGCTTTTTATATGCAATTTAATTGCGCTCCATATAAAAACAATTATTCGTTCTTGTCGCTTCTTTTTAGTGCTCATGATTGCCACGCAATTTATCCTTCTCTCCTCGGTCATAGAAAGGCTTTTATCTGAGGAAATTAAAATATAGGATGGAGCTACCCTTAACTTCGGTTACTGCCTAAACACGGTTAAATTAGGGCAAATCCGGCTACCGAAGAGCTGATTTTAATGGCTTTTCTAAAAAACAGAAAGCAATACGTCCGGGAATAGTCCAAGCAAGACGACCAAAAGGGTACACAGCAAGCCAATACCGAGAAGCAAAGGATTGGATTTGCCTGTATATTGACCAACACTGTCTTTCAAGAAAGCGTTCAGTGGGATTTTAAAGTAATAAAATAGGGAGATCACTGAGGTGAGGGCGCCCACGATTAACAAAGCCAGTAACCCAAAAGATTGGAAGTTTTGATATTGTTCGAATACCTTTGAAAATATGAGGAGCTTTCCGACGAATCCAGCCGTCGGAGGCAAACCGATCAAAGCGATTAAGACTATGGAAAATGCGGTGAACAATACAGGTGATTGCTTGCCCAGTCCTCTATAGGATTCGATAGACGTGTTTCCCAGATTGGATTCCAGGCTGTCAATAAAAATAAAAACAGCGATATTCATCAATGCATAGATTGCTAAATAGAACAGCAAAACGTTTGACTCATTGTTTTGATAGACCAATACCGCCATCAAGAGTATTCCAGTGTGGCCAATGGAAGAATAGGCCATCATCCGCTTGGCATCCTGTTGCCTTAATGCCGCCAGATTACCGATCAGCATGGTTGTGATAGCAATGATGATAATCGCGTAAGCCAAGAAATCGCTGAAATAAAAAGATACAGCAAGCCAGGCTGCAAGCAATTTAGAAAGGAGTACCACAACGGCAATTTTCGGTACAGTCGCCAGGTAAGTGGTGATCACTGTCGGTGCTCCCTGATAAACATCGGGACTCCAAACGTGAAATGGAAAAAAACTCAATTTAAAACCAATGCCAGTCAGTAAAAATAGGAGGGCAATACTGATCATGAGTTTCGGCGCTTCCACTAGACCCGCGATATGGCTCTGCGCATCAAAATTCAGGTTTCCCGTGAAACCGTATAATAAGGAAAGACCATAGAGCATGACGGCTGCACAGATAGAACCGAACAGTACATATTTCATCGCCGCTTCGGACTGTACTTTATTGGATGAAAAATAACCGACCATAATATAAGAACTGATGGATACCGTTTCGACGGAAATGAAGATCATCAGCCAGTTGCTCGACATGGTCAATAGGTTCAACCCTAAGGTTGCGGCCAATAGTACGGCATACAAATCTCCCAGAGGTCGATCATGCTGATGACGCTGCTGAATAAAAATTGTAATGAGCAGGGTTGAAAGCAGGATAATCAGCCGTGCCGATGTGGCGAATGTATCAATGTGGATCATGTCGAAGAATCCCACCATTTCTACATGGCTTAACCCTTGCCCCAATAGGTAACAGCCGCTTAACAACAATCCAGCTATTGTAATCGTAAACGATGTTTTGTCCCAATATCTGTCACAGAAAAGGCTAGCGATAATAGCGCCTATAAATGTAATGATCAGCGTTAGTTCCGGTTTGAAATAGGGAATGCTACCAATAATTTGATCTATAAGTGAACTGATATATGGACTGAATGCGAGCATGCTGAATTAGATAAATTGTTGGATAAAGCTGACAAGATTCAATACACTTGCATTGAGGTTGTTGAATATCAAGGATGGCATAACACCTAGTAAAAGTGCGAGCGCCAAAGTAGGGAAAAGAATCAGCTGTTCACTGCTGTTGACATCGGTCAATTCTTTCGCCCAAGATTCGCCGCCTTTTAATCTGATCTGACCAAAAAACATCCGTTGAAGTGTCCATAAAAGATAGGCTGCACTCAAGAGGATACCAATTGAGCCGGCTAAGGCCATCCAGCGGGGAAGGCCGGTACCTACACTGGCTGCATTGAACGAACCGATGATAACAAATGCTTCGCCAATAAACGCTGAGAACCCGGGAAGACCCAATGAAGCGAAGAATGCAACAGCAACATAGCCTGTATACTTCGGCATTAGCTGGGCCAGACCTCTGAAGCTATAGATATTTCGATCGTGCACACGGTCATAAACTACACCGACAAGGAAAAAAAGTGCCGCCGATAGAAAACCATGGGAGATCATTTGGAACATGGCGCCTGAAATTCCTTCGGCTGTCAATGAGGCAATGCCGAGCAATACAAAGCCCATGTGGGATACCGATGAATAGGCAATCATCCGTTTTAAATCTTTTTGTGCTAAGGCATTTAATGCGCCATAGATAATGGAGATGACGCCGATCAGTCCAAGCCACCAATTGGACAGTGCGGCCATGTCGGGAAAAATGCTATAACATATACGGATAATCCCGTAACCACCGATTTTTAACAGGATTCCCGCTAAAATAATGGATACCGGGGTCGGCGCCTCAACGTGTGCATCTGGCAACCAGGTGTGCAGTGGTACGATAGGTACTTTGATTGCAAAAGCGAAAAAGAGTACGACAAAACCAACCAATCTGGCCGATATACCCAATATTTCCTGATAGCCGTCCCACCCGAAGATTGAATCTCCTAAATAATTTTGCGGATTCATCATGTAGATCATATTGAAGGTATGCGCCCCGGTTAGCGGATTGATAACCGAAAAATATAAACCTACGATGATCAACAGCATAAACACCGATCCAAAAAGTGTATAGAGAAAGAATTTTATGGCAGCATATTCACGTCGCGCCCCACCCCAGATACCGATTAAAAAGTATAGTGGTAGGAGCATGACCTCATAGAACAGATAAAATAAAAAGAAATCCAATGCACAGAAGATGCCCATTACAGCCATATTGAGTACCATAAGTAAGGCGAAATATCCTTTGGGGCTCTTTTGTATATTCCAGGAAGCTCCGATCGCCATCAGCATCACAAAAGCACTGAGCAGTAATAATGGCATGGAAATTCCATCTATCCCAACCAGATAATCGATCTCCAGTTTCCCTATAGAACCTAAGTCAAGGCGAATCCAGGGAAGCTGTTCGACGAATTGATACCCTCCTAAATCCTGGACGCCAGGTTGGCTGGCATCAAAATGGGCATAGCATATTCCGGCCAGTACAAATTGTACCGCCGTAAATGCTAGGGCAATATATTTGTAACTCGATTTGTATCGTGTCGGTAGGGCGAGGATAAACGCCGTCGCCAGAAGCGGTAAAAATATCAATAAGGATAAAATAGGCATTTCCTAAAAAAATATAAGATAAATTAAACCAAGTAAAACAAATAGAAAAACGGAATACAAGGCAGTCTGTAATTTGCCATTCTGTACCAGGCGAACCTGGTTGCCAGTCCAGTAGGCAACAGAAGCAATTGCATTGACAAAACCGTCTACAATATGTTTGTCTATCCACACGCTCAATCGGGAGAGGGATAGGACGATAAACTGAATAAAAGCGACAAGTGAATCGACTACATAGCGGTCAAACCAATAACAGAACTGCGCTAGTTTCAGTGTGCCATCAACAAAGATCCATTGATAGAGTTCATTGATATAAGCCTGGTTGAACGCTGCCCGCAGCGACAAGCTATTGGCGTTAAGCGGATATTTTTGTTGTACGTACCATTTCCAGCCAATTATCCAACTCACTACCGAACCGATCAATAAAAGCAATGGAATAATCACATGCGCGTTGTGGCTCGGTGCAAACGTGTATTCATCCAATAGAAGGCCATCCATCAACCAGGAATCGTGATAGGAAACTGGATTGAGCGAAAATACCGGGAATAAGCAGCAGAGCCCCAATAGAAACATTGGAATCAACATGGTTTTTGATGCCTCGTGCAGGGGGGCATCATGCAATTTGTCCCTGACTTGATCCATTATCCGGAAATCACCGAAAAAAGCCTTAAAGATCAAGCGACCAATATAAAATGCGGTCAGTATACTGACTATAACAAGAATGATTGGAATAAGGAGGTAAAAATCGCCTTTTGATAAAGCCCATTCATAAGCGGATATGACAATACTATCCTTGGAAAGATAACCTGATGTCAACGGGAAACCAGCGAGCGCTAGTGAGGCAATGCTCATCAGCATAAATGTTTTGGGCATATACTTTCTGAGGCCACCCATATTCCGAAGGTCCTGTGTATCAAAATCAAGCTGGCTATGTACTTTAAAATGTGCCATCTCATGGATGATCGCCCCTGCAGAGAGAAACAATAGACATTTAAAGAATGCGTGCGTGACTAAATGAAAGAGTGCTGCGTCCCAAGTCCCGATACCAATTCCAACCATCATAAAACCCAGTTGTGAGATGGTTGAAAAGGCTAGGATACGCTTAATATCGTATTGACCTAGCGCAAAATACGCTGCGGATGCCGCGGTGATTGTACCTATGATCGCGATAAATAACAATGCGCTTTCATTGAATAAGGGAAATACGGTGGCCAGCAAAAATACGCCTGCTGCGACCATAGTAGCGGCGTGGATCAACGATGACACCGATGTTGGTCCTTCCATGGCATCTGGTAGCCATACATGTAACGGGAATTGAGCTGATTTGGCCATCGCCGCAATGAAAAACGCTAGTCCTGCTATCGTAAGCCAAATCTGATCCATGCTGTTGACCGGAGAGACCCACTGTCCATTGGTAATAGCAGATTGATAGATCAATCCCGCTTCTCCAAAAAGATCGACCAGATTGAGGGTCTTGAACTGCGTAAATATAATGGCTAAACCAATCAGAAAACCGAGGTCTCCGATGCGGTTTACTAAAAATGCTTTTTTATTGGCCTGTACAGCTGTTTCGCGTGTGAACCAAAAGCCGATAAGGAGATAGGAGGCAAAACCGACCAGTTCCCAAAAGATATACATGAGCAACAGGCTGTCCATAATGACCAATCCCAGCATGGCAAAACAGAAGAGGCTAAGATACATCCAATAGCGATGAACACCAGGGTCGCCTTTCATATAGGCTCTTGAGTAGATATGTACCGGAAGGGCAACTGTTGGTACCAAAAGAAGCATAAGTACACTCAGGTTATTCAATAGGATGCCAACTTTAAAGGTAGACGCTCCGATGATGAACCAAGTGAGTTGGGCAGATACGACTGGATGATTCCAAATGGCCAGCCAAGTAAGTGCAGCAAAGATAAAACTACATACAATTCCAAGCAGGGAAATAATTCCGGACTGATCGCGCTTACCTACCAACGCTTGATATAAAAAAGCGACAAATGGTGCGGCTACTGTAAGCAGCGCTGTATATATGGGTGATATGTGAGCAAGTTGGTTCAATTCTTACTTATCTTTTAATTCATTGATTTCATCGGGATTGATGGTTTTATAATGTCTGTATACATTTAAAACCAGTGCTAATCCAACAGCAACAGCCGCAGCAGCAAGAACAATGGCAAATAAGGCAAAAATCTGCCCACCATAACTGACTTTATCGTATTTACCAAAAGCCACAAAGTTTAAGATCGAGGCATTGATCATAAGCTCAATACCCACTAAAATCATAATGGCATTTTTCTTGGAAAGTACGGTATAAAGACCAATACAGAATATGCAGGCACTGACAACCAAAAAATGTGTTAGTGTAATCATCTGTTGCGCTCCTTTCGCGATAAATGTGAGGCTCCAATAAGTGCCATCATCAAAAAGACCGATATGACTTCAAAAGGCAACACATAAAAAGTCATAAATCGTAATCCGATTTGTTGAATATTATTATCTGTTGGAATAATTTCGGTGTTATTTTGCCGGGCCTGTAGAATCCATGTTGGGATAGACTGCTGCCATTCGTTTATGCCAAGTATCATGAGGGTTAGAAAACCCAAGGTCAATACAATTGCTTGCCACTTAGGCATGCTTAGAAATGAACCACTACTGTCCTGAAGATCTTTCAATAGTTCTTTGTTGGAGAGCATAAAGGCAAATAACATCAGAATTAATACGCCGCCCACATAGACCATGATCTGTGTGATGGCTACAAAATCTGCTAAGGCAAAGAGGTAGAGACCCGCCATGGCGAAGAGCACGATAAAAAATAAAAAAAGTGCACGGGCTATATTTTTAAGATTGACCAGGAGCAGCGCGGATCCGATTGCCAGTACAGCAAAGGCATAAAATAAAATAATTTCCATATGCTTATTTTTGCTTTGCTGCCTCCTTTTCAGCTTGAAACTGCGTCCATTCAGCTTTGCGTTGGGCAACCTGTTCATCGGTCATATCTGAAAAGCCGTAGATCAGATCGGTCAATTTTTGCGAGCTGCGGTCATATTCATTGGTCATGACAATACATTCGGTAGGGCAGACAACAGTGCATAGGCCACAATACATACATTTGGCCATATCAATATTGAATTTGGCCGGATATAGCCGTTTGACGCTACCGTCCGAAGTCNNGCTTCTGGAGATTTGATTGCTTCAATTTCAATGCAATCTACCGGACATGCCTTTGCACAGAGATCGCATACGATACAATCGTCAATATCTACTTGCAATTGATATCGGGCAATTTCGGGGATAGGCATTTTTTCAGCGGGGTATTGTACGGTGACAATGCCCTCCTGATGGTCAAAATAATGATCGTTTTTGATATTTAATTCCTGACGCGAGCGTCGAGCGCCAAACAAGTGCTTCACAGTCAAAGTTAAACCTTTGATTGCTGTACGAAATGCGTGGGAAGCCGTTTTAAATATCATATCTTATGCTATAATTAAAATTCTCCAAATGGCGGAAATAGCCATGCAAATAAAAGCTAACGGTGTCAGCACCTTCCAACATAAGCTCATTAATTGATCTGCACGCAAGCGGGGTAAGGTCCACCGAATCCACATTTGTACCCCTACGATAAATAATGATTTGGCCAGGGTCCAAAAGATTCCCCAGGCCAGCCCCGTTGTCCAGTCGGCCAATCGTATTGCACCGATATTAGGGAGTGGTGTATTCCAGCCACCTAGAAATAGGACTACGCCTAACATCGCTACCAAAAACATCATAGCGTATTCGGCCAAAAAGATAAAGGCAAACTCGATGCCGCCATATTCCGTATGGAAACCACCAACCAATTCAGATTCCGCTTCAGGAATATCGAATGGTGCCCGGTTACATTCTGCCAGTGTCGCGATAAAGAATATGAGATAAGTGACAATTAAATGGGGCGCTTGGAAAATATTCCAGGCGAAAATGCCGCCAATCTCATTCACTTCCCAAAAACCTAAAAATTTGATACTTCCGTTGGTCAGAATACCCTGACCGATTGCGATTTCGTTGAGGTTTAGGGTCTGTGTTAACATGACCACTGTAATTAGGGAGAGCCCAACAGGTATTTCATAGGAAACCATTTGGGCTATTGCACGCATGGAGCCCAGTAGGGAATATTTATTGTTCGATCCCCAACCAGCCATCAAAATCCCTAAAGCGTCAATAGAGATGATGGCCATAATAAAGAATAATCCGGTATGTGTATTCGCCGGAATAAAATCTTTGGCCCAGGGAATGACCGCAAAACCTGTGAAAACTGCTACAAAAATAATAATAGGTGCAATCCTAAAGAGAATTTTGTCGGCTAATGTCGGTGTTATTAATTCCTTTTGAAGTAATTTGAGAATATCGGCTATGGTCTGAAGGCTACCATATTTTCCGGTTTCCATTGGTCCGAGACGATCTTGGACAAATCCCGCAATCTTACGCTCAGCATATACTGCAAATAAGGTAAATGCTGCTATAAAGGTGAAAATAGCAATCGGAACCAAGATATGTAGTATTGTCTCCAGCAAGTCTTATTTATAATGATTTTTAATAAGCGTCCAATGAATACGCAAACTTAACGAAAAACAAGGAATTTCGATAGGGAAAAATTAAAATATACTTAACAAGTAGATTATTGTGACATAATGAAGCTTTTAGCTAGATATTAGTGTTTGGATTTGAGCAGTTAGCATTGAACTTTTGGTTATATATGCCCGCGATTTGTCATACAGAGTGTGGATTTTTGTCTTCATAATGTATTTAAGAGACGTGGTGCTCTTAAAAGGAAACTCTACATAATATCCATAAAAAAAAGCATCCCGAAGGATGCTTTTTTATGGATGTAAATCGAATTAACGATTTGAGAACTCAACGTAATCACGTTCGGTATGCCCCACATACACTTGTCTTGGACGGCCAATAGGCTCTTTGTTTTCACGCATTTCTTTCCACTGTGCGATCCATCCTGGAAGACGGCCCAACGCAAATAAAACGGTAAACATATCTGCTTTGAAACCTAATGCACGATAAATAATACCTGAGTAGAAATCGACATTTGGATAAAGTTTTCTATCGATGAAGTATTGATCATTCAATGCTGCCTCTTCTAGTTTTTTGGCAATATCCAATACGGGATCTTGAACGCCCAATTTTTCTAAAATATCATCACATGCTTTTTTGATAATCTTAGCACGAGGGTCAAAGTTTTTGTATACACGGTGACCGAATCCCATTAAACGGAACGGATCATTTTTATCTTTGGCTTTTGCTAGGTATTTTTCTGCATCACCGCCATCATTTTTGATCGCTTCAAGCATTTCAATTACAGCTTGGTTGGCACCGCCATGCAACGGACCCCACAAAGCATTGATACCTGAGGCAACAGATGCATAAAGGTTGGCATTGGATGAGCCTACGATACGAACTGTTGATGTCGAACAGTTTTGCTCGTGATCAGCATGCAAAATAAGCAATTTGTGCATGGCATCAATCACAACAGGATCGAATGTTTTTTCGTCGTTCACCTCGCCGAATAACATATTCAAGAAGTTGTCAATATAGCCTAAGTTATTTTTAGGATAAACGACCGGATGACCTAATGATTTCTTTTGGATCCAAGAAACGATTGTTGGCATTTTAGCCAAAAGATTGATGATCGTTTGATCTTCTTCTTCGTCTGTTAAGTTTGGATTTAAAGATTCAGGGTAAAATGCAGATAAGGCGCCTACTAAACAAGAAAGTTGGCCCATTGGGTGGGATTTGGATGGAAATCCAGCGAAGAAATTTTTCATGTCTTCGTGAATCATCATTTGCTTTTTAATGTCAGCTCTGAATTTTTCCAATACCTCTTTTTTAGGAAGCTCTCCATAGATTAGTAAATAAGCAACCTCTAGGAAAGTCGATTTCTCTGCCAATTGCTCAATTGGATATCCTCTATATCTCAATATGCCTTTTTCACCGTCAAGGAAAGTAATCGCACTTTTTGTTGCACCCGTGTTTTTGTACCCTGGGTCTAACGTAATAAATCCACTTAGATCTCTTAATTTGGAAATATCAACTGCTTTTTCATTTTCAGTACCGACAATGACCGGAAGGTCATAAGAAGTGCCGTCTAAATTTATAGATGCTTTATCTGACATGTTTATATATTATCTTATATCTGATTTTGTATGCTAATCTCACAAATTTAACTATTTGATATTTAAAACTGAAAGTTCTTTTAGAATTTAAATGACATCATTGCGTCATTTTGGATAATATTGAATAACAATTTACTTAAATAAGCAAATAATTTATTCAAATTTAACACTATCTTATTATGCCCAGAATATTAATCAATTTTTCGTTGGGCGACTTTTCCTTTGTCTTCATATTTCCCGTTTTTGCCCGAACCAAAAAAAGGTAAGATCACGAAACATACCAAAACAATGGAAGTTAAGGTAAGAATACCTGTTGTCCATAAGATTTTGCTGAAATTTTCAGCATCTAAAAAATGGATACCCCAGAGTCCCAATAGAAAATAGGTGGCGACAAATAGGATAACCAGCGTGAATAATATACCAAAGATGTATTTCATAATGGCTTATATTTTATTGAGAATTTGTTTTTTGAGTGTGTCGAATTCATCTTGCGTAATGATGTTCTCGCGTAATAGCAATTGTAATTTTTGCAATTTTTCAACAAAATCACCTTCCTGTTGGATATGGTCTTTGATTTCTTCTTTCTGAAGATCAAACTGCTTGCCCAGTTCCATGCCGACACCGAGTTGTGCGCCAATTCCTGCCAGTCCACCTTCATTTTTTGCGGCATCCCGGAGGGCACGTAATTTTTCCAACTCCACATAGCTAAGGCCGGCTTGTTGCGCAGCTTGATTTTGTGTTGTCAAATCCGCAATTTCACCAATTCTACGTTGTGTGTTCGCATCAAACTGGGTTCCTAAGATCTTAAAATCTGTAATTTCTAAACCGAGATCTTTAAAATCCTGTTCGACAGCCGCTTTTATGTCAATAGACAAAACAGCTAGTTGGCTATCGATTTCATTATAACCCAATTTCTTCTGGGCAATCTGCGCGACAATCTGTTGCGGAATCCGATTGTTGATAACATCCTGAATCGCCGCTGTGCTGACTGTGTTTTGATTGGCAACGATGTTTTTATAGAAATGTACTGGTTCTTTAATGATGTAAGAGAAAGTACCATTCAAGCCTATTTCAACCGGGAGATTATATTGTGGGTCAATGTATTTTATTGGATTTCCTGTCCCCCAGGACTGATTGACAATAGCTGCAGTACGAAAGAAGTAAATATACAGCTTGTGTTCAGACTCAAAATTTTGTCTCAACCTTGCCAGGGTTGTAAAGAAAGGATGATTATCCGTTTTTAAATTATAGGTACCTGGCTCTGTGAGCAGGCTTTCACCTTTTCCTTCATAGACAAGGATACAGCCCTGCCCAGGAGCGAGGATAAGTTTGCTGGAATTCTTAATTTCATTCCTTTCGGAAGGAAATTTATACCATAATACACGAGGGTCTTGATTTTTCCACTCAATGACCTCGGATAATTGGTTGTTAAAAAGATTGAATAGTCCCATAATGTTTAATTTAATGTATCGAATTTGGGGTTATATCCCTCGAACTTGTTGATTTGTTTTCCGCTATTATCAAAATAGTAATAGTCGCTTGATCCTTTGACAATAAAACCATCTTTGAGTAGACAGCCATTCCCGTAAATGGATTTAAGGTCTGTGGTGATTGTTTTCTGTATCGTACCGTTCGATATATCCAATAGCTGGATCTGTAGCGGATCATCTTCCGCTGGTGTTGGTTTGTATGCAATCAGAAGCGTTTTGTCATGCTGAGCAACCACGATAGGCTGAAAATAGAGCCTACCTGGAGTAAAGTCTTTAAAACTAATCAGACGGGCTCCCTTAATTTGCCATGGATTGATCAGCACCTTTTTGTAGGGATCGCGGTCGGTAAAAATACCTGATCTGCCATAATCTTTATCCCAGGAAAAGCGCGGGCTATCTTTGGGGTAGCCATATTGATAGTAATAAGTGTATTGGATCAACTGAATTTTCTCCTCAGGGTAATAACTGGATTTACTTGAAAAAGTGAATTCCGTTTTTGTCGTTGGATTAGGGAGTTTTTTTCTCCGTTCATCATAGAGCTGTTTGTCAGGAATTGATTTGTTAATTAGCGGATAATAAGCTAAGTTTTGTCCTTCATTGTTGATAATTTGATAGGCAGAGCCATAATCTTCGTATTTGAATTCCACTTTAGCAATACCGGTGCTGAGTGACGGTGCATCTTTAACATAATTTTCAAGGACACTTTTGTAGGTTAGGCTATTTCTGTCCAATTGATAGATATACTTGGATTTGATAATGATGTAAAGGTTTTGGTCTTCAAATACCTGTAATTCAACATCACTACTTGATAACTCGACGGGAGTTTCCATCAGCTGCTTTACCCATTCCTTTTTGCCAGTTTTGGGGTCAAATAATCCGATATACACTTTATTGTCTTTTCCTTCGTCAAATCGCTTCCTGGGAGTTCCGACATTGCCCACGACGACGACGTGTGGAGAATTATCTTTGTCCAGAAATAAAATATTGCTTGCATAATTCCACTCCAGCGGTTCGGCTTCTTCTTTTTTGTCTGCAGTGTTGGGTGAACGATAAGTCGAATAATTCGGTTCTGGTTTTTTAGAGAATATAGAACTCACTACACCAATAATGAACATGAGTGCAATAAAGCCCACAACAGCAAATAGTACAATCCGTACAGCTTTATACTGCTCTGGGTTGTTGCGCGGATAATTGTAATTGTGATTGATGTTGATGTCATCACTATCTAAAAAAAACTCAGTCCCACAACTGTCACATTTATAGTAATCAGGTCGGATTGTACTGACTTTTATACTGCCGCAATGAGGACATTTGATCGCTTTGATGCTTTTAGCCATTTATTGTTGTTGTATTTGTTTTGAATTACTCCTATTTAATTTTGTTCATACCGTCCGCAGATCGCATGTTTTTAACCCGCCTATATCTTGATCTGGGCAATGATAGAAAATTATATTTTGCTGGAAAGTTAAAATAAAAAATAGGGTATAACAAATTTTCGGCCAGTCAACTCATATTCGTAGCAGATGATTTTAAAAGCGTCTAAAAATGCTGCATATTGTTATGTTACAGAAAATAGTGGTTTTATACGATGTGTAAGCTGATCTCATGATATATTGTAAAATAATTCTTGGTATTTACGAATTATTCGTAGATTAGTGAAAGATTAGTAAAGAAAGATTAATACATGGAAAAATTAACAGCGCAAGAAGAGCAGGCAATGCAATCTATCTGGAGCCTAAATGGAGGTTTTATTAAGGAAATTCTGGATAATATCAAAGGTGAAAAAATGCCTTATACAACCTTGGCATCAACGGTAAAGAATCTGGAGCGCAAGGACTTTGTGAAAGCTGTCCGTTACGCCAACGCGAAACGTTACGAACCTATGGTCAGTGAGCAGGATTATAAGGCGAAGTTTATGAATTCCTTTGTAGGTGATTATTTCAAAAATTCTTATAAAGAGATGGTTTCATTTTTCGTAAAGGAGGAGAAGCTTACCGAGGGCGAGCTAAAGGAGATCATGGAGATGATTAAAAATAACAAATCTTAATGCGATGGAAAACCTGCTGACCTATATCATACAAGTCAATCTGCTGTTGAGTATACTCTACTTGGGTTATGTCGGACTGTTGAGGGGACTAACGTTCTATTCACTGAATAGGGCCTATTTTTTAATAGGTGGCCTATTTGCTTTTATATACCCGTTTCTGGATTTAAAATCGCTGTTTGTAAAGCGAGGATTGGATATGGGTGCAGTCGGTGAACAGATTTCATTTTATATGGCGGAGCAGGATGTACAGGAGCGGCTAACAGTGGGCGGTTTGTTGGAGATGGTTTTTATTTTAGGGGCAGTAGTGTTATTGCTGAAATTTCTATTTCAACTCTTGAGTTTGTTGAGGATTCATCTGCATTCGACAGCGGATCGATGGAAAACGTATTTTTTTCGGAATGTGTTTATCCCTATTGTGCCATTTTCGTTTTTGGATAAAATTTATGTGAATAAGGAGCAGCATGTGGATGCTGAACTGAAAGATATTTTTAAGCATGAGGATATTCATGTGAAAGGCCTTCACAGCTTGGATATTTTATTGTTTGAAATCATATTGGTGTGCTGTTGGTACAATCCTTTCGTCTGGCTCATGCGCAGGGCCATTCGCCAAAATTTAGAGTTCCTGACTGATCAACGGGTGCTCAATAAAGGAATTGACAAACAGACGTATCAATATAGCCTATTGAATGTGTCCAAAAAGGGCGCTTCAATAGGGTTGAGTAATCAATTTAATTTTAAACTATTAAAACGTCGAATTATGATGATGAACAAGAAGAGGTCATCCAAGATAGAACTGAGTAAATATGCGTTCCTTTTGCCTGTATTTTTACTAACGGGAGCTGCATTTACCGTAAGCAAAGCGGAAGGGAATATAGATGGTCTCGTTGAAAAGGCAAATGAAACTACCCTTTTAAAATTGGAT
The DNA here is from genome assembly GCF_002472835.1 of Sphingobacterium sp. UBA7249. NCBI lineage: Bacteria > Pseudomonadati > Bacteroidota > Sphingobacteriia > Sphingobacteriales > Sphingobacteriaceae > Sphingobacterium > Sphingobacterium sp. UBA7249. The sequence goes on along the minus strand of NZ_DKST01000001.1, from coordinate 43,121 downwards.
GTGGGTCAACAGCAAGATGTACTACTCCCCGTGAATATGGTCGGTGAAGCAGGAATAGTACTCAATGAAGCCTTCGGTACAGATACGGTTAAGATAGATACAAGCCGGCGATCAAATGGGACTACTGTATTGAGCGGTCAGATTGGTGCTTTGAAAATCAGAGGTGCTTCTGATCCGATTGATAATCCGCTGTTTGTATTGGATGGGGAAGTTATTGATAAAAAGGAACTAGATGCAATTGCTCCGGAGCAGATTGAATCAATATCAGTATTAAAAGATAAATCTGCTACAGCCGTATATGGTGATAAGGGTAAAAATGGTGTCGTGTTGGTCACTACCAAAATGGGAAATAATACGGGCAAACTTCAGGGAAAGGTGACAGGCCTCTTTGTCAGACAGGACTCCGTTGGTAAAGCAAAGACCGCAGTGGCCAAGTATCCTGCTAATATTCTGTATGTGGTGGATGGTAAGCGAATAAGTTCGGAGGATATGAAAAATATGGATCCGAACAATATTGAGAGTATTCACGTTATTAAGGATGGCCCTGCTCGGACAAAATATGGTGAAGAGGGGGAAAATGGTGTCATTGAGGTAATCACAAAAAAATGGGCAAGAGAAAACCCGGATAAAGCATCTCACAAACTCAAATCAGAAAATAACCCAGATGAGCGGGTTATTACGGTAGTGGGGTATAAAAAGGATGATAAGGGAAATGATCCTAAAACAATAACCTTTGAGGGAAAAGCGGCCCAAAACGATAGCCCAGGGAAAACTGCGAAATTTGTAGCACAAACGGCAACATACGCGAGGGTAGAGGGAGAACCGGGGAATATCAATGGCATCCGGATCCGTGGTTTATCGGGAAAAGAAAAACCATTGTTTGTTGTTGATGGTCAGGTGCAGTCTAAAGACCGCAATGATCTGAAATCCGAAGATATTGCATCCATCGAAGTTCTTAAAAATCAAAGTGCAACGACTCTTTATGGTACAGCGGGGGCGAATGGTGTTATTCTCATAACGACAAAGAAAAAAGCGGGGGAATTGAATGCCGGGAAGGGAGATGGGGAACCACTGGATGGAAAGATAAAGAAAATAATCAAGACCGAACTTGTTAATGAACGAAACCGTGCTGAAGCGATGAAGGGTAAAAGGTAATAACCAGAATATTTTGATGGAATAAAATAAAAGGGACTGCAGTCCCTTTTATTTTGTATTCAGATTGGTCATCGTCAGTTCGATTCCAATATTGACAAAACTTTGGATCATCTTAACGGAATGGTCTATCAATGCCGGAAGTTCTGCTTGTTCATCTTTGTCAAAAGGGCCAAGGACATAGTCAACCTGTCTGCCTTTGGGATAGTTGTCGCCAATACCGAAGCGTAGACGTGGGTATACCTGTCCGCCACAAAGCTGCTCGATGGATTTAAGTCCATTGTGGCCAGCACTGCTGCCTTTAGGCTTCATACGTAAAGAACCAAATGGGATCGCTAAGTCGTCCACGATCACTAAGACATTCTGAATCGGCACTTTACATTGCTGCATATAATAATTGACTGCTTTACCACTGAGGTTCATATACGTAGTCGGCTTGATGACGGTTACGTTATGCCCTCTTTGTTTAAATTCGCTATAATAGGCTAATTTTAACAGGGAGAAACTAGCGCCAGCTTGTTTAACGAGCTCGTCGGCAACCATAAAACCAATATTGTGCCGCGTATCGGCATATTCACTACCGATATTTCCCAATCCAACGATAAGATAATTCATGACGTAAAAATAAAAATTTAATAAACAAAAAAGCACCGAATTTCGGTGCTTTCTGTAGTATAGAACCATCATGAGCTCAAATAAGCTCAATGAATGGATGAATAGCTGCTCATGATAGCTTCATTGCTATTAAAGAGCAAATTAATTTAATGAATAACCTTGTTCAGATTATTTTTTACCACCTTTAGCTGCTTTAGCTGCTTCTTGTTCAGCTTGACGCAACGCACGGGACATGATAACGGATACGATTGTATCGTCAGCATTGTTTAATACTTTTGCGTTGTCTAATTGAACTTGAGCTACACGGTATGATTTACCAACTTCTAAAGATTCCATTGGTACTTCAATTTCTTGTGGCAAGTTAGCAGGTAATGCTTTTACGCGTAAATTGCGTAATTTTTGAACTAATTTACCGCCCATTTTAACACCTGGAGATGTTCCTGTTAATTTGATAGGAATATTCAATGACACTTCTTTGTCATCAAATAATTCTAAAAAGTCAACGTGAGTAACTAGGTCTGTCAATGGGTGGAATTGTGCGTCTTGAACGATAGCTCTTTTTGTTTGACCGTCAACGTTTAATTCTACGATAATAACGTCAGCAGTGTAAAGAACTGGTTTCAAATCAGCTGCGGATACAGAAAGAGCAGTTTGTTCTTTGCCTCCGTAAAGTACTGCAGGTACTAAACCTTGGTAACGCAATTCTTTTGCATCTCTTTTCCCTACGTTCTGTCTTACAGAACCGCTAATAGCAATTGATTTCATCTTTTAATTTTTATAAATTTTGAGGTGCAAAGATAATTTAAATTTTGGTATTATCAAAAAAAAACTACTGATATTGAGGGGCTAAGATGCGTTATGCTATTTTGTATGTTACTGACTTGAGGAGGGGTTGTTGAACTATAACCGAGGCCGTCCTGAAATGCCTGTTTTACGAAAGAACAAGCGGTGTAAGTATATATGAGAAGCTGTCTAGTCTCCGGCTTACCATACCAGAGTATAAGTACTCATATCTCAATACTTTATACTAAAAAAGACTCCAGTATTTCAGCCGAAGGCTTACTATACCAGAGTCTAAATACTAATATCTCAATACTCTATACTAAAAAAGACTATTCAACGTCAAATAAATCAGAAATGGAAGTATGTTGATTTACGCTTGTGATTGCTTTTGCAAACAAATCAGCTGTAGATAACACTTTGATTTTTGTCGATTGTTTTGCTTTTTCTGGATCCAATTGAATGGTATCTGTCACAATCATTTCTGACAATACTGAATTTTCAATTGTTTCATAAGCTTTGCCCGATAATACCGCGTGTGTGCACACCGCTCTTACGGATCTCGCGCCATTTTCCATGATCAAAGCCGCAGCTTTTGAAAGTGTGCCGGCTGTATCACAGATATCGTCTATTAATACAACATCCTGATCCGTTACATCACCAATGATAGACATTGATTCAATTTCATTTGCACGTTTGCGGCGTTTGTCACAGATGATAACTTCTGCATTGAAGAATTTAGCAAAAGTACGCGCTCTGTATGACCCACCCATATCAGGTGATGCAATTGTCAAGTTAGGGAGTTTTAGGGATTTGATGTAGGGAACAAAAATAATGGAGCCATCGAGGTGATCAACAGGAATATCGAAGAAACCTTGAATTTGTGCAGCATGTAAATCCATTGTCATGATGCGGTGAATTCCAGCTGCTGTCAACAGATTGGCAATCATTTTTGCGCCAATGGCAACTCTTGGTTTGTCTTTTCGATCTTGTCTTGCGAAACCGAAATAGGGGACAACCGCTGTAATGTAGTGCGCTGAGGCTCTCTTTGCAGCATCTGTCATCAACAATAATTCAAAAAGATTGTCGGTAGGTTGGTTGGTAGATTGGATGATAAATACATCGGCTCCACGTACAGATTCATTGTAGAATGGTTGAATCTCACCGTCGCTAAAACGCGATAATGTTTTGTCTCCTAGAGGTTTCCCGTAAGATTGTGCGATTTTTTCAGCCAGTTCTGTAGTGCCAGAACCTGCAAATAGTTTAACCGTGTTGAATTGCAAAGGCATGGTTTTGTATATTTATGTTGGGTTATTGTATTGTCGTTTATTCAATATTTTTATTCCCTAATATTTTTTAAAGTTAAACATTAAAAAAAATGGATTGTTTGCACAATCCATATACTCTTAACTTTAAAAGTTGTCCGACCTGGATTCGAACCAAGACAAACAGAACCAAAAACTGTCGTACTACCCTTATACTATCGGACAATGTCTCTAAAAAGCCAACGTTACCGTCTTTTTCTTTTTGACGACGCAAAGATAGAGATTTGTTTTAAAAATCAAAATTCAAATTAAAAAAAATCTAAACCCTTTTATAAATAAATAAGCCTTGCATATAACGCAGAAAAGGCTTGCGATTGCAAGCCTTTTCTATTGTTTGTTGTCCGACCTGGATTCGAACCAAGACAAACAGAACCAAAAACTGTCGTACTACCCTTATACTATCGGACAAACAAGTCAATTGTGTTCGTTATCGTGATGATGTCGTTCACATTTGATGATGCAAATATACGGACTATTCTTATTTCTGCAAATAAAAATGTACCGTAAAGTGCATTGAGCTTGATTTTCAAAGAAATAATTTTTGTTTTGCCCCAAAATTTAACGCACACTTGCTTCATTTTACTATGGGTATGGCACCAGATAGGTTCATTCTTACCTTTGTACTGCTTTCTTTAAAGCCAATATTGGATCAGGCAATGAAATTTTTTCAATTAATATGTGTTAAAAAATCAGAATAAAGTTCATTTCTTATTAACTTATCCTTATTTTCGAGCCGTATTATAATACTTTTACAGTTATCATTTTATGAACTATACTAAAATCAACAATCTTTTAGGATGGATGTGTGCGCTCATTGCAACAGTAGCATATGTCATGACTGCCGAACGATCGACGAGTTGGTGGGACTGTGGCGAGTTCATCGCCTCGGCCTTTAAACTTCAAATTGTGCACCAGCCAGGGGCACCTTTATTCTTAATGATTCAAAACATTTTCTCGAATCTTGCTGGAGGTGATGTGACACGAATCGCTTTCTGGATGAATGTGGGTTCTGCGGTATGTAGTGGTCTGACTATTTTATTTTTGTTCTGGACGATTACAGCCCTGGCTAAGAAAGTCGTTGCAAAAAGCGTCGGTGAGTCATACAATTCAACAGACTTGATCAAGATATTTGGATCAGGTATTGTCGGAGCATTGGCTTACGCTTTTACAGATACATTTTGGTTTTCTGCGGTTGAATCCGAAGTATATGCCATGTCTTCGCTTTGTACGGCTGTTGTATTTTGGGGGATCTTAAAATGGGAAAATCATGCTGACGAGGCTGGTGCTGACCGTTGGTTGATCTTTATCGCCTATGTGATGGGACTTTCCATTGGGGTGCACTTACTGAATCTTTTGGTGATTCCTGCTATAGCCTTGGTGATCTACTTTAAACGATCCAAAACAGTGACTTCTTCAGGAGCGACAAAAGCCTTTCTAATCGGTGTCGTTGTGCTGGCACTGATTTTATGGGGTATTATCCAATACACGGTTAAAGCTGCCGCTTATTTTGATTTATTCTTTGTGAATAGCTTGGGAATGGGTTTTGGTACTGGCTTCAATCTGTTTTTCATCTTGTTGATTGCTCTTTTTGTCTATGGTATCTGGTATTCCATCAAAAAAGCAAAACCGATTCTGAACCTGATTTTGATCAGCACAGCATTTATCATCTTTGGTTATAGCTCCTTTGCGATGATCATGGTACGCGCCAAAGCGAACCCGACCTTAAATAATAGTGATCCGGATAATGCCTTTTCTTTTGTAAGTTATTTGGGTCGTGAGCAGTATGCAAGTGAGCCGCTTCTGAACGGACCGACATTTGACGCGCAGGTCGTAGATGCTGAGCCTACTTATACTTATAGAAAAGATAAGGACAAATACACGAAAGTAGAAAATGGTATGGATTATAAATACGATAAGACGATGTTTTTCCCGCGTGTTTATAGTTCAAGAGATCAAGGTCATATCGATTATTATCGTGATTACTTAAAGATCCCAGAAGGACAATCGCCTACATTCGGTGATAACGTGAAATTCTTCTTTAGCTATCAGATCGGACATATGTACGGCCGTTATTTTCTTTGGAACTTTGCCGGCCGCCAGAATGATCAGCAAGGACAGGGGTCTTTTACGGAAGGGAACTGGATCTCCGGCGCTAAACCTGTTGATCAGATGCATGTGGGTGGACAAAATGCCATTCCAGACTCATTGAAAACTGATCCTTCAAATAATAAATATTATTTCTTGCCTTTGATCATTGGTTTGATCGGTGCATTTTGGCACTTTGGCAAAAGACAGCGTGATGCTGGAATCGTGGGGTTACTGTTCTTTTTTACAGGTCTAGCAATTGTCTTATACTTGAATCAAAGCCCATTGCAGCCACGTGAGCGTGATTATGCTTATGCGGGTTCATTCTACGCATTTGCAATATGGATCGGTTTGGGGGTATTTGCCATTGCGGATTATTTAAGTAAAAAAGTGGATGGTAAGATGGCCGCAGGTATCGCTACAGCAGCCTGCTTGTTGGGTGCTCCTGTATTACTAGGATTCCAGAACTGGGATGATCATGATCGTTCGGAGAAAACAACAGCGCGTGATTTAGCCAAAAACTACCTGGCATCCTGTGCACCGAATGCGATCTTGTTTACCTATGGTGATAACGATACTTATCCATTGTGGTATGTGCAGGAGGTTGAAAACTATCGTCCTGATGTACGGGTGGTAAACTTGAGTTTGTTGAGTTCTGACTGGTATATGCGTCAGATGAAACAAAAAGTTAATCAAGCGGATGGATTACCAATCAATATTGATGACGAAAAGTTCAAAAAAGGTGTCCGTGAGGTGCTTTATTATCAAGATATGAAAGTGGCCGGTCACGTAGATCTTGATTTGGTGATGCAGATCTTATTGTCTGATGACCAAAAAAATAAGCTGGAATTGCGTGGTGGTAAATTTGAGAACTTTTTACCGACCAAAAACTTTAGCCTTCCTGTAAACAAGGATGCTGTGCTGAAAAATAATGTCGTTCCAAAAGCATGGCAGGAATCAATTGTGGATACCATGAACTGGACGTATAATCGAAACTACGTGTCTAGGGCTGAGCTGTCGATCCTAAACGTCTTGTTGAACAATAACTGGAAGCGTCCGATTTATTTTGCTGCGACCGTTCCAAATGACAACTACCTTGGGCTGGATAAATATCTGGTACAGGAGGGTTTTGCTTTACGCTTAATGCCTATTGCTACTCCTGCAGGATCCGAAGGTACCTTGGTGGATACACAGTCGGCCTTTAAAGACATTACCACCAAATACAAATGGGGTAATATGGCAAATGCTTCGTATTTAGATCCTGAATCCTATCGCATGATCACCATGATTACCAATACGGTGATGGGCGGTACAGCTACGCAGTTAATGATGGAAGGTCATAAAGATGAAGCGCGTAAAGTGGCTGTTGAGACTTATGAGAAGATGCCAAAACGTGTGTATTTGATGCGTGATATTCTGGGTTATATTCCAATTATCAATGTATTATACGAAACGGGCGAAAACAAGCGTGCGAATGAAATCGTGAACCGCAACCTGAAATTTATGACGCAAAATATGCGTTGGTATCAGGATATCGCACAAACAAAAGCTGAGCTTGAATATTCGAATATTGGTACGGCTTTGAGAGCTTTGGGCGCATATAAGAGCATATTGGCTTCCACTTCGGAAAAACAATTGCTGCAACAGGTAACTGAACTGGAAAAATCGTATAAGCAACAATATGGTGTAGAATAGTCATTCACAACGTCATTTTAATGATAAGGAGCTGCCCTCGGCTGTACATATCCAACGAAAAAATAACTTTTGAATTGGATGTCGCTGAGGGCAGCTCTTTTTTAATTATTTTTTCTTAGCTTAACGGCATAAAACCAACCTTATGATGAAACGTCAACTGAAATTGTGGGATGCGATTATGCTTGTCATGGGCTCGATGATCGGAAGTGGAATCTTTATTGTGTCGAGCGATATGATGCGGCAACTGGGCTCAGGATACTGGTTGGCAATTGTATGGATACTGACTGCTGTAGCGACTGTTGCGGCAGCTATTTGTTACGGCGAGCTATCTTCGATGTATCCCAAAGCTGGTGGACAATATACTTATCTCACCGAAGTGTTCGGTAAACCAATTGGTTTTTTGTATGGCTGGAGCTTATTTACCGTGATCCAGACGGGTACGATAGCGGCTGTTGCGGTTGCCTTCGGTAAGTTTACCGCCTATTTGATCCCGCAATTGAACGATGCGGCACCAATTTTTCAACGGGGTGAGTTTAAGATTACCTGGATACAGATACTGGCGATGGGCGTGATTCTCTTGCTAACCTATATCAATACGCGCGGGATCAAGAGCGGTAAGTCTGTGCAGTCTTTTTTCACCTCTGCAAAAATTATTGCATTGGTTCTATTGATCGTTGGTGGACTGTTTTTAATCAAAGAAAATCATTTTTCGGAAAATATGGCTTACAGCTGGGATGCTTTTCAGAATCTGAAAGGTGAGGGCTGGATGGGAATTTCCGGCGGCGCTTTAATGGGGGCGCTGGCAGCGGCTATGGTAGGGTCCGTCTTTAGTAGTGTTGCCTGGGAAAACGTGACCTTTGTGTCAGGCGAGATTGTGAATCCACAGCGTAACGTGGTGCGGGCGCTCGTCATCGGAACCAGCCTCGTTATGCTTTTATACATCTGTTGCAACTACATCTATCTTGCTGCTTTGAGTAGGGAAGAGATCGCCTTTGCTACAAATGACCGGGTCGCAATTGCTGCTGCTGAAAAGATGTTGGGACATACCGGTACAATAGCGATGGCCATCTTGGTGATGATATCAACATTTGGCTGTGTCAATGGTCTTGCGCTGTCTGGAGCACGGGTTTTTCAGACTATGGCCAAAGATGGCTTGTTCTTAAAACAGGCTATCCCCAACAATAAATATGATGTGCCGGCCCGCTCATTATGGTTGCAGGGCATCTGGGCTTCCTTGCTCTGTTTAAGTGGTCAGTATGGCAATCTGTTGGATATGATCTCTTTTGTTATTGTCATCTTTTATATGATTACGGTACTAGGCGTTATTATCCAGCGTATCCGTAAACCTGAGTTGGCCCGTTCCTACAAAACGTTTTTATTCCCTTTTACACCGATTATCTATCTCCTCATTGGTAGTGTGTTTTGCGTATTGTTGATTATCTATAAACCACAGTATACCTGGCCGGGTTTTATACTGGTATTGCTAGGGCTGCCTGTGTATTTTTTTGCACGGGGCAATAAGAAGGATGATTAAGATAAATACGCTGTTGTTTTAAAAGTTATAGGTCTCAGAGTTAATGCTGGGAACGAATTGAAATATTGAAATTAATTGGGAAACGAGCGATAGTTTTTGTTAAAAAAAGTGTAGCTTTGCCCAAACATTCCCATAATGAAACAGTCGATTTTATTAGACGGACCAAAATTTCAAATCACCATTCAAAGGCTATGTCGTCAATTGATTGAGAATCATGGTGATTTTTCAAATGCTGCCGTCATAGGTATTCAACCAAGAGGAACTTTCTTAGCTAGACGTATCGTCAAAGAACTTGAACGCATGATCGGAAAACCGATCTTGGTCGGTGATCTGGATATTACATTTTATCGGGACGATTTCCGTACAAAAGGTAATGCAGGTCCGTTGTTAGCAAATAGTACAAATATCAATTTTATTGTAGAAGGTAAAGACGTTATTTTTATTGATGATGTCTTGTGGACAGGACGCACCATTCGGGCTGCCATGGATGCTGTACAGGCTTTTGGAAGAGCAAGAAGCATTGAATTGCTTGTTTTAGTCGATCGTCGATTCTCCAGACAGATTCCGATTCAACCCGATTATATTGGAATACAGGTTGATTCTATAGATTCACAAAAAGTCATTGTGAACTGGAAAGAATCTGACGATCAGGATAGCATTATCTTGGTCACTGAGAAAAAACCTTTGGGTAATGATTAGAAATCCGGTTCAGTAAAGAAATAAAGGAAGGTTCTATAAACCTTTGGGGACGAACACTTCAATTAAAAAATGATTAGTAAATACTTGAATATACTATAAAATGTCAGCTGCAGTAGAACAATTAAGTACTCGCCATTTGTTGGGAATCAAAGATCTAAATGAACAAGATATCCAATTGATTCTGGATACAGCGAGTAATTTCAAAGAGGTATTAAATCGACCGATCAAAAAGGTGCCTTCTTTAAGGGATATCACCATCGCCAATGTGTTTTTTGAAAATTCAACACGTACGCGGCTTTCTTTTGAACTTGCCGAGAAAAGACTATCTGCAGATATTGTCAATTTTGCGGCTTCTTCTTCTTCAGTGAGTAAGGGGGAGACTCTGATTGATACCGTCAACAATATCCTTGCAATGAAGGTGGATATGATTGTGATGCGACATCCCTACGCGGGAGCAGGCGTGTTCTTAAGTAAACATGTCGATGCGCAAATTGTAAATGCTGGCGACGGAGCACATGAGCATCCTACGCAAGCGCTGTTGGACTCTTTCTCTATCCGCGAGCGCTTTGGTGATGTAGCTGGACGCAAAGTGGCTATTATTGGTGATATAACACATTCTCGCGTTGCTTTATCCAATATTTTATGCCTTCAAAAACAAGGCGCAGAGGTGATGGTCTGTGGGCCTACAACATTAATTCCAAAGCATATTACTTCTTTGGGTGTGAAAGTCGAACATGATCTGAGAAAAGCGTTAAATTGGTGCGATGTAGCAAACATGTTGCGTATTCAATTGGAACGTCAGGATATTGCTTATTTTCCTTCTTTGAGAGAATACTCCATGTTATATGGGTTAAATAAACAAATCTTGGATTCCCTGGAAAAACCGATTACCATTATGCACCCTGGGCCGATCAACCGTGGGGTGGAAATCACTTCGGATGTAGCGGATAGCGAACACTCCATTATCCTGGATCAGGTTGAAAATGGAGTTGCTGTTCGTATGGCAGTATTGTATCTATTGGCTGGACAACGAAGCTAATCGAAATTTCAATTGGAGAACCAGTTTAGGCGCTGGAAACAAAGTTGAAAGATTCGTTAATCAACAATATTATGCCTGACTTTATTTTTGGTCGGGCATATTTTTTGTGCAAAATTTCCGTTATAATAGCGGGTTACTCACAGATGTTAATAACTTTTGTGTAAAATAGCTCAATTAAAGTATAATTTAGTAAAATGAATAAAACTATCTTCCAAAATCGGGGAGATTTGTATTGATTTTCAATAAATTTTGGCTTATCTTGAAGCGGCTAATCGCAGCGAAAGAGCCGTTAAATTTGAGTTTCAAGGCAAATTTTATCTCTGTTTGAAGGGAGATTCGATTACATTTGCAGATAAATAACATATTAAGGTTTCACATATTATGTATAAGAAGATTTACCAGGTGGGAGTTGCACTAACCGTTATGGCGACGCCAGCATTAGCGCAACAGACAGAATGGCAACAAATCAATAAGGCTTACAAAACCGGGATGGAATTGTATGAACGCGGAAAATTCAGCTCTGCATCCGCACAATTTGATCGTGTTGAAGCATTGCGGACCAAATCCAACCTACAATTGGATGAGACGGAGGAGCTATCTTTATTAAAGGAAAATGTACGGTATTATCAAGCTGTTTGCGCCTTGGAACTGGGCGAGTCCAATGCTGAAAATCGTTTCCTGAAATATATCAAAGATTTCCCTGTTAGCGCCAATTCCAAGGCAGCATACTTTCAGATTGGTAAATCGTATTATGCCAAAAAGGATTATGTTAAAGCGATTGAATGGTTTACAAAGATTGATAGTAAAAACCTCGCCGGTAAAGAAAATGTAGAATACCGTTTTAAATTGGGTTATGCCTCTTTTATGACGAAAGATTATAAAACAGCAAAACCATTATTTGAGGGATTGAAAGATCAAAAAACTGAATTTCAAGAAGCGTCAATCTACTACTATGCCTATTTATGTTATTTAGATGCGGAGTACAAGACAGCCTTAAATGAATTTGAGCGTTTGAATGGCTCAAAGCAGTTTGAAAACAGTTATCCTTACTATATTACAGCACTTTATTTTCTGGATAAACGTTACGATGATGTGTTGGACTATGCCTTACCTATCTTATCACGTACCAAACAGGAAAATGAAACCGAAATGTTTCGTATTATCGCCGCAACTTATTTTATTAAAGGCGATCTGAACACATCAAAAGAATATTACGACAAATTCCAGGCACAAGACCAAGGCAAGACACAAAATAATCAAGATAGCTATCAGATCGGTTATATCGCCTACAAGCTAAAGGATTACGATAAGGCGATCACGGAGTTGGAGAAAATGACGGAGCCTGACGCTTATTATCAATCGGCCATGATTACCTTGGGGGATAGTTTCTTGAAAAAAGGAAATAAACAATCTGCACGTAATGCATTCTTCAGAGCTTCGAAACTGGATTTCGATCCGGCTATGAAAGAAGAGGGGCTATTCAACTATGCAAAGCTTTCTTACGAATTGGAGTTCCATCAGGTGGCCTTGGCCTCTACACAGGAGTATTTAAAAACCTATCCAAAATCAAAACGCCAGGAAGAAGCAAAGACCTTATTGGCAGAAGTACTGTTGAGTACTAAAAACTACCGCGATGCGGTCGATATTTTGGAGTCTATTCCGAAAAGGGGAAAGGAAGCAAATGCAGCTTATCAGAAAGTAACTTACTACAGAGGCCTCGAGTATTATAACGAACGTGCTTTTGAAAATGCAATTTCTTTATTTATTCGTTCCGAACAGCACCGTTACGACGAGGAAATCTACGCTCTTTCTACTTATTGGAAAGCGGAGGCAATGTATGAGGTGCGTAAATATGGCGAAGCTGTTACGAATTTTAATAAATTTTTACGTCTGCCTGGTGCGAGCAAAACAGATGTGTATGGCTATGCAAATTATGCCTTGGCTTACGCAGCTTTTCGTAATGGAAACTATAATACAGCAGCAAATTACTTTGAACGTTTCTTGGCAACAGGTGGTTCAAAAGGCTTAGAGATCAATACCCGTAACGATGCAATCGCACGTTTGGGTGACTCGTATTTTTCTTCTAAAAACTATGGCAGAGCACTGACGGAATATAATAAGCTAATCTCTTCCAAAGCGCCGAGTCAAGATTATGCGTTATTCCAACGTGGTATTATTCAAGGATTACAAGGGGATAATAATGGTAAGATATCGACATTGAATGCTGTAATCGCTCAGTTCCCGAGTTCGAATTATGCGGATGATATTGCGTTTGAAATTCCATATACACGATTCTTGATGGGCGAAAGCGATCAAGCGATTTCTGGACTTCAATCCATGGTGGAGAAATATCCCCGAAGCAGTTATGTGCCACGTGCTTTAGTAACAATCGGGTTGGTTCAATATAACCAGGACAACAATGATGCAGCTTTGGCAACGTTCCAACGTGTCGTTGATCAATATGCTTCTACCGATGAAGCCAAACAAGCTATGCGTTCCATTGAGAATATTTACCTGGATAAAGGTGATGCAACCGGATATATCCGTTATGCTACAGGAACCAATTTAGGTGATCTTTCAAAATCGGAACAAGATTCACGTACATTCTCAACAGCAACAACCTTGTTCTCCCGTGGGAATTATCAAGGCGCTGTAGAAGCTGTAAATGCATATTTTGACAAATTCCCCAAACCAAATCAAGAGAAATATGCACGTTTTGTACGTGCGGAAAGTAATGCTGCTTTGGGTAATACAGAAGACGCATTACACGATTACAACATTATCTTGAATGACTGGACGTCACCTTATACGGAGCGTACATTGATTTCAGTATCAAATCTGTATTTGAAACAAAAGAAATATAATGAAGCAACCCAGTTGTTGAAAAAACTGGAGCTCACTTCTGAATATAAGTCTAATTACGGTTTTGCAATCAATAATCTAATGGTTTCTTATTATGAAATCGGCGATTATAAAGAAGCGTTAAACTATACGAACGCGGTGAAAAACTATGAGAAATCTTCTGAAGAAGAGATCGCGAATGCATTTTTATACGCTGGTAAGTGCTACGTGAAGCAGAACAAGAAAACGGAAGCGATGAAAGAGTTCAGCTTGGCTGCATTGAAGAGCCGTACTGTATTCGGTGCAGAAGCGAAATACAATGTTGCGGTCCTTCAATTAGAAAACAAACAATACGATGCCTGTATCAAAACGGCAATGGACCTGTCTGACAATTTCTCTTCTTACGAATATTGGGTAGCAAAGAGCTTCATCACGATGGCTGATGCCTATGCGGGTAAAGGAGATACATTCCAGGCGAAAGCGACACTGGAATCAATAGTGGACAACTACGATGCGAAAGATGATGTTTTGCCTGCTGCAAAAGAGCGTCTAAATAAATTGAACAACAAAAAGAAATAGGATACAATGAAGAAGTTGCAAAATAGAAATGTGAAGAAATATACCTTAGCAGCGCTTTTGATGGGCGTGGGATTGAATTCTTTTGCACAAGAAACAGGCAAGAAGAATGATCCTGAAAAACCGGTCACTATTGATTCTTTTGATGTTGTTCGTGATTACAAGCCAATTCTTGCAGATGCTGTTAAGATCCGTCGTAGTCCTGATATGACTAACAAACGGGAATATCAGCCCAAATTGAGCTATGGGAATATTATTGATAAAAAATTGGATATCAATACTGGTCTTAAACAATTGAATGTGCAGGAAATACCATTTGCGCAACCTTTTGAACAAAGCAGCAACTATGTTAAATTTGGTATAGGTAATTATAACTCAATCTTAGGGGAAGCGTACTTAGCGTCTGAACAGTTTGAAAATACACGTTTTGGTTTATTCGCAAAACATTTGAGCCAAAAAGGTAATATTGAAGGACAGAAATTCAGTACGCAGGACGTCGGTATTTTTGGACGCCGCGTGTTGGATGCCGTGACTGTAAAAGGTACAATCGGCTACAATAGATACGGTACAAACTTCTACGGTCAAACCTTTGATCAACCCGGCACTACTTTATTGAATACCGCACCGGACAAACAAACATTTACTGATATCTATCTAAACGGTGAGCTGGCAAGCAACGTTGACCCGAAGAATGAGCAAGCGTTGAGCTACTCTGCAAAAGTAGATGGTTACTTGTTTAAGGATGCCTACAAAGCAAAAGAAAACTCTTTCGCTTTGTCTGGATATTTGAACAAGCGCATGAGCGCTTTCAATGTGGGCGCTAACCTGAGCGTAACCATGAACGATGTCAAAAACGAAAATGATACGGCAAACGTAAAGAACAATATGTTTCTGATCAATCCGTATATCCGATTTAAAGGTGATAATTATAATGTCACGTTGGGTGCCAACCTGACTTCTGAATTTGGCGATGAGTCTCGTTTCAATGTTTTCCCGTCAGTGGAAGCTGATTTTTCTTTGGCTCCGGAATACATCTCATTATTTGCCGGTGTTAATGGTAATGTGAGACAAGCTTCATTCCGAAACTTTGCAAAAGAAAACCCTTATCTGGCACCAAATGTGAGGATCGCCAATTCCATCGAAAAATTGAATGTATATGGTGGTTTAAAAGGTAATGCAGGTGCGACATTTGGTTATAAAGTAAAGGTATTTTACAAACAGATCGAAGGACTTCCTTTGTTTAAAAATAGTGCATTTGGCAATGGTCAGGATGGGTATATTCCTTGGGCTTTTGATGTGGTATATGATGGTCAGATCAACAAAGCTAAGCATATGGGACTGGAAGGGGAGATCAACGTACGCTTATCACAATTGGTTAATCTAGGTGGTAAAGTATTTATTGATGACTATAATCTGAGCGATGAGGAAGAGGCCTGGGGTTTACCGAAATTTAGGTTGCAAGCCAACGCGCGTTTCAATATCTCAGATAAATTCTTTGTTGATGCGGAGCTTTCTAGCCAAGGAAATACCTATGCGTATGTTTACGATTATAATACCGATGGTAATCGCATAACAGATAGTGGTCATAAGGTTACCATTGCTTCTTTTGCAGATTTAAATGCTGGTGCTGAATACCGGATTAAAAAACAATTTGGTGTTTTTGTTAAAGCAAATAATATCTTTGGAAAGGAATATGAGCGTTACATGTATTATCCAAGATTGGGATTCAATGTAATTGGTGGTCTTAATTATTCTTTTTAACGAATTAAGATTATAAATTTGCATTTTAAATCATAGAACAATGAATCTAGGCAAAAACATCAATAGTTTATTAAGACGCTATGCGGAAGTATACGTGCCCGGGATAGGTGTGTTCAAAAGAATTCATTCTCCGGCTCAATTTGATAAACAGAATAATGTGTTTTTGCCGCCCATTTCATACGTCGAGTTAGACTATTCTGCGGAGCAGGGATTCAATATGGTGCATTATATCCAACAACAGGAAAACCTGAGTTTGGGGCAGGCACAACAAATTCTTGACGATACAGTCGAAATATTACGGAATGACTTAGGACAATTTGGGCAGGTGAAGCTGGATGACCTTGGTCTGTTGATTAGCTATGGCTCTAGTTTGGTATTTAAACCTTTGGATCTATCGGGTTTTAATTTTCAGCCTGTTGCCAATCTTGTTGGACCCGAAATTGAAACGGTTATCCCAGTACGGGAGGACGAACACGCACTTGCAGAGCCCGCCGAATCCTTGGCTCCGGAATCACCCGTTGAAGTGAACAATGAGGCAGAACCTTTTGTCGATGTTGAAACCTTTGCCGCTGCTGAAAAGGATGCTGAATCTGAAGTAGAAGCTGAATACGAAGAACATGAGCCTGTCGCTTTAGACAATGAAGATCCGCTTCCTGCCGTTGAACCTGCTCCTGAATCGATCGTGGAGTCTACGGCTCCCAAAACGGAGGAGGAGGTCAATTCCGCAGATGTCGGACTATCGGATGCTGTGGCAGTACCTATTGTAGATAATACGGTTGATAACCCAGTACCTGATGAACAACAATTTCCTTCACAAAAGGAAGTAGGTGCTATTGCAGCAGCAAACTCTACTTATGTTCCTGATATCGATGCGGAGGAAGCGCGTAATTCGAATGCAATCTGGTATTGGATAACAGCAGCCATTGTACTGGTCATGATAGCTGTAGGGGTATTATATACGAATCCAGGATTGAAAAATTCACTGTTTGGAGGGGTGCAGCCTGTCTTAAAACCTGCGGGCGACACAATCGTTCAGAAAAACAACCCACCGATCAGTGATACAGCGTCTAATGCACTTGCGGCGGATAGTTTAAAAAAGGTCGATTCGCTAGCAAAAACCACTACAGATTCGTTAAACGGCACAGCAGTAACCGCTGGCAAGAAGACAGTAACGGCTAAGAAAGCGCCCGTTTTGCAAGCGGATCCGGTCATCAAAGAATCCATACCCGTTGCACAGCCAAAATATCAGGTTGTTATCGGTTCGGCTCGGACGATGGCTCAGGCAGAGGAGGAAGCAAAACGCCTTCGTCAACTGGGTTATAAAACAGCACGTGCAGTGGAAGGAAAGTATAAAAGGAATAGAAAAAAAGTCATCTTGAATACCTACATGACAAAAGAGGAGGCGGATCTCGCTCAAAAATCTGTGGAAAAGAAAATTCAAGGTGCGTGGGTAGAAACATTATAGAAACTATATAAAACTATTAATAATTATGTCATTAGTGCAAGATACAGCAAGGGCTGCTGTGGATACGTTTAATCAAGCTGCGCAACAACCATTACCTGCTGCTGCTAGTACAGAAAACATGAGTTTGATCGATATGATGATCAAAGGAGGATGGATCATGATTCCAATCCTTTTACTGTTCTTTATCGGATTGGTTATCTTCTTTGAACGCTATCTGACTATCCGCAGGGCAGCGAAATACGATAATAGTTTGATGTCACAGGTGAAAGCAAATGTTTTATCGGGAAATTTGGACTCTGCATTGGCAGTTTGTCGCTCCAGTAACTCGGCTTTGGGACGAATGTTGCAAAAGGGATTATTACGCGTCGGCAGACCGATCAAAGATATTGAAGGTGCCATTGAAAATGTGGGTAAATTAGAAGTTGCCAAATTGGAGAAAAACATCAATGTGCTGGGAATTATCGCGGGTATCGCTCCAATGCTTGGTTTCGTTGGTACAATCTTTGGGGTAATCAAGATTTTCCATGATGTAGAATTGGCGGGTGGTATTGATATTGCATCCGTATCCGGTGGTCTATATGTGAAAATGGTGTCTTCAGCTTCAGGGCTTGCTGTTGGTATCTTGGCTTATTTAGGCTATCATATCTTAAATATGATGGTTGAACGATTGATTTTACGTATGGAAACCGATGCAGTAGAATTTATTGATTTATTGGATGAACCAGGAAGATAATGAACTTACGAAGTAGAAAAAATAAACCATCTGCCGAAGTACATACTTCAGCGTTAAACGACATTATGTTTTTCTTGATGTTGTTTTTCCTGCTGGCCTCGGCAGTTTCGAATCCGCAAGTGGTTAAGCTATTGCTGCCAAAATCAAGTGCAGGTGAGCAATCTGTCGCAAAAAAGACAATTACAGTATCTATTACAAAGGAGTTGGGCTATTTCATCGATAAAAATCCAGTTCCCATAGAAGGCTTGGAAGCAGCAATCCAATCGCAGATGGCCAGTGGCGAAGAGTTGACTATTATGCTTTATGTCGATAGTACAGTCCCTATTCAGAATGTAATTTCGGTCATGGATGTAGCTAATCGTCTCAAAGTGAAAGTGGTATTGGCGACAGAGCCCAAAAAAGATAAGTAGGAGTAGTTAAACTTTTTTGAAGTTTATTGCTCATATGTTAATATAGGAGATTTATACAATGCGATATCATCTTCAACATGAAGAAAATAATTTCCCTAAGGCTTTGGGAATATCTACATTGGTCATGGCATCACTGCTTTTGATTGGTTTCTTTGTAGTGTTTAAGGCGCAGGAACCGGATGAGTATGGTATGGGTGGTATGATTGTAAACTATGGAACTTCTCCAGAGGGGATGGGCGACGATTACATGAGCGTAGAAGAACCCTCTATTGATCCCAACGCGAATAATGAGCGGCCGGATCGGATAGATCCTGTGGAGACTCCAACACCTACACCAACGCAGCAAGTTGCCGAAAAAGCAGTTGCAACGCAAGATATGGAAGAGGCTCCAGCGGTCACAAAAACGGAAAAGAAAGTGGTGTCAAAGGCTCCCGAAACAACTAAGCAGACAAAAGAAGTGGCACCACAGGCAAATGCGAAAGCTCTTTTCAAAGGCAATAAAAACAACGGCAAGGGTGCTGGCGATGGTACTGGTACAACACCGGGAAACCAAGGTTCTAAGTTGGGCGATCCTTTGGCAAGCAATTACGGTGAGGGTGGATCTGGTAATGGTAACATGATGTTGTCTATTGAAAACCGTAGTTTTACCCAGCGCCCAAGCATTGACGATAATGGTCAACAAGCCGGAAAGGTTGCCGTGGAATTCAGAGTGAATAAACAAGGCGTGATTACCTATGCACGTGCGGGAGTAAAAGGTACTACAATCACGGATCCAACATTGTTGGAGAAATGTGAACGTGCTGTCCGAGGCGCACGGTTAAATCAGTTGCCTAATGCGCCAGATTCCCAAACAGGGCGGATTGTATTCAATTTTAGATTAAGATAAAAATCATTCAGATGAATGCTTATAAGGAGGCAATCGAGTATCTATATACTCGATTGCCTATGTTTACAAGGGATGGTGCCTCAGCCTTCAAAAAAGACCTTGACAATACCATCAGACTTTGCAATGCGCTGGACAACCCGCAGCAAAAGTTTAAAACATTACATATCGCCGGTACAAATGGTAAGGGATCTACTTCTCATATGCTCGCGGCAATATTGGCGGAAGCAGGCTATAAAACTGGCCTCTATACTTCACCACATCTACTGGATTTCAGAGAGCGTATTCGTGTGAATGGCGCCATGTGCGAAAAGCAATTTGTGACGGATTTTGTTCAAACGTATAAGGAATTGATTGAGGACGTACAACCTTCTTTTTTCGAAATAACAGTAGCGATGGCTTTTGATTATTTTGAAAGAAGCAAAGTTGATATTGCTGTGATTGAAGTTGGGCTTGGTGGACGATTGGACAGCACCAATATCATCCAGCCTGTCCTTTCTGTTATTACCAATATCGGTTTTGACCACATGAATCTCTTGGGAAATACCCTGGGAGAGATAGCTAGCGAAAAAGCTGGTATTATCAAAGAAAATATACCTGTTGTAATTTCTGAGTATGCTGTCGAAACGGCAGCTGTATTTTTGGATAAGGCTCATGCTGAAGCTGCCCCCATTCAGTTTGCGTCTCAGGTTTACCAAACAAAGGCATTGGGAGTTGATCAAGATTTCCTCAACATTGAAGCGATCGATGGCCATGGAACCGTAGATCATTATCAACTTGATCTAAAGGGTTCCTATCAAGTAAAGAATCTTGCTGGTGTTCTTTTGACGGTGGACGAATTGCGTAAGCAAGGATTTGAGATCAGCCCGCTTCATGTGCATGAAGCCTTGAAGAAGGTTCAATCTACCACAGGTATTCAGGGGCGGTGGCAACAGTTATCCAAAGACCCGTTTGTGATCTGCGACACTGGACATAATGAAGACGGCATTCATGAGGTCATAAAAAACCTGAATGCCACGAGCTATGACAAGCTGCACTTTGTCATTGGAGCGATGCGGGATAAGGATCTTTCACATATGTTACCTTATCTGCCGAAGGATGCAGTTTATTACTTTTCTGCACCAGATATGCCGAGAGCAATGCCTGCGGATCTACTGCGTCAGGAGGCAGTGACCTTTGATTTGTATGGTGAAGAATTTGCTTCGGTACAGAAAGCATTTGCAGCCGCAAAAGCAGCTTATAAGAAAGGAGATTTGATTTTTGTAGGTGGGAGTAATTTTGTTGTAGCTGAAGTCCTGACGGAAATAGATAAGAAGTTTTAGCATAAAGAACAAGGATCAAAGATGTCAGGTTTGTAAGCCTAAGCTTATTCTGCGCAGTCCATGATCCTTTTCCTTAATCTTTATGCCTATCTTTTAGTACTTTTTTCTAATCGTTAACGGTCAGTTCGCCACGAATATCTTTTTCTATCCAGTAAGCAACTTCGTTTTGATCTTCGAGTTCACCCTGAAGATACATGAGTTTGGTGACAGCAGCTTCAAAAGTAAGATCGTATCCGTTGAGTACGCCAATGGCTTTCAGACCTTGTGAAGTTTCGTATCTTCCCAATTCAACCGAACCGACCTTACATTGCGAAATATTGAGGATATTTTTACCCTGATCTATTGCACCTTTCAATAGGTCCAGAAACCAGCTATCTGTGGTCGTGTTTCCCGATCCAAATGTCTCCATTACAATGGATCGCACATCGGAATCAAGAACAGATTTAATAGTCTGTGCAGATATTCCTGGAAAGAGCTTTAATACGGCAACACGGTTATCTAGCTTGGTATGTAGGATAAATTCTTTGTCAATATTATTCAATAAGGCATCTGTATTGTATTTAAGATGGATACCGGCTTCAACCAATACGGGATAGTTAGGTGATCTAAATGCTTCAAACTTAGCTGAATTATACTTAAATGAACGATTTCCCCGGAATAGCTTATTGTCAAAGAGGATGCATACTTCCTGAATAATGGAAACACCATCCTGCTTTGCAGAAGCAATTTCTAGTGCTGTCATCATATTTTCGCGTGCATCAGTACGGATTTCTCCAATAGGCAATTGTGAGCCAGAAAGTATTACTGGCTTTTGGAGCCCTTCCAGCATAAAACTTAATACCGAAGCCGTAAATGCCATCGTATCCGAACCATGCAGAATGACAAATCCATCGTAGTTCGCATAATTATCTTTGATGATCTGGGCCATTTCAATCCAGATCTCTGGTTTCATGTTGGAAGAGTCGATGATTGGTTCGAAAGAGTGTACGGTCAGTTTATAATCCAGACGGCTTAAATCAGGAAGATTACGCTTGATCAGCTCGAAGTCGAAGGGGACAAAAGTACCCGTTTCGTCTTTGACCATTCCTATGGTTCCACCGGTGTAGATGATAAAGATATTGTGCATGGGATTCTATAGATTATATACCAAAAATACGTTTTGAATTTGCTGTTGTAATTTCTGCCACCTGCTCAATGGACATGGCATGTAAGTCGGCTACTTTTTGAGCAATATGGATCAAATAACTACTTTCATTTTCTTTGCCACGATAGGGGACAGGAGCGAGGTAAGGCGCATCGGTTTCCAACACAATATGTTTTAAATCGATTTCTTTGACAACGTTGTCCAATCCTGCTTTTTTAAAGGTGACAACGCCACCAATTCCCAATGCAAAGCCTAAGTCAATTGCCTGTTGAGCTTGCTCCAAGGTGCCTGTGAAACAATGGAGAACGCCAAATAGCTTATCATCCTTAAGCTCCTCCAATAATTCGAACAATTCTGTAAAGGCTTCGCGGCAATGAATATCTATGGGTAAATTAAGCTCCTTTGCCCATTTTACCTGTGTTCGAAAAGCATCTTTTTGGATGTTTAGCGTACTTTTATCCCAATAAAGATCCAATCCGATTTCACCTATGGCATAGACTTGGTTGTTCTCCAAGCTCTTTCGGATGGTATTTAATTCATCCACATAGTTTTCCTTAACATCACAGGGATGTAAACCTAGCATAGGAAAACAATGGGCTGGATAAGCTGCAACGGTATCAAATACAGGTTTGATGGAAGCACTATTCACGTTTGGCAAAAAAAGACGTTCGATATGATTGTCTAAACAGCGTTGTAAATGTTCTTGCAACTTATTGGAACCTGCATGGTAATAAATGTGTGTATGTGTATCAGTAAGCAACATAGTTTTCTGCGTGGAGGCAAAAGTGGGTTAGGGTAAAACTTCTTTTATTATTATCGAATAAAGAGGCTTGCTAAATTGCCAAAATTATAATTCGATCTGCAAAGATAACTTATTAATTAAGAAAATGAAAATTAAATAGGAGGTTCGTTATTGTTGCCTACATATATGGAGAAGCAGGAGAGGTATATAACAAAAAGAGAGCCGTTTCATAGTGCGAAACGGCTCTCTTTTTGTTGATATTTTTATCAATTTATTTTTTAGCTACCGGAGCTTTTGCAGCAGGGGCTGTTGCTGTTGGAGCAGCAGTGCCTGGAGCCGTAGCCGCTGGAGCTGGAACTTTACCTGGTTTGATATCCAATACCTCAACTTCAAACACCAATGGTGCATAAGGAGGAATTTTACCTGATGGACGGTCTCCATAAGCCAAAGAAGAAGGAATAACTAAAGTTGCTTTAGTACCTTTGTTGAACAACTGGAATGCTTCAGTCCATCCTGGGATAACACCGTCAACACCCAATTGGAATTTCAATGCTTCGTAAGGACGCTGTGGCATAAAGATTTTCTCTTTCTTAGCAACATCTGGAAGGTTGGTGTCAAATACAAGTCCTGTAGTCAATGAACCGACATAATTTACATGAAGGGAATCACCTACTTTAGCATTCGCTCCTGTTCCGGGTTTAGTGATTACATATTGAAGACCTGAAGCTGTTTTTGTTGTTTTCAGGTTTTTGTCCTTGATATATTTTTCAAGTTTAGCTGGTTCAGCTGCTTTATGCTTGTTCAATTCTCCTTCAAAGTATTTTTGAACTTGCTCACCCAATTGTTGATCTGTTAATTTTCCTTTTTTGAAGTGTTTTTTGACTTTGATCGAGAATACTAAGAATTTGTCAGCAAATTCAGGTTTTGGTTGATGTGTTTTTGCGGCCATGGAATCCAAATTGATTTTGAATACCAAGCTATCGCCTTCACCAACATATTTGAATAAGCCTGTTGGATCACCAGGATTTTTTGCGATGATACTATCTGGATATAATTGAACGATCTGAGGAATTCCCATTTCGTAAGTGCTGCTCATGACAGAATCTCTATCTGTTGATTGTACAATGTCGATTGCTAGTAAATCGCCTGATACTGCTTTCTCTTTTGCATTATCATCTACGATTTTATACTCAAGACCACCTTCAGCCTTTTTGAATTTTTGGCATGACGTCATCAAAAGACCGGCAGCCGCGAAAAATAGAATTGCTTTCTTCATTTTCTAATGTATGTTACGATATCTTATTTTGTTAATATTTCTTTATAATTTGGTAAAACCGATTTGAATTTTGCAATCACAACATTCAGACTATCTTTCGAATTTCCGCCTGAAGCATTGAGATGTCCCCCCCCATTGAAATACAATTTACAGATTTCATTACAGGGTACTTCTCCAATCGATCGCAAAGATAGTTTAATTTGTTCATTTCTGTCAATAATTAACGCAGCTAATCGAATTCCTTTAATGGAAAGTGCGTAATTGACCAAACCTTCTGTATCCCCAGTGATGATCTGGAATTGATTGAGGTCTTCTTTGGTGACATGAATGACAGCCGTATTGTACTCATGAATAACTTCAAGACGATTGAGTAGGCAAAAGCCCAGAAATTTTAGACGGCTCTCCGAAGAGCTATTGTATATTTCTTCATGGATTGCCCAGTTTTGTGCGCCACAATCAATCAGGGTCGCAATGATACGGTGTATTTCGGAGGTGGTGGAGCGAAAACGGAAGGAACCTGTATCGGTCATAATACCTGTATAAAGACAAGTTGCCATCTCGGCACTAATACTATCTTCATCATGCATCTCACTCACTAGAAAACGATAGATTAGTTGTGCAGTTGCTGCCGCAGATGGATCCCAAAATGCATAATCTTCAAATCCTTCTGGATCCAGATGATGATCAATCATGCATTTGATTCCTTTTGCCTGACGTATTGGATCTCCCATCTCGTGAATACGGGCCAGTCCATTGAAGTCCAAGCAGAATAGTAGCTCTGCTGTTTCAATCTGCTGGTTATGTAGGATGATATTCTGCGTATAAATTTGTACGTTTTCTAAGCCAGGCAGCCAGTCTAAAAACGCGGGAAAATCTGATGGTACAATTAGATTGACCTGATGTCCCTTTGCGATCAACCAAAAATATAATCCCAACGACGAACCCAATGCATCTCCATCTGGTTTGTAATGTGTGGTGATCACAATACGCTTTGGTTCAGCCAATAATTCTTTTAATTCTTCCGATTTTAGCATAGTCATATTAAGTCTGCAAACCTACTATAAAAAATTTAGATTAGACAAATTTTTTATAAAGATCTTTCGCATCTTATTTTGTTTTGTTTTGGATTTAAAAAATTGGTTTTCAGATTCTTAAAATTTGTATACATACACCTTAAAATCCTTTTTCATACAAATCAAATAATTCGCATTGTCGCCATAGTTAATCCGTCCATAATAGAACTTTGAAAAGCCTTCTATTGGGAATCCCTCTTGTACCAAACCATCCGATCCAAAGACATAAATCAAGCGATTGTCAGTACCGACGCCCAATACATCGGACTTTCCGATACGTTTAAAGAATAATGGTCTATTACTGGTTTCTTCAATGAATTTATATTCAAAATAAGAAGAGGAATCTCTAGCACTATAGGCATTCAATTTATTGTTGGCTAAAATGACAAAATCTCTATCTGCGCCACCACTAATATCTTCGAAATTAAAGAACGCGTCTTTGCCCCAACTTCCTAATTTTATTTTTTTTGCTTCACCTTCAAATGGAACTTTAAAAACACTGCCTTTATTATCGGCAACATAAACAAATGAATTTTTTTCATCCGAAGCGGCTACTAATCCAATGGGGTTCTTCACACTTTCGCCATCTGTATCCAGGGTTTGTTTGCGAATGATCTTACCGTTTTCATTGAAAAAATAAACAGAAGCGGTACTAGTACCCGCGATTAGATAATTGGTCTGCCCCAAAGTAGTTGTTTTGAGGTCAAAAAGAATACGGCTATCTACAGTATTATTCTCCATTCCCTCCACTTTCTTGCCATCTAAAGTGTAAGCCAAGATGCGATCCGTGGCTGGGATATAGATACGTTGTTCTTTATTGAAGTTGGTCACGGTGGCGCCATAGCTTGCACTATAAGGTAACTCGACCGAAAATCCATTCACATTTTTTCCGTCAGGCATAATCCGGTACAACCGGCTTTTGGTGATAATGATGATACTAAGATCTTGTAATTGAATTGGTTCACCCAAGATTTCGCCTTGGAATAGATTCTGCCAAAGCTCTTTTCCATCAGGCGAAAAAGCATGTACGGTATGGTCCTGTTCCTGGATCATGATGAATTTGTTTTTACCATCCTGATCCAAAACCCACGGTTTATTGATGATTCGATTTTCAAGTTGAACAGTCCACTCTGGCTTTCCGCCCAAGCGTGTATCACTTTTATAAAGCCCATATAAGCTGGAAGCAAATGTCCCCTGATTTCCGCTTAATTGGTAAGACCATGAATAAAAATTTTGAAAACCAAATTGCTCCTCATCTTTAAAATTCTTCGCATAATCGGATTTTAGGTTATCCAAAATATTGCTTTTACCAGCTTTGGGCTCCAAATAAAAGGTGACATTGCTACGGCTATTTTGCAAAGCTGCATGATTCTTGAAAATAGCAGTTCCCGATAAGAATTGCTTTTCCCGGAACGATTCACGATAATCCCGTAGAATTCCTGTCCTGCTAGCGACGACCATGATATTGTCAACGATGGTAAAATAAGGTTTTGTGAAGCCTTTGAACGGTTCTCCAAATGCGGCATACAATAAGTTAGCATATTTAAATTGGTAGATTGAGTCACCGACAGATGAACTGAATTTCTTGAAATTATTTGCAAATCGACTGGAATCCGATAGGCTGATCAAGCCAAGCACATCTTGATTGTCCAATTCAGCCAATGCAAATTCATCATTAAAAATAGGCGTGATAACACTGTCAAATGATACCTTAGTATCATCTTCAAAATTCTTAATGCTTTTGTTCACACGATCATATTCGTTTTGCTTGATCAATAGCTCTTTTAATCCTGAATGAAAACTAGATGCATCTGAAATGCTAAAATCAATATATGATGCAGCGTTTTTTGGTAAATAGTTTCCTAGCGCCTGCACCTGGGCGGTTTGATTGGCAAATAACTGAAGATAACTGTTCTTGCTTCCGGTAAGATCTGTTTCCCCTTTAAAGATCAGGGCATCCTGTTTGAAGTTCATATTCCAGGAGGTTTGTCCTTTCAGGGAGTCAATTAAACTGAGGTAAGTGCCAAATTTTGATTTCATCAATATCCGTGCAACTTGTGCTACTTGCTCATTGAAAAAATATAAACTGAGCGGTGTATTTTTATTGTTATGATTGACAAAGAATTCAATCTGTTTGGCGTTGATTTTTTTTATATTCTTATCGAAAATTTGTGCAAGGACCTGTTTTGAATAGCTGGCAAAAATAATCTCATGGGAATAGGTACAATAGAGTGTACTGTCTTTTACTCCTTTATGGAGGCCATAGAATCGTTGACCCAATGTATCAAAAGGCTGAACTTTGTAATTGTTTCCCATCTGCCCGATAAGGGTAGCCAGCGAGTTATTGTCCAGACTTTGGCCGACCTGTACACTATAAAGTGCTGTTATCTGATTTTTTTCCTGGTGAAAGGACAACAATATCTGCTGTCCCGCAACGAAAGGGTCGAGTTGTTCGCTCTGTAACAATTCGGCTTTTAATCGTTCGAGGTTGCTAAAATTTCCTTGTCCCAGAATGGCTTTGAATGGTTCATAGCCGTTAAATATCGTGTCTACGGTCTCGTCATTGGCAAAAGATGCGATGGCGAGCGTGTTTTCAGGTAAGTATTGTAAAGCCTTGGAATCCTGTTTGTTGTTTTTGTTAAAATCTCCGAAAAGATAAATCGTTGCCGCAATGACGGCTATGAATAGTAGAATAGTGATGACTATTGTTTTTTTCATCAGAATAAATATTTATGGGTGCTCATCTTTAAATGGTATAAATGAGCGCGTTTCTCTCGATTTGTATCTTGATGGTAATGGGTAATCATCTGTATTAAGCTGATGATGGTGCCCTATGTAAAAACAAACCTAATAAAAATATGCGGGAAGCGCTATAAATTCATCCTGATTATAGCGCTTTGTAATATAAATTTAACAAAATATTCCTTATTTTGCTCTGTTTTTAATACATTTATCCGAGAAACACGTTTTCAGCATTCACTTTAATCTAATGAATAAGAAAATCATTTTAGCCGCTTCGTTGTTGGGAGCATTAGCTGTAATATTAGGAGCCTTTGGTGCCCACGGTCTAGAAGGAAAGGTAAGTGCATATCATATCGAAACTTGGAAAACTGCAAATCAGTATCATTTCTATCATACTTTTGCGTTGTTATTTTTATCTACTTTTTCGCGGGCAAAAACCTATTCGATCAAAGTTTCTTTTATCGCTTTTATCGTTGGTATTTGCTTTTTTTCGGGATCATTATATGTGCTTAGTATCCGGGAGTTAACCGGTTTCGGAAATCCAGCTATTTTGGGGCCTATTACTCCTTTGGGAGGTTTGTCCTTGATTATTGGTTGGATCGCGTTATTTGTGGCCGCGCTGAAAAATAAGTCGTAGTCCTAGTATTCGAAATAAATAAAGCTCGCAAGCTTGATAAATAAAGAGCCTTCCCGGGACTGAAAGTCCGGGAGGGCTTTCTTTTAGATGGATGGCTGCGCTGTTCTTTCTGTCTCTTTTTTTGTATTTTTATCCCATAATAAGAAATTATGTCCAATCCACAATCTTCGATTTTTAGTGAAAGAGATACCTTGTTTATTGATGTGGTTCTACCGCTAGCCTTGGCACGAACATATACTTACCGGATTCCAGTCGATTGGAATGATCGGGTACAGGTGGGGGTGCGGGTCATTGTGCAATTTGGACGAAACAAAATTTATTCGGCTGTCGTGAAATCGATAAGCAAAGAAGCCCCGTTGAAGTATGAGGCGAAATATATCTTGGATATCATTGATGACAGACCTATCGTCAATTTAGCGCAATTTAAGTTGTGGGACTGGCTAGCTGACTATTATATGTGTAGTTTGGGGGAAGTCATGCAAGCCGCACTTCCAGCGGCATTAAAATTAGCAAGTGAAACGAAGGTGGTCTCTTCCATGACAACAGAATTCGATCGTTCGACACTCTCTGATAAAGAATATATGATAATTGAGGCGCTGGAAGTAGCGGGAGAGCTTAAAGTTAATGATATTGTGAAGTTACTGGGACAGAAAACGGTCTTTCCAATATTAAAACAATTGTTTGACAAAGGGATTGTCCTGATCTCAGAGGAAATAACAGAAAGATATAAACCTAAAACAAAGGCATTTCTACGTTTTGCACCGGACTTTAAACATGAAGATGCGAAGCGTGAACTACTTGATAGTCTTAATCGTGCACCAAAACAGCAAGATGCGGTGTTGGCATTTATGCAGCTTGTTAAGAAGACTGAAGAGATTACACGTCCTATGTTGGCGGAAGCTTCAGGCTGTGGCAATGGCGCCATTACAGCATTGATTGACAAAGGTGTATTTGAAATAAAAGAAAAAGTCGTATCGCGGTTTCAGGGAGAAGATATAGAATTGGACGCCAATTTTCAATTCAACGAAAACCAACAGAGAGTTTTTGATGAAATTAATGCATCTTTTGAAGAGAAGGAAGTAACACTTTTACATGGAGTGACTGCTTCAGGGAAAACTCAGATTTATATAAGACTTATAGAACAGGCTATAGCGGAGGGAAAATCAGCTTTATACCTTTTGCCGGAGATCGCACTGACAGCGCAGATTACGGCTCGATTAAAGCTGCATTTTGGCGATAAGCTGGGTGTTTATCACTCTAAGTTCAATGATAACGAACGTGCTGAAGTATGGCATAAAGTGATGAAAAATGAGTTTCATGTTGTTATCGGCGCCCGGTCCTCCATATTCCTTCCTTTTCAGGATCTGGGAATTATTATTGTTGATGAAGAGCACGAAAGTTCATACAAGCAATTTGATCCAGCGCCCCGGTACCATGCTCGCGATACTGCAATTTATCTAGGCTTTTTGCATCAGACAAAGGTATTATTGGGCTCCGCAACACCATCGTTGGAAAGTTATTATAACGCCAAAGCAAAAAAGTACGGGTTTGTACAGCTGTTGGAACGCTATGGTAATGCGCAATTGCCCAGTGTCGAACTCGTCAATATTCCAGAAGAAGGGCGAAAGGAAAATATGTTTTCATATTTTTCGGGAACGCTGTTAAAAGCCATTGAAGAAGCCGTTAAGAACAAGGAACAAGTTATCCTGTTTCAGAATAGGCGCGGACACACCACCATGATCCAATGTAATACCTGTGGTTTTGTTGCTAAATGCGTGAATTGCGACGTCAGCTTAACGTATCACAAAAGCTCTAATATGATGCATTGCCATTACTGTGGGCATGTTGAACCCCCAATTCGGGTGTGCCCGGCCTGTGGTATGCCTCACATCGAAAGTAAAGGCTTCGGGACAGAACGGGTGGAAGAGGAATTGGAACTGCTTATACCTGAGATTCGCATTGGTCGGTTAGACCTGGATTCCACAAAAGGGAAGTATGGATTTGATAAGATTATTACAGCTTTTGATGAACATGAGTTTGATGTACTGATTGGCACACAAATGGTGGCCAAAGGGCTGGATTTTGGACGAGTCAGCTTGATTGGTGTTGTCAATGCGGACACAATTATTAATTTCCCTGATTTTCGCGCTTATGAACGCTCTTTTTCCCTGTTTTCCCAAGTCGCAGGACGGGCTGGTCGCCGGGAAGCTGGCGGAAGAGTAATTATTCAAAGTTATACAACAAAGCACAGGGTTCTGGAACAGGTTGTTAACAATGATTATGAGGGGATGTTTATGACGGAAATCACAGAGCGCAAGAATTATCTTTACCCTCCTTTTTACCGCCTTATTCGTATTGATATTAAGCATACTGATTTTCAAAAATGTCACGATTCCGCCATTCGTTTTGCTTCGGCATTGCGCCAGCAATTAGGGGCAAGGGTATTGGGGCCTGAGCCACCATTGGTGTCCCGCGTACGGAATAATTTTATTCAGACCATTACACTCAAGATTGAACGGACAAATATCAGTATTGCGAAGGTAAAGGAATTGATCCGGTCGGTGTTATTGGATTTTGAGCTTGATAAAGCAAATAGCGGGGTTCGTGTTCAGGTAGACGTCGACCCTTATTAATTGTGCATTCATGTAAGTTTTGTCTGGTATCGTAAATTGGCGTCCCGCGCTGAGACTATGAAACGTTATGTTTTAACTTGTTAATTATTTTGTAGTTATGATTTTATTGGGAAAATGTTCAGTTATGTAATTGGTATGTCTTTCATGTATTGGCTTGAAGTTAAGTGATTTGTGAATAGTTCGGTCGAATATCCCTTTTTAAAAGTAAATTTGAAACATCATGGCGTATAAGTTTATTGATAATTATCGGGAAAGAGGTGCACGCAAGAAATTGGTCGAGCACCTAAAAGGAAGAGGCATTGAAGACCAAAAAGTACTGGAAGCCATTGCGAAGGTGCCACGTCATTTTTTCTTTGATGAAACCTTTTGGAATCAGGCTTACCGGGATATTGCTTTTCCAATCGGCGACGGACAGACGATCTCCCAACCCTATACGGTTGCTTATCAATCGGAATTGCTCCACGTGAAAAGGGGGGATAAGGTACTGGAAATAGGGACTGGATCCGGTTACCAAACATGTATTTTACTTGAACTTGGTGCTGAAGTATATACAATAGAACGCCAAGAAAACCTGTACCAACGGACAATTCAGGTATTACCTTATATGGGATATAAGGCTAATTTCTTTTTGGGAGATGGCTCCAAGGGGATTGCAGAACATGCACCTTACGATAAAATTATCGTCACTGCAGGAGCTCCATTTGTACCGGAAATCATGCTTAAACAGTTGAAAGTGGGGGGGATTTTTGTAATTCCGGTAGGGGACGAGAAGTCTCAGAAGATGGTAACAATAATTCGTGTGGGGGAAAATGATTTTGATCGAATTGAGTTAGATACATTTCGTTTTGTTCCTTTGGTAGGTGATCAGGCCTGGTAGCTGAAGGAACTTATTCAAAATAGAACATGAAAAACCTTCTGCTTGATGGAAAATAAATATTTAGGAATGAATTCAATCGCTACATTATATGCGCAAAAGCATCAAGAAATTGCGTCAACGCTCTTAAAATTAAATAAGCAGGTTAATGCTTTGAGTTTAAGTCGGCTACTCGTCATTCTTGGCGGTGGAGCGCTGTTGTTTTATACTTTTCAGTTGGAAAGTCTACCCTTGGTCTTCTTTTGTTTCTTTGCCTTGCTATTCTTTTTTGCTTATTTAGTGCGCCGGCAAAGTCAACTTGAACTTCAGAAAAATTATTTTGAAGCCTATTTAAAGGTACTTTCCAACGAACAGGCCATAGCGGAAGGGAAAATGAATATGTATGCCCATGGAGAGCAATTTGAAGATGGCAACCATCCTTATAGTTCGGACATGGACGTATTTGGCTCCCATTCTTTATTTGCTCAATTGAACCGCTCGACGACAAAACAGGGTATTGATCTGCTGGCATCTTGGTTAAGTGCTCCTCTGGACAAGGAACAGATCCGGCGCAATCAGGAAGCATCGAAAGAATTGGAAAATGAATCTGAATGGATATGGGATTTTCAGGCAAAACTGCTGGCAAACCTAAATCATAAATTGGATATTAAAGCGTTTTTGTCCAATTATTTTCAAGACCGGAATTTTAACTTTGGAAATGGTTTCATGCGCATGTATGTCAAGGTCGGTCCGGCTTTATTTGCGGTGGCGCTTGTTGGGAGCTTCTTTATTCCCCAATTTACTGCTGTCGCCACCATATTGGGGCTGTTCCATGTGCTTTGGGCTTTTGCCAAAGCAGGTAGTGTGAGTTTATTCTCCTCAAGAATAGACAAGATAGGTGGGATACTGGGATCCTATGCGGATGCCATACAGGCTATTGAAAGCCATGCGTGGAAATCGGCCTCTCTACAGGAAATGGCGAATGAATTAAAACAAGGGAATCATGCTGAACCTATTTCAAAAGCTTTTAAAAAACTCGCCGCACTGATCAATAATCTGGATGCACGTAATAATGTATTTGTTGGACTATTTCTAAACCTCTTTTTGCTGTGGGATTTTAGACAGGTACTGGCTATCGTTGATTGGAAGAACAAGTATCAACATGAGATCTTAAATTCTTTTGATACTTTGGCAAAGGTTGAAACTGTGAATAGCCTTGCTATTTGGAAAAGAAATCATCCAAATTACGTCTATCCTGTCATTTTGGACAATCCCAATGAAGACAAGATTGATGCAGAGGGCATTTATCATCCGCTTATTCCGAACGAACAAGTTGTCGCTAATGATTATACAAGTAGGGATCATCGGGTCGCATTGGTGACCGGATCCAATATGGCGGGAAAAAGTACGTTCTTGCGAACAATTGGAATTAACGCAATTCTAGCCTATGCAGGAGCAAGTGTTGCTGCTATTTCATTTCGGCTACCGGTCTATAAGCTAATATCTTACATGCGTATCAAAGATAATTTGAACGAAAGTACATCTACATTTAAGGCGGAGCTCAACCGGATGAAATTTATATTAGATACAGTTGCCTCCCATATAGATAGTTTTTTTCTGATTGATGAAATGTTACGTGGAACAAATTCGGTGGATAAGTATTTGGGATCTCGTGCAATTATCAAACAATTAGTCCGCTTGGATGGCAAAGGAATGGTAGCTACGCATGATTTGCAGCTGTCCAGCTTGGAACAGGAGTTTTCCGGAGCGATCAAAAATTATCATTTTGATATTCAGGTGAATGAAGGGCAGATGCTGTTTGATTACAAATTGAAGACTGGAGAGTGTAAGATCTTCAATGCTTCCTTGTTACTGAAGGGGATAGGCGTGGATATTGAAGAAAATATTGGATAAAAATGACTTTACAGTATTTGGATAGCCTTACATTTGTGGTCTCTTAAATTCACAAAAATAAACAATAAATGACTTTACAAGAACGTATTGATTTATCGGAAACGCATGTATGTACAACCGTATTCCCGTTTTTGACCAATCATCACGATACCTTATTCGGCGGTAAGGCGATGTCCATTATGGATGAAGTGTCTTTCATGGCGGCAACGAGATTCTGCCGGAAAACTTTAGTGACTGTATCCACTGACCGTATTGATTTTAACAAAGCAATTCCTTCTGGAAGTATTATTGAGGCTATTGCACGTGTCCAGAATGTCGGGCGTACCAGTCTCAAAGTGAAAGTTGAAATATTCTTGGAGCATATGTATAAAGAAGGACGTGAACTCGCTATAGAAGGTGTTTTTACCTTTGTTGCTTTGGATGAAAATAAACAGCCGATCCCTGTTTTAGAAGGTTTAGATATCGAATAGCCTGCCTAGTGTATAGCTGGGGCGACTTTTGTCCGCGATGGCAAAGGTTTAGAAAAACGGATGGAGCAAACCACCCGTTTTTGTATTTATTCACTACGTTTGATCGGACTAAGTTCTTTTAATTCTTCTTCGGTAAAGAGCCGATAGCGTACTTTAAAGGTTTTGCCTAATGGTGTTTCCAAAGAAAAACCACCTGGTCCAAATCCCTCCAATACATCAAGGGTGAAATGGGTATGTTTCCAATACTCAAACAAATCTCGGTCTACCCAAAACTCATATCCTTCAACCAATCCAATCATGGCGTCATTCATCCGGGGAAAATATCCCCCTTTTTCAAAACATTGAGGCTGGGTACCTTCACAGCAGCCCCCTGCCTGATAAAACATCAATGCACCGTGTTGTGCTTCAAGGGCATGAATGAGATCCTTAGCTTTGTCCGTACTATCTATTCTGTTGACCATCGTTAAAAGAATCCTAGTTTCTCCTTGCTGTATGAAATTAACATGTTTTTTGCCTGACGATAATGGGCAAGCATCATCTTGTGATTTTCTCTGCCAATTCCTGATTGTTTGTAGCCTCCAAATGGGGCGCCTGCTGGGTAAGAGTGATATTGATTGACCCATACGCGGCCGGCCTGAATGGCACGTGGAACCTGATAAAGCTGATGTGCATCTCTGGTCCATACACCGGCTCCGAGACCATACATCGTATCGTTGGCGATAGCAATAGCTTCCTGTTCATCTTTGAACGTTGTAACCGCCAAGACCGGTCCAAAAATCTCTTCCTGAAAGATACGCATTTTATTATTTCCTTTGAATAGCGTTGGTTTGATGTAATAACCTTCTTCAAAGCCTACGCCTACATTATTTTCGTCTCCGCCAGTTAACACTTCGGCTCCTTCTTGTTTGCCCAGTGTGATATAAGACATAATTTTGTCCTTTTGAATTTTGGAAGCCTGGGCTCCCATCATTGTTGTTGGATCCAATGGGTCACCCACTTTGATCTGATTGACCCGATCGATAACCCGGGCAATAAACTTATCGTAGATGTCCTCCTGCACTAATAACCGCGACGGGCAGGTACATATTTCACCTTGATTAAGGGCGAATAAAACAGCTCCTTCGATCGCTTTGTCTAGAAATGCATCGTCAGCATCCATGACAGAACTGAAGAATATGTTCGGGGATTTTCCGCCCAATTCAAGTGTTACGGGTATGATATTTTCTGTAGCGTATTGCATGACTAATCGACCCGTGGCGGTGGATCCTGTAAAGGCTGCCTTCGCGACTTTAGGGTTCGTTATCAAGGCTCTGCCTAGTTCGGAACCAAAACCGTTGACAATATTTACCACACCAGCGGGTATGAGGTCACCAATAATTTCCATCAGAATCAGGATGGATGTCGGTGTGCTTTCTGCAGGTTTTAAAACAACTGTATTACCAGCAGCCAGAGCTGGCGCTAGCTTCCAGACAGCCATTAGAATCGGGAAGTTCCAGGGAATGATCTGGGCGATAACGCCGATCGGTTCGTGTACAATCAAGGAAACAGTGTTGCTGTCCAGTTCAGTTATAGATCCCTCTTCCGCACGGATTACGCCTGCAAAGTATCTAAAATGATCAATAGCGAGAGGTATATCAGCATTTAATGTTTCGCGTACTGCTTTTCCGTTATCTATCGTTTCTACTGCGGCAATATATTCCAGATTAGCCTCGATGCGGTCGGCGATTTTGTTGAGCATAATACTCCGTTCGGTTGCCGATGTTTTTCCCCAGGTTTCAAAGGCTTTGGACGCCGTATCAACTGCCAGATCGAGATCTTCTTTCGTTGAATGCGCTACCTGGGTGTATACTTTACCATCCACCGGCGAGATGTTGTCGAAATATTTTCCTTGGATTGGGGCTACAAATTTACCACCAATGTAATTGTCATATCGCTCCTTGAACGATGGTCTTTTAATTGTGCTCATATGATTTATATTAGTTATTTTTACTCCCTACTTATCAAAGTTAGCCTGTAATTATTCAATACCGTAGCATTATCGAAGCAAAGCATAGCATCATTGTTGCAGTAAAGCATAGGATTATTACAGCAGGATATCCTAAACAATACTTGATTTTTTTTGTTATATTTCCTTAACAATAAAACTTGCAATGGCTGAGGAGAGGCCGATAAATTGCTTTTTACATGCAATTTATCTAAGTTTGATTGATATCCAATGGATAATTAGTTGATGTAATATGAGGGATAGGACACTGATTCATAGATTACCATTTTCTCAAGGACGGGAACTCAGTACATTGGTAGAAAACCGGCGTGCTTTTACGTTGGATAGCCTAGAATTGAATATATTCGAAACCTATCGTGTCTCTGAATATGTGCCTTTGCGTTTTGATGATTTAGTGATGATCAATATGATTCAGGGAAAGAAAGTTATGCATCTGGAACAAATAAAAGCATTCGACTATCTACCTGGACAGATGATCGTATTGCCGGCCATGGTCGGTATGCATATTGATTTTCCGGAAGCTACTTGGGAACAGCCTACGCAGTGTACAGCTTTAACCATCCGCAAGGACAAGATAGATGCTGTGTTGGACTATTTAAATGAATTTTATCCAAAGGGACAATTGGACCGCTGGCATATTGATCCCGAGCTTTTTCATCTTTACAATTCCAGCGAACTGGCCGAGCTGGTTAATAAATTATTTCAAATAATTATAAGTGAGAATGCATTTAAAGATGCTTTGGCAGATTTGACATTTAAGGAACTTACAATTCGATTGTTGCAGTCACAATCGCTTATGGCATTGAAGGTTGGGAAGTCGTCTAATAAAGTGCTTATACATCTACAAGAGTTTATTCGCAGAAATATCACCGAGAAAATATCCGTAGATTTACTTGAGAAGGCCGCTCACATGAGCAAAGCGAGTTTGACTCGGATGTTTAATCGTGAATTGGGGCTGAGCCCAATGGAATATGTGATACAACAGCGTATACATAAAGCAAAACAATTGTTACTCTTAACCCGCAATGTCAAGGAATCTTGCTTTGGCGCGGGGTTCAATGACGTCAATTATTTTGTTCGGTTGTTTAAAAATAGGGTAGGTGTTACGCCAGGAGCATTTGTCCTGGCGCAATAGCAAAGTTAAAATTTCATGACGCGGTCTAGTTCGCGTTTGACATCCCTTTCCTTTATATTTTCGCGCTTATCGAAATCTTTTTTACCCTGTGCCAAAGCGATTTCAACTTTTGCAAAACCACGTGTACTGATAAATATACGCAAAGGAACGATCGTAAACCCGCGCTCTTCACCCTTTTCTTTTAGTTTTTTCAATTCTCTCTTTGTCAGCAGAAGCTGGCGGTCGCGTTTTGCTTCATGGTTGTAAAATGAACCCATGGAATACTCCGCAATATGCATGTTACGAATGTAAAGTCCATCGTTAAAGAAACTGCAGAAACTATCATTAATATTTGCTTTTCCCTCGCGTATTGATTTTATTTCTGTCCCTAAAAGCCGGATTCCGGCGACGTATTTGTCTAGTAGATGATACTCAAACGAAGCTTTTTTATTTTTTATATTGATATCTGAAGATAAAGCCATATATTGTTGTATATTAGTAAGTCTATACCATTGCTATTGCAATGAACCTAAATGTAACTAATTATAGGATAATTTAAAGTTCGCAAATATAATTATTAAAATTGTCTTATTTTATAGTAGAATTGAGTGGGGAAGATGTTAGGGGAGTATTAAAATAAAATTAACTGTTTTGGGCGATGTGTTAAAAATATGACTAAATTTAAGTGAAAGTCAGATTATGTTTTCGTATGTTTGCAACGTTTTTTGGAATTATTGTGAATATATACAACGTAGAATTTCAACTTACATTGTGGATAGAGCAGATTTTTATTCGAAGACAGAGTTTTTTATATA
Organism: Sphingobacterium sp. UBA7249; assembly: GCF_002472835.1. Taxonomy (NCBI): domain Bacteria; kingdom Pseudomonadati; phylum Bacteroidota; class Sphingobacteriia; order Sphingobacteriales; family Sphingobacteriaceae; genus Sphingobacterium; species Sphingobacterium sp. UBA7249. The sequence goes on along the minus strand of NZ_DKST01000001.1, from coordinate 4,788 downwards.
AAAGTCCAATTCGAGAATTTTGTTTGTTACAATAACATCTAAAAGTTAGAAATAGTTTTAGAAATACCTTTTTATCGCATGAGTAAAGGAAAGTTAGGCGAAAAAATATCGCAATTTAAGATTGTAGAGGAGTTAAAAGCTAAAGGCTTATATGCCTATTTTAGACCGATTCAATCAAAGCAAGATACCGAGGTAAAAATCGATGGTAGACGTGTATTGATGTTTGGTTCTAACTCTTATTTAGGGTTAACGACTGATATACGTATTATAAAAGCAGCGCAAGATGCTTTGGAGAAGTATGGTACTGGATGTGCTGGATCGCGTTTCTTAAACGGTACGTTGGATATTCACGTAGAACTGGAAGAAAAATTGTCTGCTTATGTAGGTAAAGAGGCTGCGATTCTTTTTAGTACCGGATTTCAATCAAATCTTGGACCATTGTCCTGTCTGATGGGGCGTAATGATTATATTTTGCTGGATGAGCGTGATCATGCATCTATTATTGATGGAAGCCGTTTGTCGTTTGCAAAAGTCATCAAATACGCTCACAACAATATGGAAGATTTACGTGCCAAATTAGCTAGATTGCCAGAAGAAAGCGCGAAGCTAATTTGCACCGACGGTATCTTTAGTATGGAAGGTGATATTGTTAACTTACCGGAGCTTACGGCAATTGCTAATGAGTTTGATGCTGCTGTAATGGTGGATGATGCACATAGTTTGGGGGTTATTGGGCACAAGGGCGCTGGTACAGCATCACATTTTGGCCTTAATAGCGATGTGGATTTAATCATGGGTACGTTCAGTAAGTCATTAGCTTCTTTAGGTGGATTCGTAGCAGGTGATGCTGATGTTATTGATTTTCTGAAACACAATGCACGTTCAGTAATGTTTAGTGCTTCGATGACGCCAGCATCTGTGGCTTCTACATTGAAAGCATTGGAGATCATTCAGAATGAACCAGAGCATATTGAAAAACTGTGGAAAAATACGGATTATGCCAAAGCACAATTATTAGATCATGGCTTTGATTTGGGTGCTACGGAAAGTCCTATTTTGCCAATATTTATTCGTAGCAATGAAAAAACCTTCTGGGTAACTAAAATGCTGCAAGATGATGGCGTATTTGTTAATCCAGTTGTTTCTCCGGCAGTTCCTGCTGAGGAGTCTCTAATTCGTTTTTCATTGATGGCGACACATACTTATGACCAAATTGACGAGGCAATCGAAAAGATGGTTAAAGTATTCAAACAAGCTGAAGTTGAAACATTAATATAAAATCTAATCGTATATGATTCAGATTGTACCCGTTGAAACAAAGAAACAAAGACGGTTGTTTATAGATTTCCCTCATAGTCTCTATGCGGGAAATCCTAATTATGTACCAGCCTTATTTCTTGAACAAGAAGACCTGCTTTCTCCTAATAAGCATCCTTTCTATAAACATTCTCAAGCACAACCTTTTCTAGCTTATCGTGATGAAAAAATAGTTGGCCGAATCTGTGCGATTTGGAACAACAATCACAATGCATTTAATCATGTCAATGAAGGGCAATGGGGCTTTTTTGATTGTATTGACGATCAAGAGGTCGCAAATACATTGTTTGAAACTGCTGAGAAATGGGTAAAAGCAAAAGGTGGAAATACTATTGTTGGGCCGATCAACTTATCCACCAATGACACAGTGGGGCTTTTAGTCGATGGATTCGATAGGCCTCCTGTGGCGATGATGCCTTACAATTTTCCTTATTACATAGATTTGATTACCAATGCCGGTTATGGGCATAAGGTAGATCTTCGGGCATATTTGGTGATGGAGCAGACTGCTGATAAGCGATCTGTGATGCTATTAGATAGGTTGGAGGAACGCTTAAAGAGGTCTGGCATCACACTACGCCAATTTAATGTAAAGGATTTTAAAAACGAAGCTGCGAAGGTTCGGGATATCTATAATAGAGCCTGGGATAAAAACTCTGGATTTGTTCCAATGACGGAGGAAGAATTTAATTATACGGCTAAAGATCTAAAAATGATCCTTGATCCGCGTTTTGCCATTGTCGCAGAGAAAGATGGTGAACTTGTTGGTTTTGGCTTAGGTATTCCTGATATCAATCAAATTCTTATCAAAGTGAAGAAAGGTCGTTTACTTCCTACGGGTATTTTTAAGCTGTTGTTCGGAAAGAAAAAAATCAATTTGCTACGGGTGTTGATGTTGGGTGTATTGGAGGATTATCGCAAGCTTGGTATTGAGGCTTGTTTGTATGGCCGAATTATTAAAGAATCGAAAGGTTCCAATATAAAGGGGGCTGAATGTTCATGGATGTTGGATCATAATTATATGATGAATCATGCTATTGAACAAATGAATGGAGAATTGTACAAACGTTATCGTTTGTATCAAAAATCATTATGATAGAGAAAATATTGATCACTGGAGCGAGTGGTTTTGTAGGCTATCATTTGACAAGAGCAGCTAAGGAAGCAGGGATGGAAGTGCATGCTGCTGTAAGGAAGTCGAGTGATGTTTCGGAGATTCGTTCTGTTGTGGATAAATTTGTTTATCCTGATTTTACTAATGAAGCGTCTATCAAAGCGTTGCTGGAAGCTGAAAATTATACCTATGTCGTACATGCGGCGGCAATGACGCGTGCCAAGCGTGAGGAAGATTTAGAAAAGGTCAATGTTGACTATACTAAGAATTTGGCATCCGCTTGTTTTTCTCTGAAAAATCCAATCAGTAGATTTGTTTTTGTTAGTAGCTTGGCCGCCATAGGCCCTGTGTCTTATCATTCGGATTTAATTAAGGAATGTAATCCCTATTGTCCAGTGACAACCTATGGTCGAAGCAAAAGGAAGGCGGAACTCGCATTGCGTGCTTTTGATGATCAACCATTAACAATATTAAGGCCTACCGCAGTATATGGTCCAAGAGAAAAAGATATTTTTATTCTTTTCAAGACAATGAACGGGGGGATGGATGCTTATGTTGGTAGATCGCCCCAAAAGTTGAGTTTTATTTATGTAGCTGACCTAGTCCAAGCGATTTTGAATGCGTGCCGTTTTGATCAAGGCGGAAAAAACAGCTATAATCTAAGTGATGGGCACATATATGATCGTTATGAAATGGCCAAAATTTTCAGGGAGTTCACGCAGAAGAAAATGATCCGGATGCATATTCCTTTGGGAATTGTGAAAGCAGTGGCGGTAATCTTTGAACGTCTATATAAAAATTCAAAAACAATACCTGTACTATACCCAGAGCGATTGAATGAACTTACAGCAGAAAATTGGGGCTGTGATATTTCATTGGCGCAAAGCCAGATACAATACCAACCTAAATATAATTTGAGAGCGGGCTTAATGGAGGCATTGGCTTGGTATAAAGAAAATAAATGGTTATAATCGCAGATAATGAGTGAGTTTAAAATAAATAAAAAGCTTTTTCAAGATCGGAAAAGAACGAATATCCTAAGTGAACCCGAACAAAAGTTGATTACATACCTAGTGCCGCGGGTTCCGAATTGGATTACTTCTGATGGCCTTACAGCGATCGGTTTTTTTGGATCCCTGATGGTTTTAGGGAGCTTTCTACTAGCAGAATATGTCGATATCCATTATTTACTGTTGGGTATTCCTGGTTTTTTTGTACAATGGTTTGGTGATTCATTGGATGGACGTATTGCGTTTTATAGGAATAAATCACGCCGTTGGTATGGATTTGCACTAGATATTGTAATGGATTGGATTAGTACAGTATTTATCGGATTGGGATATGTCCTTTATACGACAGGTGATTTTAAATATCTCGGCTTTACGTTGGTCTCCTTATATGGATGGGCGATGATTATATCCCAGCTTCGGTATAGAATTACAGATAAATACACCATAGATGCTGGTATATTGGGTCCAACAGAAATTCGTGTGATTATTTCGCTGGTGATGTTATTGGAGGTATTTATGCCCGGTTCTATTAATTGGTGTGTATTTGTGATCTGCCTGTTGCTTTTTATTATTAATGCAAACGATACACGTCTGTTGTTAAAATTGGGGGATGCGAAGGATAAGGAAGATAAATTGAAAAAACAACAAGAGGAGGCGGGCTAAGTATGTCTTCAAAGATTGTTACTTTTCTAAAAGCACAACTGTCCGCCTTTCTGGGCGGATTGTTTGATTTTGGTGTATATTCTGCCTGTTATAAACTGTTACATATTAGCGCGCCTTTCTCCAATGCAATCAGCGGGAGCCTTGGCGCTGTTGTAAATTTTCTGATCAATCGGTATTGGTCTTTTGGTAGCACTCAAAATTCTGTTGGTAGCCAGTTATGGAAGTTTGTGATTGTTGTCAGTGGCAGTATTCTGCTTAAATCTACTGGTATACACTTTCTGGTGGATGTTTACCATTTTAATTTTTTGTTTTCGAAGCTACTTGTCGAGTTACTTGTCTCTTTAGGGTTTAACTATACGCTTCAACGCTTTTGGGTTTTTAGAACCGAAAAGAAATAATTTGCGATATATCAATTGAACGGCTCTGCTTTACCCAGTAAATTTTTTCTATTACTTTTTCAGAGCCACCATGCACTATTTTTATATTTTGGAATTTCAGGATCAAAAGCTGTAGCTAAATAGGGTTCTATCCCTGCTTGCCACAAATTATTTGGAAAACGTTTGCCCTACTTGTTACGATGCCAGTTTCCAAGAACCTCTTTTTAGAATTTCATCTATATATAAACGAATGTAAGGACTGTAATTTTTAACGAGCACTACAACGTTTAGACTATCGAGCCACCAT